>CAZWMD010000054.1:2430-28897 GCA_964634815.1 uncultured Pseudomonadales bacterium | reverse complement strand
CAGGTCGCCTGCCACCTCTACCAGTAACCCTTACTCAACAACCATTGCGCAACTGCCAGAGCGCACGCATAAAAAAAGGGCGACCATTTGGTCGCCCTTTTTTGTACTCAAATGAGTAGCGCCTCTAGAACTCCGGCCCGATCTTGTACTGGAGTTCAAGACCAAACAGTCGCGGCTCTGTGGTCTGTCCAGACCGGCGATAGCCAGCCTCTTCAGTATCCAGTGCGATCTGGCGAATGCCAATCTCATCAAGGATATTGTTCACAAACGCAGTAGCCGAGTACTTACCGGTTGAGCTAACCCAGCTTACCCGGGCATCCCAACGGAAATACGAAGGCGCTGTGTCGAGCTCGTCGTCAAACACGGTGAAAGGAACATCATCGATCCAGGACACGGTAGTGTTGAGATCGACCTTGCCGCGATTACCAAGATTGAAGCCGTACTGAGCCCAGGCAGTCCACTTCCATTCCGCAACCCGGGGTAAGGTCGCGCCATTGATGTTAATGGTGCGATCTTCGGGTGTGAAGACTGATTGAGGTGCATCGGGATTGAAGTCGTTGATGATGAAGAAGTCTTCAGTGAACTCACTGGGCGTGAAGCTGAAGTTACCACCAAGTGTCAGGCTGTCGTTAACGAACCACAATGCATCTGCTTCAATACCAAAGATCTCAGCACCAGGAGCCGCAACCACACTGTTGGTGGTGCCACCTGTCGCAGCTGCCTCAAAGGCCACCGTATGGATGTTCTCGTAGTCGTAATAGTAGATGCTGGCATTGGTTTGCAGGGTGCCATCCAGCAGCGTGCCCTTGTAACCGATTTCGTAGGCAGTCAGCTCCTCAGGCTCGTAGGTGGGCGACTGACTGAAGAAGGCCAGGTTGAACCCGCCAGAGCGATACCCGGTGGTTGCACCGAAGTAGATCAGCGAGTTATCCGTAGGCGAGTAGTCAAAGTTCAAGCGCCAGGTGATGTCGTCATCTGTACGCTCAGCCTGACGGAACACCGAGAGGCTAACTGGCAAGCCCAGAGTTAAGGTGTTCACACCGGTGTGTTGCAGCGAGCCATTGGCATCAAGAGTCGGTACACCCGTTGCCGGATCGCCAACGATGTTGCCGAGTGCAATGTTGGTTGCAAGCAATGCAGCGCCACCGCCGATCGCACCAGCGTTTACGATGTTCTCACTGTAACGGAACAGGTTCTCTTCACCGTCTATGTTGTCTTGCGCCCAGCGTATGCCAAAGGTAACGGACCACTTGTCGTTGAAGTCAAAAACACCCTGGCTGTATGCCGCGTAAGACTCACGTTCGGTACGGGTTTGATACGTAAGGTCTGTGGCATCGGTTCGCGGTCCGCTGGGGATACGCGTACCCACATCACCCTCAAAGTCACCCAGGAACAGCAGAACCGGGTTTTGACCTTCTTGAGTCACAGGTAGCGGGATGCCGCCGGGACGAACACCGGTCTTGCCGTCAAACAGTGTTGCGCTAGGCGCTCCAAGGACGGGGCCCACAGGTGAGCCATTCAAGAACCGCGACTCGCCAACAGAAGAGTAAAAGTCACCACGCTGGGTGAGCTTTGAATCATAAGCAAACAGACCCGTGGTGAAGCTCAACCGATCGTTGGCGGTGAAGAACCACTGCAACTCGTGAGAAACGTATTCTGCTTCCTGGCTCACATAAAACTGTCGATCCTGTTGCAGGCTCGCAATGTTATCGTCGTCAGTTATCCGGTCATAGAAGAAGTCGGTATAGCCAAAAATATAGGTGAACGAATGCCGATCGTTGAGATCCCAGGTCGTATCCACAGACACTGCCTGGTGATCAAACCGCTCTAGGTTCAACCCGTTAGTGACAGCGCAAAGATCGTCACCATCAATGTTGCCCTTATCAAAGAACACACACTCGTTCGCTGCTGTTACGTCTTCACCAAATGCCTGGTTGGTTCGGCCGGTGCCGCCACCAAAGGCTGGATCAAGCCCACCACGCAGGCGCTGAGCCTGAACCACTTCGCCAGTGGTTGGGTTAGTGAAGTCAAATACTTCCTGACTTGGATCAAGGAATGTACTGTCCGTGAATGTGGTTGTTGCAGGATCCACCTGTCGAAAACCAAATGCGGGTGAGAAGTTATTCCGCTCACCGCGGCCTTCTTCAGAAAACACAACCAGGCCGCCGCCGTCAGCACCACCAATTACCCGATTCACCGACCGTTCGTTGGCGCGGGTGTGAATTGCCAGGTTGTCTGTTGGTGTCCACTCAAGCTGCAAGGTGTAGTTCTCGTCACCGAGGCTATCCAGGTCGGGGCCAATCCGTTCGCCATCAGCGCCGACACCCACTTCGTCGATAACGCCATCGCGAGTCCGCTTGTAGCCGGTAACTCGGCCAGCGAGCTTGTCTTTAATCAGCGGGCCAGAGACCACACCAAAGATTTCAAAGCCGTCGAAGTTTGTGAAAACGGTTTTGAAATCCGCTTCAAATTCTTGCGTTGGCCGCTTGTTAATGAAGTTCACAGCGCCGCCGACCGCGTTTCGGCCGTACAGGGTACCCTGAGGTCCACGCAGAACTTCGACTCGTTCCAAATCCCACAGGCCGCCAGATGAGGCGATGTAGAAATCTTCCGAGTACACCCCGTTAACATAGGTTGCAACGCCCGGGTCACCACCCAGAGCTCGGAAGGGACGACCAATGCCTCGAATAGAGAGGTCATAAGGCACAATTACCGTGGCTGGAATCAGGTTCTGCAGATCGGACTGGTTCCGAATACCAAAATCTTCCAAAAAGTCGCTGGTAAGTGCAGAAATTGAGATGGAGGTGTCTGAAACCGAGGCTTCCTGCCGTTCTGCGGTGACAACCACTTCTTCGATACGACGGACTCCGTCGCCTTCTGCTGCTTGAACAGATACGGGCGCTGCCAACGAGCCAATCACGGCTGCCGAGAGCGCACTAAGCGTGCGTTTCATTAATAATTTCCCCTGGTCGTTCGACTTAGTTGCGAACTTGTTTCACTGCTGTGAGTTTAAAATCACTTCTTTTGCTGTAACTGTTGCTGTAACCGTTGTTGCGATTGTTACCCGCATTTCACTGCGTTCACGGTTGCAACGCTGGGAAGCCACCTGCATTCCCCAGGTCGATCAACTTCCAGTTACACCAGAGCGGCATTCAAAACCTATTACTTGAACCGACATGTCCAGGCCTCGGGACGACTTAAAATACCTTAAGAACATCCAAACCATACCTGTACAACAACCTGCTCAAGCCATAAGCCCAAGAATGTCTCCCCACTCAACTTCGTTATATGTCAGTGGGGTGCACGAGTCAAACCTCTGTCCGGCTAAATGTTCCTCTGGCCATACAAGCCGCTGCTATCGGGCCCCGGTAAGGGTGCAGATTTTGAGAAGAAAGCTGCCAATGTCCCGGTCTAAGCAGCTGCTCAACCGTTGAAGGCCAGAAATTTGTCACGCATCCGTAGCATGGTGCTTTCGTCGGTGTAGTCGGTCAGCGTCTGCAGCGGCACCCAGGCGAGATCCATACTTTCGCTTGAAACCACAAAGTCTTCAGAACCAACAACTTGCATAACAAAGCGAATATCAAAGTGATAGTGCTCAGGATCAGACTTACGAGCTGGAATGGCATGAATATCCACATCAAAAAGGTCTTCAGAGAGCAATCGCACCGGCAGGCCCGATTCTTCCTCAGCCTCGCGCAACGCCACAGCACGAGTGTCCGGGTTGCCGTCGCTGTGCCCCCCAAGCTGCAGCCACATCTGCAACTTTCGGTGATGGGTTAACAACGCATGAGTCCCTGCCAGATTAACCACCCAGGCAGAACCGGTGATGTGGCCGCGCCAGCAATCACGCTCAAAGCAACGCGGTTCGTTGCTTAACAAGGCGACAAAACGTTCGACTTCAGCCTGTTCGGAGGGGTAACGCCGGGAGTAGCGGGAAAGATCTTCAAGAAGTTTTGACACACAGGATTCTTGATTCGCCATAGGCTCGCTCGAATTGCTATCTTGAGTGCTCATCAACACAGATTCTCTAAGGGGAGAAACATGTTAGCAGTGATTGCGAAACTCAACGTAAAGGCCGGTTGCGAAGCAGACTTCGAAAAAGCCATGTTGGCGCTCGCCGCCCAGGTTCAGGCCAATGAGCCTGGCAACCAACTCTATCGACTCTGCAAAGATCCTGACGGCAACTACTGTGTCATGGAGCTGTACGACGATGAGGAGGCCATAGCGGCCCACGGTCAGTCAGACCACTTCAAGGCCTCTGGAGCCAGTTTCCAGGGACTGATGGCAGGACCACCAGAGATCACCCGCATGGAAGTTCTCGGCTAGGCTCTGCTTAATCTTTCAACTCAAAGAGTGCCGCCAGCTGATCGGTGATCGCACCGCCCAGCTGCTCGGCATCAGTAATCGTGACCGCGCGTTCGTAGTGATGCGTGACATCGTGACCAATACCAATAGCAACCAGCTCAACGTCAGAATAATTCTCAATCTGATCGATCGCATATTTAAGGTGCTGTTCCAGATAGTTACTGGGGTTCACCAGTAGCGTCGAGTTATCCACTGGCAACCCGTCTGAAATCACCATCAGGATGCGCCGGTACTCGGTGCGTGCAGCAAGCCGGTTATGGGCCCAGATCAGGGCCTCGCCGTCGATGTTCTCTTTCAGCAACTCCTCGCGCAACATTAGCCCGATATTACGTCGCGCGCGCCGCCAGGGCTCGTCAGCAGATTTATAAACTATATGCCGTAAGTCATTGAGCCTGCCGGGATTTGTTGGTTTGCCCTGATTAATCCAGGCCTCTCTGGCTTGGCCACCTCGCCAGGCCCGGGTGGTGAAGCCAAGGATTTCTACTCGTACCGAGCAGCGCTCAAGCGTTGCCCCAAGAATATCGGCACACATCGCCGCAATAGTGATCGATCGTCCGCGCATGGAGCCCGACGAATCAATCAACAGCGTCACGACGGTGTCGCGAAACTTCATGTCTTTTTCTTGCTTGTAGGCCAGCGGGCTCATGGGGTCAATGATGACCTGGGCAAGTCGCGCCGCATCGAGCGTGCCTTCCTCCAGATCAAATTCCCAAGTGCGATTCTGCTTTGCCATCAAGCGCCGTTGCAGCCGATTGGCAAGCTTGGACGTGGCGTGCTGCAACGACACCAGTTGCTGATCAAGTAGCGCTCGCAAGCGCACTAATTCTTCGGAATCACACAGCTCGTCCGCCGTGACCACCTCATCGTACTGATGAGTGAACGCCTCATAGTTATGGTCCATGCGGATCATGCCCGCATCATCGGGCATCATCTGCGGCGCTTCGTCCTGATCGGCCTCGGCACCCAGCTCCGCCGAATCCATATCAGCGTCCATCTCTACGGCTGTGGACTCTCCATCTGAGCTTTCTTCGCCCATTTGGTCGTCATCAAGCACAACATCCTGGGGCAACAATTCCGAGTCGGCCTCAGAACTGTCGTCTATGGTCTCCGAGTCCTCGGCGTTGTCTTCGTTCGCCGCAGGGTCGTCCAGTTCCGCCTCGAGCCCCATATCGCGAATGATGTCGCGAGACTTGGTGGCAAACGCCTCCTGATCGGTCAGGCGGTTGGCCAGCTCTTTGATGTCATTACCCGCGCGCTCTTCAATGTAATCGCGCCAAAAGCGCACCACGTTCTCAGCAGAGGGCGGCAAGGGCCGACCGGTAAGCGCCTCTCGAACCAGCAACCCCACCGCCACCGACAACGGGGCTTCGGTTTCTGTGGTAATGGTATCGAAAGACGATTGCTGACACTGTTCTTCGAGATTGGCTTCCAGATTCTGCGCCACCCCTTCCATTCGCAGCGAGCCAATGGAGGCAACCCGTGCATCTTCCACCCAGCGAAACATGTCTTCGGCGGGGCCACTGCGTGGCGCCATTTTGCTGTACACCGACGAGTCGTGATGTTTCAACCGCAGGGCAAACTCATCCCCCGCTCCACGCAAGGCGTTGAGTTCAGACTGGGTGCTGTCAGCCACAGGCATGGGGACTCGCATGCGATTTCCACGCAGAGAAGGTGCGCCCTGACCGAAGGTGACTTCGAGTTCATCGTTTTCTGCGATCGCACGAATCGTGGCAGTCGTTGCCCGCTTGAAACGTTCAAGAGAGTGCTCAAGCTGCTCCTGACTTGGTTCGTCACCCGGTTTCTGACTCATACCACTTCACCCACCGCCTGCAAGTTCTAGGCAGAACGCAGCGTCAACCCTTCGGTTGCTTCGCCAAGGTCTTCGCCCATACAACGCTGGTAATACTCCGAGACAATAGGCCGCTCCAGCTCGTCGCACTTGTTCAGGAAGGTCACCCGAAACGCAAAGCCGATATCGCCAAAGATCATGGCGTTCTCAGCCCAGGTCAGCACTGTGCGCGGTGACATCACCACACTCACATCACCATTCACAAAGCCCTGCCGGGTCAGATCGGCCACAGACACCATGTTAGAAATAGTGCGCTTGCCTGCTGCATCTGACTGATATTCAACGGCTTTACCAAGAACGATATCAACTTCCTGCTCATGCGGCAGGTAGTTCAGCGTCGTCACTACACTCCAGCGGTCCATCTGACCCTGGTTGATCTGTTGGGTACCGTGATACAGGCCGGTGGTATCGCCCAGGCCAATGGTGTTGGTGGTTGCAAACATGCGAAACGCACCGTGCGGACTGATCACCTTGTTTTGATCAAGCAAGGTCAATCGACCCTCGACTTCGAGTACCCGCTGAATAACAAACATCACATCCGGGCGGCCCGCATCGTATTCATCAAACACCAAAGCGCAGGGACGTTGCAGCGTCCACGGCAGAATACCTTCCTTAAACTCGGTGATCTGTTTGCCGTCTTGCAACACAATCGCATCTTTGCCAACCAGGTCAATTCGCGAGATGTGGCTGTCCAGATTAACCCGAATACAGGGCCAGTTAAGGCGCGCTGCAACCTGCTCAATATGTGTTGATTTACCGGTGCCGTGATACCCCTGCACCATCACCCGGCGGTTATGAGCGAAGCCTGCCAGAATGGCGAGCGTCGTATCACGATCAAATCGATACGCCTCGTCAACCACCGGAACATAGTCTGTACGGGTCGAAAACGCGGGAACTTCCAGATCCTGATCAATGCCAAACGCATCTCGTACGCTTACAGTTGTATCGGGAAACATGTCGCTGGGTAATCCGGAATCTTGTAGGCTCATCGTTAATCACAACTTCTTCAGTTCAGCACTGCATTTAACCATTAAAAAACGCGATTAACTAACGTATGCCGACGATCTATCTTGTTCGCCATGGTAAGGCCGCCGCGGGCTTTGACAGCCACCCGGATCCCGGACTCGACGAGCTCGGGCACGCCCAGGCACAGGCCACCGCTCGAACCCTTGCAGAACTGGCACTCCCGGGTTCAGGCAAGCCGCCGCCGCGCATTTACTCAAGCCCACTGGCTCGTGCCCAGGAGACGGCTCAGCCGCTGTGCAGGCTGTGGAATTGCGACTACACCATCGAACCGCGAATAGCAGAAATACCCTCCCCGACAGAGGATTTGAGCAAGCGAAGTGCCTGGCTGCAGAGCATCATGCCAGGCACCTGGGATGCACTCGATTCTCCCTTGCAGCAATGGCGCACCGACCTCACCCAATGCCTGATCGATCTCAAACAATCCTGTGTGTTATTCAGCCATTTTGTGGCGATAAACGCGGCTGTAGGCGTTGCCCAGAAAGACAGCCGTATGGTGGTATTTCGACCCGATAACGCATCAGTGACCACTTTGAGCAATGACCAGGGTGAACTGCGTGTGCTCGAACTCGGCGGTGAGGCAGTGACCTTTGTTAACTAGCCGGGGTTAACTGCCAGGACTCACTAGCTGTTGTGAACAACAGTTAAGGATTGGCGCACCGAGCTTAGAGAGGGCGTGGTTTGCATCCCTCCCAAGGCCAGCAGCAAGCGCTCCAGCGACTGCCAGGCATCGCCCTCAAGCGCCCCTTTGGCCTGCAAATCGATCAGCGAGCACTCTGCAATATAGGCATGCTTTGGTTTTGCAGGCTTTGCAGGGCCTCTTGAGTAACCGCCTCTCGACCCCGCATTTCCACCGGATCGAAGCCGGGTTACCAGTGGCCCAAGCACCGCAAGCGGGCTCTCTCCCTCTGCCTCCATCGTGCGGCACATTCGGCGCACTTTCTGGGAGTGTCCGGCAAAGGCTTCATCAAGCAAGTCCCACATTCGATAGTGGTTGGCTGAACTCACGCTGGCCTGCACATCTGCGAGCTCAATCGTTGGTGAGCCAAGCAACGTCAGGCGTGAAATCTCCTGCGCTGCCGCCAACAGGTTGCCTTCCAGCCGCTCCGCCAGATAACCAACCGCCTGCCGCGACAGTTCCAGGCCCTCGCGGCTGGCGCGGGCGGACAGCCAACGCGGCATATCTTTGTCTTGTACCAGGTAGCTGTGTACGCACAACCCAATGGGACTAAGCGCCTGATACCACTTGGCAGTTTTGTCGCGTTTGGCCAAATACTCAGTACGAATGAGCAACAGCGTATCTTCGTTGTTGTCAGCCGCATAGGCGCGAAAAAAGTCGCTGGCCTTCTTGTCGATGAAGGCTTTCTCAACACGAATATCCAGAACACGCTTTTCACTGAAGAGGCTCATGGCACTGCTTTCGCTGTGCACCACGCTCCAGTCAAAACCCTTGCGCTCGACATGGAATACATGGCGCTCTGTGAAACCCTGTTTGCGGGCGATTGTGAGTGCCATATCGCCGACTTCCTCTCGATCCAGATCTTCGGCACAGGCGGCAATAACCACTCTGGGCGTATCACCCGCCTTGGCGAGCTTCTCCATGGTCTGGGCAAAGCGAACGGGATCGCTATCCACTTTTGGACGACTGCGAGGTGGCAGCGGGCACCACGGGGGCGGCCCGGCTCACTGCGTTTAAGACGCGCATGATCTGCTGGACCAGATCGCTCCTGAGCTCTCTTCGCAGCAACGCCTGTTCTTCGTTCGAACCCACAAGGTTGCCACGGTCAAGAAAATAACGCCGAGATGACTGCAAGCTGGCAGGTTTCGCCAAATAGGCGCCTGCAGCATCTTTTATGGCGTAACGCACCCGCAAAATTAGTTCGTATTCTGCCGTCCGCGCGCTGCCACTCACCGAGGCAGTGCGCAGTTCCTCACCGGAACTAATCAATTCAAGAACCAGCTCGGCATCGGTGCTCACCAGGGGAACACCGGTTTGCGTTAATGCCCGCCGCAGGGTGGGCTCAATATCAAAACGACCAGCAGACTCAAGCGCAACCGAAGAATAGCCACTACCCAGATCCCAGCTACGAAGCTGAAAGCCACAGCCGCTCAGCAGAACAACGCACAACAGCACAATGCACCACAGCAGGGTCCCAGTCCGATTCAGGGATTGATGCATCATCAACCCACAACTACGTTGATAAGCTTTCCGGGAACATAAATCACCTTCCGAACCGTCTTGCCTTCCATGAATTTCTGCATGTTGACCTCTTCAAAGGCGACGGCTTGCACAGTGTCCTGATCTGCATCAGCAGCCACCTCAATCCGCGCCCGCACTTTGCCATTCACCTGGCAGACCAATTCGATATGGTCTCTAACCAGCGCGGTTTCATCCACCTCGGGCCAACTGGCATCAACTACCAGGCCTTGCTCACCAAGTATCTGCCAAAGGCTATGGCAAATGTGAGGCGCGATGGGCGATAGCACAATAAGCGCAGTGCGCCAGGCCTCGCGCACCACGGCGCGGTCGGAACCTTCGTCCGGGGTTTTAGCAATGGTGTTTACCAGTTCCATTACCGCGGCGACCACCGTATTAAATTGCAGGCGTCGACCGTAGTCATCGTCGGCACGCCCCAGGGTTTCGTGTTGCTTACGTCGCAATTCACGCCCCTCAGGGCTCAAAGCCTCGACCTCTAGCGGGCCCGTAGAACCAAGTGCGACATGTTCGTTCACACCCCGCCAGATCTTGCGCAGGAATCGGCTGGCAGATTCAAGCCCACCCTCGGCCCACTCCACACTTTGCTCGGGTGGTGCAGAAAACATCATCGCCTGACGGACAGCATCAGCGCCGTATTTCTCAATTAATAGCTGCGGATCTCCCGCGTCGCCATCTTTCTTCGACATCTTGCGACCATTGCGCAACACCATCCCAAGCATAAGCAAGCGATCAAAAGGTTCATCGGAATCTACCAGACCTTCGTCACGCAACAACTTGTGATAGAAACGCGCATAGAGCAAATGCAGGATGGCATGCTCAATGCCGCCAACATAGTGATCAACCGGGGTCCAGCGCGCCGCCCGCTCATCCAGCATGGCTTCATTGGCACCGGGCGAGGCAAACCGGGCGTAGTACCAGGATGACTCCATAAAGGTATCGAAGGTGTCCGTTTCTCGTCGCGCAGCAGAGCCACAGTCCGGACAATCAACGGCCAAAAAACTCTCCATATCTTTTAAGGGTGATCGAACACCATCAAAAGAGACGTCCGTGGGCAAAACCACGGGTAGCTGAGCTTCTGGCACCGGGATAACGCCGCAGTTATCGCAGTGAATCATGGGAATGGGACAACCCCAGTATCTCTGCCTGGACACGCCCCAATCCCGCAGCCTGTAATTTGTCTGTCGGCGACCCGCACCCTTGTTTTCCAGGGCACCAGCAATGGCATCAAAGGCAGCCTCAAAATCCAGGCCATCAAACTCCCCGGAATTTACAGTGCGCCCATGGGCGGTAAACGCACCTTGCTCAAGATCGCAGGTCGCGTCATCGATCGGCTCGATAACCTGTTCGATCGGCAGGTCATATTTACGCGCAAACTCCCAGTCCCGCTCATCATGGCCCGGCACACTCATCACCGCACCAGAGCCGTAGTCAATCAACACAAAGTTGGCCGCCCAAACCGGCAGCGCTTTACCAGTAAGAGGATGAATCACAGATACCCCCAAAGGCATCCCTTCTTTCTCTACGGTTGCAAGTTCCGCTTCGGCAGACTTCACATTGGCACAACGCTCAACAAACTCTGCCAGCTGCGGATTATCTGCCGCCGCCTGCTGGGCAAGTGGGTGTTGGGCTGCGACAGCAACATAGGTGGCACCAAGCAAGGTATCCGGACGAGTGGTGTATACCCTGACCTGTTCGGTTGCTGGTTTGCCAGTGGCATCAGCCACTGCAAAGTCAATCTCAACGCCCTGCGAGCGGCCGATCCAGTTGCGCTGCATGTTCTTAACGCTGTCGGGCCAACCGTCCATGGTATCCAGAGAGTCGAGCAGTTCATCCGCGTAATCAGTGATCTTCAGAAACCACTGCTGCATCTCTCGACGCTCAACCGGAGCACCGCTACGCCAGCCCTTGCCATCCACCACCTGCTCGTTGGCCAGTACGGTCTGATCCACGGGATCCCAATTCACCACGGCGCTTCGCCGCTCCACCATACCTTTCTTGAACAGCTTGACGAAAAACCACTGCTCCCAGCGGTAATAGTCCGGGTCGCAGGTGGCAAATTCTCTCGACCAGTCAATACCAAACCCAAGGCTCTTCATCTGCCCGCGCATGTACTCAATATTGCTATAGGTCCACTTCGCGGGCGGAATGTTGTTCTTGATCGCCGCGTTTTCGGCCGGCAAACCAAAGGCGTCCCAGCCCATGGGGTGCAGGATGTTTTTACCTTTCAGCCGCTGATAACGGCCAATCACATCACCCAGCGTATAGGTGCGCACGTGCCCCATATGCAGGCGCCCACTCGGATACGGGAACATGGCGAGACAGTAAAAACTGTTCTCGTCGGCAACCTGTGGTGCGTCATAGGTGCCATTTTCGCGCCAGTAGGTCTGGGCAGCAGATTCTACGGCCTGTGGGTCGTAGCTATTAGCGTCGTCGGTTTGTGATGTGGCGGAGGTCATTGGACTTCAATGCAGCACGGGGCTGCGAAACTACTTCTGTGGCTTAAGCGTTGCGCAATATACCACCGCGCTTTCCGCCGATGATACCGCTGGCAAGCAGACTGAAAACGGCGCTGAGCACCGGCAGCTGGCCAAGTAGAGTAAATGGCGTATGACCTGCAGCGCTGCGGTAGCTGCCACGCAGCACCGCTGGCTCAAACTGCGGCAGCGTATCCGTCACCCGACCACGTTCATCAATGATTGCAGTAACGCCGTTATTGGTTCCACGCAGCACATAACGACCATTTTCCAGGGCCCGCATCTGGGCGATCTGCAGATGTTGATGGGGGCCAATCGAGGCCCCAAACCAGGCATCGTTACTGATGGTTACCAGCACATCGGCGCTTCGAGCACTGGTTCTAACAAGCTCGGGGTAGGCAATTTCATAGCAGATTGCCAGCCCAAGCCGCACCTCTCGGGCAAGCAGCGGCGGCTGCTCCTCAGGGCCACTGCCGGAGCGAGACATGGGCAGATCGAAAAACTCGATCAAACCCCGCAACAGGGCTTCAGCGGGAACATATTCACCAAAAGGCACCAACCGGCGCTTTATATAGCGTCCGGAGCCCTCGCCCAGCGCAACCGCGGTGTTTTGAAACTCTCCACTACCATCGGGCAAAACCTGGGCATCTGGCACGCCAAGCAGCAAGGTTGTGCCCGTTTGTTTCCCACGGCCGCCCCAGCGCGCAAACAAGGGTTGCGCCTGAGAGGCAAACAAGGTGATTGCCGCCTCGGGCCAGATCACCAGCTGAGCGCCCCAGTGATCTTCTGAGAGGCTTTCGTAGGTGTTCAAAATAGGTCGAACATTGGCAGGCTCCCACTTGGTTAGCTGCTCAATGTTGCCCTGCACCAGGGCAACGCTGTGAGTACTGCCAAGCGTCACCCAGCTTACTTTTGTCAGCAGATAGCCACTAACCACAATGGCGATAAACAACCCGGCCGGGCCAACGACCGCACCAAGCCCATGGCCTTGTTTCAGCCTCTGCCCTGCCACAACAACAACACCCGCAAGCAGACAGGCCAGAAAACTGAGCCCCAACACCCCCAGGACTGGCGCAAAACCAGCAAGCCAGGTGGGCATGAGCCCATAACCTGCAAACAGCCACGGAAAACCCGTTAGCAGCCAGGTAAGACACCATTCCGCCACCACCCAGGCCGCGGCGAACAGAGCAATTCGATACAGCGCTTGAAACGAACTGAGCTGTGCGTCGTCCTCTGACCGGGAGTTGGCAAACCCGTAAAGGGCACCAAACAGGGCGCTAAATAACGCCATGCCAGCCACAAACAAGCCAACCATCACGCCGGCGAGCGACTCAGAAGCCCCCCCCTGCTCATGGATGCTCACGTATATCCAGGACGCACCAAGACCGTATTTGCCAACGCCAACAAGCCAGCCAATCGCAAATCCGCGGCGCCAGTGCGTTACATCTTTAATCAACCAGTAGACAAGCCCAAGGCCCAAAAACACAGCCGGCCAAAAGACAAAGGGCGCAAACGATAAGGGCAAGAGCGCGCCACCGGAAAGCGCGGCAAACCTGCGCAGTGAGGTTGTTGAAAACAGCGCTGATCGCGAGTGGCTCACTCAGGCCCCGGTTTGCCAACTCACGCTATATCGAGCCGCTTTAAGTGCAGAAGCGTAATACGACGCGAGTCCGAGCTAAGCACGGTGAATTCAAAATCATCAACACGAGTCACTTCGTCACGCTCCGGCAAATGGCCAAAGCGTTTCAGTACAATGCCACCCACCGTATCAAACTCATCAGCAACAAGTTCGGCATCAAAGTAATCATTGAAATCATCGAGGGTGGTAGTGGCTTTGATAGTGAAGTTTGTCGCATCAAGCTGCTTGATATGATCGTCTTCTTCGATGTCATCATATTCATCTTCGATCTCACCAACGATCTGCTCAAGCACATCCTCAATCGTAACGGCGCCAGAAATATGTCCGTACTCATCAACCACCAACGCCATGTGCTTGCGCGTACTGCGAAACTCGCGCAATAGCAGATTGAGAGGCTGACTCTCGGGCACCAAATTAACGCTACGAGTCACCGACTGAAGATCGACCGTTGCCGTATCTGTTGCGCCATCGAGCAGCAAAGGCAGTAAGTCTTTTGCGTGCAGAATGCCTTTCACATCATCGATTTCGTCGCCAACCACGGGAAAGCGTGAGTGCTTCGAATTGATAATCGCCGGCAAAATTGCTGATAACTTTTCATCAGCATTCACGCAGACCAGCTGCGGCCTGGGAATCATAATATCTCGGGCCCGCACCTGAGTCTGGTTCATGGCGCCAAAGATGATGTTCAGTGTCTCAGGATCAATGATCTGCCGTTCGCTCGCGTCACGCAGAATCTGCTCCAGCTCTTTCTGATCGGTGGGTTCAGAGGTAAAGCGATCCGTCAGACGCGCAAGCCATCCCTTATCATCAGTATCTGAATCAGACTCACTCATAAGGGTTTGCAACACCTAGCTCGCCAAGTACGGCGACCTCTATGAACTCCATTTCTTTTGCCTCATTTTCTGCAACATGATCGTAACCCAGTAAATGCAACAAACCGTGCACCAGCAAATGACGATAATGGTCGCCCACACTCTTACCTTGTTCTGCCGCTTCGCGCTCAACAACTGGCGCACAAAGCACCAGATCGCCAAGGGCTGCGTACTCATCCGGAATCATCTCAGCCGCAAAACTCAATACGTTTGTCGCGCTCTCTTTGCCGCGCCATTCGTGATTCAGCGCCTTGCCTTCAGGCTCATCCACCACACGGATACACAGCTCAACCTCTTGTATCGCCCCTGCCCGGGTGAGGAAACTGCCTGCGCACCGCCTTTCAAGTAGCTGCGTAAAAGCCCGGTTGGCAAAGTCCGCCGGGTCAAAATCAACAACCGGCTGGAGCGCTTGTGAATATTGCGTCTCAGCAATCAATACAACGTCCAGTGACATACTCCCTCGGGCTTGTAATTTAGCCTGCATCTCTGCCTCGGGGTGGATCTGCGGCGTCCGCCTTGGCATAGGCGTCGACAATTTTCTGCACAAGCGGGTGACGCACAACATCACGCGACTCAAAATGCGTGAAACTCACACCCTTAATATTCTTCAGAACCCGTATGCCGTTAACCAGCCCAGACCCCTGACCATGGGGTAAGTCGATCTGTGTAATGTCTCCGGTAATGACAGCAGTTGAGCCAAAACCAATACGCGTAAGAAACATCTTCATCTGCGCCACAGTGGTGTTCTGGCTTTCATCGAGAATGATAAATGCATTGTTCAGAGTGCGACCGCGCATATAAGCCAAAGGGGCGACTTCAATAATGTTTCGCTCAATGTATTTGTTGACCCGTTCAACACCGAGCATCTCGTAGAGTGCGTCATACAGCGGCCGCAGGTAGGGGTCTATTTTCTGCGCCAGATCACCGGGCAGAAAGCCCAACTTTTCACCCGCTTCCACAGCGGGACGGACAAGCAGGATACGTGCGACTTCCTGAGCTTCAAGTGCCTCAACGGCACAGGCTACAGCAAGGTAAGTCTTGCCCGTACCCGCGGGTCCAACACCAAAGCTAATATCGTGCTCTCTTACCCGGCTCACATAGCGCGCCTGGTTATCACCCCTTGGCTTGATGGTTTTCTTTCGGGTCGCAATCAAATCCCCGTCGACAGGGGTGGCCGTAGCACTCACTAACGCATCAACTCCTGATTCCTGAAGGTAAAGGTGGACCGTCTCGCCATCAATTTCGTCACGTGTCGCAGTTTCCACATAAAGTTGGCTAAGTAATGCACTGGCAGCCCGAAGCCGGGGCGCGTAATCCACGTTGGCAACCTGGGTGCCAGCAGGACGCACGCTAAACAGATTTCCGCGATTGCGGATCTCTACCGAAAGCCGTTTCTCAAGTTGTTTGATGTTGGAATCAAATGGGCCTGCGAGCACAGCCAAACGCCGCGAGTCGCTGGGTTCTAACCGAACATGTTGGGTCGAACCGGTGTCCGGTTCTGGGGAGGGTTGGTCGCTCAAGACGCGCTTTTGCCGCTAAGGTGGATACAGCATATCTGCACGAAGCCAACTGTCAATCCAACCCGGCGTAATTGTCCGCCGGAGCGAACCCGACCGCTTGCTCCCGCCTCGAGCAGGTTGGCTATTCTCCGGCCAAAAACACGCCGCGCAGCGAATTGGGCAGCGCTTCCTCGATACGGACCGTTACAAACCGTCCGACGTGAGACAGGTCGGTACAGGCAAAGTTAACCACCCGATTGTTCTCCGTGCGGCCCTGAAGCTGCCCCGGGTCGCGTTTTGACAGTCCGCTCACCAGTACGGCAACTTCTGTCCCCACCATGGCCCTGGAAATTGCCTCAGCCTGGACTCGAATGCGGTCCTGCAGAATGGCCAGCCGGTGCTTCTTCTCCGCGGAAGTTACGTCGTCTGGCAAGTCGGCTGCCGGCGTGCCAGGTCGGGCGCTGTAGATAAAGCTAAACGAGGTATCGAACCCAATCTCGTCAATGAGGGCCATGGTGGCGTCAAAGTCGCTCTGGGTCTCACCCGGAAAACCAATGATGAAATCAGAAGACAGGCTAATACCAGGACGGGCGCGGCGTAACTTGCGAATCCTGGACTTATATTCCAGCACCGTATGGCCGCGCTTCATCTGCGCCAGAATTCGGTCAGAGCCGGCCTGAACCGGCAAATGCACATGACTGACAAGTTCTGGCACATCAGCGAAGGCGTCGATCAAACGGTCAGAAAACTCAACCGGATGTGACGTGGTGAAACGAATGCGATCTACCCCCGAAACATCAGCGGTATAGCGTATTAACTCCGCCAGGTCGGCCTCATCGCCATCAATCTCACCATTGTAGGCGTTGACGTTTTGGCCCAGAAAGTGAATTTCGCGCACCCCGCGTTCTGCCAGCGACACTACTTCACGCATAACATCTGCAACCGGCCTGCTCACTTCCTCACCGCGGGTGTAGGGCACCACGCAAAAGCTGCAATATTTGCTGCAGCCTTCCATGATTGACACAAAAGCGCTGGGTCCATCGATGCTGGGTTCTGGCAAACGATCAAATTTCTCGATCTCGGGAAAACTCACATCGACCACTGAGCCCCCTGTGCGCGCGGACTCATCGAGCATTGCCGGCAGCCGATGCAGGGTTTGCGGACCAAACACCAGATCAACATAGGGTGCGCGCTGCCGAATGGCCGCCCCTTCCTGGCTCGCAACACAGCCTCCAACCCCAATCAGAATCTCCGGTCGGGCTGCCTTGAGCTTGCGCCAGCGACCCAACTGATGAAAGACCTTCTCCTGGGCCTTTTCACGGATGGAACAGGTGTTCAGCAACAACAGATCAGCCTCTTCGGCAACCTCTGTGATGGCGTAGCCCTGAGCGTGCTGGAGAAGATCGAGCATCCGGTCAGAGTCGTACTCGTTCATTTGGCAGCCATGGGTCTTGATAAAGACCTTCTTCGACCCAACCCTTGTAGATTTCTGGGTGGAGTGCTCAGTATCAATAGACGGGCTGTGGGTTGACGGTGCAGACATAGTGATCTCGAAAGAGATTCAGGGGGCGGCGATTATAGCGCTTGATTGGCCGAGGTCACCTCTATATAAATCGCTCTCCGCCGCCCACGCTATGTTGGGCAACCCAGGGTCTTTCAGGCAAACGTTGGAATCAGACAGGACGCTAGATGAGCGAAGAAAACAGCCTCTACAAGGTGATGTTCCACAACCAGGGCCAGATCTACGAGGTGTACGCCAAAAATATCTATCAAAGTGAGCTGTATGGATTCATAGAGGTCGAGGACTACGTGTTCGGTAAACCCACTCAGGTGGTTATTGATCCGGCCGAGGACAAGCTACGCACCGAATTTGAAGGCGTTCAGCGTAGCTTTATACCCATGCACAGCGTTATACGTATCGACGAAGTGGAGCGCGAAGGAGTGGCAAAAATTACGGATCCCAAAGGCGCCAACGTGACCCCCTTTCCCATGATGATGCCCCGCGATGGCGGCACCGGCCCCGGCACCCCTTCAAAAAGCGACTGACAAAACGCGACTAAACCCTAGTCGCTCGTGAAATAGTTGTCGTCCAGCAGCGGGAAGGCACTGACAGCGTGTGGCGCTTGCACCAAGGGAGCGGTCTCCAGAAAATCCGGTTTCAGATCGCCGAGCCCGGCGGCCCCCATCAGCGCCATGGTGGTTTTGATTTCCTGCTCCACCAGTTCCAGCGCCCGAACAATACCCGCCGCACCACCAGCCGCCATGGCCAGGCCTTCCAAGCGCCCCATGCCAACAGCCGTTGCACCCCGACAGAGCGCCTTGACCACATCTGCGCCGCGCAAGAACCCCCCATCCACCACAACCGGTACACGTCCATCTACAGCCGCCACCACCTCGGGCAGTGAATCGATGCACCCCCGCCCATGATCTAGCTGCCGACCGCCGTGGTTGGACACATAAACCACATCCACGCCTGCCTCCACCGCTCGGGCTGCATCCTCACTGCGATTTATACCCTTAACAATCAATGGGATATCAAACTTTTCTTTAATGTGCGACACCGTTTCCCAACTCATCCCGGCCTGATAGCCAAAATCACTCTGCACTGCCGAGCTGCCAGATGGCGGACGCCAGCGTTTAAGAATGTCGCGCTCCCGTCGGGAGTACACCTGAGTATCCGCTGTCAGACAAAACCCCACATAACCCAGCTCAATGCTGCGAGCAATGATGTCATCCATCCAACCCTGATCACCCATCAGGTAGAGCTGATAGACCTTGGGCGCAGCCCCAACACTGGCAACCTCCTCATAGCTGGGCAGGCACACCGAACTCAGAATCTGCATGGTGCCAAACGCTTCCGCGCCCAGCGCAACAGACGCACCGCCACCGGCCTCGAACAGTTGAACGCTGCCAATAGGCGGCAAAAAAACGGGCATCCGCAGGCTATGGCCTAACAGCTGCGTTTCCACACTCACCTCGCGCACGTCATTGAGCACCCGCGGACGAAACTGCAGACAATCAATACTCAGCCGATTGCGCTTCAGGGTAGTTTCCGTGTCAGCCCCACCCATCAGGTAATCCCAGGAATTGCGGGATAGACTTGCCCGGGCCATATGCACCATCTCTGTTAGAGAGGTGAAAGTCGCAGTGCTCATCGTTTTGTTCCTCAAGGCGCTCCAGCAGAGCATGGTAGCAGGCAGCCTATGGTAAATTTACCGGATCAACAGTCGATCAATGGATGTTTCATGTCAGTAATTATCGTAGGCGGCGGTCACGCGGCAGGCCAGGCAGCTGCCAGTCTGCGGCAAGAAGGCTACGAAGGCGCAATCACAATCATCGGCGAGGAGCCACACCCGCCCTACCAGCGCCCGCCTTTGTCCAAACAATATCTTGCCGGGGAGCAGTCCATCGACAAGGTCTATTTGCGGCCGGAGGCCTTTTACGAGGGTAAGGATATCAACCTAAAAAAAGGCACCAGGGTTGAATCGCTCGACACCAAAGCGAAAAGCGTCACCACAAGCGCGGGCGAGACACTTAGCTATGAGCATTTGATTATTGCCACTGGCACGCGTCCCCGGCAACTGCCTATTCCTGGCGCAGACCTCAACGGAGTGCACTACCTTCGCACTATCGCTGATGTCGATGGCATTCGTGCAGAACTCAGCGCTGGAAAGAAATTGGTCATCGTAGGTGGGGGCTATATCGGCCTAGAAGTGGCTGCCGTTGCGATCGAGGCCGGACTGCAGGTCACGGTTCTGGAAATGGAAGATCGCATCCTGCAACGCGTAACCACAACGCAGATGAGCGAGTTCTACACCGCGCTACACAGCTCCCGTGGCATAGACATTCGAACCAACACAGGCGCCAGCGCGTTGACCGGCGACGGTCAGGTAGAAGCCGTGGTCTGCGGTGAAGAAGAAATAGCCGCCGATCTTGTGGTAGTTGGCATCGGCGTTATACCCAACACCGAGCTTGCCCAGGAGGCTGGCATTACCTGCGATAACGGTGTTGTCGTAGACAACCGCTGCAAGACCTCAGCAGACGCTGTCTATGCAATCGGCGATTGCAGTAATCATCCCAACGACCTGCTCGATCGGCGGTTACGCCTCGAAAGCGTACCCAACGCAATGGAGCAGGCCAGAGTCACTGCCGCGACGATTGTCGGAAAGGACAAGACCTACAACAGCATGCCCTGGTTCTGGTCTGATCAATATGAGCTTAAGCTGCAAATGCTCGGCTTCTCGGCAGATGGCGAGGAGACGGTGCAAAGAGGTGATATGGCGGCCAATGAGTTTGCCGTGTTCTATTTGAAAGACGACAAAATCGTTGCTGTTGATGCGGTGAACTGCCCCAGAGAATTTATGGCCGCGAAACAGTTGGTGGGGAAGGTTGTCGACAAATCCAGATTGGCCGACAACAACGTACCTATCAAAGAGTTACTTTAAAAAGTTCTCCGGGGAAATTACCTAGAGCCCCAGCACCGCCTTGGCAATAATATTGTGCTGCACCTCGCTGGATCCTCCAGCGATGGTGTAACCGCGGTGATGAAAGCGTCCGGATGCAACGAATTCGGCGTAATCGGGGCTGGGTCCATCACGGCCGAGAGAGCCATCCAACGGCAGGACCCAATGCCCAATCGCCTCAAACAGCAATTCGTCCATCGCTTGCACAAGCTCACTGCCCTTGAGTTTTAGCATCGAAGGCTCAGCCCCTACCTGACCACCAGCGTCAGCTTCCAGCAACAAACGCAGGCTGGTCATCTCAAGCGCCTGCAGACGCACATCCAGTTCATCCAACTGCCGACGATAATAAGTTGTGGCAGACAGAGTGCTGTCCGATTCGTGCTCCACCGCCAGCACGCTCTGCAATACACCCAGCATGCGTTTGTTCTCAGCAACCCGACTTACCATCAGTCGCTCATCGCCGAGCAAACTCTTGGCCACCGTCCAGCCGCGATTTTCCTCACCCAAACGATTGGCAACAGGAACGGTGACGTTTTCAAAAAACACCTGATTCCACAACCGTTTGCCATTGAACGCATAGAGCGGTTCGACCCTGACCCCTGGAGACTTGATATCCAGCAATAAAAAACTGATGCCTTTTTGTTGCTGGACCGATGAGTCTGTTCGAACCAGCACAAAAATCCAGTCGGCGAGCTCCGCCGCACTCGTCCAGATCTTGCTGCCATTGATAATGTAATCATCACCCACACGCTCGGCTCGGGTACTGACCGAGGCGAGATCAGAACCAGCGCCGGGCTCCGAATAGCCCTGACACCACAGACGCTCGGCGTTGAGAATTTTGGGCAGATGTTCCTTTTGCTGTTCGGGTGTGCCGTACTTAATGATTGCTGGTCCAACCATGGTAAAACCAAAGCCTGAAAGATAAGGCGCCTGCGCTCGCCGACACTCCACATCAAATAGGTGTCTTTGTATTAGGTTCCAACCTGGACCACCATGTTCACTGGGCCAGTTAGGCGCCGCCCAGCCTTTTGCCGCCAACGTTCGCGTCCAGGCGTTGGTTTCTTCTACATCAAGCGCTTCACCACGCCGCACCTTCGCGGCGTAGCTTGTGGGCAAACTCTCCTTGAGAAACTGACGCACGGACAGTTGAAAGTCTTTCTGTTGCGCATCGAGAGCAAGCTGCATAAATCAGTAACCAACCAACCTGGAATTGATTGCAGTGTCACTAATAGAGGCTTATAACTCAACAACCAGCAGTAAATAAGACGGATCTATTCACAGTGCAGGAGATTTCATGAGCGGACGAACTTTCATTGGCATCGCCGTTGCAGGCTTTGCCACGTTCATGTGGGGGTTTATTTTCTGGGGGGCAACCACGGTTCCCTATGACGCCTGGAAAAGCGTACCGAATGACGCACAAGTGCAGTCGGAACTTGCGAGTATGTTCCCAACATCAGGTTATTACAGTATTCCAAGCGTCACGCAGAACTCTGCACAAGAATCCACCGCCCTGCTGACCTCCGGGGTCTGGGCTACCGTGAACATTGATCACACTCCTGCCCTGCCCGGCGACCTCGGCAATATGGGGCTCGGCCTCGCACACAACATTCTGGTGATGTTTCTACTGGCCTTGCTTATGAAGCATATGCACTCAAACCGAATGCGTACGGCAATCCTCGCTGGCCTTGCCGCAACCGTGTTCAGCAACCTTGGGGATGTGATCTGGTGGAATTTTCCGTTGGATTGGAAGCTCACCATCATGGCGTACGATATGGGGTTCTGGATTCTGGGCGGCTTTGTTCTAAGCTACTTCATGAAGGAAAGTACGGGCTAAGGGAGTACAGGCTAAGGGAGTACAGGCCAGACCGAACCACTAGCTCAGTTATCGCCCGTAGAAAACGCTAAAATTCGCGAAATCTCCGTCAGCGAACGGCCGCTCGCTTCCATCCAATCGTTCATCGCAAGCTGCATTTGATTCAGGGCTTTTTTGCTGGTGGGTTCCTTTTCTACAACGCCTGCGTCTATCAGGGCACGAACAACATCGCGCGATAGTACCGGCGTATCTTTACCCATAAAACGCAAAAAGTAGCGACCTGTTTGGCCTCCTAGCCGGTCACCGCGTTTTTTCATTTCAGCCCACAGACCAACAATATCTGTGACTGGCCAATCGGCAATCCAGCTCCCAAAACTGCCATGCTGGTCTTTAATCTCGCGAATAAACAACGCGTTGTTGCGTACGGCAGTGATCTTTTTGGCATGCCGAACAATGCGGGCATCCTGGGTGATATGTTCAAGCTCTTCATCACCAAGCATCGCACAAGCCATGGTGTCGAACTCATGAAACACCTCTTCAAACGCCGGCCACTTGTTTTCGATGATCCGCCACACAAATCCACTTCGAAACACGCAAGCCGTCATTTCCGACAAATACCGGTCATCAGTGATTCGCTTGAGCCCGCGCGGCGACCTGGGCTTGGATAGCATTGCCTCGAGCGCCTCGCTGCCGCCCTTGCGCTGCGCCGCTCGCTCATAGATCGCATCAAATTGACTCGACCCCTTGGCCATGAATTCACACCTCGCGTTAGACTGTGGCTATGGTGGACGTGATAGATAAAGACCGTCAAGCACTGCACCCGACTCTCAGATCGCTACTGGACAAGGAAGCAGCGCCTGACAATAAGTTTGTGTACTGCATACGCTGCAGCCACCTTCTGGCGCGCGCTGGTGATGCGATCAAGGTATCCGGCCATCATCAACATTTTTGCACAAACCCTTATGGCATTGATTTTGACGTATGTTGCTATCGACAAGCTCTGGGCTGCACGATCTCGGGACAACCCACGGGAGCGGATAGCTGGTTCCCAGGTTACACCTGGCGGTTTGCTACCTGTACAGGCTGCGAGGCGCACCTTGGCTGGCTGTTCGAAACCACCCAGGCCATCTCACCTGAGCATTTCTACGGCCTGATTGCCGAACGTATTCAAATCGATGAGGAACGAAAATCATGACCGCTGAAAATGTAGACACCGCTGAACTCAAAACTGAGGTTGCACTTATCATCGGCGGTGGACCAGGTATCAGCGCAAGTTGTGCTCGGCTGTTTTCCCAGGAAGGCATGAAGGTCGCCGTAGCAGCGCGGAACCCCGACAAGCCCGCGCTACAAAGCCTCGCAGAGCAGTACAACGTCGAGTGCCTGGCCTGTGACGCCTCTGATGCCAAAGCGGTGGATCAACTCTTCCGTGAGGTCGCCGAACGCCTTGGTGAACCAACGTTGGTTGTCCACAATATCGATGGCCGCAGTCCTGATATCTTCCGCAAATCAATCACAGAAGCTGACCCGGAAATTGCATTGAGTACGGTGAAAAACTCCGCGTACAGCGCTTTTCTTGTCGGTCAACAAGCCGCGAGATCTATGCTCAAACGTACACCTGATACCCAAGGCAAGCGCGGCAGCATCATCTATACCAACGCGAGCGCTGCATTTAAGGGCTACCCAAAAAGTGGCGCATTTGCGCTTGCCTCACATGGCAAAAAGGGACTGGCCGAGAGTATGGCAAGGGAACTGATGCCCCAGGGCATTCATGTCGCTCATGTGCCCATAGACGCAGCCATTGGCTGGACCCAGGAAGACGGCAGCCGCAAGCACTGGCTGGCCGGTGAAACGGTAGACGACAATATGGCTGACCCGGATTACATCGCCGAGACCTACCTGCAGCTCCATAGGCAACATCGTTCAACCTGGACATTCGAGGTGATACTGCGCCCCTATGTCGAAAACTGGTAATGAGCGTTCACCACGCCATGACATGAGGTAGCATAGACACATGACTAGTCCCGATATCGATACTCAGCGATCACCCAACAACGCCATAACCACCATCGAAATTCACAAGGAGTACCTGCACTTTTCATGTGCGCACTTCACCTTGTTTTCATCAACCGACCGCGAAAATTTGCATGGCCACAATTTTCAAATCGGCTGTGAGGCTACCGCAGAGGTCGACGACACCGGGCTGTGTTTCGACTACAACATTCTGAAAACGGCGCTCAAATCGCTTTGTGCAGACATTGATGAGCAAATGCTCCTTCCAGGATTATCTCCCTGGCTGCAAGTCGAACAAACAGAGGCCATGGTGTTTGCACTGTTCAATGGCGAGCGCATTCCATTTCTACCCAGAGATGTGACAGTGCTTCCAGTGCGCAACATCACCGTGGAAGAACTTGCAGGCTGGGCTCTTGAGCAACTCCTCGACGAACCAGCGGTGAAGGCTCTGCCAATCAAACACCTGCTTGTTCGGGTTGCTTCCGGAAACGATCAGTGGGCTCGCTCTGACTGGTCGTCCCACCAGCCAGACCCGACTCCAGGCACAAACCCTGGCGAAAAAAAGGAAATCTGACTTTGAAACTTCTTCTGATTACCGGTGCAAGCTCAGGCATAGGACTGGCGTGCGCGGAAACCTTTTTGGATAACGGCTATCGAGTCATCAACCTTTCTCGTCGGGCATGCCCAAACAGCGCGGTCCGATCACTGGCCTGTGATCTCTCAAGTGCCGGTTTTGTTGATGATGTGGCTAAAGACATCACCCCCGAATTGGCTGACGCTGAACAAATATGTCTGGTTCATAATGCATCCGTGCTAACCAACGATGCTGTCGGAACTACAGATAGCGCAGAACTACGACGTATTTACGAAGTGAATCTGATTGCCCCAAACACTCTGAACACCCTGTGCATACCGCACATGCAAACATCCTCAAGCATCATCTACATTGGGTCTACCTTGAGTGAAAAAGCAGTACCCAATAGCTTCAGCTATGTAACCAGCAAACACGCTACCATCGGTATGATGCGTAGTACTTGCCAGGATCTCGCGGGCGGTAAAATACATACTGCTTGCGTTTGCCCTGGCTTCACCGATACGCAAATGCTCCGTGATCATGTTGGCGAAGAGTCGATGGATTTTGTTGCCGGTATGTCCGCCTTCAAACGACTTATCGAGCCCGATGAAATCGCTTCAACTGTACTGTTTGCGGCCTCAAACCCTGTGCTCAACGGCGCAACTATCCACGCAAACCTTGGCCAGGTAGAGGCGTAAGTAACAGGAGCCAGCAGCGTGAGCGATCAGGTGATACACGAGCAACGTCTAAGCGAAGAAGTCAGCCCCGAGCTACGCGAACGCCGCGAGCAAGTCTTTTTGGTACTGGCGGGTACCTTTCTGTGCGCCATGACAATGTTGAACATCATAGGCATCACCCGGTTCATACAGCTAGGTCCCTTGTCGCTTGCTGTCGGTGTCCTGCCCTACCCGCTGACCTTCCTGTGCACCGATCTGATTTCAGAGATATATGGCCGCGCCAGAGCTAACTTCCTGGTATGGGTGGGGTTAGGACTAAACATTTTCATAATCGGCGTGATGTGGCTTGGCAATAACCTTCCCGCTGGTGCGGAGCGGGCGCCCTGGGAAGTACTGCAGCTTGCCGAGGAAGTTGGCACGCCCAGCGGAGCAACGCTTTCCGGAACGGTCGAGCTGTTCGAACTCATGTATGTGTGCACATCTGGCGCGGTAATGGCCTCTATGCTCGCCTACATCGCGGCCCAATTCTGCGATGTTCAGTTATTTCACTTCTTCAAGAAACTCACAAACGGTAAGCATCTTTGGTTGCGCAACAATTTTTCGACTCTCATCAGTCAAATGGTCGATTCATTTATGGTAATTGCTGTCACCTTTGGCGCAGTCTATCTCGCCGGCAACACCACCATTGGGGCGCTCTTGGTACTGATGTTCAGCAACTACCTGTTCAAGTTGGTCGTCGCTCTGCTTGATACCATTCCGTTCTATCTGCTCACGGGCTGGTTGCGACGCACGCTGCAAATTCCGCTCGAAACCAGTTAGTTCTCAGGTTTTCAGAAAGTCGCTGTTCACACAGTTTTGTAGGCGGCCACCATCCAGATATTCAATAGCGACATGGACACCTTTGGCGCGCATGTCCCGCATACTCTCCGGGGTATAAAAAGCCGAGTGGGGCGTGATGAGCAAGCGATCTGCGATCCACTCTTCATCGTTG
>CAZWMD010000054.1:0-2330 GCA_964634815.1 uncultured Pseudomonadales bacterium | reverse complement strand
TCTTTCTTGAGTTCGCGGGTATGAAAGGTGATGCCTTTCATCAATGACATCATGAGCGCTATGGCGTGGTCAGCCACCTCCATGGTCCCGTAATCAGGAACGTTACTGACCGGTATGCCCATTTCGCCCCAGGCAGCGAGGTCTATGTTGTCAAAGCCCACCTTTGGCGTAATGAAAATGCGGCATTTCTTGAGCTTGGCTCTGAACTCGGCCGGAATGTCTGGTGTTGCGACCACAACATCGCACTGCGCCCACTGCTCATCGGTAACCTCAGCAAAGCGGTTGGCAAAAATAGCCTCATGTTTATCGCCAACGGCGTCCAGCTCAATTTGCCGATCATCCGCCCACCGCATAATTGGCCAAAGTATTTTGTATCCCACGAGCCCCCTCCTTAACTCTCTATCAAAGCCCTGCCAGTATTTCCGGTAATTGCTGTGCGCTCAACTGCAACGCTTCGTTATTTATGCCGCCCTTGCCACTGAAGCGCAAACGAGTGGCAATCAGGTGGGTCATACCCAGCTCATCACGGTATTGAGCGACCTGATCACGGACCTCTTTGGGTGTACCCACAATGGCAACATCTTCCACATCAGCAAGTGCCGCCTTTGCAAGGTGAGCAGGACCCGCCCCAGCCATCTGCTTCATGGATTTTGCGAGTTCTTGTCGCGCCGCTTTTAACTGCGCGGCATCTTCGGACATAAAAAGGGTACGCATAACGGGCACCGATCGTGGAATTGGCTGACCGGCTGCATCACAAGCCTCACGCAGTGTTCGCAGGTTGTTCGCAAGATCCTGACGAGATTCCACTGGAGAGGCGAGATACGGGAGACCGAGGCCGCCCACCTGGGCAAGCGCCTTTGGTCCAAAGGCGGCCACCCATAACGGTGGGTGCGGACGCTGTACCGGCAGTGGCGCAAGAGTCACCGGAGTAGCTCCTTCCAACATCTGCAGTTCCTCACCAGCCCAGGCTCGACGCATCACGGCAAGCGACTGAGCAAAAATCGCCCGCTTTTGCCGCATGGCAATTCCAAACGCGGCATAGGTTGGCGCCTGATAGCCTCGACCCAAACCGAGTATGAGTCGGCCATTGGAAAGCTGATCCAGTACCGCCACCTGTTCAGCCGCCTGCAAAGGATGACGTAGCGGCAGTAAGTACGACGTAGTGCCCAGAGCGATCTTGCTGGTGGTACCTGCCATCGAGGCCAGCAACATCAGTGGATCAGGCACCGCCGCCAGACCCGAAAAGTGGTTTTCGGGTAGCCAGATCGAATCGTATCCAAAATCCTCTGCCAATCGGGCCTGCTCAGCCAGCGTATCCGACTTCATACTCCAGGGAGTAAGGCCAAGATGTATGCCGGGTTGGGTCGGGTCAGTCAATGGAACGCTGACCAAACAGATGCAGTGGCAGCCACAGCCCGACAAGCGGCTGCAGCAGTAACCAGACCGCTGCCGCTCCGACACCCGCATTCAACTGCTGTAACAGGGCTAACACCGCGCAGTTGATGACTATCGCAACCAGTATGCAGTTCACCCTGCTCCCCACAGTGAGCGCAACCCGATGGCCGCGCTCTGAGGCCACCAGAGCAAGCAGGGCATACCCGGCAAGTATTGCAACCAGTAACACAGAACCGTCGTGAGTCAGCCCCATATCACCAAGCTCACCTGTGTGTCCGAGTTGAATCTGTGTCGCTTCAAACCGTTCCCGCCAAACCTGCGGTGCCACAAAGTCCGCACGCAGCAGGTACACAAGCCATGACAGAAGCGCCGCAAGGCCAACGACACCCAACGCAAAGAGCGCGCGAAAACTCAGACCTTGTGGCCGCAACCAGGCCTCCAGCCGCGGCAACAGCCAGGCCACTACCAGCGTCAAGGCCAGCCCAAAACCAAAACCAACAAGAACCTGGGCAACCGAGTGCACTCCGTAGTAGACCCGCGACACCCCGGTGAAAATCACAAAGGTCACAACAAGGGCCAACAACAATCTGGTGCGGTGCTTATCAAGAGCGAGCCACAAGCCCAGCCAAACTGACATGGCACCCTGGGCGTGTCCCGATGGCATGCCAAAACCCTGGCTTGCACGTATTGCCGAGACAGAGTCATCGATCCAATAAGGCCTGGGGTCGGCCCAGATCCATTTCAGCCAGGTATTGGTTAGCCCCGCTACCCAAACAAACCAGGCCAGTCGAAGCCCGCGCTGAGTGCCGACCAACAGCACAACAAACTGCAGCAACAGCCACCAGCCGAGGGGGCCCCCAACATCCGAAAAAAAGTCATGCACCAAAGGCCAGTTGGCATGCTGCTGCAGCCAAGCGGTAGCCTCATTCATTGGC
>CAZWMD010000053.1:0-28909 GCA_964634815.1 uncultured Pseudomonadales bacterium | reverse complement strand
GCCAGCAGCAGGAACAACAGCACTTGTTTGCCGGAGAATCCACGTTTTTCAGGCGCAGCGTCAGTATTCATTGCAGGTTCCTCGCGCAGATGTTCTGGACCTTCGGTCCAAAAGAACAGACCATAGTAGGAATACGAACCTAAGTCGATTTAGAACCACTACAGCTCAGGGAAGAGTCGCTCATGTCATCCCCAATGATTGGGCCATCACCGCAACCAGATCGGGGCCACGGCGCGCAAACCAACCGCGCAGAGCTCAACAGCTACGCCAGGATTTTGCCCTGGTCGTCTGCGGCTGTGGCTATCAGCCTGGCACTGCCACCATTCTTTCTGGACGCAAGTTCAGACCTCTACACCCATAATCTGGCACTAGCCAATAGCCTAACCGCCATATTGGCAGTGGCAATCACTGTAATTTCAGCCCGCTTCAGCACTATGGAAGCTGATGACAACGGTCGAAAACACATACTGATTGGCGGTGTTTTAATCGCCGTAGTGGCTTTCAACAACGCCTATGCGTTATTCGAAACCGGCGACGGCCGCCATGCAGGAGCCGGTGTGCTGGGTATGATATGCACCGCCCTGATTTACCCACGCTTAATCGGCTTGTTGATTGTTTCGATTCCGCAGATGGCAGTGGTGGCCTGGATCGGTACAAAGCTGTCGTGGGAGGCAGACTGGATATTCGCTTTTCTGTCTACGCTGGGCGCCATGTTTATCTGCTATCTGGGGTTCTATCTACGCAAGTTCTACTCCCACCAGCATCACTCCCTGCTCGCAGAGCGGGCTGAATTTATAGAAGCACTAAAACTGCAATCCGTTGATAGAGCACTCTTGCAGGAACGTGTGCTAACAGAACGGAATCTGGCAACGCTTGGACGGCTAGCTGGAGGTATCGCTCACGATCTGAACAACATTCTGGTGCCTATTCTTGGTAACGCAGCAATGCTCGAAGAGTCTGTGCATACCAGCACGCATAAACGTCAGTCACGAGAAATCATGCGGGCCGCCACCAGAGCAAGAAACCTAACTCAGCAACTTGGACATTTTTCTTCGCGCGGTGGAACCGATTTTGAAACTTTGGAGCTTAACCAACTAATCACTGAGCTCTGCACCATCGTGTGGCGAACCTTTCCCCAGGGCATCGACATTAACCTCAATGTTCAGGACGAGCCGATATTTTTGAGAGTAAATCGCATCGTTCTGCAAGACTTGATCACTAAATTGCTGCTGGAGGCGGCCAACGCTGCTAACCCTGCCTCGTCCATTACGCTAACCGTATTGGAGCACGCCCTGTTACCCGAAGACTTTGTTGCGCCACCTTCCAGAGATTTTTGTGTTATCGCCATTAGCGACGGCGCCCAACCCATGACCGCAACGGAGCGGGAGGAACTCTTCAGCCCTCACAGAGTTGGTGATCGCGGCATCGGACTGCTGGGAGCTCGTAATGACGCCGCCGCATTCGGTGCGTTTCTGAACGTAGATCGGGCATCCGATGGCAGCAACCAGTTTTGTCTTTTCTTACCCAAACAAAGCTCCACCCAAAAGATTCCCGATGAGAAAATTTCAGCAAGAAACGCTGCCGTGGCACGCGAAGTATTGGTGGTAGATGACGAGCCTGCGGTGCGAGGGGTAACGTCTCAGCTCTTGCAGCGCGAAGGCTTTGTCGTTCGTGGGTGTAAAAGTGGCGAAGAAGCCTTACTTGAAGTTCAAAGTCATTTGCCTGACGCCATTGTGATGGACCTGCGAATGCCGGGCATGGGCGGACGGGCTGCAATGGAAGCTATTCGGGCGGAAAATGCCAATCTGCCTATTGTTATCTGTACCGGCTTTATGGGGGATGCCAAAGGCTGGATCGAGCACCAAAACAACTGCGCGCTGCTACAGAAGCCGTACGACATACCTGACTTGATAAAGACAGTGAACTCGCTGCTTGATCCGGAACTTACCGACGGCTGATTCTAAAAGACCAAAGCAACACACCGATCATCGCGAGCAGAAAAGGCAGTGCTGAATACAAAACGGCCTGCCACCCTAACTGAAACATGAGGGTACCCGCCAATAAGCTGGCAAGCGCAGAGGCACCAAACACACTGAAGTCATTAAACGCCTGCGCTTTGAAGCGCTCAGAGGCACTATAGTTTTGTACCAGCAAGGTGGTACCGCCTATAAACAGAAAGTTCCAGCCAACACCGAGTAGTACAAGTGCCCACCAATAGTGCATTACCGCCTGCCCCGACAACCCACATACCAAAGTAAGCAGCATTGCCAAAACACCTGCGAACATCAGGCGCTGGGCACCAAATCGGGCAATAAGTGGTGCCGTAACCAGTGAAGGCAAGTACATGGCAATCACATGGGCTCTGATAACTGCGCCCGTATCCGCCATGCTATGACCATCAACAACATGCATCGACAAAGGGGTAGCGGTCATGAGATAGGTCATCACACCCTGGCCGACAACACCTCCCAATACGGCAATAACAAAAAGTGGGTTTCGAACGATACCCAACAAAGGTCGCGCTGGAACAGAGTCAATCTGGGCATCTTCAGACAGGGCATTGTGATAAAAAAACAACACCGCACAGGCAACCAGGTAAAACCCTGCCGCCCATTGAAAGGCAGATTTAAATCCCGCAGCTATCGACGCATCACTGGTGAGGCCCGCGAGTGCTGGCCCTAGAAACGCACCACCAATAGAGCCGAGTAATACAAAGGCAACGGCGTAGGCCGCGCCCGACTCTGAGACACTCTCGGTTGCCGCAAAACGAAACTGCTGCGCAAACGCCATCGTCATTCCCAGGAATGAGGCGGCGATACAAAACAGTGAGAAACTACCAAATTGAACCGCTTCTGCGCCCAACCAGGCCCCCAGGCAACCCAGTAGCGCACTACCACAGAATCCGTACCTGCGACCAATGCGCTGCATGCTCAAGGCTGCAGGTATGGTCGTTACCGCAGTACCAACCACAAAAAACACCATGGGCAAGGTCGCGATAGATTTGTCGCTTGCGAGCAACGAGCCAACAACGCCACCCACAGTGACCAACAGCACCGTGCCGGTACTAAAAGCCAGCTGTGCAAAGAACAAAACCAACAGATTTTTGATCGTTTGTGTCATTCTGGGCTGTTACCGCACAATTTGATTCATCGCACTAAATGCTCATCCAGATAATTTCTGTTGTCACACCCATCTTTGTCATTACGGCACTCGGATACCTCTGGGCTCGTAAAGAACAACCCTTTGATAACGCGACAATCAGTTCACTGGTTATGTACATTGGCACGCCCTGCCTTGTATTTCACTCGCTAACTTCACTGCGTCCGGAACTCAGCGAGCTACGCAGTCTTGGACTCGCTGCCATCGGCGTTATTACTATCTGTGGGGTAGTCGCCTACATCGGTCTTAAGCTTGCGCGTCTGGACAACAGAGCGTTTCTGCCGACCCTGAGTCTTGGCAATACCGGTAATATGGGGCTGCCGCTGGTTATGCTCACGTTCTCGGATGCCGGTCTCGCACTGGGGATTGTTGTGTTCTTTGTGCACTCCCTGGCACAACATTCTCTGGGGCTCGCCGTATCGTCAGGGTCTTTCGAACCGCGCGTACTTGTTCGCCAGCCCATCATCTGGGCGGTAATTCTGTCCTGCATTGCGCTGGTCGGTGATATCGCCATTCCAGCCTGGCTAAGCAATACCACCAATCTACTGGGTGGCATTTTGATACCTGCAATGCTGCTGATGCTTGGGACCTCACTCGCCCGACTCGCAATGAGTGATCTGCCCCTGGCTCTCGCACTCGCCGTGGCACGCCTGATCCTGGGAATAACAGCAGGACTATTTATGATCTGGTTGCTTGAACTCGAAGGAATCGCAGCGGGCGTGCTGTTTCTGCAAGCCAGCATGCCAGTAGCTGTGTTTAATTTTGTGTTTGCTGACCGGTTCAACCGCGATCCGGAAAAGGTGGCGGCGGCTGTTCTGGCCTCCACCCTGATAACAATGGCAGCACTGCCACTGCTGGTTGCCTTTAGCCTTGCGATCGCTGAGCCATAGAAGATCTCAGGGCTTTTTCTTGATCAGACTGGCATAAACCCGATTAACAAATCCGGTCGGATCGCCATACACCTTGTCGTATTGAGCGGTTGGCTTGGCCGCGGCAACCTGCTCCACGGTCAGGCCGTCTGAAATCATGCCGCCGATACGCAGACTTATGGTTTTCAGCATGCTTATGTAGGCCGCAAGATCATTATAAGTGCCCACCTCACCATGACCCGGAATCACCCGAGTGTCTTTCTCAATCACCTGAAGCACAGACTCACAGAACGCCGCCATGCCATCGATGTCTCCACCATTATCGGCATCAATGAAGGGGTAGCCGCGGTTAAAGACATCTCCAAAGTGAACCGCGTTGGTTCCCCGAAAGTACACCGCGGTATCGCCTGTGGTGTGTGCCGGTCCAAAGTGCAGTAGGTCGATCTGCTCGCCATTAAAGTGAAATCGCATGCGATCCTTATAGGTGATCACCGGCAACGCCTGATCGGGATATGCCTTCTGCAAATACTTGACCACCGCAAGATTGATCACATGATCGTCCTGCATCATCTCCCGCGAATTTTCCTGGGCAACAATCCAGGTGCCCGCTGGACCAAGACTAAGATTTCCCTCAGCGTGATCAAAGTGCCAATGCGTGTTGATCGCAAAATCCACTTTTTTGCCCTGGCTACCAGGCAGCCCCGCCAGAGCCTCTTCAATCTTGGGCATCATCTGCGGGAACTGATCATCCACAATCATGGTGCCGTTCTCGCCAACAGACACACCAATGTTGCCGCCGATGCCAAACAGCACAAAAAAGTTATCCGTAAGCTTCTCTACCTTGATCTCTGCGGTATCGAAGTCCCAGCCAAAGGCCTTTAATAAACCATCCAGATCGAGTGGTTCGTGATTGTGAGCCTGGACAGAGGTAGTAAACCCACAGAGGAATGCAGTGAGAAATAGAGTGAGGGCCGCTGGGATAAGGGCCATGCGAGATCGTTGGTTTGATGCTGTTTTCATCTGAAAGTCCTGCTTCGCTTTTCTGGATTTGCATATCCAGTGCGCTAAGTAACAATACACATCTGGATAGCCACTCATAGTAGCAGCCTGATGAATTCCAACCCAAGAGCCATCTTCCACCTGTCTCTTCACATAACCAGTTTGCAAGAAAGTCGAGACTTTTATGGCGGGGTACTTAACTGCCTTGAGGGCCGCAGCACCGAGCGGTGGGTAGATTTTGACTTTTTTGGGCATCAGCTGTCGCTCCATCTGGGGCAACCCACGGTGAGCACGCTAACGGGCAGTGTGGAGCAGATAAAGGTTCCCATGCCTCACTTCGGTGTGGTGCTCGATCCCCAGACCTGGGAATCCTGCCTGTTGAGGCTACGTGCAGCCGGCACTGCGTTTATTCTGGATCCGTTGGAGCGTTACCCGGACAAGGCTGGAGCACAGCGTACCTTGTTTGTAGAAGATCCAAGTCACAATGCCATTGAGCTCAAATGTCTGCGTAGCGAAAGCGAGCTGTTCAGTACTGATCTAGAAGTTGGCATGCCCAATGTCTGATCGGCCATGGCCTGTGTTGCCGCTGCTCTCACTTAAAAGCAATCGCCTTAAAACCGAACTGCTGACCTGCCTCAGAGATGAGTTACCTGAGGAGAACATAGATTTGGTCGAGAACTTCTCGTCACAAGAACTGGCTAACGCTGATGTTGCCATCGCCGACAATCCAGATGTTTCCATGTTAACGCATCTGCCAAGACTTCGCTGGTTACAGAGTATGTGGGCAGGGGTTGAAAATCTGGTTGAGTTGGCACGCAACAACAATCTGCAACTGGTGAGACTTGTAGATCCACAGCTTGCGCTCAACATGTCTGAAACGACGCTCGCCTGGACGCTCTTTCTGCATCTGCGCATGACGGAGTACGCAGAACTTCAGCGCGACAAGCGCTGGCAACAGCTTGGCCACACAACTGCTGACAACCGCAGAGTTTCTCTATTGGGGCTGGGTCAACTTGGTACAGCATGTGCACAACGCCTTGCTGATCATGGATTTTCTGTGAGCGCCTGGAGTTCCGGGCACAAAACTCTACCGGGTGTCACCTGCTGTAGCGGTCCCAAGGCACTGGCGGATATGTTGTCCAAAACCGACATACTGATTGTGCTGTTACCGCTCACAAAGAAAACCAACAACCTGATTGATAAGCAGGCACTGAGCTTGCTACCGGCAACAGCAAGCCTAATTAACTTTGCCAGAGGGCCAATCGTAAATACCAACGCCTTACTGGATGCACTTGATCACAATCAATTGAATCACGCTGTACTCGATGTCTTTGACCAGGAACCTCTGCCAGCATCAAGCCCCCTTTGGCAGCACAACAAGGTAACGGTGCTGCCGCATATCGCAGCCCCAACCAGTCCGCGCACTGCAGCCAAAATTGCAGCGTTGAACATCCGCAACTATCGAACAAAGGGTGAAATACCAGAGCCTGTAGATTTGGATAAAGGCTTTTAGGGCACAGCCCAAGACTAAACCGCTTCCAGTCGAGCCGCTTCTCGCTCATTAAGTTGTCGTCGAATGTCTGCGTGCTTCGCACTGTTTAGCGGGTAATTGATCATCGGCAGATAGGCTAAAAACAAACCAATTCCGGTACCCACACAGTAAGTGACAAGAACCCCGTGAATGGCCTCTGGTGTGTTTCCTGCACGATCTACAAATCCAAAAACCTGCTCCAATACCAGGAAGCATGCACCTACCGCCAAGGCGGCACCGAGCTTGTTGGTGGTGGTTAGCAGCGCAAAGAACAATCCAGCTCGTTGCTCTCCGCTTTCAAGCTCATCCGCATCGGTGATATCGGCCATCATCGATCGCAACAATGCAGGAGCCGCACCGTAAGCAATGCCATAGGTGATCGTAAACACCCAAAGCCCCAGAGCGCTGCCCGGCGCTGCCAGAAAGTACAAACCAAGCATTACGACGCTGCCGTATATCAGCGCCCAGCGCATGGTGCGCGCTTTGCCCACCGCCACTGCGATTCTTGTCCAGATCGGCATTGCGCAAAATGCCGAGATAAAATAAAACAACAGCGCCACACTTGCGTGTTCCGGCACCTCAAAGACATACCGCGCCAGAAAAATGTACAGCGCTCCGGCCACGCCAGTACCTAAACCGGAAAGCAAATCAGAAGCGAGGATCCGCCACAACAGACGGTTGCTTATCAAAAGTGCCAGGGCTTCGGAAAATTCGACCTGGCTGGCACTCTTGCGCGTGCTATCGGGCACGTTCACAAGCGTTATAAAAGAGGTAAGCGGAAACATGACCAGACAGAACAGCCCCATGCTGAACACCTTGGCCTGCAAACTGGCATCAGGACTTAGTACAGCAAGCACCGCAGGCACAGCCAATACCGAGGTCATACCGCCAATAACAAACACTTCTCGCCAACCAAAGAGTCGAGAACGATCATCGTAGGTCTGTGAAAGCTCTGCACCCCAGGACTGATGAGAGATCGCCATCATGGTATAGCCGATATAGAGCACCGCCATCCAGAAACCAAGATACAGCCCGGATACCTGCTGCGCATCTGGCATAAATACCATATACACCGCGAGCATCTGCAGCGGCGCTGAAATGGCAATCCAGTGTTTGCGCCTGCCCCAGCGAGTTTCAAAGCGATCGATAAGCAGACCCATAATCGGATCTGTAACCACATCAAAAACGCGCACCAGGGTGAAAACCAGGCCAACGGTGGCAAGACTAAGGCCAAGACTTGAGTACAAGGGTGGCAGATAGACCGCGATCGGCATCGCCATCGCGGCCATCGGTACTCCAACCGCCGAATAAGAGACGATAACTCCTGGCGTCAGACCCGATGAGTCTTCTGATTCTCTGGCCTGGTTTGCCTGGTTAACAGTTGAAAGCTTTTGTCCTGCTGCGGTTGCCATGAGATACCGGGGCTAACCCGGGGGCATCCCTATAGAGGCCAGAAACTCCTCACCGGTTTGACGTGGGTGGTCCCCTTGAAAGTCGTAGGCCTTGGGCTTCTCATCAATGTAGATTTCGCCGGTTAAGTTAAGCGCATCCTGATCATCAAACGCGCCTGCCCAAACCACCGTCATTCCGGTCTCTGGCATCCGATAAAACAGGTTGGTTCCACACTGCTTACAAAAACAACGTTCTGCCCAATCGCTGGATTTGTAGGACGCCATCTGTTCTTCGCCAGAAATCTCAATAGACCCTACCCCAACACCAAAGCCTGGTCCGCCGGACCACTTACGGCACATAGTGCAATGACACGCGTGAAAATCGGTTTCAACGTCTTGCGCCACAAAGGAAACAGCGCCGCAAAGGCATTTGCCGGTACTTGTCATTTCTTCTCCCCTTGGTTATCCCCTCTTGGTGTCGCTGGCAGTATGCCAAAGACCGGCTGTAGCTGTCGCTGTTCTTCGCCGCTCACCGATGAACGTCGCGGCGCCCAGATAAAACCGCTCACCAACAGCTTAAGCCGCACCTGTTGTGCGTTTCTGTTTTCCCAAAACCAACCGTGGCGGCCAGTAAAGGGGGCAGTGTAAGTACCCTGAGCCCTACGCTCTCTGCCAGACGAAAAACTCTCTGCATAGTCGATAGCTGCGCCATCAGGCAGCAACAACGGTGAACTGTGCAAGTTAAAAACCACCTCATCCGTTGCCTGCCACGAAAACACCATAGTCGCTCCCTGGGCCAGTTCAAAACTGTATTCCACGGACTCAAAAGGAGCGAGTACAAACTCCTGTTCGTCAGTGCGATGGGCTTGTTGTTCTTCAATCACTACAGCGGCGCCACCCTCAGCCAGCCCTAAAAGACCCAACGCACGTCCTGTGCCAAAAGGATCCAGCGAATATTCAGCAGGCATAACAATGCCAACCAGTAAAAAACAGGCAAGCAGGAGGGCTAGCAGTGTCCCCCACAGTCGGGCGGCCTTCGATCTAAACAACCCCGGCGACTGGGCGGCATCGTTATCCATGTCAACTCCTGAGCTGAAGATCAAGGCCGTGGTAGCAGGCAAACGCAAAGCCACACACCAGAAGTACAAAACTCCCTGCTTGAGCCCAACGAGCAAACGACGCTGTCTGTCTTAAGAAGTACAACCCACCCAAAAGAAAGGTCAGAGCAATGAGCTGACCCAGCTCCACTCCGATATTGAACGCAAGCAAATTAAGCAGAAAGCCATCGCCCCCGCTGTAGATACTTTGCAATTTGGTCGCTAGTCCAAAACCATGCATAAGACCAAACACAAACACTGCAGCACTCGCCGGTGGAAGCCAGCGATCAAGACCAGCAAATCCTCCCAGGTTTTCAAACGCCTTGTAGGCTATCGACATGCCAATCAGCGCATCAATCCAGCCAGGGTTCATATTAATTGATAACCAGACACCACCTATAAGAGTAAGGCTATGTCCAAGAGCAAACAGACTAACCAGTAGCAGCACCTCTCGCGGCCGCTGAAGCAAAAGCACTACCGCCAGCAAATACAGTATGTGATCAAACCCGGTGACCATGTGCTTTGCGCCGAGGTACATAAACAGTGGTATCGCCGGTCCATTCACCTCCGCGACAAAGTTTGCGTTGCTGGAACTTAGGTTATGTCCAAAGGCGGATAGCGCAAACAGAGTACATAGCAGCGCTGCTGCAATTCGCCACAGCAAAACAAGCTTGCCAGTCAGGACTCTTCATCCAGGTCATAACCCTGGTGACAGGCAACACAAATCAGATAGAGCTTGCCGCCAACATCAAACACAGCCTGGGCATCTTTTGCCTCGGCCGCTTGCATGGCTTCTTTTCCAGTAGCAATAAGGGCAGCGCTGTATTCCATCCAGTCATCTTGATCTACTGCACGCCCCGGCAGCATCAGCAGATTACCCGTCTCGGTAACAATCGCTGCCGCATCAAAAACCTGCTGCCAACCCGCATCATCAACAGGTGCCAGATCTTGCTCGCCATCGCTTGTGATCACCGCCCCAGCAGCACCCCAGATTATGTCAGTCGCAGGATCAAGTACTGAAGCCATTAGATCGTGCATTTCCAACACAGGTTCATAGGGCGTGACAACCCTGTTTTCAGTCGCTGTATTTTCCGAGCAACCGCAGAGCGCTGACATCAACAGCACAGCTGCCCCGACCTTGAGGTGGCCGCCCGTCACACACTTAGACCTGTGAAATTGACAACCATCAAGGCTCAGCTATCAGTGCCAATGGTGTCGAGAATCGGCAATAGGTAATCAATAAACGCCTGGGGATTTTCTGACATGGGGAAGTGGCCCACAGCTTCCATAAAGGTCCAGCTCGAGCCTGCAATAGCCTCGCTTGCCTGTTTGCCAAGCTCTGCGGTGCCGCTGTGATCGTATTCGCCTGACATGATATGGACAGCAACTCTGGAGGTATCTATGTCTGCGGCATGGTTGCGCAAATCATAGTCTGTCACATAGTAATGCAGGTCACCGATAAACGTCTGCGGCCAACCACTTGCGTAGATGAAGCTGGTTTCCTTCACATAAGGCAACGGCGATTCAGGAGCCATGAGCCCTTCCATGGTTCTGGCTTTGTAGTCATTACTAATCTGCGGGTGCCACAGGTGTCCAAAGTTCTTTAAATCACCGGGGATGTTCAGCGCGCCCTCTACTGAGACTATTGCCCGAAAAAGATCAGCGTGCTTGTGGGCCAAATCAAGTGCCAGTAGTCCACCAACGGAACAACCAATAAATACAGGCTGATCAAGTTCTAAAGCCTTCGCGAGCTGACAAGGCACAGATCGCAAAAACTCGCCCTCCAGTTTGTAACGCTCGGCCCACCAGGTTTTATCAACCGGGGGCAGAGATTTACCGTGGTAAGGCAAATCATAGGCGATCAGACGAAATCGCTCGGTAATGCGTGAATCTTCCATCAAATGTCGCCACTGGCTGCCATGACAACCTGCGGTGTGTTGTAGCAGCACAGGAATGCCCTGACCTGCCTCCTCAAAATAGATTCGATGATCAAGGCCGCCAAGTTCTAAATGTACATAGCGACCAACAGGTGCGTCGAACTTGTTACCCGTGCCAGACGACGCGGCGAGAAGCCTGTTACTTGCAGGTCGCAACAGTTCGATTGCCCGCATCACCGCGCCGTAATACTGTGCATAAGCCAGTCGATCGCCGCTAATCGCCAGGTTACTACCGGTGTTTACCGCTGCCAGCAAATCTGTGTAATACGCCGGTGGTTTTGCGGCTAACATTCGCGACCAAAAACCCTCGGTTGCACTGAGTTCAACCAGACCATCATCTGAATCTGAACTGTTATCATCTGATTGACTAAACGCTTTCGCTGCGCCAGCCTCTACGCTGAGCTCTAAAACCCGTTCATCAATCTTTAGTCGAATGATGCCGGTATAGTGGCGGGCCGCAATTTTGAACTCGCCGTCAGCATTGCAGCGCTTAGCCCACTGCTGTGAATTGGGTAATTCAGGTAGCGAAAAGCTGGTCTGATTCACCATCAAACCTCTAGCTCAATCACAATCAACACGCCACTTAGCCAACTGGGTATCCACTTGGGCACGTCAGGTCGCAATCGTTTGAATACTTCTTTTGTGTACTCTGGCTGTCCTGCAACGGCTCTCGCTATGCCAGCAAACTTGTCTCCCTTGATTAACAAGGTGACTGGTTGACCATCCCCGAGCATTTCTCGCCACCAGGGACCATCAGCGCCAACAAAGACCTTATCGTCTTCCCTGAGGTAATTCACAGGAATAGTCTTGCGGTCGTCTATCGTCATCAACATCACCCGGGCTGCCCGCGCACCATCGGGCATCTCACGTAACTCACGGGCAACCTGAGGATTGAGCACTTTCACCTGATAAATCGCGAACCCACCCAGGGTCAAGATCAGCAGTGCAACAACAAAGGTAAGTAGTCTCAACGGTTCATCTCTCTCTAGTAACGGTGTGCCGAGGGATTCAAAAAAAGGTGAGGCAGTTTAGCGCATACTAGCGCTCAACCTCTCTAATGTTGGATATCGCTTGCCAAGCGAGTTTTTGCCGCGAACGGCACCCTCCGCGGAAAACTCGATGTGTAACGGCTTATTGGCACTGTAACGCGGCCACTTTGGCGCGCCCTCTACCTCGGGACGGCCGGTACGTGCAAAGGCAACCCAAAAGTCTGACATAAGCTCTGCCAGCCTCTGATCAAGCTCACCCAAACCAGTTTGTTGCGACGCAAGGTTATCGAACACATAAGCAATTTCTGCAGCGTGGAACGCACCGAGCGGCGCACCCAGTGGCTCATGGGTGAAATAGTAGAAATAGGTGTTTTTCTCTTGCTGTGCATTAAACCTTGCCCAGGTATGCATGCCGTGTCCGAACAGGGTGTCGCGCATCAAGTGCAACGAAGACGATCTGGGTGTTGATGCCGGGTAGTGGCGAAGCAACGGCGCTGCAAAATCACCATAGCGTTCTTCCAACAACGCTTTGTAAGACTCAGCGGTTCGCGGCAGACTTTTGGGGTTACTCAACGTAGTGCCTTCATCGGCGTTGTATCCAACCATCAGCGGCACGACGTTGTATCGATGGCCGGCGAACATCTCATAGAACTGTTCAGGGAAGATCACTCCATCATGCACTTCACTGAACTGCATTTGCTGCGACGCGGCCAACAAGGTTTCGCCATCAATCTGTCTTAACTCAGCAAGATTGTCTGCACCCATCAACGTTTGCAGTTTCACACCCTGCGCATGACCGGACGTTGCGTCGCCGCGCAACGTGGGCATACGTCCAAATCGAGCGCCACTCTGGCCGATCGCCTTGTGAAACAAGCCCTTTCCACGAGGAGTCGCCAACATGTGATGCACACTCCAGGAACCTGCCGACTCACCAAAGATTGTGACGTTGTCTGGATCACCGCCAAATGCAGAGATGTTGCGCTGCACCCATTGCAGCGCGACGATCTGATCAGATGTACCGTAGTTTCCCGATACACCAAAACTGGATTCGGCCGACGCCTCGGGGTGCGCCATGTAACCAAACACACCTAACCTGTAGTTGATGGTAACCAGCACCACACCTTTGGCGGCGAGGCCAGCACCGTCGTAAATGCTTCCCGCGCCGCTACCTCGGGTTAATCCACCGCCATGAATCCATACCATTACTGGCAAGGGTTTAGTCGATTTAGTTTGCCCCGCAGAACCGCGCTTGCCGGACACAGCCTCATGCGGTGCCCAGACATTCAGATACAGACAGTCTTCGCTCGTTGGTTCCATGGCTCGGGCATAAAACGAAGCGGCTGGATAAGGCGGCTGCAGACAGGCCGGAGAAAACTGTGTGGCCAATCTTGTACCCTGCCAATCGGGCGCCGGTTCAGCATGCTGAAAGCGCCTTTGGCCGAGCGGCGGTATGGCGTAGGGAATATGCTTAAACACGGCAATGTTGTCGTTTCGGAAAGACGTTTGTCCTTCAAGCTTGCCCTGAGGGGTGGTTAAAACAACTGTTTCGGCGAGAAGGGAAGTGCTACACAGAATCGCAGCAACAAATAAAAATACCATCGTCTCGATTTTCATCGACCAACTCCTCAGGTCCATCCGTCCCCGCACAGATTACACCACAGCGAGCAACTTTCGGGCGCAAGCCCCTGTTAGCAGCTCATAGACCTGGATAAACCGTTAAACTTAAAGAAAACACTGAAGGGTTGAGGGGCATATGAGTATTGGGAGAATGGAAGGCAAGGTCGCCGTCATTACCGGCGGGGCTAGTGGTATAGGACGCGCCTGCGCACTGAAACTGGCCGCAGAGGGGGCTGAGATCATGATTGCAGATCTCTCAGCCAAACGTTGTGAAGACGCTGCTGAAGAAATACGACGTACAACCAACGGCCGCACCCTCTTTGTAGAAACCAATGTCTGCGAAGAAAACGATATTGAAGCCTTGGCAGACAAAACTATGGAAGCGTTTGGTCGCATAGACTGTTTGATCGCTGCCGCTGGCGTTTCCAGTGCCAACTACGTAAGCGGGGAAACCAGTGAAACTGGTGCCGAGTTTGGCAACCATCTGCTAAACACACCCATTAAAGACTGGAACAAGGTACTGCAGATCAATCTGACCGGCGTCATGCTCTCTGATCGCGCCATCGCCCGACGAATGGTGGAAGCGGGCATACCAGGCACGATCGTCAACATCGCCTCCACCGCTGCGCGAATTGCCCTTCCCGGCGCCGCAGATTACTGCGTATCAAAAGCAGGCGTAGAAATGCTCACTCGAGTGTTTGCCATGGAGATGCTTGAACACAATATTCGTGTAAACGCGATTGGCCCAGGGTTTGTAGAAACGCCTATGACACAAGGCATGCAAGACACCGAGGAAGGGCAAGAGATGATGCAATCTATGACGCCAATGGGTCGACTGGGCACAGCCGAAGAAATGGCCAACACCGCGTTGTTTCTGTGTTGTGAAGAGTCCAGCTACACCACCGGCCAGATCCTGTTTCCAAATGGTGGCATCTTCGTTGGCTGATTTAGCTGGAAAAAACTTCAACCCGCAAAGCGTTGAACTGATCGCTCTGGACATCGACGGCACTCTGCTCGCACCGGGTGTAGACCATCGTGCACTACCAGACGAGCGAATTTCGAAGGTGATCAAGCGCCTCATGCAATCAGGAGTCGAGGTGCTACTCGCCTCGGGCCGAATGTTCCCGGGCACCAAGCACATCGCCGATCACCTGGGCATCACCCGACCGCTAATCTGCCAACAAGGCGCATCAATACACGAGCTTAACGGTGAGCTTTTGCATCGATTCACTATCGACCAGAGCATTGCACGCGAGATTGCGCAACTCGCTCTGGACGAAGGCTGGCCCTACGCCTGGTTTGACGCAGAGCGTTATCTCGTAGATAAGCTGACAGAAGCCTCGCAGTATTTTGCAGATGTATCGGGGATAGACGTAGAAACTCACCCAAGCCCGCGAGACTCGGGACTTATTGCGACCGGCGTCGACATCATCAGTGACCGCAATTCTGCCAACGGAATCTATCAACGTTTGGCACAGCGTTTTGGCGACAAAATAGAATTACTGGATTTCATGTCTGTGACAGCCGCTCATTCGAGAGATGCAAACAAAGGCAAAGCGCTTGAACTGGTTGCGGGAGAATTGAAGATCACAGCAGACAACAGTGTTGCCATTGGCGACAGCGTGAACGACATATCGATGTTGCGTTGGGCTGGTTTTGGCGCAAGTCCTGAGCATTGCGACAACTATGCACGAGAGGCTACCGACAGCGTACTAGAAGGGTCAGGGGTCGCGGGGGTCGCCGCATTGTTGGAGACAATCGCAGACGGGCAATAAACCAGGCCCGGCCTGGCACGCCATCACTTTATGAGCTTGATGGGGTCGCGCCCATCAACATAGCCCATAAACCCCGGGCGTATGATCGAATAGCCCAACAACTCCTGAACCCGCTGGCTGTACCGGCTTGCCTGTTCGGGGGGAACTGCAAGCACCATGTTTTCGATTTGCCTGAGCCACGGCTGACAGTATTGCGGCGTGATTGCGAGCCTTACAGAGTCTGAGGTGTTGGCCCCGCCCCGATGCACCAGCGAACCGGCAAACACCAACGCTGAACCCGCGGGCATACAGACACTGACCTGCTCGCCATCCTGTGGCACTCGATCTTGTTCCCATCGATGGCTACCCGGAATAACTTCAGTGGCACCGTTGGTTTGGGTAAATTCGTCAAGCGCCCAAATGGCACTCAAACCCATAGGCGCGCGCGGTTTAGGAAACGCATAGTCACCCGCGCCATCGTCGATGTGCCAGGGCTGGGGGGTCTCCCCAGGGTGAACATTTATCGCAAGTGCCGCAGATAATAGATAGTTAGGTTCCAATACGGCGTCAGCAATCGCCAGCACATCCGGGTGCTCAATCATCTCAGCGATAACAGGGGCTTTGGCGAGAAGTGCATAAACGCGTTCGCTCGAATGGCCCTCGAAGTTGTTGCGCCCCATCAGCTCTTTTTGCAGCCAGGGCGCAAGCTCTGTCTTGGCCTGGGCAACCTGCTCGGAGCTGAAGGCGTCTTCAATAACGCAGAAACCCACATCAGCGATCTCATCCAGCCAGGATTGAACTCTGGGATCGGCATCCTGGCGGCGATGAGGCTTTGTTCGAGCACTGGTAGGTTCATAAATCATTGAGTCAGATTACCCCCCAATCCCTGCCTTTGGCAAAACGGATACCCCAATGGTTTTTCATATTTGGCGCGACCCCTATATGCTAAACAGTATCTGTACCACCGGCTGAACACTATCACCACCTACTGCTCTGAAGTCTGCCTCGACGCCCAAGAACCCATGGCGGGCACCGCCACCCGAGTCGACGTTTGGATCATGCTGGAGTATCGGCGCGCCTGGCAGGCCAAGGCCATAGAAACCAATACCTTTGACCTAGTCACTCAGCAGTGGCTGACACAAACGGTGACAGACTTTGCCAACCTTGGACTGATTGCCCGCCCACAGTTCATTCGACGCCCACAACGCAGCGATGGGATTCATCTGTTTGTCGCTCACAATGGTCAGCTGAACGGTACTCAGGTTGCTGATGAGAAGAGTCTGCAACAACTGGATCTGGTGGACTCACCATTGCCCGAGGCTCATGGGCCCCAGTATTTTGTCTGTACTAACGCCAAGCGCGATCTGTGTTGCGCTAAGTTTGGCAGACCAACGTACGCCGCTATACATCGCGCGCTACCAGATCGGGTGTGGCAAACAACCCACGTGGGTGGCCATCGATACGCACCCAATATTCTGGAGTTACCTTCAGCGAATCTCTATGGCCGCGTTTTTGCAAACGATGTTCCGGAGTTTTTGGCCATTACCGAACGCAAGGAAACCGCCTGGCGGTTCTTGCGTGGCAACTGCGCCTTAACACAGGTTGCACAGACCGCCCAACAGGTTCTGGCTGAACAGTACGACTCGCTCAGTCTGTTGCAAGAAACAGAAGACTCGGCCACGTTTGCAACATCAGATGGCGTAAGAAGAGTGTCTGTTAAACCTGATGAAAATGGCCTGGACCTTATGCCTAGCTGCGGGAAAGAAACCAAGAGGGTTTACCCCTTGCGCGGCACAATAGAAAAGTCCTGACTGAAAAATCTTATCGCGGCGTGGTGCCCAGGAGTGATGCGTGTTATCCATTCGAAAAACCCTGAACAACCTTGTACTGATCTGCCTATTGGGTTCGGCTCATACATTCCAGGCAAACGCAGAAGAAACCTATATTCCACCAGAACTCAAACCCTGGGTCGATTGGGTACTCCACAATCATCCGGAACTCGAATGTCCCCGAAAATCGGTTAGCGGCAAGCCCGATAAATGCGCCTGGGTGAGCACCTTGACGTTGGATGTGGCCAACGCTGCTACCTTTTCCATGAGGGTAAAGGTGTTTGGTGAATCGCGAATAGATTTACCAGGCGACAAGCAGTACTGGCCAACCGACGTAAAGGTAGACGGCCAGCCTGCCGTAGTCATTGGCGGCAGCAGTCAACCTGCACTGGTTCTTGCAAAGGGGAACTACACTGTTACGGGAGAGATAAACTGGGGACGACGTCCGAATAATCTGGCACTGCCCGCTCAGGCCGGGCTCATAAACCTGACTGTTGATGGACGTTCCGTTGTTCGCCCAGGTCGTAACGGCCGGTTTTTGCTGCTGGGAAAACGCGACTCAAAAGTGAGCGAAACCCAACGAAACGCTCTCAGCGTGGATGTGTATCGGTTAATCACTGATAACTACCCAATGACAATGGATACGACCCTCATTTTGTCGGTCGCTGGACAACCTCGCCTCGTCGAACTTGGTAAGACATTGCTTGATGGGTTTGAGGTGACGAGTTTCTCAAGCGCCCTGCCCGCCCGGCTCAACAACAAGGGCAATCTCGAAATTCAGGTGGAGCCCGGCAAACACAGCATCACGCTTCGAGCGCGGGCGTTGAACAGCCCAACCCGACTAGCCAGAGTGTCATCTACAGACAACTGGCCAGCGCAGGAGGTTTGGGGGTTTGCACCTAACCGGAACTTGCGATTGGTGAATCTTAGCGGTGGCGTGCCTATCGATCTCAGCCAGACCTCCGCACCTTTTTCGCCTGCCTCAGGCTCGGGTGTAGCTCGAGGTGATACCAGGAACACTGAGGTGCAAGGCTACTTACTGGAAAACGATGACGCCCTCGAATTTTCCGTGCAGCAGCGTGGCACACCAAATCCGCAACCTAACCGTTTTAGTATCCATCGAGATCTCTGGTTGACCTTCGATGGGACAGGTTACGTAGTACGCGATGCACTTGATGCCGATGTGAATCACGCCAGTCGGTTAAGTGCAAACTATGCTCTGGGAAGAGTGAGTGTAAACGGCAGCAACGAGCTAATTAACTCACTTAACGGCAGCGCACCCGGCATTGAACTGCAAGCAGGCTCCTACAACATCAACTCGTTGAGCCGCGTCAATCGAGACGACATAACTTCCGCCACAGGCTGGCAAGTAAACTCAGATAGTCTGCAAGCCACTCTGCACCTGCCACCAGGCTGGCGCTTACTCTGGACCAGCGGCGTCGACAACAGTCCTGATGCCTGGCTGTCACGGTGGACCTTGTGGAAGATTTTTGTGCTGGTGCTGTTGGGTGTACTGGCATGGCGGTTTCTGAGCAAAGGGTTTGCTGTGCTGCTGATCGTCGCCACCGGGCTAATGATGCACAGCGCGCCGAGCCTTGCAGTGGTATGGCTAATTGCCATAGTTCTACTTGCTACGATCCGCCATCTGGAACATCCCGGCGCGCTCAAGATACTCAGAACAATAAGCTTTATTTGGCTTTTCGTTACGACTCTTGCGGCTATCGGCGAAGCAGTGACTCATGCGCGTCAGGCAGTACATCCCCAGCTTGAGCACAACTCTGCCATCAGCAGCTATGCCTACGACGGGTCATCGATCCAAGTCGAAAACGAGAGTCTTGGCGATACTATGGCTTCGAGAGCCATAGAAGAAATTGTGGTCACCGCAAGTCGCGCGGAGATTCCCCGGCAAAAAGCGATACGCGTCCAGAAAAAATATTCCGAGGGCTTACAGGTACAAACCGGACCGGGGCAGCCCGAATGGCGCTGGAATCGCGCTGATCTAAGTTGGGATGGGCCGGTCAGCACTCAGCAAACCCTTTCCCTGACATTGATGCCACCAATAATCACGCGCCTGATAAATTTGCTTATCGCGATACTGTTGATTGGCGTAAGCGCCTTATTAGTGCTACCACTGATTAAGCGCTCTGCCGAGTTAAAGCTACCAGCTTTTATCAAGGCACTAGCCCCAATACTGTTTATCGGCGTGCTCTGCTTGCCGGCAACGGATACCTTTGCTGCAGAAAAGCCGGCATCAGCACCCAATGCCACACTCTTAAAGCAACTCGAAGAGCGACTGCTCACCACTCCTGTGTGCTTCCCAAACTGTGCCAGTGTCGAAGAAGCCGCTCTGGCAATCACAAATGATCAGCTCAGTATTACGCTCAGCGTTCACAGTGGCGAGCTTGTCTCTCTGCCATTGCCCTCCAGTACTATCTGGAACCCGGTAAGTGTCACTGTCGACGGAGCAGCAGCCACGCTGGGGAAAACCGGCACTGGTTTGCACATAGCCCTACCAGCTGGTCGTCATCTGATCTCAATGACCGGTCCGGTAGGCCACCTGGAAAGATTTGAGGTCAGCCTGCCACTAAGCCCGGGTTCCGTAACCACCAAACCTTCCGGCAACTGGGTGATCACCGGCCTCATCAACAACCGGGTTGCTCGAGGCAGTCTCGGCTTTGAGCGCGAGGTGGCAACAAGCGTACAGGACGCCACTCTCAAGCCAGCACCAGCCAAACCTTTTGTGCAGATAAATAGAAGGCTGACTTTCGATCAAGAGTGGTCGATGCAGACAACGGTGGCTCGTCAATCGCCTGATCAGGGCGGCTTTTCGATCAGCATACCTTTGCTAAAGGACGAAGCTGTACTCAACAACGCAATCAACGTGACCAACGAACAGGTCAATCTGGTTTTTGGCAGGACTGATCGACAAATAAGCTGGAACTCAAGGCTTACGCCCACATCAAGTCTCGAACTCATAGCACCATCTGCGCAGGTTGCCGCAGCTCGCTGGACACTGGTGCCGAGCAATTTCTGGCACCTCGATTACACGGGTCTCAATCCGGTGGCTGATGGTTCCGATCGCGCCGGACCTGTATTTCTACCTGAGGCGGGCGAGACTCTTAAGCTGCAACTCACACAAACAGAACCCGTGCCCGGTAGCACTCTGACGGTAGAACGGGTATCGCATCGAATCACCGTCGGTGCGCGTCAACAGCGTCACCAATTAGAAATCTCTACCCTCGCAAGTCAGGCAGGCACACTACCGGTGCGTCTCGCGACAGGCGCAGACGAATCGACAAACAACGAGCTCATAAGCGTTGAGGTGAACAATCAGATCGAGCCCTTGAGCCTCATCGATGGCAATTTGATCGCCCTGCCACTCACACCGGGCAACAGCAACTACAGCCTCACCTGGTTGGAAAACACACCTCGCGGAATGATTTTCAAGGTGGCAGAAACTTCACTTGAGTCACCAGCAAGCAATATAAGCACCATTGTTTCCATGTCTCGAGACCGCTGGGTTCTGCTACTGGGAGGACCGGCGCTTGGCCCCGGCATTCTCTATTGGGGCTTGCTGTTGGTGGTTCTATTGTTGGCACTGCTTATCAAACGAATACCAGGACTACCCTTTAGTGGAGCAGACGCGTTGCTTTTATCGCTGGGCCTGTCGCTTGCGAACCTGCCGGCAACGCTGCTGGTAGCCATCTGGGTAATCGCCTTACGCTTTCGCGGCAATCTGGTCAGTAACCTGAAGGCAAACTGGACACGGAATCTCATGCAGATTGCGTCAGCGTTTTTGTCCGTAGTAACAGTAGTCACGCTAATCGCAAGCGTGCCTGGTGCTCTGCTCGGCACACCCGACATGCAAGTGCAGGGCAATGGCTCTAGTGCTTATTTCTACAACTGGTTCACCGATCAAAGTGAATCAACGTTACCCAGCGCCTGGGTTCTTTCGTTACCGCTTTGGGTTTACCGGGTAATTATGCTGGTCTGGTCGCTGTGGCTCGCTTTTGCACTGATACGCTGGGTACCCTGGGCCTGGCAGCAGTGGGCAAGCCCAAGGATGTGGTACAAAAGCGCAAAAGTAGAAACCGGAACAGAAACAGAATCAGGAACCGACAAAGCCGACTCTGACAGCCGGAGCTCATAGCCCCTGCTGTCAGGCTTTCAAAGCGCTATTTACCTATTTACCCAGAGCGCTAGTTACCGCCAGCAGCTGAGGACGATCTTGCACTTGCCGGCTTTGAGGGTTTTGTCAACGCAACCTTCTCTTGTGCACTGACCTCACGCCAGGTGATCGAACCAAACAACATTTCATCCCAGCTCTGTTGTCCCCAGGGTACGTCGCGACTGGCATCGGGGTTCGCCGGATTGGTTGCCGAGTTATCCCAGGAGGTCGTGTGCACAATCCGCGTACCGGCGGGAATCAACTTGGGCTGCTTTAGTACGTAATCTGTTTGCCAGTTGAAATCGTAGTGTGGCACAGACAACAGAACTTCTTTGCGGCCATCAGCATACTCTGCACGGAACTCCATCGCCTTGCCCCGGAAGTGCGCATGTGGAAGCAGGCTGTACACCAGAACATCTTTATCGATCACCTGACTGGCCGTTTCAGTATGGCCATTAGAGTGCGCAGGAATATTGATCCTGGTGTTCATTAGCACCAGACCATCTAGCTCATGTTTTGGTTTTTCCTCATGAAAATACAGCGCCATACGCGATTTGTCAGTGGTCTGTTTGCCGTAGGAGGTGTAATGCATTTGAAACATGAACGTGGCGTCTGCTGGCAAGAAGGTTCCCGTACCTTCGGGGAACTCATCTGCCACAGCACCAGGAACGTAACCGCCCAGTCCGCGACGACTCGTCCGTTCCAGTCGACCATTCTTGCCCACCTTGCCAAACGACGTAATAACGTGATGCAACGCTTTACGATCACCCGGAATGATCTCAACCGCACGAACCCAAACGTCTTTCTGTAGTGGGTTCTTCACATATTGATACTGATACGGCACGGTCCCTGTAGCAGGCACTGTATGCGGCGTGATTTCTACAATCGCATCCGGCTCACCCAATGCCCATTCGGGCCAATCGTTCTTGGCAAGTTTTAGTGGGTCTGGGCCATCGCCGCGTGGCGCACCGGCTTCAACCCAGTGCACAAGTTTTTGTCGCTCAGCAACCGATAGAGACCTGTCGTTTGCAAAGGTTCCAAAATGTGGATCCGCGTGCCACGGCGGCATTCGCTGAGTTCGAACAACTTCTCGAATCATCGGGGCAAAGCCGCGAATCATGTTGTATTCGGTCATTGCCCAGGAGCCTATACCGCCTTCTCTATGACAGCTAACACAGTTCTTTTCGAGCAGCGGAGCAATCTCTTTGCTGTAAGAGATCTGCGCGTGCTGCGCGGTCAGTTTCTTCTCGGGGAAATTGATCAGGCAACCCACCGGCTTGGTGCTTGCAACCTTAACTGGTTTGCCTTTGACCATCGAATTCAGAGCGTCCCGAAGATAATGATGCTTGGCATCTTTCTTTTGAGTTTCGTACCCCAACCGATCATCCAGCAAACCGGTGTAGGCCACTGACCAGTCAGCGGGGTCAATCACAAATACCTCTCCGGTTCGAACCAGATCAAGCGCCTCACCAATAAGTTGGGTTTCATCAAGAAGTATGGGTAGCTCATACTCAAAACCGTTCGCCTCTCTAATGACCGACTTTCGGTGGTCTTGCAGATTGGAATTCAGCAACAAAAACTCGACGCCCTGATCCGCGAATTCTTTGTGCAGCTCTTTGAATCGAGGCATGGCATTGCGAACTATCGGACAACCGTTACCCTGAACCAGCACCGCAACCGCTTTTCGATCAGACAACCTATAGAGTTCATGGGACGCACCCTTCTGATCATTCAGACGGAAGTTTTCTACTGTTTGCCCTGGTGCAATCGCATGAGTGTGCAAGCTCAGTCCAATTAGCCAAGCACCCAATGAAAAAGCCCGCAATTGAGAGGAAAACAGGCAGAAGAAACGAGCGTTAAACTCTGTGGATCTCAGGCAGTCTAAAATCATGGTGTTCTCCGAGAAAGTTCGGCAAGCGTTCTGCAATATAACGAACACTGGCAGAAGCTGCAGCAGTTTCAATGATTGTACAATTTATTGTCCACACAGAGCGCTTTTACAGGCGAACATCGACAGGCTGATACCATTGGGATTTGCCCACCGCAGAACAGGGAGCAGGGGATGGTCAGCACAGGGGATACGGAAGCAGATACGCCTGCAGACACACCTGGAAGACGCGGGACACGTATCGCAATCGCAAGCACCCTGCTGGTTATTGTTGCCGCCGGCTGCAGCAACCCCACCACCAGCAGCAGATTGCCCGAAGTACAGGAATTAGCAGCCCAGGTTAGCGCGTCAAATCAAACACTGACTTTTGACGAGGGCACTAACATGGCCGTCGCTCGCAACCCTGTTAGTGGGCAGCTCATTTTGAGCATCCAGGGCACACTGTTCTCCCTGCCTGAATCCGGCGGTCCTGCACAAGCAATCACCGACTACTATCAAGATGCCCGCGAGCCACAGGTCGCAGCCGACGGCACTAAGGTGATCTATCAGGGTTACGCGGCCGGCACCTGGGATATCTACTCTCTGCAACTCAAAGACGGCTCAATTAAAGCGCTTACCCAGGGACCCTTTGATGATCGCGAGCCTGTGTTCGCTCCAGATATGCGCTCGATTGTGTTTAGTTCAGACCGGTCGGGCAACTACGACCTGTGGCAACTAAACCTGGAAACCAATGAACTCAAGGCCATTACCCAAACGCCACAAGACGAATACGCCCCCAGCTTTCTGAGCAATGGTACAACCATCACCTACGCTCTTCGAACCGCTCGCGATCAATCCGAGTTGCGCCTGCTGGATCTGACGGGCGTTGGCACCGCACCCGCAAAGAGTCAGCTCTTACTCAGAGAGGCCGGCATTATTAGTGGCGTTAGCGTTGCTCCCGACAACTCCCGAGTGGCCTACCAACTACTGCGGCGGGACAGAGCGGGTGAGGCTCACACCGAGCTAAAAACCGTTGGTCTTTCTAACTACAACGAGACAAAGATACCCACCCCAAAATCGCTGACCCCGGTATTGATTAGTCGCAAAGGTGACGATGTCTTTCCATTTAAGGCAGCATGGCTGCCGTTACCCGATGCAGAGTCTAAAGCCAGCAATCCACAGCTAGCTACAACCTCATTTGCACTTATTGCCAGCGTCAACGGCAAGCTGCAACGCTACGAAGAAAATCCATTAGGTGAACCAAAAACCATCAAATTCACCGCCAGTTTGCAATTGAATCGCAAACCCTACAAACGCAGACAGCGCGACTATAGCCCGGCGAGCAAACAGGTGTTGGGCATTTCTTCTCCGGCCCTGTCCAGCTCTGGGCAGCAGGTGGCATTCACAGCGCTGGGTGATCTGTGGCAATGGGATCTTGCAACCGATGGCTTGCGTCAGCTCACAGATAATCGATTTGCAAAAGCGACGCCAGTCTATTCCCCGGACAATAAGCATATCGCCTATGTGAGCGACAGAAACGGTACTCCACAGCTATGGATTTATCATCTGGCAGACAACAGCGCACAAGTTCTTCACGAGGACTTCCAGGGCGTGTCGTTTCCAAGTTGGTCCCCCGATGGCAAACACATCGCCTTCTTCGGTGAACTGCCTGCCAATCCACTTGGCGGTCAGTTAATACTTGTTGAAATAGAATCAGGCATCAGTCGAACACTGGGATCACCAACGTCGCCGCAACCCCTGTCATGGTCAAAAGACGGATTGCATCTCGCTGCCGCAGCGCTCTCTACTTACTCAAACCGATATCGGGAAGGTGTCTATGAACTCCTTGTTTTCTCAGCGGCAAGTACCGACGGCAAGGCAGTTGCAAGAATTAAAACCAGCCCCCATTCAAGCGCTTTTGACATAAGGCTCACTCCAGACGGCAAGGGCGTAGGTTACGTGCAGGGTGGTTTGCTCTACTACCAGCCAATTAACAACGCTTTTCAACCTGCTGGTGAACCACGACAGATAAGTGAAGAAATCGCAGACATGCCAGCTTGGAGCGGAGACGGTAAAAGTGTCCTGGCACTCAGTGGCAACATGCTGCGCCGCTTTGATGTTGCAACAGGTAATGAAATTGATGCCCACAAGGTACCGCTAAGTTACTCACGCCAAATTTCGCAGGAACGATGGACACTGCGTACATCAAAATTGTTCAACGGCAACACACCGGGTTACCAGAACAACCTGGATATCATCATCAATGGCAATCGAATCGAGGCGCTCACCGCACGCAGTAACAAAAGTCCACGGCCTATCGTGGATGTCTCACAACACAGCGTTATACCCGGGCTTTTCGAAATGCACGCCCATATGGGTAATCTGCGGGAACCCCAAGGTCGTACCTGGCTCGCATACGGCATCACCACGGTCCGTGATCCTGGATCAAATCCTTACCTTGCAAAGGAAAGACAAGAAATCTGGGACAGTGGCCACCGACCAGGGCCGCGAACTCATGTCACTGGCTATCTCACCGATGGCAATCGCGTTTTTTACCCAATTGCGGAAAGCCTTGACTCAAACACACTGGATGTCGCACTAAAACGCACAAAGGCGCTTGAGCTCGATTTCATAAAAACCTATGTGCGCCTTTCTGATACCGAACAAAGAAAGGTCGTGGCCTATGCACATGATCTGGGCATTCCAACCTCATCTCATGAACTCTTTCCTGCAGCTGCCCACGGCATGGATCATGTGGAGCACATTGGCGGTACCAGCCGACGCGGATATCAACCCAAGGTATCGAGCCTGGGATACAGCTACGCTGATGTCACAGAGATTCTCAGTGCTTCAAATATGGGTCTGACAGCCACAGCAGTGCTACCAGCCTGGTCAGTTATTTTTAAAGAAGACAAAGATCTCTTCAACACGCCGACATTCAATTACTTTTACGGACCGGACGCCCTGAAAGGTTACGAGGGTTTAGCGCGTCGGTTCGGCGCTGGGGCCAAAACCTACCACAAGGCAGCAGGCCGGCTATTACGAACACTGGTTGCCCGCGACGCCCTGCTGGTCACCGGCACAGATTCTCCGTTTGTTCCTTACGGCACTGGCTTGCACGCAGAGCTGAGACTCTATGAACGAGCGGGTCTTGAACCCTGGCAGGTACTCCGCGCAGCCACCGCAAAGGCAGCCGAGGCAGCAGGTGTGGACAACGAACTGGGCATCATCATGCCAGGAATGCTTGCAGACCTGGTTGTGGTTGCAGGCGACCCGCTGAAGCAAATCAAAGACGCAGACAACGTGGTGCTCACCATCAAAGGCGGGCACCGCTATCCGATTGAGAGTTTACTCAGCGATCGTTCCAACGATCACTTATAAGCGTCGATCGCTTTCTGCATGATGCTGTGCGCAACATCTGGATCGCGCCAGTTACCAACGCTGGTCCACTTGTTGGGCTCAAGATCTTTGTAGTGCTCAAAGAAATGCTTGATACGGTCGAGATCAATTTCTGGAATATCCGTCCAGCTATTCACTTTTTCATAAAGTGGCGTGATCTTTGGGGCCGGAACAGCAAGAATCTTTTCATCGCCTCCCGCCTCGTCTTCCAACTCAAGAACACCAATCACTCGCGCCGGCAATACCGCGCCAGGCTGAACCGGCATACGGCCAACAACCATGACATCAACGGGGTCACCGTCGTCAGCCAGAGTGTGGGGCACAAAGCCATAGTTGCAGGGATAGAACATCGACGTGTAAAGAAAACGGTCAACAAATATTGCGCCGGAATCTTTTTCGAATTCGTATTTGATGGGATCAGATCGCAGCGGTACTTCAATTACCACGTTGACTTCCTGTGGTGCATTATCGCCTACGGCGACCTTGCTGATATCCATTAACTTCTAGCCTTTTACTTGCCGAATTTACGGCACAAGTGAGTTTAGAGAGACGCCTAAGGTATTAAGCGTTCCGGCGCGAGAGGCTACCAGACTTGCACGCGAGTAACAGTGCACAAGGCGTGCATAGCGCACATTGACTGTGGTGAGTAGCTAATTGACCAAAGAAATTCCTCAGAGCGAGTAATCGCGCACGCGACCGGGTGATCTCGCTACAGCGAATGCCGCCCCGAGGATTTCAGTTAGTGGGCAATCACTTACCTATTCACCCACAGCGATCTGGTATCCCAATGTAACCATCCAGTCTGTCTCAAGCTGGGGGCCATTGAGATCGCGATGCACCGGCAACAGTAGTTCCAGACCAATGCGATGGCGCCCGCCGAGCAGCGTATTTGCCCCAACGCCGAGTTCAATCACATCACCTCCCTGATTGTTGGGATCCGCGGTTTGTACCGGAGCCACTATCAACGGGTCAGCACCTCGAATGTTGCCGGTATGGCGATAGGCAACCCGACCGCTCACCGACAATTGCGGGGCAACCGACCAGGCATACCAGGCTGTTAGCTTATGCATATCGCCGAGTCGATAGTCTTCGTCGTTGGTGCCGGTGCGAAACGTCGATTGCCACTGTCCCCCGTAAGACTGGCGGTTGGTCTCGCGAACGTAGGTAAGCCCGGTCAAAATATCCCAGGTACCCGAGCCCAACTGCATGGGGTATGGCAAGCGGGGACTTGGTGTGGTGCCCATCGGCGTAAGTATCTGGTCGGTCTCGGTAATATCGCCTGTCGGAATACTCACACCAAACTGGCTGTGTAAGCGCCCACCGTTGCCCCATTCGGCGAGCCGAGTTAGCGCACTGAGTTGTGAATCGCCAAAGCCATTGCTGTTGGTGGTGAAGGTTCCCAATTCATTAGTACCTGCACCTCCCATAAAGGTGGTGTGATCCATTTCATTGTCGAGCACAGAAAGCATGGCCATGAGTGTCACTCGGTCATGCGGCGCATACATGACCCCCAGCATATGCATCGTCATTGTCATTTCGGTTGGGACAACCCGTAGCGTTTGCGGTTGACCTGGCGTTCCCGCCAGGCGATTTGGCACCGTGGTCACCGTTTCAGCTGGTGAAATCGACGACGTACCGTCGCGCGAGCCCTGCATTTCCATATGCATGGCCCGATACGAGAACATCCATTCGCCGCGATCATGAGTGTGATCTGCCATGACTCCAATCGGGGCATGGCTGATTGCCCGATTCGAAGCGCTGACGCTGGGTGGCAGAGCTAAGGTTGCAGAACCAATTATTGTCGCCACAAGTGTCACCACAGGGGCACTGGCCTTCGCGCAGGCGAAGGACTTCGAAGAAATCGTCATAGTCTAATTCCTGAATATTGTTAACGGCCGTACTAACGGCACATTGATTTAGAACTCAGGAAAAAACGGGAGGGGCTCGGGATCGATTTGCTGTGGGTGGTGCCCGTGGCAAGCGTATTGTTGCGACAGCTGGGATGACCAGGCGATTGCTCTCGGCCAGGTGAGGTGCCAAACCCGGTTCGACTAAAACGGCAGAAAATCCGGCGTTTAGTCCACAGGCCGGATCAAGTTCAGAATCACCATGCGCGGAGTGATCTGAATGTTCTGAGTGCTTCGAGTGGCCGGCATGCTTTGAATGACCGGCGTGCTTTGAATGATCTTGTTCCGATTGCGCCTCAACGCCAATCAAAGCCATGTAACTCGACATGGCCATGCCAGACGGACAAAGCTGCAACAGCCAGCCTTCGGCAATCGGCGCCGCCATAAACCCCGCAG
>CAZWMD010000052.1:23742-29203 GCA_964634815.1 uncultured Pseudomonadales bacterium | reverse complement strand
CTGCGCCAGAAAACCAAGCGCCCTTAGTGCCAATCGATACGCCCACGGCCCCAGTGCCACCGGCATTAGTAAAAAGAGAGCGGTGCGGTGTGTGGACCGGAGTGGGTTGTGGGCGCCTGATTTACCGCTCCACTTGTCATAGGCTAGCCCATGGGTGGCGGGTTAGCACCGAGGTACTCATTTAGAGCCTGTTGAATTGCGAATAGCCGATTCTTCAGTGAGAGACGCATTCCGTTCGGAAGCGTCAGATTTTGCGCCTGTTTCCACAGAATCAACGGGTCGCCGGCATACTCGGTCGTGGGCGGCGCATCCGGGAACCGGGTCGCGGAGGTTGCGTCTCCTGTAAGGTCTCGCAGCAAAGTGGCCCAAAATTCTCGTCGCCGTAACAATGGGAGTTCGGGCGGTATGGCAATCCACTGAGTGAGAAGCGAGACAAGAATGAGCTGTTCTTCGAAAGAGGTTGGTTTGGGTGGTTGGCCGGAACTCGCAAGAAGCGGCAGTATGAACGGCCAGAATTCTGTGTCTTCGTCCATAGCCGACACTGTGCGGGTCATTGACTGCCATGCGTCGATCTGTGCCTGACCCACCCTTTCAGACCAGTCGATATTTTTTGCATCAACGGTGCTGCTAATAGTAAGAGCTTTGGTTGCTGCGGGTGACTCACCCGCGCTGTTAATCGCAAACAGTTCCAGGGTATAGGCGCCGTCAGCAAGCGACTCAAAAGTTTCCATGCCTCCTATCGACACTTTGTCTGCGATGGTCGTTGAACCCTGCTTGAGGGTTACTCGGTGTCTTATGACTTCGTCGGTCGCTGGAGCATCGGACCAGAGTATGGTGACCGATGATTTGGTCGCCCCTGTGGGCACAAATGTCTTAGTGTCCAGTCCAGTGGGTACCGAGGGCTTGTTGGGTGCAATCCCGCTATAGGTAACCAGTTTCGCTGCTGATCGGCCGCTGCTGTTGCCTCCAGCAAAGGCCTCGATTGCGATCGAATACTGCCCGGGGACAAGATCATCGAACGTTATTTCTAGTGCGCTCTGCTTGGCGGAAGTTATCTCTGGAATTATCGGTGCCAACCCTTTCATTGAAACTGTATAGGAATCAGGCACAGGTGTTCCACTGGGGGCAGACCAGCTTACGATCAAAACCCTCTTCATTTTCGTCGGAGAAAAGACCTCTCGAGTATCGATTTGTGTTGGTTTTCCAGGGGACGTTGTTACTACCCCCGTTTGTTTTACAGGCAGTACAAACTCAGAAGACTCAGCGGTTCCACTGCCGTTTTCTTCAGCTGCAAAGGCTGCAACCACTGCGGTCCAGTTACCGTCAGGAACATTTGTAAACTCCACACTCTTAGCCTGCGCGTCGGCTGTTGTTAACATCAGCGCATCACCGGTGTCCGGATTTAGTTGCACTTTGAAATGTGTGGCTTGAGTTCCGGTACCTTTCGAATAACTCCAATGCACTGATACCCTATTGGTCTGCTGTTCGGTTGTCGCTTTTATGGTGACATTAGTTGGAGTGGAAGGTGGTGGCGGCGTTAGACCGCCGCTCAACTTCTTGGCTAGAAAGTAGGCAAGATAACCCAGGCCTGCGAGCGCACCGATTTGGAGTAACGCGTATCCGGTTATGGCGGTGTTCGCTGCTTTTGGGTTTCTAGCGCCTGCCACGGATAGCTTTTGCAATTTGTTGTCGAGTAACGGGTAAGGGTTGTGTTCGAGTGCTTCTTTGGTTCGAGCAACAATATCTTTGCGTCGCAGAGCGCCAACGTCACCTCCGTTAGGACGGTAACGGCGTGGCTCACGCATTTCGACTAGCCATCTTTGTTGCTTGGCGGCATGATCCAGAGTGGAAAATTGCGGGTCAAGTTTGCCGGATTCGTCGGGTGGTCCTAGATCGTATTCGTTTTCGGGTATGCTGATCGTTTCTGTAGGAGGAGCGACTGCATTGATAGGGCCATAGATTTGCGTGACGGGTACAACAACGTCTTTTGTTGATGAGAAGGATGACTGGCCGTATTGTGTCGGTTGCAGCGGTATATCATTTCCATTTCCGTTTGGGTTAAGCAAAATGGAATCAGCCATTTTGCGAGCAGCACTCAGTGAACTTAAGGTGCCTCCATCGTTAAACCAGTTTACCCAGGCTTGTGTCTGTGCAGCGTCGCCTAAGTTACGGAATATTTCTGGATCCTCCCCCGGAGGCCCATCGTGAAATTCCTCATCTGGTACGTTTTCGTGCCGATTTGCGTTTACGTCGACTGTTACATGATTCGGCATGTTTACATTCCTTAGGAAAAGTTTCGATCTTGTTCTTGGTTAGTGTGGGTTAGCAGCAGGCGCCGATGTAGGAGAGAAACCCACATCAAACCCTTCGTCAGTGACGGTGAGCTTTAGGTTTACTGCCGCAGTAGAAAACGCGACTCGAGCGCTTCCTCCTGCTTTTTCATTGCTGTTGACCAGCAGCGTCAGATCCTTGATTTCGGGCCGTATCGCAGCAATTTTTTTGCCAGCCTGCAGCACTAGACGCGCAGCCTGTGCATCCAAAGCCGGCCCACCAGAGCTGCCGGCATACGCCATGGTTGATAAAAGGGTGACCCGAAAAGCAGCAAGCTTGTTTGGTCCTTTGTTAAAGTCAGCAATGGCCGTAAACGCGTCTTCGTAGATTTTCTGATAACCCGGTTCGTCAGTGATGCCTGTGGTACCTAACTTGGGGCCGACCGAATACATCATTGCCCAGACATTCTGGCCGTGTTTGAACGCACTGTTGTCCAGGGGTATGAACAAAGACGTCAGACGGTCAGAGCGACCGTTCTTTGAATCGCTTTGGTAAGAGTTCTTAGGCGTTGGATAGTGTTTGTTGTAAGCGGCTATCAGGTCTTTGTTTACCTTTGCCTGTTGGTGAGCTTTGGTTAACTGGGTCGAAAACTCAGAGTTAAGCGTGCCGCCACCTAGTTGGTAAAATAGGCCGATATCGCTGCTACCGGCATTTTGCGTAACCAGTGGTTGTTTGAGAACAGGTGAGTCAGACAGCACATTCACCCAGGAATTGTTCAAACCAGTTTCATAAAGCACTCGTAGGCTATTCGCGGGCCGGGCGCCCAGGTGGGTAGTTATGACACGTGGTTTATTTGGCTTTACAGCGCCGCCTTGTCCAGGCGTCAGCTTAGGTTTTGTGTCATTTCTATCCCAATGAGCAAGAGTTGGCATCGCTACAAGCTTTTTATGCGAGAGGTCGTAGCTCTTCAGAAACTCTCTGTAGTTCGCAACCTGAGCTTCAGTTGCAAAGCTTGTGTGTGATGATGCGTTCAGGGCACGCAACTTTTTAGTCAGTATCTGATTGCGCTTAAAGGGGTCGGTTACGCCCTTCAGATTTGTCGCTTTGAATGAATCCAGTTCAGCATAAGCGCTTTCCAACATCGCAACCGTTGATTCGGCGTAGTCTGCTGCCTCGCTAAAACTAGTGACAAAGCTTTGGCGCAACGTGCCGGTCAAATCTCCTGCGATCTTGCACCAGTCGCCTTTCTTTAGATTGAAAACCCGTTCTATCCATTGCAATTTCGCCTGTAGGATTCCCTGATAGGCTGTGCGCACCTTGAAATAGTGATCCAGGCTTTTTACTCGGTCTTCGCTTTTCGGTTTGTTTGTGGTGCCTTTGTCGAAAAAACCAAGGGCGGTAACAAAATCAAATTTTTCCTCGAATTCGGCAATTCTGCCCAGCACTACGATTTTGAGGTCGCTAGACGAGTCGTCGACCCATGCCTTAGTTTCATCGTTTATCTTGATGATCTCGCGCTCCCAGCCCAGCACGTGTGTCATCAGGTTGTCGTTTTCCTGAGCTTTCAACATCTCTTCGATCTTCACACCCAGATCTGCGATGGCCTGCTGTTCGCTATACCTTGACGGCTGTTCAGACTTTCCGAACGTGTCGTACAGTGCCTTGGCAATACTGGAAGCTGCCGCAAGCTCCGGTCCGACGCCCGGAATGCAAAAGGCCACCATTTGCGCCTGGCTTAGAACTTGGTCGACGGTATCTTCTGCCATGGGTATGCACTTCTGAAATGTTTTTGATCTGCCGGTGGATTGCAGGTGTTGTTGCTAGGAGGCGGCTTCGATAAAGGCATAGAGGTCTACGCCGTAGTCCGAACCGCCGGTCCGCAAACTAACTTTGACTTTTGGGTTGGTGAGCGGCGCTGAATCTGGTGCGGAAAAGGAGGTATCACCGATAGGATTGTCATCACATTGATCGTAGAAGTCTTTGTCTGACTTTCGGGCGTCATTGATGGAACTCAGTACGCCCAGATACTTGTGCGACGAATTCGAGATGTTCTCAATCAGGCTCAACTGCAGCACGCTATTTAGTGCTGGCATCTGAACCTGCAGACCTATGTCTGTGCCGTATAGGCTGAAAGAGGGTCGATTGGTGGCCCATATGCCTACGGATGCGAAGTTTTTGGGAGGGGCATCTATCCAATCCACTGAAGTGCTTCCAGCCAGTGCATTTGCCGCAGACGGTGGGCGCTGGGGCTTACCATTTGCGTCTGGCACGATCGGTTGACCCGTTTGATAGCTGTGGTTGGGGTACACCGAAACGCCTTCTACTGGACAATCATGCAGGGTGCTCAGCACGACACAGCGCAGCCGAGAAGAATTGGCCTTTATGGAACTGCGAGATGCCACCTGATTAGACCATCCGGTCTGGGCTTTCAGCGTTGCGTGGGGTGCTGACTTGTCATCACGCGCTTTGTTGTAGGCGCTGATAGGTATATACACCACTGGTCTGTCGACGGTGTCGGTCATAAAAGGTGCTCCTTTTCTACGGAGCTCTCTGGTAGCTGGTTAGGAGTATGCAGTGTGTAGTGTGAGAGCAGAGAAAAGTGTCCGGTAGATGACACTAACGTGATGGAAAATCAGTTGGCCAAGTTTTCTATAAGTAATGATTTGTGCCTAAAAAAGCCAAGCTAGGCGCAGCCAATCGATTTACTAAGGTTCTGAATTATAGTCATTCGGTCTTGATCTCAGTGATACTGAACGCAGCTGGCAGGCCAACTTGAGAATATTGGAAGTGACTGAGATCAAATCTACTACTTACGCCCCAATGTCCCACCCGTTCATCGAACGGGTTATTGGCACCTAGCGCCACCCTCATACCCAATAGCGTCTACCGGGTCCTACCTCAGTCTTAAATAACGCCACTTATACTTGTGCGATCCGCCGGAAAAGCACCTTATGTTTACTATCCTCGATCCAAGCTCCGAGTGATCCCGATGACCACAATCCTGAGTTCGCTCTCCTAGCTGGCCCCTCTCCTGCGCTCAGTCGAGAAACCAATCCCATCTCGCATCAGAGATCGTTTGAGGTGATTAATGGCGTCGAATAGAGATCTGTCTCTTTTTTCGTGCAAGCTGAGATTGGGACCGGAAAATCGGGGATCAACCTCGTCTTCTGCAGGTTGGTAGCGGAGATCG
>CAZWMD010000052.1:0-23642 GCA_964634815.1 uncultured Pseudomonadales bacterium | reverse complement strand
GGGACCGGAAAATCGGGGATCAACCTCGTCTTCTGCAGGTTGGTAGCGGAGATCGATTGACAGTCGTAAATCCACAGTGTTGGGCAGACTTGCATGAACAGTGGTCGGCTTGAATATAACGACGTCGCCAACTTTAAAATCTTCCGATAGCCAATGAGAATTGGCTTCTTTCTCAACCCGGATGGGTGAGCGACTATAGTTACCTCCCACCACCACTTGTCCATGCTTTATTCGCAGGCCATTCAAGAACCCCAGTTTGTCCGCATCTTTTTTTAGGTAGCGCGTGGTGTGAGGATTATTTTTGTGAGACCGTGGTAAGACCATTAACGGACCCTTGGCGATTGGGATATCCATTACTGGAACCCATGCCGACAATATCTGCTTGCTGCCGCGTGACAAATAGACCCAATCGCAGTGAGGGCTTGTTGCGCGGCCAACACCCGCTACCCGTGGCCAAACGAAATCCAGCGATTTTGATTGACCCTCGAACAACTCGGAGAAGATTTTCGCCAAACTATCCAATCGACCCACTTCATTGAAGAGATTCTGACCGAGTTCTTCCAGGACTGTGTAGAAGCCTTCGAATCGACCTAGAGGCTTGTCAGAGGCGTAGGGAACAAGATCACCATCCCGCTTGAATACTTGCGCAAGCATTTGCGCCCGCACTGATGCAAGTACGGCTGTGTCTGTGACATTTCGCAGGAACAGATACCCGTCGACTTCCAGGTTTTCTCTTAGTTTTTTCGGACAGTTCAGGTACTGAGAGGAATCAGCCATGCGGCGAACTTCTGGTTGCGCACCCTGTGGAGTAGCATGCGTTCTGCTGATCGTTTTCACTACTTTTACGCCTTCGGAACCTGGGTTGATGTATCGGCTATCCACTCGAACGCACCATAGTAGGCATATTAAATGCCTATATAAACCCTCCCAGAGTGAGTTTTTGCCGCAAGACCCCCTGAAGGCCCTGGGCGATCAGTATGAGCCGCCGGAATTCACTCTCGAACGAGCGAATAACCATCACCTGTTCTATGGCCTGGACACAATGCGAGTGACGCGCCCGGTAGCAGAACCAAGGGACATTGAATCTGGTTTGGCGAATCTGGTTTGGCCCGCATTTGCTGAACAGTTGGTTCAGAGTCTGAAGCCAGGAGTGCACTATCGACGGACCAAACCGCAAATAGGTGGATGTCAAAGACTAGTACTACAACCATCGAACTCATGCGGGGCCGTCAGGGCAACCACCAGCAACATTGCGCCAGTTAGCCGAACAGAATCTCGCAAGCATCAACAAGTATGATTGGAAACTGCGTTGTCGAGGCCTATTTCAAACACCGATTCCGGTGTAACTACCAATTCGCCATGCGCAGGTTATTCTTCCTATACTCCAAAAACACCAACTAACGCTTTAGCCATTTCTGGTTGTTGCCGCCGTGGCAACTCCACACCAGCACTTTGCCGCCATTGTTCCTCAACGAGGATCGCGCCACATCCAGGCAGAGGCCGTTGGCGTTAACGTAGGTCTCTTCGGTTCGAGTCCATTGCTGCCCCGGTGACCCATTGCAGGTCGAGATCTGTATTGGACCTCCATTGGCCGCAGCACCCGGCGCATCAAGACACATGCCAGTGGAACTAATCAGCGCACCATCTCTTTGCTGCCAGTTTTGATTGGCACCTCCGTGGCAATCCCACACTTGTACCCGTCCACCGTTCCGTTGCACTTCGGGTCCGTGCACGTCCAGACATTTGCCGGTTTTGCTGCGCAGCGCAAACATCACAGGTTCGCCCCAATTCCAGGTGTAGCCCCAGTCGTACTCCATTTCAAGCGATACACCGCCCTGATAGCCCACCGAAAAGCCACCAAAGGTGTCGCGATCTTCCTCTTGAAACCAGGTACTCCAGTCGAACAGGCTCCACTCTTCGTCGGTGATCGCCGGGTTGATTATCCACCAGGCGGCGGCGTTTACGCCTACTTCGCGAACCGCACCGCCCGCCACAACCCCGTGAGCGAAGCCTTTCATTTTGTTGAACTCGGGAATCCAGAAGCCAAGCACAATAGAACCATCAGCGCCAAGCGAAAAGCCGACAGAACCGTTAGCCGTCAGCAACCCAGTGGTATCAATGTCCTTATTCTGGTCCAGCCAATCGGTGTCGAACTTTCCTGACTCACTTTCCCAAACGTTGCCAAAGGCAACGCCGCCGGAGACGTTGCCACCAACAACATTCGCCACATCAACCCCTACCGTAATGGTTACAGTACAGAACTTCCACTCGCAGGCAGACCGTAACAACTCTGGACCGCCGGCATCGCGGAAGTCCGCAGCGCTCAAGTTTCTGATGTTCTCGTTCTCTGCGAGATTGGGCTTCAGCTCCCACAGCTTCTCCACAAAGGCTTTCCCCTGCAGCATCAAATCACCGTATTGTCTAAACAGCTGGGCGTGCTCCGTCTTCTTCCGGCGAACAAACGCTCTCTGAAAGCTTTTGCTTGGACTGAATGCGCCGTAGGTTCTCTCAACAGCATCTGGAACCAGTTTGTTGTCAGCCGTGCAATTGCCGCCAATGGGTTGGGTACGATGAAACCCCGGATCGCAGCCCATCAGCTGCTCGTTCTTCTTACATACCCGCTGGTTTAATCCTCCGCAAGTTGTCTGTGATGGCTCATAACTGTCGAGTAGCTTTTCTTCGAGTTTGTTCGGGATGAGTTTGTTGTCTCTGGTGCAGATACCGCCGATGGGCTTGGTGCGGTGGTAGCCGCGATCACACCCGCGCAACTGTTCCCACTTTTTGCACACTCGCTGACCATCACCACCACAGCTGCCGTTTGCATTTGCCGTTTGAACAAAAGCCGGCACAACTGCAACCAGCAGCAAACCAATCGCATAGCACCAGCACAGAGAAGCACCAGGCTGTGATTTTCTGCGCAGAGATTTCCTGCGCAGAGATTTCCTGCCAGGGAAAATTTGATTGCTGCGCATCACTCTCACCTAACACACTTGTAGTTATCGGTCTCTGGCTGGTACTCAACGTCTCGACAGGTTGCATCCGAAGTGGGCTCTTCTGCCGGCGCGGACTGGGCCGGAACGCTTGCGGCCCCGGGTACGCTCTGCGTTGGCTGGTAAATTGGTAAAGCCTGAAACTGTTCAGGGTAGTCAAGCATCACCGGGACCATCTGGAACCGGGTGGGTGTGAGGCCACCTATATCAACATCCAGTGTGCCAGCGGCTGTCTTCACAGCCCGCCAGGGTCCGAGCGCCATCAAATCGTAACCACTGAACAGTCCACTGCCCAAATTGTAGATGTCTTTTACAACCACCATGCCCGTCTCCACTTTCATCACAAACAGATGGCGCCAGGGATCAACAACGTGCACCCGGCCTTTTTCGACTCTGACGCGCTTGCCGATCGAGGAGACGGTCCACACGCCGTCAATGGGCTGCGCCTCCCTGGGCGGAATCGTCTCTACCCGCGGCAACATCGCGGGGGCAGCCACAACGGCGATAGAGGCAAGCGCAAGAGCTATCGCGCACAAAACCTGGAAGATTGATTGGACCATGCTCGTTTCCTCAAAAGCGGAGACGTTAAGGTACAAAGAGCTAGCGGCAACTCCCATGGGGAAAACTACCCAAATTGTCGGCCGGATCAATAGCTTGCGTAATCTGGGCGGTGCGCGAAAACCGATGATTCCCGTCTATCCCGTCTAATGGAAAGTGGGGATCTCATGAGGAAGCTACCGAAGATTTGGTTGACTGTTAGGTAGAAATCGCCCGAATCGCCGACACTATCGATGGTGTTCCCTAAAGGTGAGGTGTGAGATCGGCTAGCTTTTGCCTAATTCTTTCATGGGGCACTTGGGCATACAAAGTTCTCCTTGCGTAGCATCCTCCTGTGCATAGCGAACTTGTAGTCACGCTGGAACCGGTGTTTGAAATAGGCCACGACGCTGTGCGTGAACGACCAACGCAATCGCCCGTCAATCGACCACGACAGATCTTTCGGCACCACCACAAGACCGCTAACCTCCCTAGTACTCAAGCCTCTACTCAGCGCATTCGAGGAAAAGGCAGGTTGTTCCTTCTATACTCAATCGAAAGCATTTTTTAAGCGCCAAAAATCACAAACATCGGCGCTCGAAGTAATTGAGTAATTCTTGCTCGTCTTCAGCATCTTCAAAAAAATCTTCCAGAAATTTTCGAGTTTTCTTTTGTTCCTTTTCTTGCACGCCAGGCAAGTTTTTCAATTCCAGGAAAATAGCGCTCTTTTTTCGCTTGATGGCAGCCAGGGCGGTTTGCAACTCCTCGCGTGGCATACAAAATCCTCGGTAAAGCCGCTGCGTAACTTTACGTATCCGTAAAGAGGGAGCCGGATAGGCGTAACTGGCGTTCACAAGCCCAGAAAGGTCAAAGTCATACGGAATATAGAATCGATCCTGATTGATATCGAGAATTTCGCCGTTGTGGCAACAAACCTCATCGCCTTCCGCTGTCACAAGCGACCAATCTGTATTTCCAATGAGATATTGGAATATGTAAACTCTGGCCATGTGCTGGCGATTGAGCGACGCTAACGAGACGCCTGGAACATTAACAGCATCCCCATCCACGCGATCGGCAAGTGCTTGTCGCGGCTCGATGGCAAAACCAAAGCTAACCTCATTTTCGGAGTCCTTGTCGTCTTTGGATTCAACGAAGGTTGTTTGAAGCAAACGAACACGATAGCTGTGGTCGGTAACTAGGTTGAATATCCGATACGCTAAGTATTCTTGAAAAACATTGACTTGTGCTGCATCGCCACGCCGGCATGGCATTACAAGTTTTAGTTTCTCCAATCCTGCGAAAACTGTTTGGCGGTTGTCAACGCCGTCAAATTCAATACGTAACGGAGGTAATGTGCAAACTCTTAACCGACTATTGCCGCGTGCGCGAAGCTGAACTTTGTGAGTACTCGCTTCCGTTGAGAGTTTATACGGCCATTCTTTTTCCCGTTTTCGCTCTTTTATCAAATCCTGGCGCGGCCCATGCAGCTCTATTGCCAACATTGAATTGTCGTCGAAAAGTGGCGAGGCGTAACCCTGTGTTGCCCAAAAGGCAAATATGATCGCCGACTTGAAAGATTTGAGGTTTTCAAATTTCCAAATGTCCATCGCCGTCATCCTTTGATCGCTTAGTGGCAGCGTTGCGCAGCCACATGAGCAGCTTTTCGTTCTGAGGATACTTGGGTTAAGGCAGCTCCTGACCTAAAGCCGCTGGCAGCCAAGAATTTTAACGCTCCTTTCTACACACGCAACGGTAGTACGTATTTTCCTCAAGTACATTGGATTACACAAAACAAATCTGTTCGCTTGACAGGTAAAGGGGGCCTTGCTGATGTTCAAAAGACTGCGGCGGCGTTGGTTCCAACAAACGCAGAAGTCTAAATTCAACCTACACTTTTGGCTGCATCCTGGTTGCAGCCTATACCTTAGTGGGACCATATGTCTTGATCGATAAAGTGGCGATGGATTCGCTGGCCCAGAACTAGATGATGCTAATGTAGGGCAGCAGCCCCTGGGCGAACGCAAAGAGATGCTGAAAGACTGGTAAGCCGAAAAAGCTGGCCACCACGAGGCCCGATAACAGCATCGTGCCGTAGCGGGCATTCAAGCCGAGGTATGCGGCGCGTTGGCTGGGTGGTAACAGGGTCGCCACTATGTGGTGACCATCCAGCGGGCCGATCGGCAGTAGGTTGAATAGCATCAGCAACAAATTGATCTGGGCAAGCAAGCCAAAGAACAGCTCCCTACCCGGAGTTGCCAAACCAGATCCAACCAGCCATAACAGCGTGTTCCAACTAAGCACCGCAAGCACAAGGTTCATGAAGGGGCCAGCAGCTGACACGTAGAGATTCGACCAACGTGACTTTAGCCGGCTCATGTTGATGGCCACCGGTCGTGCAAAACCAAAGCCGATCAACACCACCATCAATAAGCCCATTGGATCGATGTGAGCAATGGGGTTCAGCCTTAAGCGGCCTTGTTTTTCCGCGGTGTCGTCGCCTTGCCATTTAGCGGCAGCGGCGTGACCGAATTAATGGATGGACAGTGATAGCACGAGCGCCACAACAAGTAACGCAAACAGCGCCCATTGGCCCTGACTGAGTAAGCTCAACATGGACCCATCATATCGTCGAAGTCAATCACCGTCACGGGTGATGGTGATTGACCTTAGGTTCTCTAATAACAGGCGGAGGGGTTAGATTAAGTCGACGGCGCCATTACCCAATAGCCTGCCCACAGATTTGAGTCGCAACGACCCACACTGTTCAGCCGAGCTTGCGCTGCGCGGCCTTCGCGCGATGCCGCATAGGCCTCTTTCCCCTGCGCCCACGCCATTAAGCTGGGTGCCACGCCCAACCAGCCAAAATCGAACCTGCTCGATCCGCCGATGATCGGTGTCACGCGGTTGGCTTCGTAATTGTTAATCACATCCGAGTTCAATTTTTTCGCCTGCTCGTTCCAGTAAGTAATGGCTTTATCGTAGTCCTGTAGGTCTTTACCGGGCTTGAATTGACAGGCATAAGTCTCGATGACGCCATCCAGTTCACGATCATCGTCTTTAAGGCTGTACTTCCCTGGCTTGAAGGTTTTGCTTTCACTGACTGATGAAGTCGAGCAGTCGCCTAATGCTGCCATCCGTGGACCCAGCGTTGCAGACAGTCCCGCGTCAATAAAATCGGCGCTCGATTTCGCCATATCCGAAAGTGTTGCGTTATTCTGACCCAGCACGTAATCCAAATCGGTTGAGCCCCGCATAGGGAGCCAAACGAATAAGGAGAAGCTCTTGTCAGTGATTGGCAGCTTACCAAATTCGCTGCGAACGACCTCCAGTGTCGTCCAGAGGTTCTCGATCGTCTTGCCTTCTTTCAACTTACAACCGAAGGTCTGCATAATCTCTGCGCTTGCGTTGGAGCCGATCAAACACAGGGTGAGTGCAATAAGTGCTTTCCGCATGATGTTCCTCGGTCACTTGAGTGACGTTTTGAATGAAACAAAATGATGCGATACCAGCGCACTAGATAGATGTCATCACGTTGACACAAGTTGAACTAATTTGTGGTCAATAATTAGGCCATATCCAAATCGTTGGCGGTTAAAAGATATAGGCGTTCGGTGCCATAATTTTTCGGAAGTGCGAGATCGCCCACGTAGGCAAGCTCGGCTGATGTTGATTCACGCTTTTTATAAACTGCGGCGGTTTCCGAAAATTTGGAGAACGAGACCTCCATGTCGGCCGCTAATCGAGTGAGATAGTCTCGCTCCAATTTGATATCGCTTCGCGCATCATTCCAGTTGGCGACCTGAAGGCCGACGAAGACACCGACGACGACAAAGACGAAATCGAGCGCGATGGCGGTCCAGTTCTGAGCTTTGACATGTGCATGGCGAATTCGTACTCACAGCAAGATAGCGCAGAAAACGGGGTTCTTGTGATCCCCACGTGCTCATCTATCATGCTCAGCATGAGGTCTGTTTTCCTGCTTATCATTCATCTAATGGCATTAGCCGCACGACTGGTCAAAACCGGTGGAGTTAGAAGCGTTATCGCCGAGAACCTGCTACTCAGGCAACAACTCATCGTACTGGGGCGAAGTAGGAATAAGGCGCAAAACCTAAAAACAAGCGATCGGTTCATTCTTGGCGGGCTGTCTCTCTTCATCGCTGCACACAGACGCAGAATAGCTGCAGTAGTCATCAAGCCCTCTACCCCCCTACGGTTTCATCGAGCTCTGGTAGATCGAAAATACAGTCACCTGTTCTCAAACAAAGGTAAACGGCGACTCAGCCCTAAGGGTCCCTGAAAAGACCTGATCAACGCCGGACGCCAGACGTCTTCGGTGGAGCGCTTACGCGTTGTGGCGGTGTTGCGGTGACCGGTTGAGTCCAAGCCCGCTAAAAATGGGGGATTACAGTCGAGACGCGGGGTCGCTGATCCACGCTATAATCTGATCAATCCTCAAGCATTGGTCACAGTCTATGAATTCAAGGGCCATCAGGGCTTCTATTAGCGCCCTGCTCAGCGTCACTGTATTGATTCCAGTCCTTGCGGGGGCCAATGAAGGGATGTGGCGACCGGATCAGTTGCCGGAGCTGCGTAAAGAGCTTCGCGCTCTCGGATTGAAAATCAATCCGCGCAAGCTATCCCGGCTCGACGAGTTCCCCATGAATGCCGTCATATCCCTCGGTGGTTGCACAGCCTCGTTCGTCTCGCCAACCGGATTGGTGGTGACCAATCACCACTGCGCCTACGGTTCCATTCAATACAATTCTACAGAGGACGAGAACCTTCTCGAAACAGGTTTTCTTGCGAAGACTCAGGCCGAGGAGCTCCGTGCCGCTCCCGGTTCACGGGTCTACGTGACACTCGCCTACGATGAAGTGACAGAGAAAATTGTGGGGGACCTTGGCGCCACACTTACCCCCCGGCAGCGCTACCAAGAGATTGAGAATCGTGAGAAAGCACTAATAACTGCCTGCGAGGCCGATCCAGGTCATCGCTGCCGGATCGCCTCCTTTCATGGGGGACTTGAGTATTTTCGAATCAAACTGCTCGAAATCAAAGACGTTCGATTGGTATATGCGCCTCCAGAGTCTATTGGCAAGTTTGGTGGAGACGTAGACAACTGGCAGTGGCCCAGACATACCGGCGATTTTGCATTCTATCGCGCCTATGTGAGCCCCGACGGTACGTCCGCCGACTACGCGAAAGAGAACGTTCCTTTCACGCCACCCAGTCACCTGAAGATTGCAACGGATGACCTTGCAGCGGGAGACTTTGTCATGGTGGCCGGTTACCCGGGCACTACCAATCGCTATCGCCGACTTGCAGAAGTGGAGAACCAGTTTGGATTCCGCTATCCACGCTGGCTTACAACGCTCGATACCTGGCTCGGTGTAATAGAAAGCGCCACTACCAACAATGAAGCCGCCGCGATCAAGTATGCACCCCGTGTCGCCGGACTCAATAACTTCCGGAAAAACACACAGGGTCAAATTGAAGGGGCCCAGAAGGTTGATCTGATAGGGCGTCGGCAACGACGGGAACAAGCCCTGAACGATTGGATCGCTAAAGATCCTCAGAGATCAGCGACCTACGGTACGGCGATTACCGACCTCGACGCTCTGGTCGCCGAAGTCAATAGCACCGCAGAACGCGACTTTTATCTATCCCTGATGGGCCGCTCTGCAATGCTCTCCACCGCACGCACGCTGTACCGCAACGCCAAAGAGCGCGCCAAACCAAACGCTGAACGCGAACCGGGTTATCAAGAACGAGACTACCCCTTTATCAAGCAGCGACTTGAGGCTCTAGATCGGCGCTACGAGCCAAGTGTAGATCAGGCGATTTGGCTTGCGTTTCTAAAGAACTATGTGGAGTACGTGCCGAAAAATCAAAGAGTCGAAGCGCTCGATCAGCAACTGGGTCTGGGCACCAGCTGGAATGAAAGCGAGATCGCGCAAACTCTGATCAGTTTTTACAGCAAGACCAAACTGGGCGATCAAAACCAACGCTTGGAGTTGCTTGATGCCAACGTAGCCACACTGGATAAGTCCGAAGATCCTTTCATACAGCTCGCTTCAGCCATGTTTGACTCTGACATAGCGCGTGAGGAAGAAAGAAAGGTCATCGCGGGAAGAGTCCAGATTCTACGACCACAATATATGGAGGCCATTATTGCTTTCCAGGAAGCTATGGGTGCGCTGACCTATCCTGACGCCAATTCAACCCTGCGGGTGACCTACGGCACCGTGCAGGGTATTGAAGTGCAGGATGGGCTGGCTTACCAACCCTTCACCACGCTGCGCGGAATAGCCGCCAAATATACGGGAGTAGCGCCATTTAACTCCCCCCAGCGTCAGCTCGACAAGATCAAGGCTCGCACATTCGGCAACTACGGCGTCACGGAACTGGACTCTGTGCCCGTGAATTTCCTGAGTACCCTGGACACGACAGGTGGCAATTCTGGCTCGCCAACTCTTAACGACAGAGGCGAACTCGTTGGACTATTGTTTGATGGCACTTACGAGAGCATCAATTCTGACTGGGATTTTGATGAACAGACCACCCGTAGCATTCACGTTGATGCTCGCTACATGCTGTGGGTGATGCAGCAGGTTGATGGCGCTGATAATCTGTTGCGCGAGTTGGGCGTGGAGTAAGTCATGATCATGACGCACCAGTCCCACCGGGTAATCAATCAGGCTATCTCTGGTAGTGACCCACCCAAGAGCCTGAGCACCGACAATGATCCGCTATTCACGAGTCACCGCTGGCAGGCCAACCTGAGATTACAGGATGTCACTGAAATCAAGTCTATTCCCTATACCCCGATATCCCACCCGTTCATCGAACGGGTTATCGGCACCATCCGGCGCGAATACCTTGATCAAACCCTGTTCTGGAATTCGCTTGACCTCGCGAGAAAACTCGACGATTTCAAAGCCTACTACAACAACCACCGAACGCATGAAGCACTGTCAGGGCAATCACCGGCAAGATACGGCCAATTGGTCGAGCAAAAACTCGTTGAGATTAACAACTATCGTTGGAAAAACCATTGTCGTGGGTTGTTTCAAACACCCATTCCAGCCTGAATAGAAATTCGCAATGCACACGCTCAGCGAGCACCGATGGCTGGAAGAACCGAGTGTAGATTGTCGTGACATCTTGCAATGTCATGCCGCCGACACAGTCCCGGTATTGTCTACATAGGCGAAGCAGTATTGTGTCTTCGACCATTGGTTTTGTGCTCTGCCTCGAGCAACTTGGCCTAACCGCGCGTTCTGGCGCGCATCGGCAAGCAAGTGAGGCGACTTCAATCCTGTCGCCTATCCGCTGAACAGCATCCGCCCGACAACTCGGGTGGACCTGGGGTTGGCCTGGCGAGGCCCTGCCCGATCGCTCGCAGTACATTTTGGACCAGATCAACCCTTTTTTTGGCACACCGGTACAGCATGCCTACATACCTGTTTGTCACTTACAACTTCCGGTATTCTCAGATATTCCGTCAAGTATCATTTCTTTGCACCGGCTTTAGCCCAACGAGTCGAGCATGGCCAGATTGCACCTGAACGTTGGCGGCACGTCTAAGCCGTGAGCTGGCGAACTGCACCTAGGAGGGAGACAAATCAAAGCGCACCAGAAGACCAAAATTGCGGTAGTTGGGGGTGGCTGTGCTGCGCTTACCACGGCTTTTGAGCTCTCCCGCCCGGAACATAACGGCCGCTACGAGATTACGGTCTATCAGATGGGCTGGCGATTGGGGGGCAAAGGTGCATCGGGAAGGGGTGAGAACGATCGGATAGAGGAGCATGGTCTGCATCTCTGGATGGGTTTTTACGAAAATGCCTTTCGACTGATGCGCGAGTGCTACGCCGAACGACACACCCAGTTCCCGAATCAACGCTTCGCCGACTGGCAGGATGCCTTTAAACCAGCACCGGATGTTGGCATCGTCGACAAGTTCTCCCATGGTTGGCAGTTTTGGTTCGCCCACTTTCCGGCCGGTCAGGGTTTGCCAGGTGATCCCACCGCTTCCAGGTCGTTTTCCGCGAGCGGGTACCTGCGCCAGACTGCCGTCTTGCTCTCGGAGCTACTCCGCTCTGCGGCAGAGTTTGAAGGCAATGCAGAATCTGCCGCACGCGCTGCAAACGGCGCCGCGTCGTCGCTGAGTGTTGCTGACATCACGGTGGCAATCGACCGTCTGTTACGTTACGGCCACCTGGCCTCGTTAGCGGCTGCTCTTGAGGCAATGAACTTGTTGCATGCGCTGTTTGACCAGTTCGTTCCGGACGCCCTGCGCGACAACGCACTTTTGCCGTTGCGACTTCTCGACGGTCTTACAGAGCTGGTGAGAACCCAGCTTAACCAACTGATCGACGGCGATCATGAGTTGCGGCGTCTATGGATTGTTGTCGATGTCGTTCTGGCTGTGATGAGGGGATCACTTAAGCATGGCCTCCCAATGCACCCTAAAGGGTTTGATGCCATTAACGACTACGACTGGCGAGAATGGCTCGCAATGAATGGTGCTTCGTCCGTTGCGCTGGAATCAGGTTTCATTCGCGCAATTTATGACTTGACCTTTGCGTACGAAGATGGAGATGTAAACAAACCCAGGATTGCGGCCGGAGTCGCCTTACGCGGAGCGATGCGAATGTTCTTCACATACCGCGGCGCATTCTTCTGGCGCATGAGTGGCGGTATGGGTGATGTGGTTTTCGCCCCGCTTTATCAGGTTTTAAAGGAACGTGGCGTCCGGTTTGAGTTTTTCCACCGACTAAAAAACGTGTCAGTTGCTCATTCTCAGAACGACTCACAGCCATACATTGACGCTCTCGAGTTTGATGTTCAGGCGAAGGTCAAGGGCGGCAAAAGCTACGATCCTCTGGTTTCTGTGCACGGGGTGCCTAGCTGGCCCGCAAAACCGGACTACGCGCAATTAGCCGGCAAGCAATGGAGAAAAAAGCCACCCCAGCTCGAGGCGCATGGTGAACAGCACAAAGTCGCCGAGAAGACCCTCCGAGTGTCAGATGACTTTGATGCAGTAGTGCTGGGAGTCAGTATTGGCGCGATCCCATATGTTGCCAGCGAGTTGGTGGCCTGCGACAAACGCTGGCGAGCCATGACTGAACGCGTTAAAACGGTCCCCACTCAAGCTTTTCAGGTTTGGCTCAATAAGGACGTTCGCGCGATTGGCGCTCCGAAGGCAGGCGTAAACTTGTCCGGTTACGTCGAACCATTCGACACCTGGGCAGATATGAGCCACCTCATTGCTGAGGAAAGCGGGCCCGACAATATTCGATCCATTGCCTATTTTTGCAGCGTGCTCGAAGATGTGAAAAGCAGCACTACGGAGCTTAGCTTGAAGTTCCAGAAGCAGGAGAGTCGCAGGGTCAGAGATGGGGCGATTCAATTCCTACAGAACGACGCCGCTACGCTCTGGCCCAAAGCAGCGAAATGTGGGCAGGGTTTCGATTGGCGACTACTCGCTGATGGCTCTCCGGATGATGGGGCTCCCGTCGCGGTAGAGGGCAAAAAGCGTTTCCACTCACAGTTTTGGACAGCAAACATCAACCCCTCAGATCGCTACGTGCTGTCTTTACCCGGGACCAGCAGCTACAGAATATCGCCCTTGGAAGTCAGTTTTGACAATCTAACGATCGCCGGCGACTGGACCCAATCCGGACTCGATTCAGGTTGCATAGAGTCCGCAGTGATGTCTGGTTTACTGGCATCGCATGCGATTTCAGCAAGCCCCCCTCTGGAGGATATCGTGGGCTACGACCACCCATGATGCGTGCCGCAGGTACAGCTCGAACGCCAGGGAACCGATGCGAAGCGCACGCGAAGAGCTAAAGAGAGGTCTACCTATGAGCGCTAATTCAAAGAGATTTCAAAGGCCCATCAGCCGGCGCAAGGGCCCCATACGCGGGCCAAACAGATCGTCGCAATCAATTGGTACTGGCAGCACTCGGACGCCGGCGAATGAAAAGGCTGGGCCGACCGCAGCAACGGCCATACCCCAAACGGCGGAGCGCGCACTTGAAAGCGGCGTGCGCACAGCCTACGAAGTCTGCAACGACTACCTGCGCAGAGGTTACGCGGAGGCAAACAACAATCAGCACGACTACAACGGGAAACCAGACATGAACAATCAGTACTACAATCCGTACCAGTCTCCATATGGCAATCAACAAGGCGGACCGCCCCCAATGGGCATGCCAGGACCATTTGCAGCGCTGCAAGCGCTCTCTCCCTGGCTGAATGCTATGTCGCCCGCTGCGATGGCTCCTTTTTGGAACTCATGGATGCAGCTGATGCAATCAGCCGCCGCATCCATGGCGACCTTCACCCAACCGGGCCCATACGGTCAGGGCTATCCACCCAGCTATGCAACACAGATGCACCAACCTCCTCAAGGGTTCTATCAGACACCGAATCAACCACCCGGCCAGATGCCAAATCAACCGCCCGGTGCACCCGCGCAAGGAGCCACAACCTCCCCCAACAATGACCCGTTCCATCAATACAACAACCCGCTCGACGCTCAACACCATCAACCGACAGCAACCGAGCCGGTTACAAATCTAAGTGTGAGACTGTCCTCCCCTAAGCCGGCCCAGATTACCACCAAGCTCTGGGCCTCCGTCACCGGCCATCAACTCAGCGTCGATGCACTCTCCTGCAGCGAATCTACAGCGACACCGATTTTCGTCGCGGTCAGTTCAGACCACACTCTCGCAACGGTTATTGACGTAAGTGTCGGACCGGAGCAGGTAGAGGGAACATATAACGGAAGTATCAGAAACACGCATGGCGACATTGTCGGTGGCTTGACGATAATTCTTGGAGCGACCGCGTGACCCTTGGAATGACAAGGCCCAACCATTGACTCCTCGCAGAGATAGTTTTGTGTCTGAGGTGCTGGAGGAATACGGCACCGCGACACGGTCAATGATGTTTGACTACCTGCCGAAGCAAGAACCCAGGCAGTATCTCTACGACTTGATTGCCGACTATCCCCAACGCGGCGGACGAGCGTTTCGCCCCAGTCTCTGCATAGCGACAGCGCGAGCATTTGGTGCAAACGTAGATTCAGCGCTACGCAGCGCAGTCGCGATTGAACTTATGCATAACGCAATGTTGATTCATGATGACATCGAAGATGAGAGTGAAGAGCGCCGCGGCCAGCCCACACTCCACGCTAAAGAAGGCATCGAACTGGCAATCAACGCCGGAGACATGCTCTCACTGGTCTCAATGCGGCCGTTGCTGGACAACAGAAGCGACTTGGGTGAAGTGATTTCCCTGGAGATTCTGCAACAAACTGAGCGGATGGCGAGAGAGTCTGCAGAGGGCCAGGCTCTGGAACTGGGCTGGCGCCGTGACAATGTGAAGGGAATCACGGAATCCGATTACCTGCACATGGTCCTGAAAAAGACCTGCTGGCTCGCAACCATTCATCCGAGCCGGGTTGGTGCACTGATCGGTAGCCACGGTAGATTTCACCTCGACTCAACAATTCGCTTTGGCTTCATGCTCGGTGCTGCGTTCCAGATCCAGGATGACCTCCTGAACCTGGAAGGTGACGCTGATGACTATGGAAAAGAGCTGTCCGGGGACATCTATGAAGGGAAAAGGACGTTGATGTTGATCCATCTATTGGAACAAGCCACCCCTGACGAACAAGAGCGAATCTATCAGCTACTGGGCCGCCCGAGAGAAGAAAGAACCGCAGGAGAAGTCGCCTGGGTCAGACAGCGGATGGAGACATACGGGTGCATAAGCTATGCACGCGAGATTGCACAAGGGCTGGCTGGAGCGGCGCAATACGAGTTTGACAAACTTTACAGCGGGCTCGCAAACACACGAGACAAACAGTTCATTCAGGCTCTACCTGCCTGGGTGATTGAACGAAACTAGCAATGCTGTTCAATTAGCAGATGCAGTCAAAGGAATAGCGAACCATATGCCGCTCCAACAACCTACGGGCCAACACCCTCTTCTCACGGAAGACCCACTTGCGATTGTCCCGCCTTTTACGTTTAACGGCTTGTCAGCACGTTTTTTTCCTCTCGCCGCGAATCTGGACACCATGCAGCAGCTGTGCAACAGCTATCTCAACTTTGTGCCTCCAGAAGTAGGGCGTTTTCGCGTCGCAGCCCCTTTCGCCTATCTTGCGGTTCTCAACTACGAGAAAATTGCGGAACTCTCCAGAGCAAGCTCAGTTGGATGGTTTGCCCAGGTAGAAATGTTCTTTGCTGTTCCACTTATGTGGTACAAGGTAATCAATGGAAACTGGGTGTTTCACGATTTTGCAGTCATTACACCCTTCGTTTACGTCAATGATTCGCTTTCAATACCGATGGGTCGGGGCGCCTATGGATTTCCAAAGGCGCTGGTAAACTTGCAAGCCAATCCCAGCCGTTGGACCTATAACCCGGTTGCACCGCTCACGGTGGCCCGTGCTAAGACTGCAGTTTTTCCCAGATTGTACGAGGGGAAGAAACTGGAACAGCGACCGTTCCTGGAAGTGGAAATCGAACCCTCACCCCTCAGCAGCTTGCGTTTGCCACCACAAGCGTCGAGTCCATTGGCACCCTGGACGGTTGCCACAAACCTGGGCAACGCCATGGGAAACATGACGCATACTGCGTCTTGGTTGGCACAGGCTCAACGCGTGTTCCCCGGACCCGCCGTTGGCGACCCGGCAATGTGGCCTGCGATGGTCGATCGGCTACTCCGAACATTCGAACCGGGTGCCCCGGGCTTCGTTTTGAACTCACTAAATCTCAAACAGTTTCGGGCGTCCGAGGATCCTGCCGCCGCCTGCTATCAGTCGCTGACAAACGGGCGCATGACAATGACTGGCTTCGAAGGCGCCGGCGCCTTGGGCGCCGAGCGTCTCGCCGTGGGCGACCTGAGTGGCGGCTACCGGATCAAACTGCACGAGTACGAATCACTACCCATTGCAAAAAAGTTGGGCTTGCAAGTTCACGAAGCATGGGACAACGGCGACACGAGGATCGTAGAACTAAAGCCGATTATGCCGTTTTGGCTAGAGGCGAACGTCGAGTACAACAAAGGCGAAAATCTGGCGTGGCGCAAGCAAGATGGACTCTGGCGGGATGGCACAGGACAGCCATTCCACCCTCCTAAACCAAATCAACCACCGCGCCCCCCCGTGTTCAATACCAGCGTGAATTCTGTCGTCGATGACATCACAGGACCCTATCGCTTCTTTGATACCACAATGCGAGTTCTCCCTCTGGTCGCGGATGGAACACGTTTGCAGGAATACCTCGACAGCTACGTTAACACCGAGTTAAAGGCTCCTATCGATAATGGTGCCGCCAACTACACCCAAGGGTATCGATTGACGCTGTGGTCTGGCACCAACAGTGAGGATGACGCTAGTGAAACGGCAGAAAAAGCCCACGTATACCTTTCCGTCTCAAGCTATGGTGCCGTGTCTTCAAGCTCAAATAATGTCGGCGATTGGATACAGTTCGAATTGACCTTTCTGATCCCGATTAAGGTGGAACGCCTGAATGATCGGGGTGAATGGGAGTTCCAAACAGTAGGCGTGCTACCTGCCTTTAACTTCGTCGATGACAGCATCGCGGCCATTACGCGACACGAGGTCCAGGGAATAAAATCGCACATATCGGAATTCATCCGGCCGGCAAATGATTGGCTTTCAAGCACCTCTCCTCGACTGCCAAATATTCAGCAACTATTGACAGTTAACGCGGAAGTGATGCCCGCATTAGGCGTCGGCGAACAATCCAGGACACGAACCATTGTGGAAATTGCTGCAATCACGAAAGAAGAGGAAATTGTCCCCCATAAGCCAGGCGACGACTGCAACTCAGCGCTCACCGCCTCAGAAGATTCGCAACTTACTGAAGGCGATTTGACCCATCAGGCGCAGCGTGACAAGAATGAGACAGCGAAAAAAATGCAAGAGCTGCACGACCTCGTTTTAGCCCTGTCTTCAGATTTGCTGCTAAACCAGGTTCCCTTTGAGTACTACACTCTCAAGCAATTCCGCGACGTCAGCACCCCATCCAGAGCCTGCTTTCAGTCGCTGCAGCGAATTCCCAGAACAATGGATTCTCCCGAAACGATAAGCAAAGTAGATGAGAAACTGCTGGTCCGTATTCACGACTTTCCGACACTGAAGATTGTCGAAAAACTGGGCATCAAGGGTACCGCTCTTCCCGCGGCAGGTTCTGGCGTGGTCTTTGAAATTACAGCCGAAAATCCATTTTATGTGAACTGCACGCTAGACGAGGGGCTCGGAGAACCATTACTGAGTCGCGCGGAATCGAACACCTGGTCGTTGAGTGAGGGCGAGATCGAACGTCTCAAAGCGTCAGGACAACATGGACCACAGCCAGGATTCGGCGCCAAGCGAACGAGTGTCCTCGACCGGGTGGGCCCGCAGGAAGTCATCCAGATCCTGTTTCATCACAATCAAGAGGTTCTGGAGAAAACAGCGACCGTCACAGAGCAAGGCCAAAACTAACATCCCGGCAACATCCCAATCACCAAACGGACAAGGGTAACGATCGCTATGAACACTCTGGACCCATTCAACCTGTTCCACCTCGCCGGGTCTGGGGAGATGCGCAACGTCACCCTTGCCCTACCGATTGACGCAGTCCGGAGACTACTTCCAGTCGGACTTCTGCTCGGACCTCAGAACATCACGCCGCCGTGGACGCATCCTGTGATCCTCGGCTTCCACACCATGCACAATCTCCACACCTCCGTGCCCAGCTTACTCCCACCCTACAGCTACTTTGAGCATAGCGTTGGTATCCCTCACTGCTACGTGTCGGATCCAATGCTTGCCCCGGGTTCGGCCGGTCCGTACTACTTCATGCCCAAGTTGTTGGTTGACAATGCGTGGGTCGCTCTGGGTGGACGGCTCTTTTGGGGCTTTAACAAGCAATTGGCGGCGATACAGACCTCAGAGAATGGTTTTGCGATCTGCCAGGCCAATGGCTCACCGATAGTCAGTCTATGGCACAAAGCCGTTCAGGAACCTCGTGCGCCGCTGTCCGTTCCGGAGTTTACGCCCCAGGGAGAGGCCATTTCACAATGCCTGATCAGCCTGGCACCCGCCGGTGCTGGGCCACTGTTCCTGGTAGCGGAGTTTCCAAAATTCTGGCCCCAGGCACGGCTGCAACCGTTGGAGACAGTTGTGGAAATTCACTCAGAGTACGTACCCGGACTGGTTCCTGGCCGTTATCCAACGGACGGCAGGAACTACGGCATAGATCAATCGATTGCCGGTAGCTATACGCTACAGGCTCAGTTTCAGGTCGGTTGTCCGTGCCCGCCAATCTGCAACCTTGGCTAGCAGCTCCCCTCCCGCTCGCTAACTGTGCGCTGGCACCTTGCTTTCCAGGTCCCGCAGCAGCTGATGTGCCGCAACCAAATCACTCGTCTCGAACCCTTCCTTAAACTCAGCCAACAGTCCACGGAGCAAGTTGATTGAAGTTTCAGAACGCTCCAGACGCGCCAGGCTCATTGCCGCCCGTAATTGCAGACTGAGCGCATTTTGAGATTCAGCAACGCTCAAAGCCTTTCTGAAATGGTCTATAGCCGCGCGTTTGCTATTGGCGTCTACCGCAATCGGATCACCCTGCGCAGCTACTAATGCCTCACCCCGTATTCGATGGAGCTCTGGTAGATAAAAAACTTCGCCTGCTTCATCGGCGACAGTTTCGGCTTCATCCAATACTAATTCGGCTTCTTCCAACCGCTGTGCCTCAATGAGTGTCGCCGCCAGCATGACCAGTAAATGCACACGCGTGATGCCACTGCCACCTTCCACATAGCGCCGAATCCCATCTTTGAGCATGCGGATCCCCTCGTCGTACCGACCTGGAACAGCGATTGCCCAGCCGGAATACGCAGACAACATCGGATCCCAAAAATCTGACCTGTGTCCCTCAGTAAGGCGTTTGGATTGTGCAGCAATCTCCAGAATCATCGTGCGATCTTGCAGTAAATGATAGAACTCGGCGGAGTAGCCAACACCAAATATCTCCACAGACTCGTTCGCAAGCTCGCGCGCCGCGGAACGGGCACGCTCGCTGTAGGCGCGCGCCTTATCGGGAAAACCACGCATCCAGCAAGCTTCAGACAGATAACTCGAACCATTGACTTCCACCGAAAAGCCCGCCTGGGCGGCCATTAAACGGTCGGAATCTCGATCAATTTTGGCGAGTGCCGCCTCGCCGCATTCAATGGCTATATCAATGTTACCGTTATAGAGTTCCGCGACACACAATGTACACAGGGCAGCAGCCAAAATTGCAGGATTCCCCATTGGCTTTGCTGCCTCGACGTTTTGTCGAGATATGGCTACGGCCTCGGAAATATTTCCACGGACAAAATGAAACGTCATGAGATGTCGCGAGAGTTCCGCATGCAGCGGAGGTTGGTCCAGGCGCTCAACCAGCGTAGTTGCGGCGTCAAACGTCTGCTCAACCTCTGGGGCAGCCCAACCCAATATTGTCTGCTGAGCAACAAGCTTCTGAAAATGGCACTCCAGTTCCCTCTCATCCCGACTCAAGGATTCCGGGAGCAGCTCGATTTGTTGAAGGGCATTGGATAAATGCGCTAAGCCTTCCCGGTTGGCCGCCTTGCCAACCGCCGACTTACCAGCAGCCAACCAGTGAATGCTCGCAAGGTCCGGTCTATCCCCGGCAGCAAAGTGTTGTGCGACAAGCTCGGGGCGACGCTTCGCCTCGGACTGGAACTCTGTCGATAGGGTTTCAGCGATTTTCCTGTGTTGTTGTCGCCTGGCGGACTTCAGTAGAGACTGGTACGCAGCGTCCTGCAGGAGCGCATGCTTAAACTCGAAAGACGAATTGCCAGAGGTATCAGTAGGGTAAATGATCCCGGCATCCAGCAAGCGATCCAGCCCCTGCATCAGCAGCTTACGTGGCTCGGTGAATACTGCAGCCAGCAAGTCGAGCCGAAACTCACGCCCAATGATCGCCGCCAGTTGCGCAATTGGTTTTGCTTCTTCAAGGCTGTCGAGACGCGCAGTTAATGTACTATGCACCGTTGCAGGCACGAGATCACTGGGTAGTCGCCCTTGAGCCTCGTAGGCATCAGATCGTTCAACCAGGACACCCAAATCCAATACGGCTTTGGTGATCTCTTCGGCGTAAAGCGGTACACCCTCGCATCTCGATACTATCTGCGCCATGACTTCCGGTGGAAGCGCCTTCCCGCGAGTTACCCGCATGATCATTCCTGCGCAATCATCATCGCTCAAAGGCTGCAAGCGGAGTGACGTCGCGAACGAGGAATCTTCTATGGGATTGCCGAACTCCGAACGGTAAGTCAAAAGAACAACCAGTGGCACTTCAAGCTGTTTTTCTGTCAGCTCGCTCAGGAACTCAAGAGTGGTTGGATCGGCCCAATGAACATCTTCGATAATGAATAGCGTCGGCTGTTGTTGTGCCATTGCGAGCAACAACGCTTCAACTCCCGCAAGGGTATGATCGCGCAAACGCTCAGGCGAGGGTTTCTGAAAGTTCGCCGATAAGGAAGATTCCAGGTGCAGCAGCTCGGCGAGAGCATTTAGATTCTCGTCAGAACACACGTTGAGTTCTTTGAGTTTTCGCTCCAGGGATGCAAACCCCTGCGACTCGGCGCCGGCGGATTCATGATCCAGCAGCCGTTGTACCGCATCTGCAATCGGATGGAGAGCGGTGTTGGTTGAATAGGTTGTGCAAGCGCCCTGGAGAGTGATGGCATCAAGGTAAACCACGTCTTCCACAAGCTTGGCAACTAACCGTGATTTGCCGATGCCCGCTTCTCCACTAATCAGCAGAGTTTTGCTTGCATTGAGGCTTCTCGCCTCTTGCCAGGCTTGTCGCAGCTGCTCCTGCTCAGCCGCCCTACCAGTAAACCCCGTGAGTCCTGCGCGCCGCGCCGCATCTAGCCGGCTGTCTGCACCACTCTCCAGCACCAATCGATACATCTCAATCGGCTCCGCAATACCCTTTAACTGATGCCGACCAAGTTCCTCGCAGTCAAAGTATCCGTGAGCAATATTGAACACCTCCCGGCTGATAAGCGCGGTGCCGGGTTGAGCAAACGATTGAATTCTTGCTGCTACATTGGGGGTTCTACCAAGCGCAAGGTTCTCGCGCCGGTTGCCTTCGCCAACCTCCCCCACAACCACAGGCCCGGTATGAATACCAATTCTTACCTGCAGTTCCAGCTGTCGCTGCGATTGCAGACGCTGACTTAGCGCCTCGATTTCGCGAAGGATGCCCAGCGCAGTGAGCCCCGCCCGGCGGGCGTCGTCCTCGTGGGCTACCGGATAGCCGTAGTACACAAGAAGACCATCACCAAGATACTGCGCAATGTGCCCATCGTAGGCCTCGATGACTTTCACACTCGCTACATGATAAGCGTTGGTGATGTCCCGGAGATCTTCGGGATCAAGCGTGTCTGAGAGATTGGTCGAGCCCACGAGATCGCAAAACAAAACCGTGAGGAGGCGTCGTTCCACCACAGGTTCGCTGCGCACCAACGCCGTTCCACATTTTCCACAGAAAGCGTTGCCATCCGGGATCTCAGATCCGCAGTTCGAACACGCCTCTGATGATGTACCGACCATCAACACTCATCCCCCAGCAATCGTACAACCGGATTTTGTTCCGATCACCCCGATGAATTATGCCTCTGTGTGGGGAGAACTGGTAGCTGTGTCCGCTAATCGACGCGCGAAAACAGCTCTACAGGGGGTAATGCACCTCCCCGATAGACGCGGATAAACAAAGGCACTTCAATAAGCAACGTAAGCGAGGCGGTCACACAGCCCATAATCAAGGCGGTTTGACCGGCCAGTTGTTCCCGAGGCAAGGCAGCCCAGAATGCAGTGGCATAAATCGCTGTTGCAGCAAAAGCAGGGATCGAGACGGCAAGGAACTGCTCTCTCGAGTTCGTCGTGTGATCCAAACTGAACATGAATGGATACCACCAGTGGCGAGGAGCATATATGTCAGCGCCGCTACGAGACGCACCCCAGATGTGTCCCCACTCATGGAGCTGCATCGCACAAACACCTGTCAGTATGCCGCAGAGAACCGCAGCCGCGCCCGTGAGCTCTTGCAGGCCGTTGATCCACCAGAAGCTGATAGTGATTCCGACAATGCACAGATCGCGATACAGAAATTGTCGATAATCTGCCAAAGCCGGTTTTCGCTTGGGGCCTGGGCCTGAATCTGTCACAACTTGCCTCAAAGAACGTCCACCCACGTCGACTCAGGTCATACATGGTAGCCGTGGCGACACGGCGGGCCAAGGCTTTCTCGACATGCCAGGTAGGGGGAGAAGACAAACAGCGCCCCCGAATCCTCGGCAGAGTGATTCGTCTGATTTCCGTTCAAACCTCGCGACTCGCTATCGTCCAGGCTTGATACCACAAGTGTGCCGGCGTCAGCGCTGAGTACAACCCGGTCACCGAAGCGATCATTTTGCTCAACAGCAACAGGCGCCTTTATGTAACGAGTCTGCACCCATTCACCGGCAGCGCGGGAAAACAGATACACCGCACCCGTTCGCGGGATCGAGTTATCCCCCTGATCTCCATCAAATCCAATGGCATTGCTCGACTCATTTCTCGCCGAAATAGCAAGCGTATCCCCTTCCCCACTCAGCGAGATCGAGCGTCCAAAATCATCACAAGCTTCCGCATTTGAAGCTTTGATGAATGCTTGCTGGGTCTAGCTATTACCGTTGCGGGTGAACACCCATGCGCCTCCGGAGCTGCCAAACATGGCGGCTTGAGTGTCATCACCATTGATTCCAGTACTGTCGCTATTTTCCCTGAAGCTGCCCACCACCAATGTGTTGCCGTCCTCACTGAGTTCCAACGCGCCTCCCGCCTCGCCAAGCACCGCGGCGCGCCCTGCCCCACTCAGAACCCAACGACCTCTTCGCCGAACGCTGAAACGTCCGGCGACCGTCAACTATGCGCAGCGATTTATCAGCACGCCCTTTGCGCCCGATCGGCTGTGCGTGAACGACCAACGCAATCGCCCGTCAATCGACCACGACAGATCTTTC
>CAZWMD010000051.1:0-30509 GCA_964634815.1 uncultured Pseudomonadales bacterium | reverse complement strand
ATGATGGCCATGAAACGCATCACGTCAGCCTGCAAACCCTCACCGTCAATCGAGCTGTTATTGCGTGGATGCATGCTGGTGTGCTTCAAGCAATCTGGATTCAATACGTTGAGTGGCGGCAACAAGTGCCTGCACATCACTGCGCTGCTGCTGCTCAAACAGCGCTTGTAACCGGGCACCTAAAAATACCGTCTTTCCCAGACGCATCAGATAACCGCCCACGCCACCAACAATTGTTGTTGTTAACGCCAGCAGGATTCCGCCGTCGACGAGTTTGCGCAACACGTTATCAGCCGAATCGACCACGCCTGCGCCTGCAATACCTGTATCGCCCAGTGCGGCCTGCAAGGCACTACGCATGCCCACCGCCGTCCAAATCACACCAATACCCACAAACAAATGCATCCAGACATCGGACAGTTGGTCAAGCTCCGTTACACGACGGCTTTGCGGATCTGTGCTCAACAGCCGGCTGAGTTGCTGCAGGTTCATAAGGTAGAGCGCCAGGACCAGCGCAAACAGCCAGAACGAGTGCCCGAGATTAAGCGCGATCCACTCTGGTACCCCCCGGGTGACTTCAATTGCAGTCAACGCTTCGATACTCGGAGTACCCACACCAAGGGCCGCAAAGGTGAGCAATGCACCAACAATCAGGCCAGCGCCAAATCCCCAGGGGCTTGGTGTGGCAGTTTTCTCTGTCTCGTGCTCCGAGATCTGCTCAGACAGTTCATTGGCGGCATAATCCATGAGCAAGGCTCTCTAACGACTCGCCGAGGCGCCTGCTGCACAGGCTCTGCAAGTGGCCGTCAGTACCAATTGCGTCTCCTTAAGCAGGTTATCGGCACGGTAGTAACTGGCGTTGTCACCGGTCACCCGCAGCAAACCAAGTTCCTTGTCTTGCAACTCCGTCTTCATATCTGAAATCACTCTGGCCTGTACCGGACAGGTTTGCGAACAGGTGTTGTAATCGCCTGCAAGCGAGACAAATTTCACATTGAAATACCGGTTGTAAAGCTCCTGGGCCTGGCGTTTGCTGATCACTCCCATGGCGTTAACGCGCACCAGATGATCGCTGAATGCGCGCTTGTTTTCGGCATCAGGATTGGCCTCGGCGGTCGCCAGATTCTCTCTGAAGTAGTTATCAAACTGATACTCGCAGCCGGCTCCCAGGCGTTGTTCAGTTTCAGCAAAGGCGAGATCCAGATTGCTGCCCAGACGCCCACTGCAAAGGTCGGCAACGGGGGCCTGGGTTTCACAACCCGCGGTGACAATGAGCGCCAGCAGCAGCGCAGCAAATTTAAATCCTGGTGTATTCATAGTCATGCTCTGCGCTCCGTGTCTAAAATTCGAGTGGGCTAACAAATTCAGATTGGCCGATCTGATAGGGCGGCGCGGCAATGGGCATATCCCCCACCGACTCACCAAAGAGAATTTCTTTCACCCCGCCGACCACCGCAGCCATTTCAGGGGTAATGACACCAAAAGACTGATTTAGCTGTTCCATAAGTGCGGCGCGGCCAATTTCTTCCTGAGTCGCTGCAATAAGTTGGGCTGCCTCTTCCATGTCGAGATAGATATCGGAGGCAACCACCGCAAGAGATCCGCCCGGACCTTCGTTGTTGGTTGCGACCAACGAGTAATACTGCTTAAAGCGATCGCTCAACCGAACGCCTGAGCGGCCACGCAGTGCCGGGCGTTGATCGGCATTGGCGGCAATAACACTGTTCTTTCCAAGTAGCTGATCCTGCAAAGTGGTTGGCGTGGTCCGCTGCCCCAACTCTTTACGCAACCGCTTTTCCAAACTTAACCGTGTACTGTTAACCGCTCGCTCCATGCTGGGTAACCGATCGCTCATCAGCTCAAGCATCTCGAGATAGGTCGCTCCAATCTGTTTGGAAATCTGCGCACACCCCTCATCACCATCAGCGCCCTGGCACTGACTGTCCTGAAAAAGTTGCTGCTGCAGATCAAGCCGATGGATAACCTCTTGCAGTCCGTTCTCCATTTCTTCTGCAACAGCACCCGTTTCACGAATGTCTTCCAGGACGGTCGTTGGAAACAGTCGCACAATCGGTCCCGATGGACTCTGCGGTTTGGTTGCCGCGACCGCTGCGGGTGTGGAAAAGACCCCAAAGATTGAAAAACTCAGGGTCAGCACCAGCAGTTGGGGGAACACTAACGACCCCCTACTCTCGGGCAGCGTGTTCTCGTGCAGACGGTGGGCGCGCGCTTTGCGCTGGGCTATGGGCTGTATCACAGGCTTCTCCTGGGTGAATGGGGCGTTAGTGACTGCTGCGGTTGGGGCGTTGCTATAACTTGCAACTCAAGAAATTTTCCTGGATCAACATCCATCCGCCGACTCAGGAGTTGTCCGTTGTATTCATAGGTGACAATGTAGCCAGTGATCTCTTCGACCACGTGCTCTCGATGTGTGGTGCGACAAACATAGTCGCGTTCATAATCGCCCTGATAACTCCCTCGGGAATCACGCCGGTGATGCCTGTCGGCCCGCGCTCCCGCGACGGAAGAACCTATAACCGCGCCAGCAATGGTCAGCGCTTTACGGCCCCCTCCTTTGCCAAACTGGTTACCAATGACACCGCCGAGGATTCCGCCGAGGAGTTCAGCCCCTCCACTGCTGCGGCGAGAGCGGTCATAGCGATAGCGGTCGTCACGATGGTAGCGATCGCTGTAATAACGATTAGAACTCCGCGTTCTTGACGGCTCTAAGGGTTCACACAAACGCTCAGGGCGACTATAGGCCCGCCGGCTAATCACCGGCTGGGCGGATACCACCGGTACCTCGATTGAGTAGCTGTTCGAGGGGTCAGCAAGATCATCGCCTTTTGCCGGCAAAGCCAACACCAGCAACAGGCTGCAGAACAGGCCTGCCGGGGCACGCCTGCCCAAAGCCATAGCCGGGCTCAACAGCAGTGGGTCTGAAGAGGGATGCCCCCCTTTCTTCGTCGGTTTGATTCCATTCGTCAACGACTTGAACAGCATAAAAAGGTACAAACTGTGAACTGAGTGAGACCCATGCTACAAATTCATTGCTAAACAATTCCTGAACACAGAAAATAACCTTGTAGACCGCACCAGGCGCCAAACTACGGAAGGACGGCTCAGTCAGATCTACTTTCACCCTCTACTGCGCTGACTCAGCTATTTAAAAAGGACTCTTAGATGACCGAACTCACCTGTTTCAAGGCCTACGACATTCGCGGCCGGGTGCCTGATCAACTTAACGAAGACATAGCCGAGCGCATCGGCCGGGCTTTTGCTGAGGTGGTCAAGCCAACCAAGGTGGTGGTCGGCCACGACATTCGACTCACCAGCGTTGCAATAAAAACCGCGCTTACCAAGGGGTTGCTGGCGGCGGGTGTTGATGTTGATGATATTGGCCTCTGCGGTACCGAAGAGATCTATCACGCCACCTTTGCGGGTAACTACAGCGGCGGTGTTGCTGTTACCGCCAGCCACAATCCAAAAGATTACAACGGCATGAAGTTTGTTCGAGAGGGTTCAAAGCCAATCAGTGGCGATACTGGCCTGTTTGACATCAAAGCGCTGGCTGAAGCCGCGACCTTCACAGACGCAGCAACCCCCGGCAAGCGTACTGAGGTCGATTTCTCCGATCGATACAAGAATCACCTGCTGTCTTATATTGATGCCTCACAGCTCAAGCCCCTCAAAATCGTGGCCAACGCCGGCAACGGCGGTGCAGGTCGAGTCATCGATTTGCTTGAAGACAGCCTGCCGTTCGAATTTATTAAGGTACACCACGAGCCCAATGGCGAATTCCCCAACGGCGTTCCTAATCCGTTATTGGAAGCAAATCGCCAACCCACAATCGATGCCATTCGTGAGCATGGTGCAGATCTTGGTATCGCCTGGGACGGCGATTTCGATCGCTGCTTTTTCTTCGACGAAAACGGCCGCTTTATCGAGGGGTATTACGTGGTGGGCTTTCTCGCAGCAAGCTTTCTCGCGAAGCATGATGCGGGTACCCGCATCGTGCACGATCCACGCTTAACCTGGAATACGATTGATCTGGTTGAGTCAGCCGGAGGCGTCCCGGTAGAGTGCAAAACCGGACATGCCTTCATCAAAGAGCGCATGCGTCTCGAAGACGCGGTTTATGGTGGAGAGATGAGCGCGCACCACTATTTCAAAGATTTCGCCTACTGTGACAGCGGCATGATTCCCTGGCTGTTAACCACAGAACTGATGTGTCGTGAATCAGTGAAACTGTCTGAACTCGTAGACAAGCGGATGGCCTTGTTCCCTGTGAGTGGTGAAATCAATAAAACCATTGAAGACCCGGCTGCGCTTCTGAAATCAGTGGAAAACCACTTCGCCGCAGAAGCCAAAGATATCGCACATGTTGATGGGTTATCGATGGAGTTCGCCAACTGGCGATTTAGCTTGCGGATGTCAAATACCGAGCCTGTGGTCAGACTGAACGTAGAGGCACGGGGAGACGAGGCACTCATGGCAGAAAAACGCGACCTGCTACTCTCCATGATGGCCTAACAGAGGACACACAGCCCGTGCATGTGCAAAGGAAGGACCGGGTTGACGCTCTGGGGGCGACCTTATTAGTCGGCTTCAGCTTACTGTTAGGGTTAAATCAGGCACTGATCAAGCTGGTGAACGCTGGACTTGATCCCATGGCTCAAGCCGGCCTGCGATCTTGTGGCGCCATAGTTCCGGTGCTGATTTTCGCCTGGTTCACCCGAAAAAAACTGTCGCTGACCGACGGTTCCCTTGGACTGGGCTTGCTCAACGGACTGTTTTTTTCAGGCGAATTTGCTCTGCTTTTTATTGCGCTGGATTACTCGAGCGTTACCAGAGTATCGCTGTTCTTTTATTCCATGCCCCTGTGGGTCGCTCTTGGCGCTCATTTCCTGGTGGAAGGAGAACAACTGACGCCACGCCGATCCCTGGGACTGGTGATCGCCCTTACCGGCGTAGCGCTTGCACTGTTTCAAAATAGCGGCGCCGCTGAAGGTCGCTGGATCGGTGATCTGCTGAGTCTGCTTGCCGCGTTTTGTTGGGCGGGCATTGCCCTGTTGTTGAGAACCACCCGTCTCGCACGCGTTAGCCCAGAAATGAATCTGCTCTATCAGCTTATGGTGTCAGCGGTGCTACTCACAGCCTGGGCCTGGCTGTTTCTCGAGCCCGTACGAGAACCCACAGCGCTCACCTGGGGCATACTGGCTTTTCAAAGCCTGTTTGTTGCCTGTGCAGGCTTCCTGATGTGGACCTGGTTGCTCGGCATCTACCCCGTTTCAGACGTCGCCTCGTTTAGCTTGCTGACACCTGTCTTCGCCGTTAGCTTCGGTTGGCTGATATTCAGCGATGAGATAACACCAATGTTTGTGCTGGCTCTGGCTCTGGTACTCTTTGGGTTGGCCTTGATTAACAAGAAACCGCCAAAGCTCTCTTGAGATCTGCTCTATGACTCTTGCTCTATGACTCTTGCTCAACAACTCTCTGGATGCCGCCGGTTCGTTGGCCTGAGCTGGATCGCCGCCGTGATTATTTTTGCAACGACGCAATCTTCGCAAGCTCTGGGTTGCGAAACGCCACAAAGCGCTGAGTTTTTATCTACGTCCTGGGGACTAAACGAGCGCAACACCCGATTTCAGGTGAATAGCCGGATCACCGCAGGCAACGTGAAATCTCTGGAACTTGCCTGGGTTTACGCGTTAGAAGGTGGACAGTCGCCTCATTCTTATCCACTGGTGACCCAGGATACTCTCTACATTGGGACTCAAAAAGGGCAACTCGTTGCCCTGGATCGATTTAACGGCTGCACGCGATGGCGCCATCAAGCCCCGGACAGTATCCGAACCGGACTGGTGTACGGCCAGGTCAATAACCAGGCCGTCATCTTCTTCGGCACCGGTAACGGCGAAGTTGAGGCGATAAACGCGCTAAGCGGCAAGCCTGTCTGGTCGATTGATGCTCGCGATCACGACGCCCAGTTCATCACCGGTACTCCGGTTCATCACAATGGCACTCTCTTTGTTCCCATTTCATCACGCGAAGTTGGTCTTGCGTTGAGTCCACTCTATGGCTGTTGCAATTCACGCGGGGCGATCGCTGCTTTTGATGCTGCAACTGGCAAAGAGCTATGGCGCACCCACAGTATTGCCGAAACGCCAGAGATTACCGGCCGGCGGTGGCTGTTTATTGAGACCTGGGGACCCTCAGGCGCGCCAGTCTGGTCGGCTCCAACCATAGACACAGCACGCAACCTGCTGCTGTTTGGCAGTGGCGAGAACTACAGCGCACCCGCAAGCGCAGGTTCTGATGCGATAACCGCACTTGATCTAACCACTGGCGAGCGCCGCTGGAGCCAGCAATACACAGCTCAAGACAAATATAATATGGCCTGCGAGGCCTCTACAGATCATCCAAATTGCCCTGAAGATCACGGCCCGGATCTGGACTTTGGCGCGCCCCCCATTCTCGCTCGATATGACAGCCCTAACGGTCCGCAAGAAATCATTCTGGCGGGTCAAAAGTCAGCGGATGTGCACGCCATCGATCCCAATAGCGGAGTTCGGCTGTGGAGTCGAAACATCGGCCGCGGAGGTTACCTGGGTGGAGTGCACTGGGGCATGGCCGCGAACGAAGATCTGGGACTGCTATTCGCCCCGGTAAGCGACATCCGTCGAGCCTATCGTGGCAGCACTGACGAACCTGCCCCGGGTATGTATGCGATCGACATCGCCACCGGCGAGATTCGCTGGCAGTCCCCGAGCGAAGATCGCTGCAAAGAACGCGAGGGCTGTAACAATGGTTATTCCGCTGCACCCATCGCCAATGCTGACCTTGTATTCCTGGCCGGTCTGGACGGCTGGTTGCACGCCCTGCTGGGAGCAACCGGAGAACCGCTCTGGAGCGTCGATACCTGGCGCAGTTATGAGGCGGTGAATCAGTCGGACACGCTCACTGCCAGCGGCGGCAGCATTGATGTACATGGTCCGCTGCTGGTTGAAGACCAACTGTTCATTCAAAGCGGCTACGGCAGCTTTGGTCAGAAAGGTGGCAATGCACTACTGGCGTTTCGCTTGCCTGACACCAAAGAGCAATCTAATGAGTGAAGCAATCCTCACTCAGCCCGCCACCCGAAAAAGGCGTTGTGCCGCAACTATCATCGATGCAGTCACTACCGCATCGCTCGTTGTACTACTCACCCTGGCCAGCGGTCAGTTTGAAGTGCCCGGGCCCTATCTGGATAACAGCCTGCTGCCACGAGCTGCTGCCTTGGTCGTTGCTGGCTATCTCCTGCTGCACGGCTTTACCCTCTGGTCTTCGTCACAAACAGTGGGCAAGAAATTACTGGGGCTGCAGATAACGCACAACGGAGTACCCGCCGGATTCTTGCGCTTGATGCTTCGAGCGGGGGTTCTGCCAGTTTTGATTCTGTTACCGGCAATTGGCCCCTGGTTACAGTTACTGCATGGTCTGGATCTCGTAGCGTTTTTAATGCCTGGCGCTCTGGCACTCCACGATCGCCTGAGCAAAACCCGCGTAACCGTTCGCCCCTAGAATTGCGCTCTATCCACTACGCGCGTTCCAACAACATACCTTCCTCAATAAGAAACTCGCAGATCTGATCCACACCTTGATCTTCTTTTAGATTGCAAAAAACATAGGGTCGACCATCGCGCATGCGCTTTGTATCTTCTTCCATTGTCTCAAGGGAAGCGCCCACGTAAGGCGCCAGATCGGTTTTGTTGATAATCAACAAATCCGATCGCGTGATTCCAGGTCCACCCTTACGAGGTACTTTCTCACCACCCGCCACATCAATCATGTAGAGCGTGAGATCAACCAATTCGGGGCTGAAGGTGGCACTCAGGTTGTCACCGCCGCTCTCCACAATAATCATCTGCATCGCTGGAAAACGCATGGCTAACGAATCTATCGCTGCAATGTTAATGGAGGCATCCTCTCGTATTGCTGTGTGCGGACAGCCCCCTGTTTCAACACCAACGATGCGCTCCGGCGGCAGTGCCTGAGCTCGCTGAAGAATTTCCATGTCTTCCTGAGTATAGATATCGTTGGTCACTACCCCAATATCAAACCGTCGCCGCAGATGTCGACACAACGCCTCAACCAGGGTGGTTTTTCCAGCCCCAACCGGTCCGCCAATACCTACCCTGAGAATGTCTTGTTTGGCGTCTGATTTTGTATTCTGGCTCATGGGCCTCCCGAGACATTACCTATTACTACGATCGAAAAACTCTGGCATGTTGTGTTTCATGTGCCGAACTCAACATGGCCAGTCCTGGCGCAGACGAGCCGATATCCTGATCCGCCACACCCTTTGCCTGCGCAACAAACTCTGGCAACAACTGTGTGAAATTCAGCAGTAGTCGCTGACCATCACTGTGTCCCAGGGGAACAGACTTCACCGCTGCCGCGACTAACAGTTCGATCCAGATCCATGCATAGCCTTGCATTGCGGTGTCCCGGTCAATCTGCCAGTGACAACAGATCTGCGCAAACGCCGAAGTAAATCCATGGGTTTCTGAACCCCAATGATTTTCCACGCCAAAGGCATCAAACAGCCTAACCAGCGCTTGCCCCTTGGCTTGCTCTTCAAGCAGTAGCTCGGCAGATTCGCGACTGGCGTGGGAGACGTCGTTCCAATACCTGCAGGCATCGTCGTCCTGAGCAAGAAACGCCTCCAGCAACCGCTGCAACACCGGCAACTCCAGATTCACCAAAACACGCTCGCCTAGACTTCGAATCCAGGTTTGAGTGGAGGAGAAATCCTTAACCCAACCCTGCTCTACGGCAGACTCCAAGCCATGCGAGAAGCTGTAGCCACCAACGGGCAGCAGCGGGTTGATCAACATCCACAAGCGCGGATCAAGCCTGCCGCTTTTATCCATGGCTGTGGCTATGCATTTCTGAATAGGCGCCGGCTTCAGGTTCAAACGGTGCCTGCTGCACTTGGACGTGAAAACCTAGGCCCTGAAGCATTTCATCCAAAACGTGATCATGCAGATAACGCAACCAGCTGGGTCCAACCTGCACCCAGACATGGCGGTTCCCCAAATGATAAGCAGCTCGCGCCAGCTCTTGCGCACTATCACAGCGCACCATAGACACCGTCTCTTCGGCCGCCTGAACCCGAGCAACAGTTCCGTCCAAACTTTTAACCAGATCACCCTGGCGAAGCAGCGTACCTCGTGGCAACTTCAAGCCGGCTATCTGGCCCGTCTCCAGAGTAACGCGCTGTCTTGCAATCTGGCGACGCTCGAAGGGTAACGAGAGAAGGTCTCCCTCGCCTTCGCCAGTCGGGAGGGAGCCAGAGACAGCAGTTTCTGCGGCAATATGCTCTACAAAGATCAGCTCGGGAACCATGGCCTAAAACAACGAATAACGTTGCGCCAGGGGCACAACCGTTGCTGGTTCACAGGTAAGCAGTACGCCGTCAGCACGTACCTCATAGGTATGAGCATCTACTTCTATCTGCGGTAAATAGGTATTCAACTTCATATCTGACTTGTTTACGGATCGGGTTCCACGCACTACAGACAGACGTTTCTGTAGATTCAGCTTGTCTCCAATGCCAGCGTCGAGAGCGGCGCCGGACACAAAGGTAACCGAGGTCGCTGCAACAGCGCCGCCAAAACTTCCAAACATGGGTCGGTAATGAACGGGCTGGGGTGTCGGAATCGAGGCATTGGGATCACCCATCGCCGCTGATGCAATCATGCCACCCTTAAGAATGAGCGCGGGCTTGATGCCAAAAAAAGCTGGCTTCCAAAGCACCAGATCTGCAAGCTTGCCCGGCTCTACAGAACCCACTTCGTGGGCGATACCATGGGTAACCGCAGGATTGATTGTGTACTTCGCGATATAGCGTTTCACCCGGTTGTTGTCAGCACGATCGGAATCACCCGACAGCGGTCCTCGCTGCACTTTCATTTTATCCGCCGTCTGCCAGGTGCGACACACCACCTCACCCACTCTCCCCATCGCCTGACTGTCCGAGGCAATCATCGAAAACGCACCCAGGTCATGCAGGATGTCTTCTGCTGCTATGGTCTCGCGGCGAATCCGCGATTCTGCAAAGGCAACATCTTCGGGGATACGAGAATCAAGGTGGTGGCACACCATAAGCATGTCGAGATGCTCATCCACCGTGTTCACCGTATAGGGGCGTGTTGGGTTCGTGGAACTGGGCAGCACATGAGGCACACCACAGGCCTTGATGATATCAGGCGCATGGCCACCTCCGGCTCCTTCGGTGTGATACGTGTGGATCGCTCGCCCTTTAAATGCTGCCAGCGTGTCTTCCACAAAGCCTGACTCATTAAGCGTATCGGTATGAATAGCCACCTGAATATCACTGGCGTCAGCCACACCAAGACAGGTATCTATAGACGCTGGCGTGGTGCCCCAATCTTCATGCAGCTTTAGTCCCATGGCGCCTGCCGCTACCTGTTCTTCCAGGGGCAAGGCCGTGCTCGAATTGCCTTTACCAAGCAAACCAAGATTCATGGGGAACGCATCTAACGACTGCAGCATTCTGCTGATGTTCCAGGGCCCCGGAGTCGCCGTGGTTGCATTGCTGCCCGTCGCTGGACCAGTCCCGCCACCCAGCATTGTTGTAATACCGGAGTTTAAGGCCTCATCAATCTGTTGCGGACAGATCATATGGATGTGCGAATCGATTCCGCCAGCGGTGACAATCATGCCTTCACCAGCAAGAACCTCAGTGCCCGCTCCCACAACAACGTTCACGCTGTCCTGAATGTCCGGGTTGCCAGCCTTGCCAATGGTTTGTATGCGCCCTTCGTTGATGCCGATATCCGCTTTGTAGATACCTGTGTAATCAATGACTAGTGCATTGGTGATTACCAGATCAACACAGTGCTGCGAACTGCGCTGACTCTGTCCCATGCCGTCTCGAATGACTTTACCCCCACCAAACTTCACTTCATCGCCGTAGGTAGTGTGATCCGCCTCTACCTCTACAATGAGTGCTGTATCACCAAGGCGAACGCGATCACCCGTGGTAGGTCCAAACATTCCGGCATAGTCACTGCGGCTGATTGTGCTCATCGTTTCGTATCCAGATCGCCCATGACAGCGCCCTGAAAACCGTACACGCGACGATCCCCCGCATAGGCCACAAGACTTACTTCTCTGGTTTGGCCGGGTTCAAAGCGCACCGCAGTGCCTGCCGCAATATTCAGCCGTCGCCCGTGAGCAGCACTTCGATCAAACCTGAGCGCAGCATTGGTCTCTGCAAAGTGATAATGCGATCCCACTTGAATTGGTCGATCGCCGCTGTTGGCAACCGTCACCGAAATAGCGTCCCGATCAACGTTCAGCTCAATATCTCCAGCTGCTACAAAGTACTCTCCAGGAATCATGCGCTCTCTCTTTTCTTCAATCGCTTTTTTCAGCTAGCTGATCGGATGGTGAACGGTTACAAGTTTTGTGCCATCCGGGAATGTGGCCTCAACCTGGACTTCATCAATCATCTCGGCGATACCAGGCATCACATCATCGGCCGCCAAAATTGTCGTTCCAAAACTCATAAGTTCAGCCACACTGCGACCGTCGCGCGCACCTTCCATAACCGCGGCTGAAATAAGCGCAACGCTTTCAGGGTAGTTTAATTTCACACCTCGATCTTTGCGCCGCTGAGCAACATCAGCGGCGACAAAAATCAGCAGTTTGTCTTTGTCTCTTGGAGATAATTCCATCGAATGTGCCTGCTACTGCTTTTCCACACCCATAATGCATAAAAACTGATACCGCATAAACTAGGTGCGCCAGATCGCAGGGGGGTGTGGCGCCCTATTAAGGAGCATCGGGCGTAAAAGCGCCCAAACCTTGCGCAGCCGCTGTTGTACAAACTCTGTTGAGTCGCCAAGGCAACGAACAACCAGAACCTCATCAACAAGTGTGGCGCGAACACTGCGATCTTCTGTTTTCTGCCGGAGCGCGGCCAGTACGTCAGCATCTGCAGAGGTTGCCACGAGGGTACCAAAAACCGGCGATCCACCAAGCCCCCAACCCTGGACCAACGCGTCACTCGCCCCCTCATAGTGTTGACGATCGAGATACACAGGACGGTAAGCCCGGGTCTGCGGACAAAAGCGTTCTATCGACAACACCCCGGTATAGAAACCTGTTTCGAACACCTCATCATTGACGGGACGACCCAGGGAAACCACATCGCATCCCACAAAGGTTGCCTCGGGGGCAAGCCGCACTCTTGTTTCAGAGCGCGCCCGGGCACAGTCAAAAACAATGGTTTCCTGGGGCAACCACTCCAAAAAAGCCTTATCTGCAACAGTAAATGAGTGGCTTTGAACCGCCGTTTTGCCTGCGCTGCGCATGAACTTGGTTGCCGCGGGTGTGGTGATTAGCACGCCAGTTCCGATGTTCACATCAGCGATAAAAGTGAGTTCATCACCACCAGCAACCCCCCCAGGGGGATGCAACAAATACAGATGACACACCCCACCCTCTGGATAGAAGGGTTTTTGCACATAGAGAGGTCCCTGCGCCCGACCCCGACGCAACCGGGTTCGCTCGCCCACCTGTTCGAAGGCCAGGTTCAGTTCTGCTATCCAGGGAGTGGCGCTCACGGGTTGTGCTACTGTCAATAATCAGGAGCTGCAGGACAGCATCGAACAACCAACCCGGGTACGTGCCCAGTCCGGACGCTTCTCGGCAAATTCATCACACCCCTCTTGCGGGGTATAAGGTTGGCGCAGAACGTCCAGTTGTTTTTGAATCCGGCTGAAGTCTCCCTGTTCCGCAGCATCAATCGCAATCTGAGCCAGATAATTCCGCAGGACATAAAGAGGATTCACAGCATTCATCTGCCTTTGGCGTGCCTGCTCGTCGCGATTGTCCTGTCTTACCCGAGAGGCATAGTTTTGAAGCCAACCGTTCCAGGCAACATGCACATCGCCAGCAAGTGCCTCAGGTTCATAGAGACTATCAGTCAAAATCCCTGTGAGATCGGATTGGCCAGCCTGCACATCAAGTGAGGCAAGTGATCGATAGAACAACGTCATATCAACCTCGATAAGAGGCAGTACGGCTTCAAGGGCTTCAAACAGTGCCGCATCACCTTCTTCAAATTTTGCAAAGCCCAGCTTCTGGGTTTGCATGTGTTGAAAGTGCCCCACATAGCACTGCTCAAAACTGGCGAGGATCGCTTCAAGAGGTTCCGCTTCGCCAACCAGAGGGTAAAGCGCGTTGGCCAGTTGCAAGAGATTCCACTGCGCAACAGCGGGCTGGTGCGCAAAGCGGTAGCGTTTGCCGCCAGCATCGGTGGTGTTGGGCGTCCAGTCAGGATCGTAGTTCTCGAGCCAGCCGTAAGGGCCGTAGTCAATCGTCTCGCCAAGCACAGACATGTTGTCGGTGTTCATCACTCCATGCACAAACCCCACCCGCATCCAATGCGCGATCATCAACGCCGTACGGTCACTAACCTGCTGAAGCCAGGCCAATACCCGATCTTTTCCTTCAGCGACACCGCCAAGTTCTGGAAAGTCGCGAACACTGTGATGTGCGAAAAAAGTCTCCAGCAGCTCGGTCTCACCTCTGGCCGCCAACATCTGATAGTGGCCAAAGCGGGTAAACGACGGCGCCACCCGACACACCACCGCACCAGGCTCCAGGGCGGCATTGCCGTCGTAAAGCATGTCGCGCATGACTTGGTCCCCGGTCAGGCACAGGCTCAGGGCGCGCGTCGTTGGTATGCCAAGATGATGCATCGCCTCACTGCAAAGAAATTCTCGGACCGACGAGCGAAGCACGGCAAGTCCATCCGCTGTCCGCGAGAATGGCGTCTCCCCTGCCCCTTTCAATTGCAGAGTCAGAGTATTGTCTTCGGCAACAAGAACATCGCCGAGATTGATCGCGCGGCCGTCACCGAGTTGGCCTGCCCAATTTCCAAACTGATGACCGCCATAGCAAGTGGCATGCGGCTGCATTCCTGACAACAGGGCATTTCCTGAAAAAACCTGAGCGAAGGTTGGGTCCGCACAATCGTCGACCCCGAGCCCTAGTGACTGGGCCACTTCAAGGGAATAGGCGACCAGCACAGGTTTTGCCGTTGGCGTGGGTTCCACGAAGGCAAAGCAGGCATTGCTGACCTGACGCCGGGCATGGCCTTCGCCAGGATCGCCTGGCAACTCACGCACAGTGGCATTGTCAAACCTTAGGGCAGCAAGACCCTGCGGCGGCGAAACAGCCATGGCATCGTCCAGGATGGGAAGCGGCATATGCAGATAGTCCTCAATTCTCTCATTCCCCGACACCAGGGTTCTTCTATAGAATACGCGACCCGCGGCTAGACGCCAGATTGCTGAAGGATAACCCGTGACCCAACTTGAAATACCCCACGTGTTTGCCGGCAATCCGCTCGATCGAGGCGAGGTACAACGCAGAGACCCCAACTGGCTGGCGGATGCGCCGCACGACCCCGGCGCGCGCTTTTTACCCGTGCAATCGCTGAAGATTGCGCTTACAGACCCGGAGAGTGAAGAATTCACAACCCCTGCCTTGCGCTGGTTTGATCATGATGCGCTGAGAGAACACTTCGAGACCGGCACTACCGTACTGCTTGGCCTCGAAAACGACGAACCTCGATTTGCCGTCGACATCTGCGGGTCAAAACAGGTCCCCAAAAATTGCAAGTTCACTGACGCCAGACACGCCGCCATGACATTGGATACACCCAGTGCCGGCATCGTCGCTCAGGCCAGGGCACAGCTGAATTGGCATGCTAAAAATGGCTACTGTTCCACCTGCGGAAACCCAACTGAATCCGCTCGTGGCGGACAGATTCGTAACTGCGCCAAATGTGAGAGCCACATTTTCCCTCGCACAGACCCCGTAGTGATCATGCTGGTATGCGATGACACCCACTGCCTGCTGGGCCAGTCTGCGATGCGCATGCCACGAATGAAAATGTATTCAGCGCTTGCCGGTTTTGTTGATCAGGCTGAATCGATCGAGGAAGCCGTGCGACGTGAAGTAAGAGAAGAAGCAGGCATAGAAGCGGGAGCCGTGCGCTACCACTCCTCCCAACCCTGGCCGTTCCCCTCGTCACTAATGATCGGAGCACACGCAGAACCCCTTACCCGTGAGATTGATTTTGATCCGCAAGAAATGGCCGATGTACGCTGGTTTACACGCGATGAGGTAAGTCAGGCGTTTGCGGGTGAACTGGAGTTTGGCTTGCCTGGTGAAATAGCAATTGCCCACCACCTTATAAAACACTGGTTAGAACAGGATGAAACAAACCAATGACTACAGACAGCACAGATACAGACCTGACAATAGCCAACAACAGAATCGCTGAGATTCACTATCAACTCAATGACGACGAAGGCAACGAACTGGAGTCTACAAAAGGTTCACCGCCAAAGGCTTTCCTGGTAGGTCATCGTGGCGTTCTGATTGGCCTCGAAGAAGCGTTACTCGGTCACAAAGCCGGTGATAAGGTTGATGTGAGTCTGCCACCAGAACGCGCTTTTGGATTGCGGGATGAAAAACTCAAAGAACGCATGTCCAAGAAGTACTTCAAACATGTGAAGCGACTACAACCTGGCATGCTGACTCAGGTAAATACCAAAAATGGGCCACGCCCAATCACCATTATCAAAGTGGGGTCGAAGATGGTGGATGTGGATTTAAATCACCCCAGAGCCGGCCAGACCTTGCACTTTAACATCGAGGTGGCTTCAGTACGGGAAGCAACGGAGGAAGAACTGTCTCACGGACACGCCCACGGTGCAGGAGGCCACCAGCATTAGCCGGCGGCCTTTAGCCTTTGCTTATGTGTATTCAGAGGCTTCTGTTTATTCAGAGGCTTCTGTTAGCGCGGCGTAGCTCAACACCTTGAACTTGCTGGCGAGGTCGGTACGGTGCGGCAATATCTGCACCATAAATACCCCAACCATCTGGTTTTTGGGGTCGATCCAAAAGCGTGTGCCCGCTGCACCGCCCCAGCTGTATTCGCCTTCTGCGCCGACATCGCCGGCTGTGCCCGGATCTTCAAGAACCGCAAAATCGAGACCAAAACCCATTCCCTTGCGGCCAAAACCCATCGTCACGTCACCCATGTGATCGCGGGACATTAATTCCACGGTGCCAGGCGCCAACAACCGCACCCCGTCGAGCTCTCCGCCGTTCAACATCATCTGTGAAAACCTGAGGTAATCCATAGCGGTGGAAATCAGCCCGCCACCACCGCTTTCAAAGGTAGCGCCGGGTTGAAACCCTCTGTTGGCAAATTCTGGTGCAACTTCGAGTTCACTGCTGGCATTGGGAGTAATCCAGGCATCCAACCCAGCGGGCGTGCCCTTGGGGGCATACATCTGCGCGAACCGGTCGCGCTTGTCCGGGCGAATGGTGAAACTGGTATCTGGCATGCCCAGAGGTTCAAAGATTCGGGTCTTGAGAAACTCTGAGAATCTCATGCCCGACAAGCGTTCAACCAACGCCCCCTGCACATCCACAGACACACTGTAGTGCCAACGCTCACCGGGTTCGTACTGCAGCGGAATCTTGCCAAGCTTTGCAACAAAGTCCGTCAGATCGGGGTGATCTCGCAAAAGCCCTGCATCCCGGTATGCCTTGTCTACCTCGGTGTTTCCGAAGACGCCATAAGTGAACCCCGCGGTATGCCGCATGAGATCTCTGATCGTGGGCTGACGCTTGGGCTGGCGGGTGGTTCCGGGTTCCACCTCGGCTTCTTCGCCTTTCGCAAGATTTTGTGTGCCATCAGAGACACCGCTAATCGTACCGTCTGCCGTGGATACTGAAACGGACAGATTAGCCAGTTCCGGCAAGTACTTGGCCACCGGATCGTTGAGTAAGAATTTCCCTTCTTCATGCAGCATCATCAACGCCACACCAGTGATGGGTTTGGTCATTGAGTAGATGCGAAAAATAGCGTCAGCCGTCATCGGCTTCGAGGCTTCGCGGTCGCTTTCACCCCATTGACTCGAATACACAATGTTGCCATTGCGCGCGATCATACCCAGGCCACCCACCATCACACCGGCTTCTACCTGCTGATTCATGTAGGTATCAATCTGCTGGAGACGAGCGACATCAAAGCCCTCACGCTCGGGTCGGACAGATCGCATATCCCTTGCCTGGGCATCAGGTACCACCAACGCAAGCGAAAGCATCGTTGCCATCGTGCCCGCCATAAACGTCATGAACGCGCGGGAAAAGCTAGCTGATTTGGCCAGCACGCTGACGGTGGAATTCTTTTTATAGAATATATTGTGGATTGTTGTGTCCATTGCCTCGTTCGCCCCTATTCAGTCGAGTGCCCAGACTATCACGGGCCAGCTATCCGACGTGTACAGAACCGGTATAATCTCGGCACTTTCCACCAAAGCAGAAAAATCATGATTGCCAGACCAATTTCAGGCTTACCCAGCTTGATGCTGGCGGTAGGCCTGGTGCTCAGCACCATCGTGCTATCAGCATGCTCAGTAACCAGCAGCTCACCGGCTGATGGCGCGCCTACCGCATCCAACGCCATAATAACTTCCGCAACCCCGGAGGAGATAGAGGCTGAATCAGCGCGCCTCAATCGGTGGTTCGAAGAGAAATTTGAGGAAGGCCTGCAGCGTAGCCCGAGATATCTGACGGTGCTCGGACGCAAAGAACAGTACGACAAATTCGACAACCCTACCGAGGCGGAAGAGGATCTCGAGTTTGCCATTGCCACCCGGAATCTCGACGAGCTACGGAATAACTTCAGCTACCGTAAACTGAGCGACGAAGCCAAACTGTCCCGCGACATCTGGATCTATCAGTACGAACGCCAGCGCAAGGCGCGCAAGTATCGAGATCATCGATATATCTTTAATCAGATGCGAGGGGCTCAGTCGTCTTACCCCACCTTCATGATCAACTACCACAAGGTTGATGAACGCTCCGACATGGAGGCGTACATCAGCCGCCTGGGTGGTATCTCAACTGCACTAGGCACGCTGCTTGAGCGAGCCCAGCGCTACGCCGCTGATGGCGTTCGGCCACCCCGGTTTGCCTATGAGGGCGTGATTGATCAGTCGAGAAAAGTAATTCAAGGCGCGCCTTTCACGCAAAACGCTGACGCCACTGAAAACCCTGAGGATTCAGCGATCTGGCGCGATGCAAAAGCAAAGATCGCCGCACTCAAAAATGCTGACAAAATCAGTGACAGCGAAGCTCAAGAACTCACCAACGACACTCGGACCGCGTTGCTCACCCAGTTTGCTCCCGCCTATCAAGCACTGATCAACTGGGTCGAGAGTGACTTAAAAAACGCTGACAATATCGCCACGGGTGTTGGGAAACTGCCCCGCGGCGAAGACTACTACGCTGAGCGTTTACGTTTCTCCACCACCACCAAGATGTCAGCCGCCGAGATACACAAGCTGGGACTGGAAGAAGTAGAACGCTTAACCGCAGAAATGCAGGCTGTGCTCAAAGAAGTGAACTTCAAAGGCACGCTTCAAGAATTCTTCACCTACCTGCGCAACGATGACCAGTTCTACTTTCCCAATACAGATACAGGACGCAATCAGTACCTCACTGACGCCGATGACAAAATAGATGGCATCCGAAAACGCTTGCCGGAGTACTTTGGTGTGCTGCCCAAAGGCGATCTAATCGTGAAGCGGGTCGAAGCCTATCGAGAACAGGATGGCGCGCCACAACACTATAACCGGGGCACACCGGATGGTTCCCGACCGGGGATCTATTACGTGCATCTGTCTGACACCACGGCAATGCCCATCACTGAGCTTGAGGTCGTTGCCTATCACGAAGGTTTGCCCGGCCACCATATGCAGATTGCCATCGCCCAGGAGCTAGAGTCGGTACCCACCTTCAGACGCCATATTAGTTTTACGGCCTATATCGAAGGTTGGGCTCTGTACTCCGAGTGGCTCGCCATTGAGATGGGGGCTTATGAAGACCCTTACTCCAACTTCGGCCGGATCACCACAGAGATATGGCGCGCGATTCGCCTGGTGGTTGATACGGGACTACACGCCATGGGCTGGACTGAAGCGGAGGCGATAGCCTACTTTACAAAGCACTCCCCCAAACCTCTGGAGAGTGTTACCGCAGAAGTTCAACGCTACATCGTCACACCGGGACAGGCCACCAGCTACAAGATTGGCATGCTGAAGATCCAGCAACTGCGCAAGAAAGCCGAAGCCGCCCTGGGCAAAGACTTTGATATCAGAGACTTTCACGACACCGTGCTGGGTGGTGGCGCGTTGCCGCTGTCGCTACTGGAGCGACGCATCGATCAGTGGATTGCATCCAAAGGCTAGTTACCGCTCAAGCCAAGTTAGTCCGGAAGCAGTGCCGGCGACAATGGCGGTCGCCGACCCCACTCGCTTTCGCTGTAGTTTGTTGCCAGATAATCGAGTAATCCCGCCTCATGTTCGGCGGGAATCGGCCACAGGTTTTGGGTACGTTGCATCCAGCGCAGCGTGTTTAGCCAATACGTGCGGCCACCTCGATTAGCGGTGACCAGGCGATAAGAATGGCAGGCCCCGCAGTGCGCTCGCACCAGTTCCCAGTGTTCATCGATGATAAGCCCCGTGGCCGGATCCGTGGCATTCAACTCAACGGGCTCAGCGGCATAGGCGGCAAACGACACCACGAGGCCTAACGAACCAAGAAAGCCATAAAATAGCGTGCGACCCGGGTGCATCAGACCACCTGCAGCGCGATGCGATGACAGGCATTATTCAAATACCCCTTTGGGTTCCAACCCGGCACCAGCATGGGTTGCATTTTGTCGTCGGAATCACGTGCTCGCGCCCAAACTTCATAGTAGCCAGATTGAGCGAGCTTGATCGTCGCCTTAAAGCGCTGCCAGGCGAGCCGATTTGATGCGCCAGCCAGGTCAGCCTTTTGCCAGCTCGCGCCAAAATCGGTACTCACCTCGACTGATTTCACTCGCTTATCTCCTGCCCAGGCATGTCCTCGAATCGCAAACTCTGTATTGCGAATGACGCGAGTGCCCGATTCCGGGAAGGTGATCAGAGATTTCACAGGCATTGATTCAATAATCTTCATATCTTTATCAGCGACTTCGGAGCCAGGCGCTACTGGATGTCGAGGAACCCGATACGATTTACCACCCATCTTTGGGCCATCGTGCTCACGATCTCGAATCAGTATTTGTGTTACCCATTTGCCGCTCACCGAACCCGGCCAGCCTCCACACACCATCCGCAATGGCGCGCCATGCGCTTCGGTGATGTCACCGTCATTGAGTTCAAACGCCAATAGCGATTCTTTCTCGAGTGCCTTAGCCAGCGGAACTCCCCTGGATATCGGCTTTTTGTTGGCATCGCCAGACAGATGCGTGTCTCCGCCGACATAGGCCACATACTGAGCGTTCTTGCCGATGCCGCAGGCCTTCAACACATCAGCAAGTCGCACCCCGGTCCATTTTGGGCAACCGATGGCACCTGTGGTCCATTGGTTGCCACTTGCCCGGGGTCGAAATTCAGCACGGCCGTTACCGCCACATTCAAGCTGCAACGCAAGGGTTGTGGGCCGAAAATTCTCTTTCAATTGCGCAAGCGTAAACGTCTGTGGCTTCTCGCACGCTTCTCCATGTACCTTCAGCGTCCAGGTTGCCGGATCAACGGAGCGTGGTGCTATACCGTTGTTGCGAACAAACAGTGCTTTTGTGGGGGTGATCAAATCATCCAGCAGGTGCGCCGGCGTTTCGGCGTTTAGAGGGCGGTCGTTAAGCAATCGCAGACCGGGTTTGCCAGGAATCTCTATCGCGTCAGGCTGGGTACGCGCGGCCTCTGTCTGTGCAACTAGCGATCCCGGCTCGGCTGCAAAACTTGTGACCGGAAACAAGCCAAGCGGCGCAAAACGTGCCATGGGGACATGGAGTCCAATGAGCCGCCAGGCGGATGCCGCGAGGGAGAACTGCACAGACGAGGATAAAAAATGCCGACGACTCACGCCCTTATCCTGATCCAGAAACTCGAATAAACCGCGTTCGCGCATTTTCAATTCTCCTCTTTTAGCCGGTTAACCGGATTGACCGGCTCGACCATCCGGAGCATACCCCTACTCCGTTGCCGCTGCCTGACGAAACTCCAATTCTTGCAGTTGTTCCTGTACCTGGGCGTGTTTTTCCGCGGTGATGGGATAACGCCAGATAGCAAAGCAGGCCCCGAGATAGAACACCGATGGCGCCAGCGCAAACAAGAAACGCAATCCAAAGAGTTGGTCCGGGGAATTCAGGTTTTCCGGCGATGGATCGAAGCTAAACCAGCCCAATCCTGCAAGCGCCAGCCAGGTTCCGAAGGAGGCCGCCAGTTTGTAGGTAAACGACCAGGTGGCGAAGAACATACCCGCCCGATTCTCCCCCGATTTCAGATGATCAACATCAATCACATCCGCTTTCATAGAGTTAGGTAGTGCGTGAAATCCACCTGCTGCAAAGCCGGTGGTTAAGGTGATCGGCAACATCCACCAAAAGTCGCCATCGCCAAGGAGTAGATAGAACGGGTGCGCAAGGCCAATAATTGCAAAGCTGCCAATGTAGGCCCGGTGTTTCCCTATGCGCTCGCTGAGCCAAACCCAAAATGGCACCGAGCACAGGTTAGCCGTGTAGAAACACGCAAGCATATAAGGCGCTTTATCTTCTGCATGCAGAACAAAGGAAATAAAAAATAAATAAAGCGGGGTGGTCATCGAAAGCGCGGTGGATGCAATTCCAAAAGCAATAATCAGCCTCAAGAACGGACCATTCTCAAGCATAAGCCGGATACCATCGAGCAAAGGCACGGACGACGACTCATAATTGTCGGTTTCTCCAACCATCGACACCGTGAGTAGTACGCACAACGGCATCACAATGAGCATGGTGATTCCGACAATGGTTAGAACATTACCGCTGCCACCGATCCCCCATATCCACAGGGCAAGCAAAGGAATCAACTGAGCCAGGAAATTACCCGCAACCCCCATAAAAGACCGCACCCCGGTAATTCTGGAGCGCTCGTTGTAGTCGGTGGAGAGCTCTGCTGCCCAGGCGTAATAGGGGATGATCATCATTGTGGTGCCAATGCCCATGACCAGCATCCACAAACCCAGATAGAAGGCACCCGCGTCATCTGGCGGCAAAAACAGCTTGTAGACCGCAAGCATGATGATAGGCGCTGCTGCAACGATCCAGGGACGACGGCGCCCCCAGCGGGTGTGGGTTCGATCACACAGATAGCCGCACAGCGGGTCGGTGATCACATCAAAAATGCGCACTGCCAAAATGATGGTGCTGGCCAGGGCCAAAGGCACACCCAAATCACTGGTATAAAACTTGGGAATAAAGACCAGCACCGGAAAGATCGACATCATGATCGGCAATTCGGTAAGGCCGTAATAAACCAGTGTGGAACGCTTGAGTGCCATAGAAATCCTAGTTGGGTGAGTACCAGACGGGAGAGCTGAAAGCGATGTTCAGAGTGGATTGATTTTTGTCTGGCTTTTCCAGCGCGCGTACATAGTAGAAAACAGGTTGTAGCGGATCAAACTCGGGATCAGACCACAGACTCGCTATAGTCTGCCCATCTTCTGAAATGGATTGATGATTCATATCAAACACTTTTTCAGGACGACGAACGCCGTTGAGCCATACCTTTACCACCTGCATACCAATCAGTGACGCAGAACCGGGGTCTTTTCTTGCTTCGGCATAAATCATCAGCGGTCCCCGGCCCCGATGCAGTTCACCACCCATCGCAACGCCACGGCGCGTAATCGCTTTTAGCCGCCGGGACGTGTTGTCGAGGGTCTTCGGAAAGCCAAAGCCAGAAAACATACGCAGTGCGATGCGAGCACCGGTAGTCGCAAAGGTCTCCTTGCGGCGCAGCGCCGCATAGATCGCTTCTCTTGTGTTCTCTTCAGCCCAAACCCCGGTCAGAGTTGAACTGTAACCGGCACCAACTGCTGGTTGCCCAACAGCAATCAAGGGTTCGTTGCGCAGCCGCATCGATTGATCTGCGACCAAAAAGTCCTGGCTGACAGACTGGATCGAAGAAATCGACAGTGCCTCAATACCCCGGGCACGAAGCCGGTCCATCCACAACCAAAGATCTTCGATACTCGCGGCATCCTCGGTCACAGAAACCCGAGGTACAAAGGGTTGGTTCGCTACCCGAGCGTTTTGAAAAACAACGAAGCGATCATAACGGCCGCTCGGATGACGTAACTGCTGTTCAAAGCCAACAAAGGTTGTCAGACGATTCGGCGTGTTGTACGCGCGGGCCAGCTCTTGCAGTTGCTGCCACTGGCCTGGCGGCTCGTCAGCCTCAAGAATCAGGGCGTAAAAATCCAGCAACCCAATGCTGTCGTCTGCGGACAGCCTGGCCAGAAAGGGCTCAGCAGGGCTATGCAGGTCGCCAAAGAACGCCTGCTTGGTCTCATCAACGGACTCGGCTACCTCTGAGGCAAGCAGCGGAGGCCCAAAGCAGAGCAAAGAAACCGCAAACCACTGACAAATGCAGGACCAATAGCCAATATTTGTGCGGCGCACACACGCTATTGTGCTCATTTTGCGGCCCCGACCTCACACAGCTCCCGAGAAGCAGGTTAGCATGCAGAAAATCGTTGCGCCCTGTCCGGGCACCAGGAGACGTAGTTATGAACAGCCACCCTTACAGATTCCGCGATAGAGTCCTTGGACTGCTGCCCGTTTCCATTCGAGCGCTAGCGCTAGGGCTTGGTCTCTTAAGCGCAGCGGCCCAGGCAGAGGTTGCGGCTATTCATCTTAACGACGGTACCACCGTGCGCGGCGAGGTGGTTGGACTAAAAGGTGGCAGCTATCAAATTCGCACATCCAGTCTTGGCGAGTTAAGCATTCCCCAGAGCAAGATCAAGCTGGTGGAATTCAATCCGTCCAGCGCCGGCGCTTCGGTAAATCCAGCAGCGCAGTCTATTGCCCCCACGGCGCAGGCCAACGCGGCCGCCTCTACCCTGTCCAGCATAAGCTCACGTATTCAAAATTCACCCAACCTCATGGGCGACATTCAATCTCTGACCAACGATCCCGATGTGATGGCGATCGTCCAGGACCCGGAAATCCAGCGGCTGATCGCCGCTGGCGACTACGCTGCCTTGATGCAGAACCCCAAGATGCGTCGGCTAATGGGTAACTCGAAAATTCGCAGCATCACAAATCAACTGAAGTAACGCGGCGAGTAAAAGTTACCCCGGCTTCTGAAAACGCTGGGTTGCAAAAAGATCCAGCGCATCAAACTGGCCTTTTAAAATCTGACCAGAGAGCCCCGGGGCCCCTGCACCAAGCCAACCATCAATAACCGAGCCATACACTGCGCGAAAATCGGTGGTATGGCGCAGGTTATCTTCAGCATTCAAGTCCAAAAGGTCCGGCGGTGTTCCGAAGTGTCCGCCTTGCACCGACTCACCAGCAACAAACATAAGGTTGGCGCTGCCATGATCGGTGCCCTGATTTGCATTCTCTGCCAGCCGGCGACCAAACTCAGAAAACACCATAAGCGTGACTCGACGCCCTTTCCCCAGACGCTGTATGTCACGAACAAATCCGTGAATCGCATCCGCCGCATAACTCAGCAGACGCTGATGCAACGCACCCTGGGCTACATGAGTATCAAAGGCGTTGTTGCGAAAGGATACGTAGTACAAGCGTGTGGGTAGTCCATGGTTAATACAGGCCGCTACCTTGGGAAGATCTAGCGGTGCTATACCGTAGTCCACAGGCGTTTTGTAGTTAGCCCAGGCGGCCTGCACCTGCTCGGAGGAAGACGCGGCAGAGCGTCCTACCTCTCGCAAGAAACGCTGAGTTGCGTTTGTTTGCGCTGATTCGCTGATATCCGGTAACCGAGAGGTGGTGTGTGCCAGCACTTCCCGCTGATGGTCGAAGGCATCCCGTGCGAAACGGCTGGGATCATCAAACACTACGGGCACATGGCGTTGTGCCTTAACCGCCAGGGACGCATTGGCCGCAACGTTCACCAGATAGTTTGGTGGCGCATGGGGTGCTAGCCTATCGGCTAACCGTCCCATCCAACCGTAAGCCTCTCCGCTGTGAGGCGCTGCCGTATGCCAGTAGCCCATAGAGGTGAAGTGTGAATACGACGGATCTGGATAGCCGCAGCCATGAACGACCGCAAGATCACCGGTCTGCCAAAGCCGGTGCAGGCCCTTGGCGCCAGGATTGAAACCAAAGTGATCATCGATTTTGAGCAGTCGCTCGGGTCGAATACCCAGCGTTGGACGCGCCCGGTAATAAGCATCATCTGCATAGGGCACCAGGGTGTTGAGACCGTCGTTGCCACCGGATAACTCAAGGACAACCAGAATGTTGTCGCTCGCCTCAGCTGAGGTAGCGCTCTCTGCAAATGCGTGAGGCACGCCACCCAGCGCCAGACCTCCTGCAACACCTTTCAACAAGCGTCTTCTGGTTGTACTGGTTAGGTTCAAATCGTTATCCAAGTTGAAACTCCGGTAAGCTCAGCAACAGGTGCAGGGTCGAGCGTAAGGCTTCTTCCGCAAAGCTATAGGTTGTCGGAATATCATCTGTTCCCAGTTGATCACGAAGATAGACGACTATTTGATCAAGATCTTCCTGGGGAGGCCGCACCACAAAGAATCGATGTACAAAAAACTCGACAACGTCAACGGCCGTTTTTAACTCAAGCTCGGCAATGTCTCGCGCCAGGGTCAATCGCGCTGTGGTTCTGGGAATGGGTCGAACTCGCTCCAATGCCATCTGCCAACCCCTGTAGGTCCCATAGCGAGTATTGAAAGCCTCATCGCGATCAGCAATTTCATTGGAAGCGGCCATGGTTTCGTCCGCACCCAGGCCACTTGGTCGAGTTGCAGAGCTGATGCTTTCACCCGCCCGCAACTGTTCTTGCACAGACACAATGTTTGCACCGTAATTTGGATAGCGATCAGGCGGAATAAAGGCAATGTCGGGAAATACCGTGTCGAGAACAAAGTTACCTCGTTCAAACAACAGACTCGGCGTAATCCAGCTGCGACCCTGGCTCCAACCCGCCACCGTAGGCGGATGCAGCAGGCGTTGCCCAAGCGCCCCGGTCACCACATTGAAATCGGGCACACCGGGAACATAGTCGAGTCCAAGCTTCTTGTACGTTGAAACAACCAGTTCCACCGGCGGTTTGATGCGTTGCCCTTGAGTTGCCGGCGAATAAAAGTCTCGGGACAAAAACAACAGCTCCAGAAACCGCGCGACATTCATGTCTAACTCAAAAAAGCGCTTACCCAACTCCGCGCTAAACGCCTCCGACAGTTCATCTCGCACAAAATATCGATAGAGCTTGCTCGCCACAAAGGTTGCGGCCGCCTCTTGCTCGAGAATCTTTTCAATAATGTCCTCACCATCAAAATTGCGCGTTTCACCCAGAAAGGTTTTATCGCTCTCATCATGGTCTTCAGGGTTAACCACAAACTTAAGCCCCTCAGAGTTCCAACCCGTAAAGGCACGCGCAGCCTCACGAACATCAGTCTCGTTGTAGTGGCCGACACCCAGCGTGAACAGCTCCATGATCTCCCGGGCAAAATTTTCATTGGGGGCATCTTTCACGTTAGCGCCCGCATCAAGGAATTTCAGCATCGCAGGGTCTTGCGCAACAGCCGTGAGCAAAACACCAAACTCCCCCAATCCCCTGGATTGAAAGAGTTCTATCTGTTTTAGCATCTTGCGGTAATCCCGCACCTTGTCTTCGTTAGTGGCAAAGTGCCCGTGCCAGAAGAGCGCCACCTTTTCCCGCAACGGCGCATTAGACATGAGCATTCGCTCCGCCCACCAATAAGCGACCCGATCGGTTTCGAGACGACTCGCACGCAACCAGTAAAAAAACTGGTTCACCACCGGCTGGATAGGACGATTACCACCCGGTTTGACATCAATGCCAAGGGCAGACCCATTTTCTTTGGCAAGCCGTGTTGTTGCCGGGCGGCTAGCCGGGAACGGATCAAGCCCTGCGTCAAACACTCCGGAGTGCTCAAAAGCTCGATCCGGGATTGATCGTTTGGGTCTGGTGAAATGACGAACCACAGCGCGCGGTGATGCCTTCGCCCATCGCTCCAGTTGCGCCGGGCTCGCACCAAATCCGGCCCGTTCAAACAAATGCCGAAGATCTTGTGCCCGCCACTGTTTTGGCGTTATGGGCTGAAGCTGCTCCGCCCAGTCAGTACGCTGAGCTTCAAACGACACAGCATTTGCGGCTTGATCGCCAAAAGCCGGCATACCTGGAACCGAAAAAGTAGCCAGCAGAAGAAAGTTAGCAAGCACCAAAGCGACAGGATGATTGGGAAGCATTGGTCGTTGGCCTGTTCGATGTAACATGGGGTTCTTGTCATCCGCACGAGCTTCTGGAGCAGAGCATGCTAAGTAAAACCAATTTACTCGCCCATTGCGAACAGCTCGATGAGTACTGGTCACCGCGCATTGTAGGCGAAGTCAACGATCAGTACGTCAAGGTCGCCAAATTATTAGGCAGCTTTGTGTGGCACAAGCACGACAACGAAGACGAACTGTTTTACATCTTGCAGGGCGCTCTGGTCATCGACTATGAGGATCAAAGCATAGAGCTAACAACCGGTGACATGCACATTGTGCCCCAGGGGGTCCTACACAACCCCCGGGCAGAAAACGAATGTCTGATCGCTCTAGTAGAAAAAAAATCTACCCAGCACACCGGCGACATCGTCACCGCCAAGACCCGCTCTGTTGATGATCAGCTTGGGCTCAACCGTCAGTAGCTAAACAGCCAACAATAGCTGCTAGGTTAATCCAACAAATTCGGGCTCGGGATCGTGACCCAAATAGATTTTTCCAAGATTCTCATACAGTGGATGCGACACCCAACGGTGGGTAGCACAGGCGTGAGCGTCTCTGAGCTTGCGCTCCAATGGGCTGAACATACGCATGGCGCTGGTTCCCGCCGTGTTGTGCAAGCTATCGACCACAGCCATACATTCGTTGGCCCCAAACACACAGGCAAGCCGTGCGTTCTCGGTGGTTTGTGGGCCAGGCCGTGCTGCACCAGCGCGCAGCTCAGCTTCTACCTGAGTCATGGCATCAAGCACATAGGCTCGTGCCGCGCGGTATCGCGCCATCGCCTCACCCATCCGAAATTGTGCAATCGGTCGATGCTTCAGCGTTTTGGCTGACAACATGGGTACCTTGTCCTGGGCCAGATCAGAGAAGGCGCCAAGCGCTCCCCGCGCCACGCCCAGGGCCACAGCAACCTTGTTGTACGACAGTCGCAGTGGCACCGGAATTCGATACACGGGGTTGTCATGTTGCGCAGGGAACGTCACAAGGTCGACCCCAAGACGCTCTGGGGGAATGTAACCACCGTCTGTTTTCACATCGTGGCTACCTGAACCACGGAGCCCGGCAACATCCCAGGTGTCCAGAATTTCCCACTGATCCCGCGGCAAAAACCACATTTTGAATACCGGATTGCCCTGATCGTCGAGCTCCGGTTCATCGCCCTTCATGATCGGCGCGCCCATGAAGCAGTAATTGGCATTATGGCAACCGCTGATAAAGGTGGAATGCCCCCATACCCGAACTCCGCCATCGTCGGTCCGTTCTGCCCGCGGTGGCTTGCTACCTGGTCCACCGCCCCCGCACATAATGGTTCTTGGGTTACCGAGATAAACTTCCTCAGCAATCTTCGGATCCATGCCTCCAGCAGCCATGGCGTTAATCTCTGATCCCAGCATCACATTCCAGGCAACCGACGCATCCACCGACGCAATCGCCTCCAGAACCTCAACCGTTTCCATGGAACTTGCATTGTCGCCGCCCAGCGCTTCGGGCTGAGCAAAACGAAAGAACCCCTCGTCTACCAGAGTATCAACAATGTCATCGGGTAAACGGCGCAATTCCTGCGCTTTTTCACCGGCTGCGAGAATTTGTGGTGCAAGCTCGTCTACTTTTTCCAGACGATCTGCATGTGGCATTACAGTCATAGCTGCTCCTTAAGCTGCAATTTCAAAATAACTGGGCAAGTCAGATTTGGTAATTGGTCGCAACGTTGCTAGAGGGCTTTGACCGAAGTAGATATCCTCGCCGACTAACTTGCCGTGGCCATCGTTAGGCCACACGGTAACCAGTTGGGCATCACTCATCCACAGCTCACTTGAGTTGGTGGGCGCGCCCTGAATCTCAGTCACTCCCTGAGCGGTCAGCGCCCCTTGAGTGTAAACACTTCGAACCTGACCTTCCGTCACTACATGTTGTGGGCTTGCAATAATATTGTCGATAACTACCTGAAACTGATTTCCACCCCGGGCCATCATGTCGGTGTAAAACCCCTCCACCGCAGCCCGCCCTCGCAGCAGCACAGGATCGCCATTACCCCAGAAGTGATACACAGGCTCGCTCGTCAACGTCGCCATAAGGCCAGCTACGTCACCCTTTATTTCGCATTCCATATGGTCCCGGACTTCTAGCACAAGCGCCTTGATGCGTTCATCGGTTGGGCTCGAACCGTAGCCGGCGGCATGTTCAGTTAATACCTCCCAGCTCGCATGGGGATCAATCAGACTCACAGTTGTTACTCCTGGTTCTCTATCTGGTCAAACAATGCATACACTGGATCGTCGGGCAAGCGCGCCCCTCGCGCCAGACCATCAAAGGGAGGCCCCTGCCAAATCGCTGAGGCCTGACTATTTTGATTCCAGTCCATAAGCACGCGCCGATGGAGAATTTTCCAAACCGAATCACGGCACTCAAAACGATCCAGGTAGCGGCCCAAAAACGTCATCTCAGTATCCGCTTGGGTGTCGCTATCTCCCGCCAGATAGTGATAGGCGGTCACATAGGTTTCGACCGCTGCTTGACGCACCGTTTTAGAGCGCCGATCAGAAAAGCGAATCACTACATTACTTATGCTGTGTTGGGTATGGGCGAAACGCACAATGCTGTTTGGGAGCAGCGCGCAGAATTCGTGGGCCAGACCATCAAACCCACCGTACGCCACCTGCGCGTCCGGCCAATAGGCGGATTTCAATGCAGCCTCATCGGCTCTGTCGACTCCCCGGCAATGCACCGCCAGCACATCATGGATCGCGCTTCGATCAGCCAGTTCTGACATGTCAGGCACTGCACCCGTGCGGTTCATAATCTATCCCCAATCCCTGCCCATAAGACTATCGTGCTTGAACCAATGCCACCAGAGTGCTGATACTGGGGGTATAGATTGCAAAGGAGCGGATCCCATGTCCCAGGACCTCAGAAGTCCAGGCCTCACCGAACCGGCTGACACCAGTTTGCCAAAGGGCGAGGCGCGCTGTCCCGGCCCGGGACCGGCGGACATCATTGCCCGGGATGAAGCGGTAGCGCCACAAACCCCAGCTGCTCTGAAGGCCAGCGCCTACGAATTTCTGGGCGACGATGACCTGGCTTTTTCGCGCTACACCAG
>CAZWMD010000050.1:26908-30560 GCA_964634815.1 uncultured Pseudomonadales bacterium | reverse complement strand
TCACTTTTGATATTGGCTTTGAGGGATGAGCCAAATACAGCGCCTAAAACAGCAAAGCTTGTGCAGAAGGCCCATCGGAATACCCAGTGAAGTTTACTATTGAAATTGATGCGCGAGTTTCTCCAATTCTGTTGGGTACTGCATGTCGGCGTGTCCACACTTGGGACTTAGGATTTTCGATTGATCTATGTATTGGTGATCCGCGATAACCCAGTCTAGCGTATATTTGCGACGTAAAGGCTATCGCATGGACACAGGGTAACTTGAATAAACAACTCCTAATTTGCACCCTTTTGATGAGTCTGGCGGCATCGTCGCTTAGCGCTCGTTCTGAAGCTGGCAAAATTCATGCGGCGATAACTCCGCTCGAAGCCGGTTTTCTAGAAGGTCGTTGGCAGTCGTTCTATGCAACGATCATCAATGACTCTCCCGTAATAGCTCGACGCTGCCGAATAGAAACCGCAGCCGATGATGGCTATGAAATTCGGTTTGTTACCACAGAGCAGAAGCACAACCGGCCCATTGGTGATCTCAACGAACCGGCTGACATATTTCCTCGATCAAAGCAGAGTTTTCGAATTGACCTTAGGCTTCTCGATGGGGCAACGGAACAAGAACAGGCTCCGCGCCTTAGTTACATATGTGATGGTTTGCAACCAGCCAAGGTGTTGCCTGATGTAAATCAGATCACCTTGGGTGCAAAGCCAGTGGCGATAATAGGGACAGTCCCTCCCCAGGCCATGTCCTTCCAGCTTCCGGAGGCCGCAGGCTCGGTGGCGGAAGTGGTGTCAAGATTTGGCTGTGTGGCAAAGAACGACACCTATCAGGTATCTCATTCTTTCTGTACGGACGATAGGCCGCCTACCTCTCTTGCGGTGTCCACTTGGCGCCGTTCGAATTTGTACCACTTTTGTTATGAGGGCGCAGGTGGCGAGATAGAATCGCTCTATATGATTGTCGAAAGATCGGATCAGGTCAGCGCACACAAATGCGCGCTCCATGACCCTTCGTTAGGTTGTTCTGTTTCACTGGGCAGATTTCCTCTGAGATACGGTTCTGATTTCGCCGGCGGAAAAGGCGGCTACTTTTGCGAGTTCCCTCCCTCACCAGGTCGGGTTGCTAACAGAATTGAAATCGAAAATTATTTTCGCGAACAAGGATCGATATGGTCGCGTGGTGATATATGCGATGACACAAGTTGTGATTGGTCTAAGCTCGACTGGAGCTCTTTAAAGGAGCTTACTGGAGCTGGGACGCCTTAGGTCCTGGTGTTGCGTGTCGAAAACCACTTCGTGCTAAACCTCTATCGAGAACCGATAACGGTGCATCCAGATGCTCAGTGACAACAGCCTCAACAACGTTTGCGATTTCTTCGTTGGCTTTTTCTTTTATGGTGTCGAGGTATGTGGCCGTATTCCACGGAGCACCCTCTGCAACCCGCTGGATAAACGCTTTCCAGGTAACAAAGAGATCGCTGTTTGAGCTGTCTCGTGAAGCAGCATCAACCGCGAGATGCAGGATTAGCCCACAATCATAAAAAGCCTGAAATGGGCCATCTCGATCAAGAACATCATGCAGTGAACCGCCTTCGAGTGCCGTTGCACAGGCTTTCTTGGCACCGGTCAGGCGTTGCTCAAGATAAGTGTCAGTAACAAACCCCAGATCGCGGAGCGAGAGGTAGGCAAAGGCTTCTGCGCTGCCTTCATGTAACCAACTGTCATTCTCTTCATAGGGTGCTGTGCGATAGCGTTGGTGGAGATGCGCGCTCTCATGAGCAAAGAACCAGGCGAGCCAATAACTAAAGTCGGTTTTACTTGAGAAGTCGGGAATCTGCGCCCCTTCAAAATGCATGAATACCTGTTGTGGCAAGGTGCCGCCTTTGATGCTCGATCCAGCAAGATCGCCTGGAACGTTGTAGGAGGCAAAGAGCATCTGGGCTTGATTCAGAGCGCCCAGGCGTTCTCCAAAATACGCCATTAGGGGTGGGAAAAGTTGGTCCAGGCCGTTGCTGACTGAATTTGGAAGAGCAGCATCAATAACCGCAAGCATGCCTGGGGCTTGTACGATCCTGCTGTTGCCAATATAGACTTTGGTTCCATCTCCACCATCAACAAAAGACGTTGGCCCGTTCGCAACCGCGCCGTTTATGATCATGCGCTCGCTTGCACCTGGACTAATGGTGATGCGCCAGGGACCTTCATCATTGTTGTTATCCAGCGGGCAGATTCCAGCGCACGTGTGAAATCGGCCGGTATATAGAAGGAGCCCGCCGTCACCAAACTGGGCGAAGGGCAAATAGCCGGCAGGCGGGTTCTCAATAGAGGTGGGTTCAAGAACCGAGACTGCGTTGAAAGCAGCGCCGTCTTTGCGGCGGATGCTGTCGAGACTATTGGCTGAGACGATCTCAAAGTCATCATCGAGCAGCTTCAAGCGCTCTGGTCGTCGCTTTTTGGATGAGCGAACAAAGTCTAGCCGTGTTGTGGGGCTGACCCAGGAAAAATCAGCGCGCCAAAATCCAGGTGATGATGGCGACAGGTTTACGCTTGCGGCTTCCCCAGCCTGTGTTGTCGTTTGGGAGGGTAGTGAGTTTGGTGCAGGTTCGGATAGTGGTGTGTTTGCTGAGCAGGAAGAAAGTAAATAAGTGAAAATCAGAATATGGTATTTCATCTGCATATCTGCGGCAGGGCCAGTCTAACTAGGTGCCTAAACCCAAGTGCTTTTGCAGTTCTGAATAATCAGATTCCAGAATGTCGTCTACCTTTAGCGAGAACAGGTTGTTGTTATTTCGACCGGCCTTGAAGGCGCTTATTGTTCTTTGTCTATAGAACATCAAGCCAATCAGCATCGATATCACCCGGTCTACCCAAAAAACGATGTGGGTGGAACATCCGCCAGAACCCAATTCCCAGGCGGCAAGTTCTACTTCACCTTCGGGCGTGGTGTCATAACCCGTAAGCATGTGATGTATATCGTGCTTCAGGAAGAATTTTCTGACGGCAAACATGGGGAAAACGCGCACCACCTTATTGTCGAAGCTCACCTCTAACCACTTCTTGTTTTGCCAAACTTCAACACTGGTGGCGCCAGGGCACAGATTATTGCTGGCAATGTACTGATCTAGCATGGCTCGGACTTTCATGGGGTGCCCCGTAGAAGTTGAGTGGTCAGAATATCAATATAGCGTTTAGTTACTTGCAGTTCCCAGCCTGCCTGTTTATTGCGCAAAACAATAATCGTTGGAACCTGCACTGCTCGGCTGAGTCTTATCTATATCGTCACTGCAGATAGCTCATGCACGCACTTCATCATCATAATTGCTTGTCTATACATCGATGTTCGGCGGACATTGTCGCACGTTGTAGGACGATGTTCTTTGTTGGCGTGCTGGGTGCGACGCTTGTGCCTGCGTCACTGCTTGCGCAGGATTCACCTGCCGCTGCGGGTGACTGCACTGAAATTGACCTGGCATTTTCGACCGCAAATGGCCCCTTAACTGATGAAGAAATCAGTGCGCTACACGATGCACGCCACCTGGCATCCCTTAACCAATTTGAGCGTTGTATCTCTGGGGTAGCCGGTGGCGGTCAAGGCGGTGGGCAGGGTGCTGGTGCGGGAACCGGTTCTATCGCTGCCAGTGGCTTATCCGGTACGC
>CAZWMD010000050.1:7909-26808 GCA_964634815.1 uncultured Pseudomonadales bacterium | reverse complement strand
TTATCCGGTACGCAAACTGCTGCAACCGCAGTTGCTGAACCCCCGCCGGTTGATGCTGAACAAGCACCCCCAACCCAACAGACTCAAGAACCCGTAGACGCCCAGGGTCCGGGTCGGGCGCCCATAGATATTCCTCCAGCCGACAATGACGGTGCGCTTGCTGCGCAAATTAGACGCGCGGCAGAAACAGAAACCGATCCGGATCGTCGCGATCGATTGTGGAATGAGTATCGAAAAATCAAAGGGCTACCAACCAAGTAAAGAACCTCAAACGCAATAAGACCCCAAACAACAGAAGGATGACCTGCCGATCAGGATCAAGAGTGCTATGACAGCAAGCAAACCCAGAATTAACCGATCCATTTCTCTACTGAGTACGTTCCTTTATGGATTCTGCGCAACGATTTTTGCCTCGTTGGTAGCCCTTCCGGCAGCAGCTGTGGGTCCAGCACCTTCGGAACAGATTACGGCCGAAGGTAAGCGCAGCCACAACTACTCTAATGTACGCAGCAGCACCAAGCTGGATGTCATCATTCCTGCCTTTGACCCCAATATTCCAGAAAACCCCGACGACTACGAGAAGCTGGGCGTGTGGCCCGAGCTACGTAATGCTGAGGCCAAACTGTTTGCGTTGCGCCTGCGTGAATCAATGGAGAACAGCGGTGTGTTTGGTGCCGTGCGTGTAACGCCTAACGATGAAGCGCTGGGCGAGCTCTATGTTACGGGCAAGATTTTGAAGTCCAACAGCGAAGATGTGCATCTAGAGATTTCCGTGCAGGATATTTCCCAGAAGCAATGGTTTCGTACGCCACAGAAATTCACCTATCGCGTGAGTGAGTACAACCTGCAAAGTGCGCGCACTAAAGACAACGATCCTTATGCACCAATCTTTCAGGAAATTACCGAGCACATCATTGCAAGGCTTGCCAGAGAGCGGGAAAAGAACCTGGCCAAACTGAAAAACCTGTCAGCTATGGTGTTAGCGCGCAGCTATTCCGAAGAAACCTTTGGTCCCTATTTGGTAGAGCGTCGTGGTCGCCTGAAGCTGCGTGAGCTTCCTGCAGACAACGACCCCAAGTTTCAGCGGGCGCTACGGTTAAAGGCGCGAGAGGATGTGTTTATTGATGAGCTGCAAGATCACTATCAGGTGTATGAGGGTGATTTGCACGACAGCTACGCCGCCTGGCAGCGCGACAGTTTTCCTGAGGCCAAAGAATTTCGTCTGGCGCGCAAGAAAGCTCGCAAAGAACGAGGGTTGGGTGTGTTGACCACAGTCGCCTCGGTGGTGTTGGCAACTCAGGCCGACGGCAATGATTTGGCCACCGCTGGTGCTATTGCCGGTGGTATTGCCGGCGGCACGTTGATCTACAAATCGTTCCGCACCAACGCCGACTCCAGAGTGCATCAGGAGCAGCTTAAGGAATACGGCAAAACACTGGATCTGGAGCTTGGCCCAAAGAACATCGAGTTTGAAGGCGAAACCATCGAACTCACCGGAACAGCCGCTGAGCAATTTCAGCAGCACAGAGACTATTTGAAACAGTGGTATGAGGCCGAAGAAACGCCGCAAGTGTTGCTTTAGATAAGGAGATAGCGCGGTGTCGGATGACTCAGAAACCAGCGTATTGCCAGACGGATCGGCAGACGGATCGAATAGCCGGTTAACTCAGGCGCGCAGTCGATCTTCGAACAAGCTTGCCAAGTTGGCGGGCCTTGGACTTGGGCTGGCATTACTGGTGGGCGGCTTTCTCTGGTTGTCTACCACCAATGCGCCCGCGACCCCTGACCTGGCCCCGATTGATCCCTGCAAACTCTCTGAGGCAAACAGGCCAGAAGGGCAGACGCTTGATTGTCCCGACCGCGAAGACGTTGTTGATGGTCTGCGCCATTTGCAACAGCAGCTGAAACCGGAGTTGAGCCGGATGTCTTTGGGCGAATGGGCGCCAGATAAACAACAGGCTATTGATGATCTTGAAGCCACTGCTATTACAGCGTTTGAAAAAAGTGACTATGTGGATGCGTTAGCAAGCCTAACGCTTGCCATTGATGCGGCAGAGCATGAGATTAACCGTGCGCCAGGTCTTATGCAGCAACACCTGGATAATCTTGTTCAGGCGTTTGACGCAGGCGATGTTCAGGCGGTGCAACACGCTCAGTTCAGAGCCAATCAGATGGATTCGAACCATCCTGTTTTAAACACCTATGCACCGCGCATTGCCGTGTTGGCCCAGGTTCTTGATCTGCAGAATACCGCAGCAGTCGCGGGTGCTGAGAATCGTTTGGCGAAAGAGCTTGAGGCGCTTAAGAACATTGTTCAACTCGATCCGGTGCGCGCGGAGCATAAACCCCGAATCGCCGCCATCGAGTCTGAGCTTCGTGAGCAACGCTTTGAGCTGGCGATACAACAGGCTGAGGCGGCACTGACTGCTGGTGATCTTGGTAAAGCCCGTGATCAGGTGGCATCAGCCCGATTGGAGTACGCCGATCGAAACGTAACTTCGCTGCTGGCCCGCATTGAAGCGGCTGAGGCGCAGCGGCGTATGCAATCTTTGTTGGCCAAAGGAAGGACAGCGCGTTCTTCCGACGACTGGACGAATGCATTACGTCATTACTCTGGAGTTCTCAACATAGATGCGGCTAACCAGGAGGCGGTGATTGGCAAGCGTGATGCTGAGCGTTTGCTGGCGGCCTTCACCTCGCTTGATCAGCATTTGAAGAATCCTATTCGATTGGCAACACCTAGAGTTGCCGAGCACGTTAAAGGCGAACTTGCGGCGCTGCAGTCTTATCGGCAGGAGAGCCCTCGGCTTGCTGGTCTTATGACTGGCATTGAATCGGTGCTCGACAGCGCACGCACACCCGTTGATGTGGCGGTGGTGTCTGATGGCAACACCCACGTCGAAGTTCGCCGTGTTGGTATTGTCGGCAAACACAAACGTAAGGTGATCCAACTCACCCCTGGTGAGTATCAGCTAGAAGGCAGACGCAAGGGCTACAAGTCGAAGATTGTGTTCTTGTCGGTGCCGCTGGATGTGGCAAGCGTAGAAGTGCGGGTGGAATGCAATGAACTCATCTAGCACCACCCATTTAAAAGAGTCAGTCGCCGCAGACCTCCGTTCGCTTGATCAGATACTGGCGGAAAAAAAACAATCGTCACGGACCCGGCTGTTGGGCTGGCTGGTTGCTGTACCTGTATTTGTAGTGCTTCTGGCCCTGGCGATCTCAATTACTCGCGGGGTGGGCATCACCATTATTCCTGATGAAGTCGTAGACAAGGCTCATATTGAGGTGGTCGACGGATTGGGCATGGTGGTTAAGGGTAATGTCTATGCGCTCTCGGGCTCGGTAGCTATAGAGGTCAGTGCGCCAGAGTTTTTCACTGCGCGGGCTGAGATAGACACCTCCGCCAGCAGCAATTACCTGGAAATTGAGCTGCTGCCTAAACCTGCACTCTTGATAGCAACGGTTACAACTGAAGCCGCAGCCGTTGCGCACACCGAGTGGTTTCTTGATGGCGAGGTGGTAGCCACCGGGGCTGAGTTGCGCATGGAATTGCCCGAGGGCAGCTACGAGCTACTGGTGGATAATCCTTACTATCAACTGGCCTCACGTTCACTGGAGCTGGCCAGAGCCGAAGAACGAACACTGCCGATCAGTCTGCAACCGGTAGAAGGTTCGCTTAACATTGCCTCGCAACCTTCCAATGCCGAGGTGCGTATCAATGGATCAGTTGCCGGGAACTCGAATCTGAGTCTGCCCTTAAAAGGTGGTAGCTATGAGGTCACGTTGAGCCTGCCCAGTCATGGCGAGGTTACTGAAACCATTGAGATCAATCGCGCCCAAAGCCAGTTGCAGCGCAACTACGCGCTGATTGCTAATCCTGCCTATCTCGATTTTCAGATCAACACGGATAACGCCAGGTTGACGCTTGATGGCAAACCCATAGACCAGACCAACCGAACACTTGCTGTGTCTGCAAAAACAGCGCATGCGATAGTGCTGGAGCGTCCGGGGTTTCATGCGTTTAGTACAACGCTCACTCTTGCACCCGGCGAACGACGCGCGATGAACCTGACGCTTAAACCCAACATTGGAACGGTACGGCTCGAATCGCAGCCGGTGGCTGATGTGTTGGTGAACGGTGAAGTGATTGGTCAAAGCCCACAGTCGTTGCAGCTACCGGCGGTGCAAACCAGAGTGAGCTTTTCAAAGCCTGGTCATCACCCTGTGTCGCGAGTGATTACGCCAAGTGATTCTGCCCCTCAACTTGTTAGCGTGCAGTTGCAAACGGAACTCAATCATCGCTTGCGCACGCTGCCCCCGCGATTTGTGAACAGCGCAGGCGTGACCATGCAGCGCTTTCAACCGAATCAACGCTTTGTGATAGGTGCGCCACGCTCAGAAAAAGGTCAGCGTGCCAATGAAGCTGAGCGCAATGTTGAGCTTAACAAAGCCTTCTACATCTCCCGCGCGGAAATAACCAATCGCCAATATCAGGCGTTTGAGCAAGCCACTGGGCCAGCGAACACCCCAAAAACGGATGTGAGTTGGGAGCAGGCCGCTCGCTTTAGTAACTGGCTGAGCGCCAAAGAAGGTTTAGAGGTGGTCTATCGGTTTAGCAACGGACGGTACCTGGGTGCCGACGCCACAGCAGATGGCTATCGGCTGCCCACAGAAACCGAGTGGGAATGGCTTGCGCGACATGCCAAACGTCGGCAAGCAACTCGCTTCACCTGGGGCGATGAGTATGAGGTTCCCGAGCAAGCCGGAAACCTGGCTGACGAGTCAGCCAGGGGTCAGACAAAATTTTATGTGCCGCAGTACAACGATGGCTTTGCCCAGATTGCGCCAATCGGCAGCTTTGCACCTGAAGCCTCAGGGCTGGTGGACATGAGCGGCAACGTGAGTGAATGGGTGCATGACTTCTATTCCATCCCTTTGCCGGCCAAGCCCGGTGATCCTTCGCAGCTCAATCCCTTTGGCCCAAATCAGGGAGAGGGGCATGTCGTTAAAGGCTCGAGCTGGCGTTCTGGTAATGCCACTCAACTAAGAGCGGCTTACCGCGACACCGCCATTCAGGGCCGCGATGATCTGGGATTCAGAGTTGCTCGATACGTTTACGGGAAATAGATCTATGAACAATCATGCACACAGCAGAAATACGAAAATACGCAGCTTCCTGTTGGGATTAGTCCTGGCGCTAGCGGTTGCAGCGGGTGCTTTTGGCGCCCCTTCAACGCTCAGCTTGCACACCCCCGTTACACTGCCGGCAGATATCTAATGGCTAATCAAATTCTGCAGCGGCGACAGTTTGTTCTTGGCGCGATCTGTATTGCCATCTTGTTTCTTGTGCATCTGCTGTACATCGGCTACATCGTGCCGCAAGCCGACCTGGCCATAGATCAGGCTCGTGCTCTTGGTGAGGCGGCACCGCGTACCCTGTTTGTGGTGCTGAAAGATCTGGAACAGGAGGTGTGCATCATTCTGGCCCTGTGCTGCCTGGTGCTCATGGCCGAGAAGTGCTACCGCATCTATTCGCAACGTTATCTTTTTGAGGTGGATCTGCTGGAGTCAGATGAGACAGCCCGGCCCAGTCTTGCCACCCTCGAAGCACTACAGCCAGACATTCGCCAGGCGCCATTGGTAAAAACCATGATGGCCAGCATTCGTCGGTTTGAAGCCACCAACGATGTGCAAAACGCGGCTGATGTGATCGATTCGAACATCGAAACCACCGGCATGAAGCTGGAAGCCGAGAACTCGATGATTCGTTACATTATCTGGTCTATCCCTTCTATTGGTTTTGTTGGCACGGTGCGTGGCATAGGCACGGCCCTTGCAGAAGCGGATGAAGCGTTGGCAGGCAACATTGCAACCATGACTGAGAGTTTGGGCATTGCCTTTAACTCAACGTTGGTTGCATTGCTTCTGAGTATTGGCCTGACCCTGGTATTGCATCTGTTGCAAGGCCTGCAAGACGGACTGGTTATTGATATCGAGGAGTATTGCGACAAACACCTGATCAAGCGCCTGGCAGCCGACGCCTAGAATGTCCAGGTATTCAGACTATCGCGCTTCGCGGCGTAGCTCAGATTTCAATTTGTCGTTTCTCGACATTATGGGCTGTGGGCTGGGTGCGGTGATTCTGATTTTCCTGATTATCAAGCACAACGTTGATCATGGTTCGATTGAGTCTGACGTGTTGGTGCAGCAGCTTGAAAGTTTGCAGCGCGAGGCGCAGCAACTGCAAAGCAAGATCGACAATATCGCCCAGCTCAATTCAGAAGAACAGTTGCTGGGTGAGGAACTTGCCCAGCGCCGCCAAAGTTCGCAGACCGCACTTGGTGCGATCGATGAGCGCATTACCAATCAGCAAACGGTGAATGCGCAGTTGCAGGCGTCAAACAAAGAAACCCTGGAACAGCAGTCTGCTGACATTGTAGAAGATACCCCTCGCGGCGAAGAGCAATACCTGGTGGGGCTGAAAGTTGAAGGGCCACGTATTGCCATCCTTGTTGATCGAAGCGCCTCAATGACCGACGAAAATCTGATTGATGTGTTCCGATACAAGGTAGGCACAGACCCGGAACGTCGCGCCGCGCCCAAGTGGCGTCGCGCAAAGCGCACGGTGCGATGGTTGTTAAATCGAGTGCCAGCCAACAGCCAGGTCACCGTTTTGGGTTTTGGCGAGCAGTCTGAGTCTCTGGGACCTGCCGGTTGGTTTCAAACGTCACAGGCTCAGGCCGTTACCGACACGCTTGCCCAGCTAGAGCAGTTAACCCCTACTGGCCCAACCAACCTGCAGGTGGCGTTTGAACAACTGCGCAGCCTGTCGCCGGCGCCCAGTGATGTTTATGTGATTACCGATGGTCTACCTACCAAGGTGACCGGCCGAATGCGTCGCTGTGCCCGGGGCGACACGGTTTCACCACGCTGTCGGTTGGAGCTGTTCTCAGACATGAGGAGAGGAATAAGCAGTCAGCTCAGCCAACTTAAGTTAAACGTGGTGTTGCTGCCGTTAGAGGGCGATTGGGATGCGGCTAACGCTTATTGGAACCTCGCGGTCGCAACGGGTGGATTAATGATTAGCCCGCCACGCGCCTGGCCCTGATATGAAACTACCGAAGCGCAGCAACAGCATTTACGGCATGTCGTTTCTCGACGTGATCTCCTGTGGCTTTGGGGCCATTGTGTTGCTGGTACTCATCTCTCGACCTGGATCAGCACCATCTGAAGACACCCAAACCTCTGCCTTGCTTGCCCGTACCTTTGCTCTGGAAACCGAACTAAAGCAGCTTGATGATCTGTTGGAAGGTACCCAATTAAAGCTTGCAGAGAATGTAGGCAGCAATGAGGAGGCGCGGCTGGCGCAGCAACGCATTGCCGAAGAGCTAAAGAAGAAACTGGCTAACGCGGAGCAACTAAGTGCCAGTTTTGCGACGCTGCAACAACGCAGTGCTCAGCTCCAGGCCATTGGCCTTACCAACGATACCGCAACAGAACGAGATGTTGAGGTAGGCGGTATTGCCGTTGATTCTGATTACGTTATTTTTATTATCGATACCTCGGGCAGCATGCGGAATATCTGGCGTCGGGTGCAGCGCGAGCTATCCAGCGTGCTTGATATTCATCCGCAGGTGAAGGGCTTTCAGGTACTGAACGATAATGGCGGTTATCTGTTTCCCGAATTGCGCGGTCAATGGATAAAAGACACCAAATCCTGGCGCACCAGAACCCAGCGGGCGCTAAGCAGTTGGGTGGGGCGTTCGAACAGCAGCCCGGTTGAAGGGATCGAAGAAGCACTTAAGACCTATGGTGGTCGTGGCACACTGTCGCTTTATGTTTTTGGTGACGATTACACTGGCGGGTCGTACGATGACGCGGTTAGGCGCATTGATGAACTGAACCGCAAATCGAATCGAATCTCACGTAATTCTGATGACAACGAAAAGCTTGCCAGAATACATGCGCTGGGATTTTTTGTGGGCCGCACGTCCGGGCGGTTTTCAACGCTGATGCGCGAAGTGACTTATCGCAGTGACGGCACCTTTGTTGCGCTGCCGATCTAGCTGAAACCTCAGAGCTGGAGAATTGCCTTGGCAACAATATTGCGCTGCACTTCTGATGACCCGCCGGCAATGGTTCGCATTCGGTTGTTTAGAAACCCGGGCATAATCGGAAGATAGGCGTCGGGACCAATTGGGTCAGCGCCGCCCACTTTCAAGGCATCAGGCTGGTAGGCAAACCCATAGTAGGCACAGACTTCAATGCCAAGTTCGTCCGCGCGTTGCAGTGTTTCGGCGCTCATTGCGTTCAGTACGGAAGACACCGCTCCTGGTGTTTCGCCAGCGTTGAGTTGTGCCAGTACCCGCTGTTCGGAGGCTTCCATTGCCTGGCAGTCTATCTCCAGTGCGTTGATCTTGCGTTGGAAGTCTGAGTTGTCGGCCAGGGTTGTGCCATTCTCGTTGGTCTCTTTTGCCATAGACCAGGCCCGACTTAGCAAGCGGCGTAGCTCAATGGACGACATCGAGAAGCGTTCAAACTGAAGTAAATATTTGGCGACAGACCAACCATCGTTTTCACGGCCAATACGGTTGGCCTTGGGTACACGCACGTTATCAAAGAACACCTGATTGAGTTCGTGGCTGCCTTCCAGATTGATAATGGGTTTTATTGTGATGCCCGGGCTGGTCATGTCCATAAGCAGAAATGAAATGCCCTGCTGAACTTTACCTTCAGTAGAAGTACGTACCAGAGCAAAGATCATGTTGGCGTGCTGAGCAAAGCTGGTCCAGATCTTGGTGCCGTTAACAATGTAGTCGTCGCCATCTGCAACGGCAGCAGTTTTGAGTGACGCCAGATCAGAACCCGCGCCGGGTTCGGAATATCCCTGACACCAGATGTCTTTGCCTGACAGTATGCGCGGCAAGTAGTGGGACTTTTGCTCTTCCGTACCGTGGCCAATCAGCATTGGGCCGCACATCTTTAATCCCATGGGTGAAATGCTTGGCACATCATGTCGCGCGCATTCCTGTGCAAATATGTAGCGCTGGTTAAGGGTCCAGTTGGTGCCACCGTACTCCTCGGGCCAATCAGGAACCAACCAGCCTTTTTCATGCAAGATTTTTTGCCATGCAGCGGCGGACACGGGCTCCTGCCAGATGCTGGTTTTCTTGCGACCCGCTTCTCTCAGTTCATCGGTTAAGGATGTGGCCAGGAACCGGCGTACTTCTTCTCTAAACGCTTGATCTGCATCGTCTGGTTTGTTGTGCATGGTTTGTAAGCAAGAACTTTGGGATTGGTCTTAGTGTACGAGAAATTATGTCGAGTAGTACCCAGGTTTGATAGCGGAGCTGGTATTCACCAGTATGTATCTCTACCCTATCCGGCCCTGATTGTTTGGAAGAGCCTCCATGTTTTTGGCCATGAATCGATTTGAAATTGCCCGGGGATTTGAAGAGGGCTTTGAAAAAATCTGGCGCGAACGCGATTCTTACTTGTCGGAGGTGCCGGGGTTTAAAACCTTTCACTTGTTAAAAGGCCCGCAGACCGACGAACATACCTTGTACGCATCGCACTCCATTTGGGAGTCTAAAGCTGCCTTTGAGGCCTGGACCGAATCGGATCACTTCCGCAAAGCACATGCTCAAGCCAGCGCGCCTAAAGGTACCTACCTTGGTCATCCTAAATTAGAAACTTTTGAAGCGGTGGATATGGGCCGTACGGATTAGTCATGACGTTAGAGAGCGCCATTGATATCAGTATCATTTTGGAATGGGAGAACGTTCTGCTGTCGGGACAGGCGCGTTCCAGGAGCGTTCTAAACAAGCTCTACTCGCAAATGCATCTGTCCTCAAGATCGACAGAACTGCTCATACTCTTCGATCCTGATGAAATCGACCGGGCTAGTCTGGATGCCCTTGTTCTAGAAGCACGCGATCATCCTCCCTCTGAATCCCAATTCTCTGTACCCCAGTTACGAGTAAGGCTGGAAGAAGCAAGAAACCATCGATACTACGAGCTGAAGAATTACGGTGCCCAACTGGCCAAAGGTGACCTTATCGTCTTTATAGACAGTGACGTTCTTCCTGAAGACGGCTGGCTGCACGAAATTTCTCAACCCTTCTACACCAATCCCGAGATTTCGGTGGTTGCCGGGCACACTTATCTTGCGCATCAGTCTCTTGTCGAGAAAGCGTTTGCCTTGGGTTGGTTTTTTCCGTTACGCAATGCTGTTGATCAGCTGGATCCCAACGGCACGTCCTTTTTTGCCAACAACGTAGCCTATCGAAAGCCGGTTTTTCAGCAGTACCCGTTCCTGGAAATGTCTGCCGGAGTTTGTCGTGGTGCCTGTGGAGAGCAAGCGAGATCACTTGTTGAGACAGGAATTTCAATCTGGACAACAACCTCGGCGCGCGCCCAGCATGCACCACCCTCAGACTCTAGCCACTATTTTGTCCGAGCTTTGGCTCACGGCCGAGACAATGTTCTGGAGGAATATACGAGGGGGAAGTCGGGCCTAAGCTCGCTAAAGAAGAGCTTTCAGTGGAGCTTGCGGTACATTCTTTCGACCACAAAGCGAATGCTGCAAGATCGCAAAGCGGTCAGATTGCGCGGGTATCAGGTGCCGGCCGCATTCTGCATCATGACGGGGTTTTATGTGTTGGCTTTTGTTGGAAGCTGCGCTGCTCTGGGATTCCCAAACTATGCCAGGCGGCATTGGCAGATATAGGCTAAACGCAAAATCTGCCAATGCACGCCCGGTAGTCTAACTACTACACTCTAACGCCCGAGGTTGAAGCCCTCGTGTTCGCGCCCGAGTTTGTCATCCAGTGCCGTGTACGCCTCACCGTCGTACTTGCGAACCTCGTTACGGCCAACCACCATGTGGTGAACTTCATCCGGACCGTCAGCAATTCGCAGGGTGCGCTGTGAGACGTACATCTGTGCCAGCGGTGTCCACTGAGTAACCCCTGTTGCGCCGTGCATTTGAATGGCCTCATCGATGATGCGGCAGATTTTCGCGGGTACATTGGCTTTGATGGCACTAACGTACACCCGCGCTTCCTTGTTTCCTAACACGTCCATAGCTTTGGCGGCCTGGAGCACCATTAGCCGACAGGCGTCTATTTCGTAGCGCGCTTTGGCAACCACTTCGACGTTTTTGCCAAGCGCAATGATTGGTTTGCCAAATGCGGTGCGAGCGGATGCGCGCCGAATCATAAGCTCGAGCGCTCTCTCGCCCGCGCCAATAGAGCGCATGCAATGATGGATACGACCAGGGCCAAGGCGAACCTGAGAAATCTCAAAGCCGCGGCCTTCGCCCAGCAGAATATTGTCCTTTGGCACCCGGCAGTTCTTAAACTGAACATGCATGTGGCCATGCGGTGCCTGTGTTTCACCAAACACCTTCATGGCGCCAAGAATCTTCACTCCGGGTGCATCGGTGGGCACCAAAATTTGTGATTGCTGCTTGTGTGGTGCCGCATCAGGGCTTGTCTTGACCATTGTGATCATCACCTTACAGCGTTCATCGCCGGCTCCGGAGGTGAAGTACTTTTCGCCGTTAATTACCCACTCATCGCCATCAAGCACGGCTTCCGTGGAAATGTTCTTTGCATCTGAGGAGGGTAGCCCTGGTTCGGTCATTGCATAGGCAGAACGAATTTCGCCGCGCAGCAGGGGTTCTAGCCATTGTTCTTTTTGAGCGGCTGTTCCCACTCGTTCCAGCACTTCCATATTGCCCGTGTCTGGCGCTGAGCAATTCAGTGTTTGCGAGGCGATGGGGTACTTGCCGAGTTCATTGGCGATGTAAGCGTAATCGAGATTGCTGAGGCCCTCGCCGGTCTCGGCATCAGGGAGAAAGAAGTTCCACAAACCAGATTCTTTGGCTTTGGTTTTGGCGCCTTCCAGTAACGCCAATTGCTCGGGCGCATAAGCCCATTCTTTTTCTCGTTCAGCGCCGAGTCGTTCGAACTCGTCCATGATGGGCACAACGTTGTCCTGGATGTGCTTCTTCACAGCGTCCAGCAGTGGTTGAGCTTGTTCTGACATGGTGAGGTCAAAGAGATCTGGATTGGTGGACATGTGTCTTCCTTACAACCGTTGAATGGGTGGCGTAGTTGCCGTCATTGTAAGGCTAAGGGTAACGAGACATGCATTTTTTGTGCAAATTTTGGTTCGGCGCTCGATTGTCCGTAAACATCAGTAGTCTTATAGAAGCGGATATAGAAGAAAATGGAGAAAGTACTATGAGTACAGAGACTGGGTTTTGGCGGATCGTCAACAGAGTTAACGCTGCTTATTTCTTTGCTCTCATGATTTGCGGGACAGTCGCGCTTATTATGCTAGTCAATCTGTTCTTGACTGACTCAAGAAAAAGAAATTCGCCAAAAATAGCGGCGCCAGCTGATAGTAAAGTTGTCGCTAGTGAGAAGAAGGAAGCACAGAGTAAGGCGCTGGAGAAAGACTGGACATTTGGTCGTAGCTTGCGAATGCGCCAGTCGGACTACTTCCGAATTCCCCTGCAGGCGTCTTCGAAATCAGACTCGCTGGTAGGTTATTCATCCGGTTCCAGTCGAACGGTTGGCAATCATCTGTTTGTTTCCGCCGAAACCGGTTCGTCGCACTGGCTGTTCCCGTCCAATGATCAGCTTGTTCTCAGGGCTGATGAGCTCAACCACAGCAAAACGGCTCCTGCTGCGGGTATGGTCTATGTAGTCATTCGGGCAGACACAGATGGGGATGGCGATTTGGATGAAGCTGATCAGAAAGAGATTGGCTTCTCTGCTGCCGATGGAACATCTTATGTTTTGTTGATAGAAGATGTTGAAGCTATCGATCAAATTCATGTTGAGTCAGAGCGTCAGGTAAACCTTTTTTTCCGGAAGGGCGGTGCGCTTCATATGGCGCGCTTCTCAACGACAAATCTCGCAGATTTGAAAGTAACTCGGCTAGCTGACACTCAATGACAAATATGCGTCGTGAGTGAACTGTATCAGCTGATATTTTGGGCGAGCTTCCTGGTTGTCCCGTTTCTGCTTGTTTGCCTCTTTCTTGTCTCAAGAAAGAGTGGCGCTTTCAGTCCGCTTGCACTGGGGATTATGGTTGCTGCTCTGCTATTTGTTTACGCGCGGTTTGTAGAGCCGCGGATCTTATTGGTTAAACATTCACAGATAGTTTTGACCAATGCCAAGGAGGGCGACCCAAGCATTCGGCTTGCGCTGTTCTCAGACACACACTTTGGAATTTTCAAACATGCCATAGCGATGCGGCCGATTGTTGATCGGATAAATCGCGAAGCGCCGGACGCTGTATTTATTGCGGGCGATTTTCTCAACTATTTGCCCGCTGACGATATTCCAAGGGTGCTTGCACCCCTTGCGGATGTCAGTGCGCCCGTATTTGCGGTTTTGGGGAACCACGACGTCGGTTTTCCAGGTCCTGTTTATACCGATGAGCTCTACAAGGCACTCCCGGAGCTGGGCGTGCAGCTGGTAGAAAACAGAACACAGGCCGTGACTCTTGGCGGGCAGAAAGTAATTATCGCTGGGGCATCTGATCTGTGGGAAAAGAAGCAGGATTTTTCTTTCACGGCTGATCTTCCGGATCTACCGCTCTTTCTGTTGACTCATAATCCAGACACCGCGCTGCACACGCCGGCGGAACTCAACTACGATCTGATGCTTGCGGGCCACACTCATGGTGGACAGATAAGAATTCCCGGTTTGTTTAAGGTGGTTATGCCAACCGACTATCCGTTCGACAAAGGTCTTCATAAAGTGCAAGTGAACGATCGAATGCGACTTGTCTATGTCACCCCCGGAACAGGTATGGTGGGCCTGCCCATGCGCTTCAACATGCCGCCACGTATCGATATGCTGACCGTTGTAGTTCCTGGAGCTCGGCTTGATGAGAATAACTAACCCGGTGTTGGTCTGACTGATGCGCGAATTCTGCACCACTCTTGTTGTAAGGCATGAAACCTATCCTGGACGGGTATTTGATCTCACCATCATTGGGCTGATTTTTTACAGCCTGCTTGTGCTGAGCCTGGAGTCGTTGCCTCCGGAGCTGCTGCCGGATCAGTTGTTCTTCCTTTTGTTTCTCTGGCAACTGCCGTTCTTCCAGTACGCAGAGATTGTCATCACCCTGTTGTTTCTTACCGAGATGGGGTTGCGCATCTGGTTGCGAGGGGGGCTGTATCTGCGTGGCTGGTTTGTGGTGGACCTCATGGCTGTGTTGCCGACGCTGTCTATTCTTGTGTTTGGGCTCGATCTGGATTCGCTGCGGAGTATTCGGGCGCTCAGAATTCTGAAGATTTTCAGCATTCTTAGTGAAGGGAGATATGGGCTGGCGATTCGCCGGGTTGGGCGCGCCTTGAAGAAAGCAAAAGAAGAGTTGGTTATGTTCTTTTCGCTGGCGCTGATCATTATCTTTGCCTCTGCGGCCATTGTGTATGGCGTTGAGAGTGCAGCGGGTACGGAAGGCTTTGAGTCGATCTTCCATAGTCTCTGGTGGTCAGTGGCAACGCTCACAACGGTGGGCTATGGCGACTTCTCCCCAGAAACCCCATTAGGCAAGCTATTCACTGGTGTCATCATTTTTGCGGGTCTGGGTGTTGTGGGTGCGCCGGCAGCCATAATTTCTGGCGCGCTGGTTGATGCAAGAGCCGACAGAGAGCTTGAAGACTCTGAGCCGGAGCCGGTGGTTCCCACTCATAGAGGTGCTTCTTTAATCGCATTGCTGATTGTTGCGCTTGTTGTCGGAGCGACACTCCTGCTGGCCTACATCGATCCGGTCCCGGGCTTTAGAAGCAAGTTTTAGGTGTTAGCTGGTTTTGGCTGCCAAATCTCTCTGATTCTTGCGTCTAACAAGCACTGAAAAGTGAAGAAAAACTTGAGAAAAAAACTGGACCTAATGGAGGTAACGAGCTAAGTTCGATTGCCTCGAAGGGTTTGCGACACACTTCTGAAACATTCTGAAAAGGATGTCGAGGCAGTTAGGGGGCCAACCACGAGAACGGGACCAAAAAGAAGAAGAAACGTACGGGAAGAGATTCGGAGCAGGAAATTGCTCCTCAAGTCATTGAAAAGTCTATCAAGTAGGAGAGTACTATGAGTAGACGCCACGGATTTGTACGGAGCCTAACCGCTCTGTGTGGACTAAGTAGCGCATTACTCGGCCCGGTAGCAATAGCTGCTGAGGGCGAGATAGAAGAGATTGTTGTCACAGGTTCTTATATTAAGCGGACAACCCAGGCGGACAGCGTATCGCCAATCACTAACATTGACCGGCAGGCAATCGATGACACTGGTATTTTGACCAGTCAGGAATTGTTTCGTTGGTTACCCAGTAACACCGGTTCTGAAAACCAGGCAGATTCTCTGACCCAGGGTGGCACCACCGGTACATCCAACGTCAACTTGCGGGGTCTGGGCCTCGGTTCAACTCTGGTTTTGATTGATGGCCGCAGACAGACTGTGTCGTCAGCATCAGCAAACGGTGGTGATACCTTCGTCGATCTGAATGCGCTTGTACCTTTTATTCTGGTTGAAAACATCGAAGTTCTGAAAGATGGAGCGGCAGCGCTCTATGGTTCTGACGCGGTAGCAGGCGTGGTCAACTACAAGACTCGACGCGACTTCGAAGGCTTTGAAATTCGCGGTAATTTCCAATCCACCACCCGTAACGATGACCAGCAAGACCGGGATATCTCAGCCTTGTTTGGTGCGGGTAACGACAGAACCAATGTCGTTGGCGCAATCAAGCTGTTTGAGCGCGATGGGCTGTTCCTTGGGGAGCGAAACAATCTGCCCCGGGCAACAACCTCCGGACTGGGTAACCCTGGTTCTTTTGTGTTGCTTGGACCTTCTCCAGCTTTCCCTGATGCACCTCCAGGAACGCTTATTGCTGATCCAGCCTGTGAACAGGCAACAGGCTCTACTCTGGTTCAGCTGAGCCCGGTTGCATCTCAGTGTTTGTTTGATTTTGGACCTAGCTTCTCCCTCGTTCCTGAGGAAAAGCGTTTAGGTGCCTACGTCATTGCCGAGCACACCTTTAGCGAAAACTTCAACGTCTTCGGCGAGTTTGGCTACGCACGTAACGAAGGTTCTGCGGGCTTCTCGCCTTCCTTCCCAGCACTCGACTTCCCAGTCATTTCGGCTGATCACCCCGATAACCTGTTTGGCGTTCCGGTTGTTGCTCTGTACCGACCGCTCGGTGATGGGCTTGGTGAGCCAGGCGAAAATCGGGTAGTGAACACCACAGATGATACAACCCAGCGATTTGTGTTTGGTGCTAACGGCAGCATCGCCGGAAGCTGGAGCTACGATGTGGCTTACACCTTCTCTGAAAACCAAAGAATATCGACAGGTAATGACCAGGTAAGCTCACGGCTGGGCCTGGCACTTGATGGCTTTGGTGGTACTGGATGTGATCCATCCCTGGGTACTCCGGGAGAGAACGGCTGCGAATTCTTTAACCCGTTTGGTACTGGATTCACGGCTGCTCCGGGTGAACCTGGATTGAACTCTCCTGACATTCTGGCGTTCATCAACTCAACCAATACAACGGTTGAAAACGTTGACCTGGTAACCTGGGATGTTGTTGTTACCGGTAACCTCTTCGACTTACCCGCAGGTACAGCAGGCGCGGCGATAGGTTTCCAACGACGTGAAGAATCTCGCGATACCGATCGCTCTGAGGATGCAGAACGAGAAGATCTGGCCTTCCTCTTTGGTGGGCCCGACACAAGTGGTGAGCAAGACATTAACGCAGTGTTTGCAGAAGTATTCCTGCCTTTGATCAGCGAACCTGGTGGTCATTCTCTGGAAGCTCAGTTAGCAGTTCGCTACGAAGACTATGACGCGGGTTTTGATTCCACCGATCCAAAGATTGGCTTGCTGTATCAGTACACTGATCGTTTTTCAGCACGGGCAACGTGGGGCACAGCGTTCCGAGCTCCCACCTTGTTCCAGCTGAACAACGAAGTAACCGCATTGAATGCCTCGGTTGATGCCTTGCAGGGTCCTGATGCCGCAGCCGTCTTTGTTGGTAACACCGCCGCTCCCAACCCGGATCTGATACCGGAAGAAGCCACTACCTTTAACGTTGGTTTCACCGTGTCGCCAATTGATAACCTGGAGTTCTCTCTCGACTACTACAATGTTGAGTATGATGATCGACTCGTTCAGGAAAATGGCCAGGCGATTTTGAGTGCTGAAACCAGCGCTCTCCTGGGTGCGGGCTGTACGGTTGCTACGCTTGCGACACCAGAGTGTCAGGCGCTGCGTGACCCGGCAATTATTCGGGATTCGAATACAGGTGCAGTTAGCCGTATTTTCGTTGACCGGTTTAACGCCGCGTCTGCTGAAACGGACGGATTCGATCTGGCGGCCAGCTACTTCTACGATACCGATATTGGTACTTTTGGAATTTCTAACCAAACCACCTTTATCAACAGCTTTGAGCTGCAAGCTCTGGAAGGCGGCCCAACAATCGAGGGTGCTGGATTCCGGAACCAGGAAAGCGCTCTGGCTAACTCCATTCCGGAGTGGCGTTCGAACACAAACCTCTCATGGTCCACTGAGCGGCATTCAGCGAATTTGATTGTTCGCTTTATCTCGAGCTACGACGAGCGTGTAGGCGATGAGACTACTTCTATCGACAGCTGGACGGTGCTTGACGCTCAGTACAGCTATCGCTTCCCGGTCTTTGATGACAATGAGGCAAGCATTACGCTTGGTGTGTTGAACCTGACGGACGAAGATCCGCCAGAAGTTCAAGGTAACCTAAACGAGTTTGGCTACGATACAAAGGTACACGATGCTCGTGGTGCCGTATGGTATGCCCGATTTGTTTACACGATCCCCTAGCGGCTACTCGCAGCTAGAGAGAAAAAGGCGCCGCAAGGCGCCTTTTTTTTGCGTATCTCGCGAGTTCTATCGCGAGTTCTAGCCGAGCTCTAGCCAAAGGTGATGATAGCCACGCAGCATGGATGAATGTGTACGCTCATTCTGTGCACTGATTGCGTGGTTAACGGTGTCGTAGCGTTTAAGCATGCCTTTGAGCGCATACCTTGCCTCCATTCTTGCCAGCGGTGCGCCGATGCAGAAATGGATACCGTGACCAAAGGTGTGATGATCGCTGCGCTTTCGATCCAATCGAAAACGATCTGGCTCGTCATAATGGTCTGGATCGCGGTTTGCAGCCCCAAGCAGGGTGTACACCGTATCTCCTTTGGCAATCTTCTGACCATGAAACTCGGCATCAACCAGTGCGTTTCGACTTATCCAGTGAACGGGCGGGTCATAGCGTAAACACTCTTCGATGGCGGCATCGCTGGCCTCAGGGTTCTCTCTGAGTGTTTGCCATATGTCCGGGTTGTCTGCGATGTAATACAGCAGGTTGCTAAGCAGGTTGGTGGTGGTCTCGTTACCCGCGATGAGTAGCAGCTGGCAGTAACCGACAATGGTTTCCTCTGTAAGTGCCTGACCACCAATCTCTGCACTAACTACCTTGCTAATCAGATCGTCGCCGGGCGCGGCGCGTCGCTTTGGTATTTCGGCTTTGAAGAAGTCCATCATCTCGAGAATATCGGGCATCCGATCTTCCATGGCTTTAGCGGTGCCGGTGCCCGTCAAACTATCCGACCAACGCTTGAAATCGTCTTTGCGCTCAAATGGGATGCCCATGAAGTGCGCGATCAGGGCGACGGGTAACGGGATGGTAAGTGCCTCGGCGATATCTACCGGCTTTGATGCGTCGATGGCATCAAGCAATTCTTCGACCACCTGGTCTAAATCGTTCTCGATCTGTTTCATGACTTTGGTTGTGAACGAACGATTAACGATAGCGCGCAGATCGGTGTGTCGTGGTGGGTCGTCGTGCAGCAAAGG
>CAZWMD010000050.1:0-7809 GCA_964634815.1 uncultured Pseudomonadales bacterium | reverse complement strand
GTCTGATCCGGTCTGCGCTTTTATAATCGTACCTCCTTCCTCACTCACCCGGCGGACACTCTCGGCGAGATCGCCCACTGGAAGATAGAGCATCCAGACCGGCGGCACGCCCAGATTTGTACCGCGCGCATGACATACGCCGGCTGCAGGGTTTCCGTCGCCACCCAGCATATTGTAGTCAGCGTAGCTTTCTTCACCCTCGCTTATGCCCTCGGTCATCTCAACTTCTTCCACCGACCAACCCACAACGTTTTTATAGAAATTGCAGGCAGCGGATGCGTTAGAGACGGTTAGATCAAGCCAGGCAATGCAACCAACGGACTCCCCGGCATTCTGTTGTGAGTCGTCCAGCTGCGGGGGCAACATCTCGGAGGGCAATATCGGAACGAGTCCAAATGCCGCGCCATCAGGGTCGAGTAGCACAGCCCATTGACTGTTTCCGTTGTCGTCTTTGCCGTGTATGAGTTCTGTTGCGCCCAAATCCAGCGCCCTTGCTACGCTGGTAGCAATGTCATCAACCTGAATGTGCGGCATCCATTGCAGCGGTAGCTCTGCATATTCCGGCGTGCGGGCACCAACGCCAACGACGGGTATGCCGTGGTTGTTCATCATGTCCTCACGCCACAGCGGACTGTCGCCGGTGCTCAGGACACGGGAGTAGAACTGTGTGACGCGCTCGTGATCTGGAACCGCGATATCAGCACTCAGCACACCTCCGACCCGGGAAACAAACGGGTTACTCATAGGGTTGGCAAACTGGCCAGCGCTTCGTCAACATCTGATCTATCTACTTCGATATCTTCGCTAACCAATATGATGAGCGTTGTGCCGGCACAGGGTGAGGATGCTACGGGATTTGTGTGCACGCCTTTCTCGTCAATATAACCCATAGGGATACCGCTGTTCCTTTGTACAAAGGCGAGAAGCAATTGACGCCACTCCGACACCGAGAAGTTCACCTCAAAGGTAATCAGTCGATCTTCTTTGTGACTGAAAAGATTCTCCAGGACTTGTTCAGTTCCGGGCTCGACCATCGCCCGGACCACCAGCTCCGGGTAGGCTCGAACTGGACGAATCACCGTTGAGGCACCCATTGCAATGGTTCTGGGACGGTTCTGGTCGTCAACAACCTCTGCGATGATGGTTGCCTTTGTGCCCAGTTCTTTCAAACGGCTCATAACATCATAGGTGAGTGCGTCTTGCCGAAGGTTATTGGTTTCTGTGGCAACAACAAAGATGTAGCTTGCGTGCTGTGCATTTGCCGCTTCCAAATCGGCGGTACGTTCCCCCATGCCTGAAAACTGGGTGACGCCCTGCATAACCAGCTCGTCTGGTAGCCCCTGTGGATAGGCCGTTGTGAGTATCTGTACCGGAATATCATCAAGTGTAGGAGTGTTGCGAATCTGTTCCATCAGGCGGGGCAGATAGGTTTCAGCGTAGCTCGCTGGGCTGTTAATAATCAGTAGATGGTCTTTCATAGTCTTCCACTTGTAGGTACCCATTCTTTTTCGGGCCTGGAGAACCGAGCGATAGTCGAGAATATCGGTAGCGACCTGCGCCAGGAGAAATATCCCAACGAGGTACATGAGTATCACTGTAAAAGTGCGACCCAGGGGTGAAACCGCACTCATGTCGCCGTAGCCAACGGTTGTGGCCGTTGTAAGGGTGAGCCAGGTGGCGTCACTTAAGGACATGTCTTCGAGCGACATCATGGCGATGATGTGCAGCACAATGACCAGGACTAATAGAACAACCCCCCGAGTGACTCTACTTCGAATGGCCCCGGGCACTTGCCTGGAGAAACGGTAGTAGCGCCGACGCCGGAAAGCTCGAAACATCACCAGTCTTGCTCACTTAGATGCTCTAGAAGTTCATCTTGTACTCTGCGCTTGAGTTCCTGTCTGTCGTCAACCGCTACACCGTAACGTTTGGACAGAAATTCAAAATCTTCCGGGCTAAACGAAAGACTGATTCGTGGCCGTTGTATCTTTGCGTATGACAGCCCGATAACCCGGCGCACATAGTCTGAAGAGTTCATATCTTGTTTTGCAGATCGAACTCGTACGTCGTGCAATAACGACTGCTGCAACTCGAAGTGCACCTGAATCTTCTTCAGAGCAACCTTTTCGGCCGCCCACTTGTCTTTGGCGGTACTGTTCTTTGTTTTGCGCTTCTTGGCTGGAATCTTCTTCACACTCTGCACGTATCTACTAAGTGGAGTTGGCGGGGAAGATGGTATCAATCACGTCAGAAGGGGAATAAACATCAAGCGTGATATCGGTTTCACCATTTGCTGAAATTTCTATCGTGAGAGCAAACCGATCGTCTTCGCCAGTACATTCGTGGTAGCGAAGCTCTTCGCTGTTGTCATCCATCACATTTGAAAGGCGTTTGCCGCGCATATCTTCATCAAAGAAATAGCAGGTGGCTTCATTTTTGGTCTGTTCGTAAGATCCAACCAGCCAACCGGCAAATTGCTCGGGGAGCGCAGTGGTTTGCAGATTAGAAAAACCGTCTTCCCAGAGTTCAGAAAACTGATCCTCAGAAAAGAGCTCTAAGACGGCTGTCCGGCCCACTGGCTTAGACCAGCAGAGCTCGGCTTCAGAGTCTTTTGAATCAAAGCTCAGGTACAGTTTGGAACGATCCTGAGATACGAGGGTGAGTTGAGTGTGTAGCCCGTCTTCATATTGGTAGCTGCCAATTGAGGCCACCTCATAACTGCCGCCCTGCATTTCATCGGGCAGCGTCCTTCGCTGTTTGAACGTCAATATGTCGCCAGGCTGCAGGTCACCAACGCCGGTTGGTGACCTGGGCGTGTCGTCACCGCTTTTACCAGTGAACGAGCGAAACAGCTTACCAAGCACAGTTAGCTAGCTTTCTTTGCTTTCAAACGGGCCAGTACGTCGCTGGCGCCGGATGGGCGTTCACCAATTCCACTTGCGGCAAGCTTGGCGTCTAGGCTGTCTGTGGAGCCTTCAGACTCCATCCACTCACCAGCTTCCATCTGGTCTTGCCAGTTCTGCTGTTTCTTTTTTACTCTTTCAAGTGCCTTGGACACCCGGTGGTCGCTTGAGCCGGTGGCGGCAACATTAGTTGAGATGCTTGCGGTGGCTTTCTGCAGCTCTGATACCGTTTTCACCTTATCAAGCTCGCGTTTGTTTTTTTGAATACGCTTCTCGCGGGCTTTGATCAGTTTATTGATCTTGCCGATTTCTGTGTCGAGAGCCTGCTGTTCAGCAAACTTGTCGTTGCGATCTACCTCAAGCTCGGCAATCTTTGCCGCCACTTCTTCAGCGAGTGCTTCTTTCCCGGACTCAAGCGCCTCAATGGCTTTGTCTTCATAGTCGGAGATATCGATATCCAAAGTGCCCAGATCTCTTTTTAACTGGATCTCTGTTGCTTTCATTCGGGTCAGGCTGCCTTTTGCCTTGGCAATCGCTTCTTCCGCGTCACGGATTTCCTGCTCGAGAATGCGCACCGCATTGGCGTCGACCACGGCTTCACCAATTTCACTGGCACCACCACGCAGCGCTGTAAAAAGGCTCTTTAAAATGCTCATGAAATTCTCCTTGTCTGCTCTTATTGGAGCAGATGTTCAACCACTTCAAGCACGTCAATGGTGTTTTCAGCCTGTACACCCACTTCATGTGCCACTACTTCTAAACTTGTCGACAGAGCCATCGCACCAAAGAGAATGTAGGTATCTCCCTGTAAACCAATTGAAGATAGCGGCACGGCTGGACTCAGTCGCAGGAATGTTTCGTGCAGTTCTTCAAGTGCGCCGTCTTTAACTTCGCTTGATTTGAACAACGGGGTAACAGCTAGTAGCTGCGTATCCGTCTTTGTCATGTGGATGGGAAACTCATCGTTACTTGAGCAAATGACTACCAAAATTTGATCTTCATCGAGGACCGCATCAAATTTTGTGCCTTCATCACTAACGTACGTGTTGAGAAAAAAGCCAAGATCATCAAGCTGCATATATCTTCCTGTGACGTCTATCGGGTTAATCCATCGATGGCTTTATACTATGACATATTATGTCATAGCGCAATACCCTCGATCTAAGAAAGGGTTAAAAATTTGAGCCAGTGCTCATTTCTCTGGCGTAGCGCTCTCTGGAATGGCGTAGTAAAGGCCAAATCCTGTTTGCCACGCTTCTTGATGGTAATTGTAGAGAATGTGGCTGCCCAGTTCGTTCACCTGAACCGATTCTGCCTTTTTCAAATAACCAACGGGAAATACAAAGGCGGCTAGCATCTGTGGTTTGGCGAGCATGCCCATAGGGTCGATCGATTGAGGATGGTTCGCTATTCGTTGAGATGGCGGTGCGCCCTGAACGACACCGATAGACCAGCCCCACTCACCAAAGCTGGGAACGTTGGCGTGATATCGCTCCACCTTGAAACCTGCCTGCTCTAATGTGCGACCGACAGAGAAAAATGCATTTTCGGCGTGGAAGGGCGATGTCGATTGAACAACTATGGCGCCGTCCGGTGACAGTACCTGCTTGAGGCGAGCATAGAAAAAGTCACTATATAGCCTGTTGAGATCGGGATGGCTGGGATCGGGGAGGTCAACAATAATGGCATCAAACTGTACCCCACGATCGATCATGCGTTCGATCTCGATAAATGCGTCTGCGACAATCAGTTCAACCCTGGGGTCGTTCAGCGAATTCTCATTCAGACGAACAAGGTCTTGGCTTAGCCAATCTGGTGCTGTGCTATCTATGCCTTTAAAAAGATCAAGCATCGCTTTGTCGATGTCTATGAGCGTCACTGCCTCGATATCGTTCCAGTGCAATACATCTCGAACCGCAAGTCCGTCGCCACCCCCAAGAACCAATATACGTTTGGGGTTGTTGGCGCTGAACAGTGCGGGTGCGGTGAGATAACTGTGGTAGATATGCTCATCATTGGAGGCAAACTGCAGGCGGCCGTTGATGTAGAGGCTCAGCACGCTGGGTTTTGACTTGGAGATATGTCGCTTGGTGAGCACAAGGCTCTGGTAAGGCGTATTTAGCTCGTGCACTACCTTGTCGGCAAACAAGGTATGGGTGAGTTGGGTCATCCATTGACTACCATACAAAGCCATCACTACTAACAAAATGACCAGGAAGGCGTGTCCTATCCAAAGGCTGAGTGCGCTACCGATCTGTTTGCGGTAGATCACGAGGAACACAATGCCAATAAAGGCGTTGAGACTGGCTGTACCTACCGCGGCGTAGATGATGGGAATTTTCAAACAGACAACAACCCATATGGCGGCTCCGATGCCTGCCCCTATGTAGTCGGCGCCATACATCGTGCCCAGGTTGTGCTCGAGGTGCTGTTGATGGATGTTCTCGCGAATTCTGGCAATCAGTGGAATTTCCATGCCTACAAGAAAGCCAATGATTGCGCCGAGCAGGAAGGGCAAGACCTTGGACGTGACCTCCAGTACTTGCACCAGTCCACCACCGAGGCGAATCGATTCATCAAGTTGGTAAACCGTTCTTATTGCCTCAGGCAGACTGTAGGTTAGGGCGATGCCACCCGACAATATCAGCACGGCACTGACGCCGAGCACGCCAATAGCCAGCTCAAGCCAGGCAAACCCTCTGTAGATCGACGTGATCCATTTGGCGCAAAACGCACCTAAGCCCATTGCCGTGATCATGAGCCCAATCATGGCGTAGATGGTTGATTCCAGGACGCCCAGAATCCGGCCCGCGTAGTGCGCCATGAGGTACTCGTAGATCAAGCCACAGGCAGCGACAGCGCCAATGGTCAGAACAAGTAGAGCGTCGTGTCGAAACCGATAGCTTTTTAACGCCTCATGCTCAGACGCGGTCAGAGAGCCTGGGTTCACCTTGGGTCTCTAGCCAATGACTGCGTTCATAACCAGTCCAACACCTATAAAGATAGATGCCTCAATGGCAGCAACCCCAAGGTTCTGTTGACGATCAACCTCTTCCACCACGTTAACCTTAGCCAACACAACCGTGCGGGCGATGACAGAAAATCCGGCAAGAGCAATGGCCAGCACAATGGCAAACAGAATCCAGCTGAGATAAATGTCGACAATAGCGCCGCTGATGTAGGTCACCATTCCCCCGGCACTTGAGGATGCCAGTGCGCTGCCGATGAGCTGTCCTGCGTAGCGGGTTGCCAGTGCGACATTCCCGGCTTGTACCGCGCTCTGCCAGTTGCCTTCTGGATGACGCCGGGAATAGACAAATGCCCGGTAACGAGTAACGCCTAACAACACCAGCTGAGCAAGGAAGAAGACCACACAAACGCTCACGAGTGCTTGCCAACCCGTACCATCAACCCAGTCGATTGCGGCGTGAATAAGCAAACCCAATGCAACCAGGTTTGCAGCCTGCACAATACTGGCTGCAACGTTCTGAGAGCCTATTTCGGCACGCATGGAGAAATTGTTGAACGTCACCAGGTCGTTGATGATGAGCCCTATTTTCAGAAGCGCGATGCCTACTACCGCGTAGAGCAATACAGACAGGGCTTCAGCTGACAGGGAGTGCGATGCTTCGCCGGCGCCGGCGCCAGCCAGAATCAAGGCTATGGCTGTTACACCGCCTGCCAGGGAGAAACCAAACGCAAAGTTGTTCTTTGCGGCTAGCTGTTCTGTGGTATCAAAGCCAAACAGTCTGCCGGCTGTCCATCGCAACATCGCAATTGCAGCGATGGCGATAGCTAGGTCAACGACGACTACGCCCCATACCCATAGATCCATTGAGTCTATCATTCCCTCACCCACTCATTATTCGTCGTTTGGACAGTCAATATTTTTATTTCCCGCGCGAACTGCTTCTGGAACTCATAGTACTTCGTGCGCGTGTTGATGCACTCGGGGTGCGGAAAGAACTCTTCGCCTGAGTGACGCGTCTTGTTGCCCCACCTCTGCGCCGGTCATAAGGGCTTTGAAAGGCATTGCCTGTTTGCGCAAACTTTTGCCTGGCCCGGTTCTCTACACTTTTTGCCTGGGTGCGTTGTTTTGATGATGTGTAGTGCCCGCGCCCGTAGTCGTGGTAGTAGCTATAGCGCCTACCTGCCGCCCAGGAACCGTAGTAGTAATCGTTGCCACCCAGCAGCTGGCGCATAAGTGAGTACTGTATGTACCAGGACCAGATCGATCTACCTGAGGAGTCACTGCGCCACTCACCATAGTGAGGGTTGCCAATGAGTTGAGTACCCCGAGCCATGGTGGTGGGGTTCAAACGAGATTCAGCGTCTACGGTTACCGAATCAACCCGACGAAGCTGACCCTCAGAAAGATCTGCAAGAACATTTATGGGGTCAGCTAAGGCTCTGTCGAATTCTTCAGGCAGTGCGGCGAAATAAACTTCCCGCAATGTTGTGGCAGCGGCCTGCACCAGTTTTGGATCGTCAGAGGTTTTGGGTATCGATAACCTGAGAGCCCACAAGCGATCCGGCAGACTCTTAAACAGTGCTCCTTCCGGCGTGGCCTCTAACGCGAGTGCCTCAGTAAGTTCTGTTAACTCAGGCTTGGCGGCTGCCAGTTGGCTTGCGTAGCTCTTGAGGGTATTTGCGTTGCTGAGTCTGTTATTGATCAGGTGTGCTTTAAGACCCTTAATCGCTTCTTCAACGCCGGGGAGCTGGCTGTTCACCAGTTTTAGGGACTTCTCTGCCTCTGATGTGCAGCCCGACAGAATGGCCAGGACAAAGACACCAACTAGTGCGGCTCGGAACATCCAGCGATCCTTTTGCTTGGGGCGCTTGAATGCACGGCTTTCAGGCTCCCTCTGAAATGGCAAAGACATATTATGTCATGGTACATTGATGT
>CAZWMD010000049.1:7274-31422 GCA_964634815.1 uncultured Pseudomonadales bacterium | reverse complement strand
GCCAGATACACCGCGGTGGCGATCTGAGGGCTGCAAATGTAATTGTGGGCTTCCAGATGGGTTCGAATGGTCTCAACCGATTCGGCCATCTCTTCGATATTAGCCATGGTTTTTGTAACTTCCTATGAACGGCTTGCGAGTAGGCGTCTTACCGCAAAACCACCTATTATCGTGGTGCTGTCGGAGTCTGTATACCGATGAATTGTATGGCTAACCATAAATAGGAGTGTGGCATGTTGATACGAGTTGGCATGGGAGATGAGCTCAAATCGCTACTGGCTTGCAGGTTCGCGCCGGTTGTTGCGACGTTATGCCTGCTGGTGGGGTTCAGTGCCTCTGCCGGGGCAGCGACTGTGATTCATGCGGGGTGGCTGTTTGAGGCGGATTCCGGGCGCCTGCTGGAGCGGCAGAGCGTGGTGATCGATGCGGGGAAGGTGGTGAGTAGAACATCGGGTTTTGCCCAGCCCGGTCCTACGGACACATTGATCGATCTCAGCACAGCAACAGTGATGCCGGGTTGGATTGATATGCATGTGCATATTGCCAGTGAGCTGGCACCTGATGCTTATGCACGACGGTTTAGCGACGAACCTGCTGATGCTGCGTTGCGAGCGTCACTTTTTGCGCGGCGCACACTAGAGGCCGGCTTTACGACCGTTCGTGATCTTGGGACGGCCAATGGCGTGGCGCAGTCCCTGCGCGATGCAATTGCTGATGGCGTTGTGCAAGGACCGCGAGTTTTCACCGCCGGGAAGTCATTAGCGACGACCGGAGGGCATGCGGATCCCAGCAATGGCGTGAAGGCGGAGCTGCGCGGAGACCCCGGTCCTGCAGAAGGTGTCGTTAACAGTCCTGAGGATGCCTGGAAGGCGGTTCGGCAACGCTATAAAGAAGGTTCTGACCTGATCAAAATCACGGCAACCGGAGGCGTGCTCAGTCAGGCCAAAAACAGCGCTAATCCCCAGTTCACCGGTACAGAAATAGAAGCCATTGTCAGCGCCGCGAAGGACTATGGGTTTCGTGTTGCCGCTCATGCCCATGGTTCTGAAGGTATGAAACGAGCGGTGCTTGCCGGGGTCGACTCGATCGAACATGGCACGTTGATGACCGAAGAAATAATGAGGCTCATGAAGAAGCGCGGTACCTGGTATGTGCCGACGATCGCAGCAGGACGATTTGTTGCTGACAAGGCGCAGCAGCCCGGTTACTTCTCAGAGCTGGTCCGTCCAAAGGCCATAGAGATTGGCCCGCAGATTCAAGAGACCTTTGCTCGCGCTTATAAAATGGGTGTCAATATTGCGTTTGGTACAGACACCGGTGTTTCCGCACATGGCGATAACTGGCGAGAATTTGGCTACATGGTAGAAGCGGGAATGCCGATTCTTGAAGCGTTGCAGAGTGCCACCAAGAACGCGGCGTTGCTTCTCAACCAATGGGACGTACTTGGAAGTCTGGACACCGGCAAACATGCAGATATAGTCGCCGTGCCTGGCAAGCTTACCGATGATGTTGCACGCTTTGGTCAGGTGTTTTTTGTTATGCGTTCGGGAGTGGTTTATCACTCTTCGGACAATGTTGAAGCTACGTTCTAAGTTAACAGTGCCGAGGTCGACTGATGTTCAGGAACCCAAAATTCTCTAAAGTGCTTCTATTACTGGTGTTATTTGGTGTGCCCAAAGCGATTGCGGCTCCCTATGAGTCCACCTATGCGCCGCGCCAGGCGCCAACCTACGTCATCAGTAATGCCACGGTTTTGACTGGCGATGGATCCCGGATCGATGCTGCGCAGTTGGTCATGTCTGAGGGCAAGATTGTATCTGTTGGCGCGACTAACTCTGCGGCGATTCCCGCGGACGCTGTGCGTATCGATGGCTCGGGGAAATGGGTTACTCCGGGGCTGATTGATGTGCACAGTCATCTTGGTGACTATCCGGCACCGTCGGTCAAATCTACCGCAGATGGCAATGAGGCAACATCGCCGAACACCGCGCAGGTGTGGGCCGAGCATTCGGTCTGGCCGCAAGACCCACAGTTCCCGCTTGCTCTGGCCGGAGGCGTCACCACGCTGCAAATTTTGCCCGGTAGCGCAAACCTTTTTGGTGGCCGTGGCGTAACGCTGAAAAACGTGCCTTCAAGAACCGTACAGGGGATGAAATTTCCTGGGGCCAAACATTCTCTGAAAATGGCCTGTGGCGAAAACCCAAAAAGGGTTTATGGCAATCAGGGCAAGGCACCCAGTACCCGGATGGGCAACATGGCCGGCTATCGGGCGGCCTGGGCTGAGGCCAAGGAGTACAAGGAGGCGCTTGATGCTGCAGCAGAAGATGCAGAAGAAGATCCACCAACCTATGATTTGCGGTTAGAAACCCTGGTTGGCGTTTTGCGCGGCGAAATACTGGTGCACAACCATTGTTATCGCGCTGACGAAATGGCCACCATGATTGAGCTGGCCAAGGAATATGACTACAAGATTACCGCGTTCCACCATGCTGTAGAGTCTTACAAAATTGCTGATTTGCTCGCCAAAGAAAACATTTGTTCTGCGCTCTGGTCAGACTGGTGGGGCTTTAAGCTCGAAGCCTTTGATGCTGTCGAACAGAACATTGCGCTGGTAGATGCAGCGGGTGCCTGTGCGATTGTGCACTCAGATTCAGAACGCGGAATTCAGCGCCTTAATCAGGATGCGGCGCGGGCAATGGCTGCGGCGCGAAGAATGGGGCGTGATATTGACGAGGCCTATGCAATTACCTGGGTAACCCGCAACGCAGCACTGGCGCTGGGCATTGAAGATCGTACCGGCACGCTGGAGCCTGAGAAAGCAGCTGATGTGGTTATCTGGAATCAGAACCCACTAAGCGTCTATGCCCAGGCAGAGCAGGTATTTATCGATGGGTATCGTTACTTCGAGCGCGATAAACGCAGACCTGTTACCGACTTTGAACTGCACCAGACGGTTCACGATCAGAATGCACCGCAATCTGGTGGGCAAGGAGGTGCGCAATGAACCTTATTAGAATTAAAGCAGGGCTCACAGTTGTAGCAGCGGCTCTGGCGCTAATCACCAGTCCGGGAGTGTCTGCTGGCACGGTGGTCATCCACAATGCGAAGGTAGCCACGCTTACCGACGCTGGTGTTATCGAAGCGGCCACTGTTGTCACCCGTGACGCAGAGATTGTGTTTGTGGGGGCTGATGCTCAGGCACCCGATGTGCCTCTTGATGCCGAGCGTGTTGATGCAAGTGGTCGATGGGTAACGCCTGGACTAATTGTTAGCGATACCCAGTTAGGCACCGTTGAGATTGGTGCTGAATCCAGTGCCCGAGATTCGTCAGTTGAAGATTTTGCGATGGGACCTGCCTTCGAGCTGCGTTATGCACTTAACCCGGCTTCTGTTTTGTTGGGCACAACGCGCGCAGCGGGCGTTACTGCCGCCGTTGTCTCGCCTCTGGCCGGCAACGACCCGCTCGCGGGTAGCGGTCTTGCTATCAGTTTAAGGACAACACTGGATCCCACTGAATTGATTCTGAAAGATCGCCTGGCAATGTTTGGTGGTATTGGACCAGGCTTTGCTGACTACGTGGGTGGTTCTCGAGGTGGTCTGGTTGTCAGGTTGCGTGAAGCGCTTGGGTTGGCACGGAGATTTAATCCGTCCCGATACGAGGCAGATCAACGCGCTTACTCAAGCCAGGACATGGCAGCGCTGAAACGTTGGTTGGCGAGTGGCGCGCCCCTGGCGCTTGAAGTAAACCAGGCCAGCCAGATCTTGCAGGCGATTGAACTGGCTGACGAGTTTGATGTGCAGTTGATTGTCACCGGCGGCGTTGAAGCCTGGAAAGTTGCCCCCCAGCTTGCAGACGCTTCTGTACCCGTGGTGCTTGATCCGTTAGACAATATTCCCACCGACTTTGATCGCCTGGGTGCGCGACTGGATAACGCGGTGCTTCTGCATAAGGCTGGTGTATTGATTGCCTTCCGCAGCGAAAACACCCATAACGCAAGCTGGATTCGTCAGGGGGGCGGTATTGCGGTTGCGAATGGTTTGCCCTACGAAGCCGCTCTGGCTGCAATTACCCATAATCCGGCAGCGATCTGGGGACTTGATGATCGGGGTAGCCTTACAAAAGGGAAAACCGCGGATTTGGTGATCTGGTCGGGTGACCCTCTCGAAGTTACCACTCACGCAGAGCGAGTGATGATCGACGGACAATGGATGGAGCTCGACAATCGGCAGGACCGACTGCTTGAGCGCTATCGTGATCTGTCAAACGACGCTACACCCTTTGGTTATCGTTGAGCGGCCTATCGTTAGAGATCGTGGATCCGCACCAACCCTTCCTGGGCGGCTGAGGCAATAAGTGTTCCATCGCGGCTGAAGATTAGTCCGCGATTAAATCCCCGGGCGCCGCTGGCGCTTGGGGAATCCTGTACGTAGAGCATCCACTCATCGGCCTTGAACTCGCGATGAAACCACATGGCGTGGTCGAGACTGGCCATCTGCATGTTGTCCTGAGCGAACGACACTGCATGAGGCAAAGTGGCTGTATCCAGTAGTGTCCAGTCAGACAGATAAGCCAGTACGCACTGATGCAGTCGCCGATCAGCTGGCAGGGTCTCCCAGGTTTTCATCCAGCACATTTGCTGTGGTGGTCGCTTTTTAGGGCTGAAAGGATTGTGGTTTTGTTCAACGGGACGCATCTCTATGGGGCGGGTGCGCGTAAAGCTGTCGCGATATTCCTCGGGGATCTTGTCCAGGTGCCCTTCGAGCAACTGGGCCTCGCTTTTTAAGGCTTCGGGTTGGGGTACATCAGGCATCTCTGCCTGATGACTCAGTCCAGGCTCGTCGCCTTGAAAACTGATCGACATGCTGAAGATGGGTTTGCCTTTCTGCACAGCCACAACGCGGCGGGTCGTGAAGCTCTTGCCATCTCTTATGCGATCCACGGTGTACAAAATTGGCATCGTGGTATCGCCGGGTCGCAGAAAGTAACCGTGCAGCGAGTGTGCATGGCGCTCTGGTTCCACTGTGCGAGAGGCTGCAACAAGTGCCTGGCCAATTACCTGACCACCGTACACTCGCTGCCAGCCTTCGTTGGGGCTAGAACCCCGAAACAGATTGTTTTCGATCTCCTCTAAATCGAGGAGATCAATAAGCGCTTCCAGCGACTTTCCCATTACTGCTTGTCCGTTAGTACGCTAGATCGCGCTAGTATTTGTAACTCTCAGGTTTGAAAGGCCCTTCTTGAGTAACACCAATGTAGTCAGCCTGGGTTTTGGTGAGTTGCGTCATTACGCCGCCAAACCCTTGCACCATCAACTCCGCTACTTCCTCATCGAGTTTCTTCGGCAGGACTTCTACAGTGATTGGTGATCGCTGATTTTCTGGCTGGTCTGCCCAGGCTTGATCAAACAAATGCATTTGCGCAAGCACCTGGTTGGCGAATGAGCCATCCATGATGCGAGAGGGGTGGCCCATGGCATTACCCAGATTTACGAGTCGACCTTCGCTCAGTAGTAGCAGGTAGTTTGTTTTATCGTCAGAGCGGTAGATCTGGTGAACCTGTTCTTTTACTTCGCTCCATTCCCAGTTATCACGCATGTACTGGGTATCGATCTCGTTGTCGAAGTGACCGATGTTGCAGACAATGGCGCCGGCTTTGAGCGTTTGCAGCATTGCGGAATCACAGACACCAGCGTTGCCGGTGCAGGTAACCAGCAGATCGGTATCCTGCATGAGACGCATATCGATGTCCTCGGGCTTACCCGTGTTGATGCCGCCCTGATAAGGAGACACAACTTCATAGCCATCCATGCAGGCCTGCATGGCACAAATTGGATCAACTTCGGTTACGCGCACGATCATGCCTTCCTGTCGCAGGCTCTGGGCTGACCCTTTGCCAACGTCACCGTAACCAACAACCAGAGCGCGTTTACCAGACATCAACATATCGGTTGCGCGTTTTACCGCATCGTTCAGAGAATGGCGGCAACCGTATTTGTTGTCGTTTTTGGATTTGGTTACCGAATCATTGACGTTAATTGCTGGAACCTTCAGCTCGCCTTTTTGCATCATTTCGAGCAGCCGGTGAACCCCTGTTGTGGTCTCTTCAGAGATGCCGTGGATATGATCAAGCATGGCCGGATATTTCTCATGAATGAGCAATGTCAGGTCGCCGCCATCGTCCAGGAGTACGTTTGCGTTCCAGGGCTTACCGTCTGCAAGAATGGTTTGCTCCAGGCACCATTCGTATTCTTCTTCGGTTTCGCCTTTCCAGGCAAAAGTTGGAATGCCAGCTGCTGCCATCGCGGCTGCGGCGTGATCCTGAGTAGAAAAGATGTTGCACGAGGACCAGCGTAATTCAGCGCCGAGTTCTACAAGAGTCTCCATAAGAACTGCAGTTTGGATGGTCATGTGAATGCAGCCGATAATGCGTGCGCCGGCAAGTGGCTGAGTGTCCTTGTAGCGTTTACGCAGTGCCATAAGCGCAGGCATCTCGTTCTCAGCGAGAGCGATTTCCTTACGACCGAAATCGGCCTTTGAAATGTCGGCAACTTTATAATCAGCCATTGTTTAGTCCTGTGTGTTGGTTTACTTGTTTGGTACTCATTGAGTCTAGTACCCTTACTTCGAAAAGGCGTGCAGCTGAAGCTGAAAGCCGTTGTTTTGAGTCAGATACTGACTCGCTGGAGATGCAAAGCCTGCGCGTTCTCCCCAATGCATGACTTCGTCGGGTTCAAAACCCAACCAGAAGTCGCCGCAGACCTTTTTCACCCATTCCTGATCGTGTCGGCAGAGATCGACAATAATGAGTACACCGCCGGGTTTTAGAACCCGTTGAGCTTGTTGAAAGAAGGACAGCGGAGAAGCCTGATGATGCAGCACCATGGCCGCGGCAACCGCATCAAAAGTTCGGCGGCTGGGTAAATCGGCAAAGTCTTTGAGCTTAAGGCGAATGTTGTTTTGGTTGTTCAGGCTGGCAGCGGCTCTCTCGAGCATTGCCTCTGCGCTGTCGATGCCAGTTACCTCGTTAAAGCGTTTTGCTAGCAGCGTGAGAAGCTGCCCTTCGCCCGGGCCAATTTCCAGAGCGCGATCTCGACCGCAGTTAGCTTGCTTCAGGAGTTCTCCTGCAGCTTCGACATAGGTGTCCGGGTTGCTGATTAGTGTTCGTTGTTCGGTCAGCTGTGCGGCATTGGCTGAAAAAAATTCCTGTCGCTTCTGCTGGCGCTCGGCGTGTATTTCATCGATCAATTGCAACTGACGCGTGGCAACAGGCAGGGTGTCAATGCTTGAGTAGAGCCCTTCAACAAACTGTGGATAGCTATCGTGGCGAAGTGCGCGACGGTAGAAGAGGCTGGTGCCCTCGCGTCGTCGGGCGAGTAAACCGGCGGCCAGCAACAGCTTCAGATGATGACTCAGTGCCGATTGGGATACATCCAGAATCCGTGCAAGCTCGAGCACGGCAAAAGACTCACGGGCGACAAGCTGCAGAATGTTCTGGCGCAGACCATCGCCCGCTGCTCGATTAAGGTCGACCAGTGTGGACGATTTGGCTCCGGAGCGAGCGGGTTCCCGGGAGTGGGTATTGGAAGCTGCAACTGTCACGCGCGCAATCTAGCTCAATCCGACCCGGATTCCCAGCTAATATCAAAATATTTTGATATATGTTTGCCGGAGCAATGGCGATATGCTGATAGAGGTGGAATACAGCCAGATCTCCGGCGCTAGCTTAGGCTGTGTTTCAGGCAATAGATGGACCCTGGGCAAAACAGGTGTGAAGGAAAAGATGGGACGAATAGATGAATTTCCTCGTTTGGCTGACCAAAGCAAGTTGCCTCATGTGGGCACGACCATTTTCACCCAGATGTCAGCGCTGGCTACTCAGGAACAGGCACTCAACCTGTCGCAGGGTTTTCCGGATTTTGATGCACCAAAGCCGTTACTCGATGGTGTTCAGCAGTACCTGAACTCCGGTTTCAATCAGTACGCGCCGATGCAGGGGGTGGCCAGTTTGCGGGAGGCGGTGGCGGCCAAAGTGAAGAATCTGTATGGCGCCGATCTGAATGTGGATACAGAGATTACCATTACCTCGGGTGCAACCGAGGCACTGTTTTGTGCCATCAGCGCTGTGGTCCGGCCCGGCGATGAGGTGATTCTGTTTGATCCGGCCTATGACTCTTATGAACCGGTAGTAGAGTTGTGTGGTGGCACGGCAGTGCATATTCCGCTTCAGGCGCCGGATTTTTCTGTGGACTGGGATCGGGTAGCTGATGCACTCAGCGACAAGACCCGACTCATTATCACCAACACTCCGCATAACCCCACAGGGGCTCTTTGGGGCGAGCAAGATATTGCGGCCTTAGGTTCCCTAATCAGCGATAAGCCGGTTTATCTGGTTGCCGATGAGGTATACGAACACATCTGCTTTGACGGTGTGCCGCATCAGAGTCTCTGTCGTTACCCGGATCTCTTTGAGCGCAGTTTTGTGGTGTCTTCCTTTGGCAAGACTTATCACGTTACCGGTTGGAAGATAGGTTATTGTCTTGCACCGCAGTCACTTACTGCGGAGTTCCGCAAGATTCACCAGTTCAACACCTTCACCAGCAATACGCCGATTCAGTACGCGCTTGCAGATTTCATGCGCTCTCATCCTGAGCATCATGAAGAGCTGGCTGATTTTTATCAGGCCAAACGCGATTATTTATGTGACCTTCTTGCTAAGACCCGGTTTGCAGTATCACCTGCCCAGGGTACGTACTTTCAGCTCATAGATTACTCCGCGGTGTCTGAAGAAACTGATGTTGACCTCGCTATGCGGTTTACCAAAGAGCTTAAGCTTGCGAGCATTCCAGTTTCTGTGTTCTATGATGAGCCTGGTCCACACAGTAGGCGCTACTTGCGGCTGTGCTTCGCAAAAGACAACGACACCCTGGCAGCGGCAGCCAGTATTCTTCGGCGGTTGTAATGACGCTTACTTCTCAAACAGAAATCACTGATGCACTTGGTGTTTGCCTGGTTCAGAGCGCACCTCACTGGCATGACTCACAGGCAAATCGACAGCTCTTTGAGCAGTGGTTTGCCCGTATCCCTGAGGCGGCTGAAATCGTCGTGTTGCCAGAGATGTTCAGTACCGGGTTTACCATGGCTTCAAAGGACCAGGCAGAACCCATAGACGGCCCAACGACCAGCTGGCTTGTAGCGGCTGCGCGCGAGCTCGACAAGACACTGTGCGGTAGTGTCGTGATTGCAACGGATGATTCGGGTAAACGTTTTGCTAACCGATTGCTCTGGGTGACACCGCAAGGAGAGGTGACCCACTATGACAAGCGTCATCGTTTTCGCATGGCCGGAGAGCACCAACACTATGACGCGGGAGACGAGCGTGTGGTGGTTGCCCACCGCGGTGTGCGAATTCTACTGCAGGTGTGCTATGACTTGCGGTTTCCCGTGTTTGCGCGAAATCGTGGCGACTACGATGTTTATCTTCTGGTGGCTAACTGGCCCGCGGTTCGTCAACACCATTGGCAGACTTTGCTGGCGGCGCGAGCGATAGAAAATCAAGCCTATGTTGTGGCGGTGAATCGAACGGGTACAGATGGCAACGGTGTGCACTATGTTGGGGGCAGTAGTATTTATAGCTACGACGGTGAGGCGACTGAACAGCTTGTTGACCGTGAAGGCCTGGTGACGGGACACCTCGATGTGGCTGCGCTGCGGGCTTATCGGCAAGAGTTTCCCGCCTGGCAGGACGCAGATGCGTTTACGATTGATTGTTGAGTAGTCTTTAGCTTGGCTGCGGAAGGTCGTTCATAATGGCGTGGTTTTCTGATTTTGAGGTTGGCATGTACAAGTTTTCCCTGGCCCGTTTTGCCGTTCTACCCGCTGTAGTTTTGATGGCTTTCCTTGGTGGTTGTGGCGAGGGGGCGGCCCCCGCAACAGAAACTGCGCCTGCGGTTGCCAGCACCAAGCCGGTACCGGAAGAAGCGCCAGTGGCCGTTGCCGAGGGCGCTAGTGGCGAGGAAACCTACAAAAAGTTCTGCTGGTCATGTCATGCGGCAGGGGTTGCCGGGGCACCAAAGCTGGGTGTTGCTGAAGATTGGGGGCCTCGCATTGCACTTGGGCTGGATGCATTGGTCGCCAACACAATCACTGGTGTTGCGCCGGGGATGCCAGCACGCGGATTGTGTATGAACTGTACAGACGATGAGCTACGCGATGCCGTGGCCTGGATGATTGCCCAATAAATGGCGAATTAGACCGGATCAGGGTGCCGCAACAGGTCAACGCCTGGGTCGGTCTTCCGTAAGCCGTCTGTGGTTGGCGTAAAAACCTATATAAAACAAATAGTTGTGGGATTTTCTCGCGAAACAAAGATTTTGCAATATAAGGCTGCACTGGGCACAAAAATTGCTGTCTACTAGGTATCGATTTGGCTTGGGAGCTTCTTATGACTCGATATCTGGCAGGTGATGTGGTTTCTCGGCGCAAGGGCCTGGTGATGCATCGCGGCATTGCGCTTGGCGATGGTCGTGTCTTGCACAACACGCCGGGCCGCGGCGAGCATATCTCCAGTGAACACGAGTTTGCCGCTGGCCACCGGGTGCACGTGAGATCGGGATCTCTGGAGGATCGGCGCCGGGCCCTTGCTCACGCGGAACACTTCGAGCGTTCGCCGAGCGGGCGTCGATACCATCTGTTTGGCAACAACTGTGAACACACGGTGCATCGTGCGACGTCCGGGGAGGCCCGCAGCCCGCAATTGCAGGGCTGGTTGGCGGGGGTTGGTCTGGCTGCAGTAGCCCTGGTTGTCACTCGTCATCCAGGGATCGCAGCGGCAGGATTTGCCCTAGGTCAAAAAGCCCTGCGGCGCTGAGGCCCGGAAGGTTCCAAGCGTAGGAACAACCAATCGGTGACAGTGCAGGGCAAGGCGTGGCCACTGCTGGTGGGCATCGGTTGGCTTACCGTAAAGGTGATCTCCCTTGATGGGAGACCCGGTCCAGGCCAGATGGACGCGCAGTTGATGCGTCCGGCCCGTAAGGGGTTGCAGGAGCACGGTGGAGTTGTTCAGACGGCGCAAGCGGGTGAAGCTGTCGAACGCAGTTTTCTTCTTGGCTCCGGGAAAGGCGCTGTCTTTGCCTAGCTGCCAATGGCTGCCGTTGCGCTCAATGGATTCCCGATTGCCTGCGACTCGGTAACGAGATTTTCTGCCCTTGGTTAGTGGCAGGTTGATGCTGCCTGTGCCCTTGAATTTTGCCGATTTGGTGACCCTGGCGACGTAGTATTTGCGTATTTGCTTAGCTTCAAAGGCCTTGGTGAGTGCTTTCTGTCTGGCCTGGGTTGTTGCTACCAGCCAAACACCACTGGTGCCCTTATCTAGCCGGTGGACCATGAATGGCCGAACACCGGCTGGCAACAAGCGCTTCAGGTCGGTCCACAGGCAATGTGGCGACTGTCGATCCGCCAGGACAGAAATGCCGCTTGGTTTGTTGAAGACCATGAAGTCCTTGCCCTGGTGTAAGGGTTCATGAAACCAGGCATCGTTGATTTCACTGGCGTCCTCAAGGGATGAATTGGTTGTTTCGGCAATCACGGTTTTCTGGGTCATAGCGTAGTATAGCCCCATGAACTTGAGAGACCTTCGCTATTTAGTAGCTGTGGCGGAACATCGCCATTTTGGACGGGCCGCAGAGGCCTGTTTTGTCAGCCAACCGACGCTGTCTACCCAGTTGAAGAAACTGGAAGAATTTCTGGGCGTCGTGTTGGTTGAACGCAATAATCGTCAGGTGATGCTGACACCGGTGGGAGAGTCGATTGTTGCTCAGGCGCAGCGAGTATTGCGTGAAACCAACCAGCTCGTGGGCATCGCCGAGGCGCATCGTGACCCTTATGGCGGCGACTTTCGACTCGGCGTCATTCCAACGATTGCGCCTTATCTGTTGCCAAAAATTCTGTCACCACTGCGCAAGTCCTTTCCTGATCTGCGCTTGCAACTAACCGAGAATCAGACCTCGGTGCTTATGCAGCTCCTTAAAGGGGGGGAGCTGGATGCCGCAATCCTCGCGTTGCCTGTGGTTGATGACCAGATTGAAGGCAAGTTGCTGTACCGGGAACCGTTTTACCTGGCGGTGTCAAAGCAACACAGTCATGCCCAGCGCAAAACGGTTGAGCTGAAAGATCTTGATGGGCAGGCGGTGTTACTACTCGAGGATGGCCATTGTCTGAGGGATCAGGCGCTTGCGGTATGCAGCTCGAGCAATGCGATCGAAAACACCAACTTTCGAGCCACAAGTCTGGAAACTCTGCGCCAAATGGTGGCAGCAAATGTTGGGGTTACGCTAATGCCTGAGCTGGCCATGGGCGGTCGCGTCGCCGGGCTTTCCTATGTTCCATTTAAGGGTAAACCGCCCGCCAGGGAGGTAGGTTTGTGTTGGCGCTCGACAACAACACGCGAAGCGTTGCTTGAGGATATGGGCGAATTGCTTGCCGGCCTGAAATTCTGTTCGGCTTGAGAACAGATCAATCCAGATCTGCAATCAGGCTGGCGACAGATTTCTCAGCAACAGGGTCAAGCACATGGGCAACCTCAGGATGATCTACCCCCATTGCCAGGCTTGCTCCTGTCTTGAGCGCTGCGATAGATTTGGGATCTAACTCAAAGCGAAGAAAGTGCACGGCTGCGGCCTTTTCGTCAGTGCTGCGTTCCATGTCTTCATTTGCGATAGCCACAAATTTCTCGCAACCCTGTACCTGAACCCAGACGGTATTCTCTACACCCGGCATCTTGCCGAGCGCGATACGGCGCTCTTCGACATCTGGATATTCGATGAGCATCGTGGCCTTCCAGTTGCTGCCATCGGGGATTAGCGGGTTGTAGCTTTCCAGTTCTTCGGCAATCCCTGCGGCCTCAAATATCTTTTCGGTTCGCAACATCTCCTGGACCTGATATTTCATGGTGTTGAAATCTTCAAACAACAGGGTGACATGAGGTCCGAGGGCAATGCGGCGGGTCTTTTTGTGCGCGATCATTTCCTGACGGAACGCATCGCGATGCTCCGCGTATTCTTCCAGGCTCCAGAGACTGCTTCGATCGAGTTGCTTGGCCAATTTGATACTTCCTGTTTTTGTCCGGCGGTCGGTTCTGAGTGGTTTGTTAGATAGCGTAAGCTCTCTTTAGCATGCTAATCGGGTGTAGGGATTCCCGGGCGCTTAGCTCGGAGTCGGACTGTTCAAGTCCGTGTTGAATCATGCGACCTGCCATTGGGCAGTCTGAGCCGTAGTGCTCTGGTTCTGCTTCCTTCACCTGTCTCACCACTGGCCGAGCTATCTTCATAGCTTTGTCGTAGGTTTCGCTCTTCAAGGCGTAGGTGCCATCATGACCAGAACAGCGTTCTATGGCTTTGACTTCGGTCTCCGGTACAAGCTCTAGAATCTGCTTTGTACGTGGCCCGATTGCCTGGACACGCTGATGGCAGGCGACGTGATAAGACACCTTGCCAAGGGGTGTTTTGAAGTCAGTGTTTAGCAGTTTGGATTTGTTTCTCAGGTGTAGATATTCGAAGGGATCAAAAAAAGCACCACGAACACTCTGGACGTCCTGATCATCCGGGAACATTAATGGCAGTTCCTGTTTGTACATCAGAACGCAGGAGGGAATTGGCGCGATGATGTCAAAACCTTCATCTATCGCTTTGACGAAGGTGGGTATGTTTGCGTCTTTCAGCTGTTCGACACTTTTTAGGTCACCCAATTCCAATTTTGGCATACCACAGCACTTCGCATCGGAAAGTAGTCGGGTTTCGATGCCGTTGTGATTGAGTACTTTGATTAGATCTTCCACTACCACTGGCTCGTTGTGCTCGCCGTAGCAAGTGACGTAGATCGCCACCTTGCCGGTAGTAGTTCTGCCAGTTTCTGGATTGGTGGCAATTGGGCTTGTAGTGGGGGCGGTAGCCGCGGTGTCGATACGCTTACTGAGGCCGGGAGAGGCAAAGTGGGGTAGGGGCGCGTCGGTGTGCAAGCCCAGTGTTTTATCCACCAGCTTGCGCATGGTTTTATTTTTGTTTGCCGCGTTAACCGTTTGAGTGATTCCCGGTACAGAGATGGTCTTGAATACCGCATCGGTACTGGTAATCAGTCGATCCCGCCACTTGGTATCCTTTTGCTGATACTTGTAGGCTTTGGCGCGTAGCATCAAGTGCGGGAAGTCCAGTGCCCACTCGTGTGGTGGCAAATAAGGGCACTTAACTTCGGCGCAAAGGTCACACATGAAGCACTGGTCAACGACGTTCATGTAGTCGTCTTTGTCTACGCCATCGACCTCCATTGTTTCCGAGTCGTCAACCAGATCGAATAGCGTTGGAAAGGAATCACACAAACTCACGCAGCGTCGGCAGCCGTGGCAGATATCAAACACGCGCTCCATTTCGTTGTAGAGATCATCTTTGTTGTAGAAGCTCTCCGCCTGCCAGTCAATGGTCGCGCGCTTGGGTGGCTGAAGGTTGCCTTCTCTGCTGGCCATGGTTTTCTAGTCTCGTTTCTCTTGTGTCGTTTGTCGTTTGTCGTTTGGAAAGTTGGCTCAAAAAAGAGGGGGCACGAATGCCCCCTGTTTCTGTGATGATGGGCGCGCAGGTTTACATGGCGTCCAGTGCTTTCTGGAAGCGATTGGCGTGAGAGCGTTCCGCCTTCGCCAGAGTTTCGAACCAGTCAGCAATTTCATCGAAGCCTTCATCACGGGCGGTTTTGGCCATTCCCGGGTACATATCGGTGTACTCGTGGGTCTCGCCGGCAACCGAGGCTTTCAGATTGTCAGAGGTGGTGCCGATGGGCAGGCCAGTCGCGGGATCACCAACAGCCTCCATGTATTCCAGGTGCCCATGGGCATGGCCTGTTTCGCCTTCTGCTGTGGAGCGAAATACGGTCGCTACGTCGTTCTCGCCTTCGATATCGGCTTTGTTGGCGAAATAGAGGTATCGACGATTAGCCTGAGATTCGCCAGCGAAGGCGTCCTTCAGGTTGTCGAGGGTTTTGCTGTCCTTTAGATCCATAGGTATGGGCCCCTTTCAAACTGAATCACATAGTTGGTAAGTCGCGTCGTAGCGCGTTGGTCCGCCACTTCCAGCGGTCCGCAGAAGAAGTATACGTAGACGTTTGCCGACTACAATTCGATTCTCTGAATAACAGCGATAGTCAGCGTTTATTTACTGGGCGAAACACCGGGTCTTCGCAATGATAATTGTTATCGTTTGGCGCCGAGACTGCCGGGTAACCCGCTCCTTGCAGGGTGTACACTTCGCGACCTTCATGGGTTTTTGGCAGATTGGCGAATATTTAGTGTCCAGATCCGCATTCATATCAGAGATTAGGACGCTGGGGCTACTTAGCCTGCCCATGGTGTTTACCCAGCTCTGCCAGATGGGCATGGGGGTAGCAGACGTTCTGATGGCAGGGCAAGTGAGCGCTGTTGATCTGGCCGGGGTCAGCCTTGGCGGATCGCTCTACTGGCCTGCGATGCTTGCCACGAGCGGCCTGATAATGGCGGTTACGCCATCGGTCTCGCAGCTCCACGGGGCCGGACGAACCAGTGAATCCGGTGAGGTCGTTCGACAAGCGCTCTGGCTTGCTCTGGTCGGCGGTGGACTGGGTTTTTGGGGCCTCGGTTTTTCTCAATCTATTTACGAGTTTGCAGGTGTTGACCCCCAGGGGATTCCGGTGGCTGTTGAGTATCTGAATTGGGTCCGCTGGGGTCTGTTACCCGTACTTGGTTACTTTGCATTACGGTACCTGTGTGATGGTTTGTCCTGGACCTTGCCGGCCATGCTGATCGCTGCGTCCGCGTTGATTGTGAAAATTCCCCTCAACTATCTCTTTATTTTTGGCTTTGATCTTGGCAGTTATCGGTTCGAAGCAATGGGAGGGGCTGGTGCGGGCCCAGCTACCGCGATTGTGATGACCCTGGAATTGATCGCGATGCTGATAGTCGTTCGCTATTCCAGAATTAACTCATCCGGCTTTTGGTTGAGGTTCTCCTGGCCAGACTTCAGTGAAATCTCGCGGCTGCTCAAACTGGGGACGCCTATTGCCTTGGCAATGTTTGCCGAGATGGCGATTTTTTCAGCGGTTACCATATTGATTGGCAGGATGGGAGTGGAGGCTGTGGCCGCTCACCAGGTTGCTACCAGTGTAAGCGGGGTGATGTTCATGATCCCGCTGGCGCTCGGAATGGCGGCGTCCATTCGTGTTGGTTACAACGTGGGACGAGAGGACTATGTGGCAGCCAGGCGGTCCGGCTATGTGGCTATCTGTCTGTCTCTTGGGGTTTCGGTTATTGGAGTACTTGTGCTGTTGATTTGGCGGGGTGAAATCGCGGGACTGTATGTCCCTGATGCGCAAGTTCTCAGCATTGCCACGACGCTATTATTGTTCGCTGCGGTATTTCAGCCCTTCGATAGTGTTCAGGTGACCACTATTGGTGCGTTGCGTGGTTATAAGGATACGCGGCATCCCATGATGGTTGCGCTATTTTGCTATTGGGGCGTTGCGCTGCCCGTTGGCGTGACCCTGGGATTTGGTTTGTTTGGGCTTCCTGAATTGGGCGTTTCCGGGTTTTGGACCGCACTTGTTGTGGGTTTGAGTCTGGCCGCCGTGGTGTTGAGCGTGAGATTTAATCGACTTTCTCAGCAACCGATGACCATCAAGGCCATGGCGTTACGATAGTGGGCACTGCGATAACTGTCTGATGGCTAGTTGACTTCTGTTCTGCTTGCCTCTGTTCTGGTCACTACGAAGCGCCAACCGGTCATAGTGCCTAGTGCTGCGAAGACCTGTAGCAGAGCGGCGATGATCAGCGCAAAATTTGCCACCGCCAGGGGTGGGGTGGTTGCGAACGTCAATCCGGCCATGAACAGCGACAGTAAGGTGCTTGCGCCTTGAATGTTAAGCGCCCGGCGGACCCCGCCAGCTTGACCCTCATTAATAAGCTCACGCCACTCCGCATAAAGTGCCCAACAGGCAAACGCGCCAGCTGCCGCCACACAACAAAAGAAACTCGCGAGTTGGGTCGCGCCCAAAGAATTTGTCGCCAGTGTCAGGGCGATGAGTAAACCAAACGGATAGATAAAATCGACGGCGCTGGGTTTTCGCTCACTGGTAGTGAGAATCAACGCAAAACCCGACCAGATGGCGATGACCGTGAGGGCGATGACACTTGCCTGTAACCAGGGTAGCCAGGCGTTCCAGCCCACTTCGGGATCGCTGAGTTGATTGAGCAGGCTTTCGAGAATCAGCGCCACAATCACGCTCAGCAGGGTAAGCTGCACGGCTGAGAATCTGTTGTTTTGCATCTGGCGTTCCCTGGTTTCTGCTCGGTGGCCAAGTCTAGCGGGTCTGTGTACTTGCGGTGAAGAGGTGATCTTCGGAGTAATGGAAATCTGGGTTGTTTTGTCGCTTGCCGGTGCTCTCGTGCAAACCTTGCGTGCGGCGTTGCAGAAGTCGCTGACTGCCGATCTTTCGATACTGGGTGCGGCCTATATCCGGTTTCTCTTTGCATTGCCTTTTGCCTGGTGTTACGTGCTGTGGCTTGCACCTGATGTGTCTGTGAATCTCGAATTCTTTGGCTACGCCTTTCTCGGTGGGCTCGGACAGATCGCCGGTACCGTCTGGCTATTGGCAGCCTTTACTACTCGCAACTTTGCCGTGGCCACGGCGTTATCCAAAACCGAAACCATACAAACGGTGATATTGAGCCTGGTTGTGCTTGGTGAGGTCGTGTCGCGTCTTGGGCTGCTGGGAATTCTTGTCAGTTTGTCGGGTGTATGGTTATTGAACCCGATTGCTCTGGCCAGGGGACAGCGTATCGACCGGGGTTTGGTTAACGGCCTGTTATCCGGTCTAGGGCTTGCTGTTGCGGCGGTTTGTTATCGCGGCGCATCTTTGAGCTTGCCGGAATTACCTTTCCATGAGCAGGCGGCCTGTACGCTTGCGTGTACGCTGAGTCTGCAGACACTGGTGTTTGGTGCCTACCTGTTCAAACGGGAACGGCCTGCACTCCGGGCCTCTATAGGAGCCTGGAGGCAAGCATTTTGGGTAGGCTTTTCCGGGGCGGTTGCATCAGCCTGCTGGTTCTCGGCGATGGCCCTTGTCAACTCATCCTACGTTCGCGCACTAGGCCAATTCGAGCTGGTGCTGAGTTTTGCAGTATCCGTTGTGTGGTTTAAGGAACAACCGACGAAAGCCGATGTTCTTGGTATTGTGATTCTCACATCGGGCATTGTGCTGGTGCTCGTTAGCCGTGGCCTTTAGCGGTACTCTCTGGCAAACAGTTACAGCAAAGCAACACAGTAAGCACAGAGGCGGCATGACAGACGAAGTACTTCTCGAACGACACGATGGCTGGGCAGAGTTGATCCTTAATCGCCCTGATACGCGAAATGCCATCAATGGCCCTTTGGGTGTCATGCTTGCGAAGCACGCCGAGGCGCTGAATAGCGATCCATCGATTGGTGCGGTACTGCTGCGTGGTGAGGGTGGTGCGTTTTGTTCGGGATTGGATCTAAAGGCCTTTAACGCTCAACCGCCACCAGATTGGCATGCTGATTTCCCGAAGCTATGGCGTTCCGCCCACAAAGCGCTGTTCAATTTGAAAGCGGCTCTCGTTGTGGCCGTGGAGCGTTATGCAATTAACGGTGGCGCCGCATTGGCGCTGGCAGGCGACTTTGTTGTGATGGGTAATGAGGCGTTTCTCCATGTAGGTGAAGTACAACAGGGCATGGCTGCGCCCTATAACCTGGCCTGGCTGCGCTTGCGGCATAGTGAGGCGACCACAGCGCGGGTGGCGTTGCTTGGTCGTCGCATCACCGGCCATCAGGCGGTTGATCTGGGCTTGGCATTGCAAACAGAACCCGACACAGGCGTGCTGGATGCTGCACGTTCCTTAACCCAAGACCTGGCAGCCTATCCACCTGGGGCAACGGCACATGTTAAGGCGGTGTCTCGTATCTATGGCGCACAGGATGCGGATGAGTGGTTCGACAGGGCTTTCTCAATTGGCCCTGCGCCCTCTCAGCGACCGCGAGCTAACGACTGAATCACCAATTGTCCTTTTTTGCAGACAATTTCCTGTTCTGCAGGAACTGAAAGCTCTGCGACACTTTTAGCCAGAACAAAACGTTCCATAGAGCTTCCTTTGTGCGCAACAAACGGTTGTGCTGGTCTTGGCAGTTTCAGAGTCTCGCCGGCGCAAGAGGATTGTGGATGAGCCTTTAGAACTAAATCCGTTGAAGCGTCGGCTGTGCTTGCCTGCTTCTCAACGCAGACCTGGGTTACAAGCAGGTTAGGGTAATGCCGGCAAGGGGCAGGCTTTGAGAGCGCTGAGAGGCCTGACATCGATTCTGTGGAAATTTTCTGGACACTCATCTGCGATCGCTCCAGCTTTTTCCGGGTATGGCTAGGTACCGGCGCTGTTGCGGGCGCGGCCTCTAACGCGGCCGGTGGTACCAGCATGTCATCAGCTTCTGAGGCTGATCGCTGAACTGGCTGCTGGAAAGTGTCTGCAACGTTGTTCGCGGGCTCAGGTGCGTTGTTTACTGAGAAGAACAGGGCTGTAGTTAGAAACACAGTGGCGGCGGATGCCCAGCCATAGCGCTTGCGCCACTGTTCAGGGGCTGACAGAGCATCGCGCGCATTAGCACGGATCAAACTGTTGATGTCCTCCGGAGAACGGTCTTCCGGGGCGTCCAGACTTAGTTTGTACAGGGCGTCTAGCTTGTCATCAGAGGTCGACATGGCGTAAATCCTCTTTTAATTGATCGACCAGTTTGGAGCGTGCGTAACGCAGTCGACTCTTTACTGTTTCGATAGTTGTGTCCGTTGCTTCGGCGATCTCGGCGTAGCTCAGCCCGGATTCTTGATGCAGCACAAAGGTGTTGCGCTGAACCTGAGGCAGTGAACTGATTGCAGTGCTTAAAGCGTCCTTCGCTCGTTCGAGTTCAGCGGACTGTGCCGGTTCTGTTTTGCTACTGGCTGGTAGCTCGGCAAGATCTACGTCCATGTCAGTCGCGGAATCAACGATCCGCAACTGCTTGCGCTGAATATCTATCAATACGCTGTTTGCCATACTGAACAAATAGCCACCAAACTTATTTTTGCGTTGGTACCTTGTTCGGCGCTCTATGAGCCGTGTCCAGAGATCTTGTTGAGCGTCGCGTGCGAAGTCATTTTTGAGCTGACGGCGAAAGTAACGCCAGGTTTTGTCTTTGTACCTATCGTAGAGCTCATCAAATGCCATGGCGCCGCGCTCCGTGTTTTGTGCGAAGCGCTGCATGAGTTCGTCGTCGGTAAGCCCAACACTATGTGCCTTTGAATCGATAACGCTTTACTGCCCGATAGCCTCAGAATGCCTGGTGGTGTGTATTGACAGGCGATTGCCTGGCGGTGGTAAGGGTGCCAGTTCTGCGGCGGTGCGCAATAGTTGCTCGAATTCGTGGCGATAACCAAACTCATCGGCTCCTTTAGAGCTTCGTGCAAGTTCCAGTGCGTCAGCGAAACTGAAATTCTCCATATACTTGCTGTTCCTTAACAACTGACCAAAGGCGCTGGCCGCTGAGGCCAGACGGAAGTTGTCACTGCTTTCCTGAATGCTGTCCACCAGCTCACTTTTGTAGATCACCCGGTTTAATAATTTACTGGTTGTACCTTGCGGCTCTTTATACCGCAATTTCACGGTAGCCAGTTCGTTGGGGTGTTGAGAGGTCGATTTTGGAGCCTGTGCGGTGGTTGACCCGTAGCGCAATTCATCAACAGCCGGTCGAGCTGCGCCGCTCAGCGTTAACTCGTATAGCGCAGTAACGCTATGTCCTGCGCCAATGTCACCGGCATCAACACGATCATTGTTGAAATCTTCGCGTTTGAGGGCGCGGGTTTCGTATCCGATCAGGCGGTATTCACTAACCTCTGCGGGGTTGAACTCCACCTGAACTTTCACATCTTTGGCAATGGTTTGAAGTGTGCTGCTCATTTCGTCCACGAGTACCTTTCGAGCCTCGTTGATACTGTCTATGTAGGCGGCATTGCCGTTGCCTTTCTGGGCAAGCTCTTGCATAAGCGCATCGTTGTAGTTGCCTGCGCCAAATCCCAAAACGGTCAGAGATATACCCGAGCGACGTTTTTCTTCGATCAGCCGGCGCAGAGCGTCTATCCCGGTGGTGCCTACGTTGAAGTCGCCGTCAGTGGCAAGTATCACCCGGTTGATACCATCTGCAAGGTAGTTTTCCTCGGCAAGCTTATAGGCGAGATTGATTCCCGCGCCGCCATTTGTTGATCCACCAGCGTGTAGCGTGTCGATCGACTGGATGATTTTTTGGCGCTCGTTCCCTGTGGTTGGAGGGAGCACCTGACCTGCTGCACCCGCATAGACGGCGATGCTAATTCGATCCTCCGCTCGTATTCTCTTTGCCAACATTTTTAGCGACGATTTCAGCAGAGCCAGTTTGTTGGGTTGATTCATAGACCCTGATACATCAACAAGAAAAACGAGATTTGCCGGGGGTAAATCCTTTGGCGAAAGCTCATAGCCTTGTAATCCCACCAGCATAAGCTTGCGGTCAGGATTCCAGGGGCTCGGACCCAGTTCGGTAGTGACCGAAAAAGGTGCTTCTCCAGCGCCGATGCTGTTTGGCGCTGGGTAGCCGTAGTCAAAATAATTTATGAATTCCTCAACCCGAATGGAATCAGTGTGAGGCAACTTTCCTGAGCTGATTTGTCGTCTTGCGTTGGCGTAAGCGGCGGTGTCGACATCGATCGAGAAGGTGGAGACGGGTTGATCCGCCACCTGTCTCACGCCGTTTTCCCCTTCGCTGGGGTAGCGTTCGCGGTCTGCGGTAACTGGTGGGATGCTGTGGTAGAAACTGAGTACACCGGGTGGTGCTGTAGGATGAGGGGCGTGACGTAGCTGTGCCTCGTGGACAATTTTACCAATACCGATCTGACGTACGGCAGACGGTACCTGGCTATCCGTCTGACTCGTTTCAGGCTGCGCTTTTGTGATCGACTCAACCTGCTCTGGGGGTGGCGTGGGCGCCGGGGCTGAACAGGCAGTTAGAACCAGGGCGATGAGTACAAGCCAGCGCGGCCAGACGATTCGAGTTGAAGTGGAGATTTGGGATCTCATAGTGCCAGTATTCCTATCCCCCAGGTACGGGGATTACAGTGAGTTCATCTGCAGGAACGTTGGTGGTGGCGAAAAGGGGTTAAAAACTCGGAAAGAGTTTTCCCGATGGTCAGACAAGCAGTTTGCCCAGAACGTCCATGTGCTCAGAGTGCAGGGTCTGCCATTCCATTTTGAACCAGGGAGTGAACTGCTCTGGAGACTCGGTGAGCCAGCTTTCAAGCTGGTCTTGGTTCACCCATTGATAGGCGTCTATCTCGTTGGTGTTTCGCTGCGGTTTGGAAGTGCTTGTACCCAAATACACAGAACACAGCTCGTGTTCGCTGCCAATGTGCTTGTAACTGGCCTGATATTCGAATTTGTAGGCAAAACTCAGCTCGGCCGACATACCCAGTTCCTGGTCCAGGCGCCTTGAGATCGCAACCTCCATTGATTCACCGGCGCGCGGATGAGAGCAGCAGCTGTTCGACCAGTAGCCCGGCCACAGGCGTTTTTCGGACGCACGCTGTTGCAAGAGCAGCTGGCCGGACGTGTTGAAGATAAACAGCGAGAAGGCACGGTGAAGGATACCTTCTCCATCGTGGCAGGACGCCTTATCGAGGGTGCCTGTTTCTCGATCAATGCTATCGACGAGAATAAGAGGTTCATTCTCGAACGAGACAACGTCTTGTTTGGTCTGGTCTTCTTGTTGTGTCGTCTCGGTCATTTTCAAAGTTTAACAGTTACAGCGGGCTCTCAGTGGGAGAAATCTGACAGACACCTGGCCTGTGACCTGATTGCAGATGGTGTACCTTAGGTTTGCTTGAGTGAACAGTATAGGGGCGGGAGTGACGGGCGCAGTACAGGAACACAGAGTTCATGCAAATGGGGCGGAGATTTGCTATTTCGAGTGGGGGAGCGCAAGCAGTGATCAGCCAACATGGCTGTTTTGCCACGCTACAGGGTTTCATGCCCGGTGCTGGGATCAGGTAATCGCCGGTCTTCCCCAGGGAGCGCACGCCGTTGCTATGGATATGCGCGGTCATGGCCGCAGCTCCAAGACGGCGCCATTCAATTGGCAGAGTTTTGGCGGCGATACTGCCGGGCTCATCGAAATTTTGGATTTGCAGAGAATCATAGGTGTGGGTCATTCAATGGGCGGGCATGCCCTGACCCAGGCAGCAGCACTCTTTTCGGAACGCTTTGATCGGCTGGTGTTGGTAGATCCGGTGATCTTTGATCCTTCGATCACAACTCGACCGGCCCGACATGAGTTCGATGATCCCAGTGAACACCCCGTGGCGCGTCGAAAAGCCCGGTTTGATTCCTGGCAAGCCATGTTTGAGCGGTTTGCCGAGCGAATCCCATATTCCTTGTGGCGGTCTGAGATTCTTCAGGATTATTGCCGCTACGGCGTTCTGCCACTTGATGATGACAGCGGATTTACCCTTGCTTGTCCGCCGGTAGTAGAGGCCGCCATATACATGGGGAGCCTGCAATACGACCTGCATAGTCTGTTGTCCGAGGTTGCTGTGCCTGCTGTGGTTCTGCGGGCCAAAGGACCTGAAGAGGGCGCGGAGGAACTCGACTTTACGACATCTCCGACCTGGGCCGGGCTTGCCGATGCACTTCCGCAGGGCATCGACATCTACCTGCCGGAGTTAACTCATTTCATTGCGATGCAGGCGCCAGAGCTGGTGATTCGCTGTGCTGTGGAGCCGGTTAGCGACCGGCGTCAGCTTGAAGATCTGTTAGAGGAATTTCAGCGCTAGACTTATGCCGTGAATGTCAGTGTGCTTGTGGATCCTGATAGGACCATAAAGGGGTAAGTCTTCCAAAGCCAAAAATCAGGATCGATATGGCCACGCCAGGCAGAAGTGCGGTGAGGGGGTCAGCTGCGCCAACCAGAGCTCCGAGCACCGGGGCACCAATCGCTGAAGCCAGAATGAAACTCAGCAACATTAATGCAAACACCTTGCCGCGCACGGCATCGGGTGCTTCTGCCTGAACCAGGCT
>CAZWMD010000049.1:0-7174 GCA_964634815.1 uncultured Pseudomonadales bacterium | reverse complement strand
CATAGACGGTTTTTGCGATAAAGGGAATGGCGACGGAGTAGGCGCCAGCGTTAAACATGGAGGATGCAAAGTTGCAGAGAATAACCGGCCGTAGCACGCGGTGGTGCCAGGTTGCGTGGGCGCCTGCAAGGATCTCGCGCCAGATCGGCGGCGGATGAGCCTCTGTGGTTTGTGGCGGTAAGTTCGGTAGTGCCAGCACAGGCCAGAGGCTCACTGCAAACAGTCCGCACATTATGAGCAGTACGGCGTTGTCCCCGAGTTGATCAATCATGCCGCCGACCGTCACCGCAAGAAACGCAACGACGGATCCCACCAGGGCAATCAGGGTGACACTGCGCTGAATATCTGTAGGTGCCACTCGTGTCAGCGCGGCCTGGCGGGCTGGACTACACAGGTCCTGAATGGCCGCCATTGACACCATGAAGCCGACCACTGCGCCGTAGCTTAGGGGGATGGGGCCCGGCAGGCTGAGCCATGCAACCAGCCCAAGTCCGGGCAAAATAATGAGGATGTGCATGACAATCAGGTAGCTGCGATTGTTGTTCCGATCAATCAATGCGCCACCGGCAAGCAGAAACACCAATGGCAGCAGACGACTCGCGGTATTTGCCCAGCCGGTTTGTTCCGGCGATGCGCCCACCCGGTCAATCAAAAGCCAACTGCCGAGAAAACTGGAAATAGTCACGCCAGCCAGCCACAGCGAGGATGCGCTGAGGTAGGCGAGAAAGGGTTTTGCCAGCAGTGGGTTCGCAGGCATCGAAGAGGTGGCCGAGTCTGAGTTGTTGCGCATCATGGTTTGTGGCTAGCTATAGAAAACTCATCACTCGAACAGATGGCTGGAACAAAAAGGAATAGCAAGATGACAAGCATGAAAATAGGCGCCACGGTGGCGTATAGCCACTACACAAGTCCGGAATTTATTGCGGAGTCTGCGCAGTTCCTTGAGCAAACCGGCTACCATTCTATCTGGGTTCCCGAGCATGTGATGTTTTTTCCTGAGTATGACTCGGCCTACCCCTATACCGATGAAGGCAAACTGCCGGGTGATCCGGAAGGGGTGCTCGATCCCTTTACAGCGCTCACTTTTGTTGCGGCCAACACCCGTTCACTGCGGTTGGGTACCGGGATATGCCTTGTGCCTCAGCGGCAGCCGGTGTACACAGCAAAAATGGTGGCTGATCTCGACTATCTTTCCAGCGGTCGCGTGGACTTTGGTGTGGGTATTGGGTGGCTCAAGGAAGAATTTGAGAACCTGCAGATGCCCTGGGCAGGGCGCGGTAAACGCTGTGTTGAGTATCTCGAGGTCATGCAGGCGTTGTGGCAGCCGAAACCCACCGCGTACTCGGGTGAGGAATACGAGTTAAAGCCCTGTCATTTCAACCCCAAGCCGGTACAAAGCCCGCACCCCCCTATCTTTTTTGGTGGTGAGAGTGAGCCAGCGCTTAAGCGCGTTGCTACCCATGGGCAGGGCTGGTACGGCTACGATATGAGCCCGGAGATGCTTGTTGAGCGGTTGCGGCGGCTGGATGAACTGTTGGCTGAACAAGGCCGTAGTCGTTCGGATATCGAGGTGTATGTGGGTCCGAACAAGCATCCCGTGACGCCAGAAACCGTGGCGGGTTACGCAGCGGCAGGTACGCAGCAGTTGAATGTGCTGGTGGGTGGTCGAGACCTGGACGGTTTTAAGCGTCGGGCCGAGAAAATGGCCGCCATCTGCGGCCTGTGAGGGCGATCGGTTCGCTGGGCCGGGATTAGTGCCTCCTGCGGTGCTAGCTGTACAATGCGCGGCTTACTGAGTAGCACGCGATCATCATGGCGGACACATCTACGGCTTCTGATTCTCCAGCTTCTGATTCCACAGCAGCGAGTGACAGCTTCTCCTTTGTGGCGATGGAACATTCGATTCTTGAGTTCTGGCAACAAGAGAATGTGTTTCAGCAGAGTCTGAAGAACACCCAGGATAAGAAGCCCTACATCTTCTACGATGGACCGCCGTTCGCGACGGGTTTGCCGCACCACGGACATCTGGTTGCCAGCACCATCAAAGACATTGTGCCGCGCTACTGGACGATGCAGGGGCGCTATGTCATGCGCCGCTTCGGTTGGGATTGCCATGGTTTGCCGATCGAGCATGAGATTGATAAGCAGCTGGGCCTGTCCGCTCAGGATGCCGTGCAAAAACTCGGCATTGCCGGTTACAACAATGAGTGCCGCGGAATTGTTGATCGCTATGTTGATCAGTGGCAAGCCACTATTACCCGGCTTGGTCGCTGGGTAGATTTTGAAGATGACTACAAAACAATGGACACCTCTTTTATGGAGAGTGTCTGGTGGGTAGTTAAGCAACTCTGGGATAAGGGGTATGTCTACCAGGGCTTGAAGGTCATGCCAGTGTCCACCGCGCTGGGCACAGTGCTGTCTAACTTTGAAGCCACCTCTAATTATAAGGATGTGCAGGATCCTGCCGTCACCGTTGCCTTTAAGCTGCGTGACGAAGATGCAAGTATTCTGGCCTGGACCACAACCCCCTGGACGTTGCCGTCCAACCTGGCGCTCTGTGTGGGGCCAGATATCGACTATGTGCGCGCCCGTTACAAAGAAACAGGTGAACTGTTTTATCTCGCCCAGGCACGGTTGACCGCTTACGATGAAGACAGCTTTGAGGTGCTTGATGTCGTTAAGGGGGCAGCGTTACAAGGGCGTTCTTATGAGCCCCTTTTTGACTATTTTGCAGAGGAAGTTGAGCGCGGTGCCTTTGTTGTAGTTGCAGATGATTACGTTACGATCGATGCGGGCACCGGCATTGTTCACCAGGCACCTGCCTTTGGTGAGGATGACTATCGAGTCCTCAAAGCAGCAGGTATCGAGGCGTTTGTCTGCCCGGTCAGTGTGCATGGTGAATTTGAATCCGCCGTGACCGATTTCGCGGGTCAGCATGTGAAGGCGGCCGACAAAGACATTATTGCGCATCTCAAGTCAACGGGGTCGCTGTTCAAACAGGAAGTGTTACAGCACAGCTACCCATTTTGCTATCGCTCCGACACGCCGTTGATCTATCGTGCTATTCCCTCCTGGTATGTTGCGGTTACCAAGATTGCGGATCGCCTGAAAACTCACAATCAGAGTATTCGTTGGGTGCCGGAGCACATTAAAGATGGGCGCTTCGGCAATTGGCTGGAAGGTGCCATCGACTGGTCGATCTCTCGTAACAGAGTGTGGGGCACTCCCTTACCTATCTGGATAAATTCAGAAACGGGTAATCAGTTATGCATTGGTTCGATCGATGAGCTAGAGGCTTACAGTGGTGTGCGGGTCGATGACTTGCATCGTGAGCACGTGGATCAGCTGAGTTTTCAGATCGATGGGGAGTCGGGTACTTATCATCGCATTGAAGAAGTGTTGGATTGCTGGTTTGAGTCTGGGTCGATGCCTTACGCCCAGTTGCATTATCCGTTTGAGAACGAGCACATTTTTAATGCAGGTTATCCTGCTGAGTTCATTGCCGAAGGACTGGATCAGACTCGTGGCTGGTTTTATACCCTGCACGTGCTTGCCTCAGCACTGTTTGATAAGCCGGCCTTTCGTAATGTGATTGTGAATGGCCTGGTGATGGCGGAAGACGGCAAGAAGATGTCCAAGTCTTTGCGCAACTACACGCCTCCAGATGAACTGATGGAGGCCTACGGGGCTGATGCGCTGCGGTTGTATCTGATTAACTCTGGCCTGGTGCGAGGTGAGGAGCAACGCTTTGCCGACAGCGGCGTTAAAGATATGGTTCGGCGAGCCCTTTTGCCTTGGTATAACGTATTCTCGTTTCTGCGCACCTATGCGCAAATCGATAAGTGGTCGCCAGACAAAGGCATGCATCAGGGCAGTAATGTGCTGGACATGTGGATTACGTCGCGGCTGCAAACCCTGAAGGCTCGCGTCGCCCAAGAGATGGAAGCCTACCGTTTATATAACGTAGTCCCAGCTTTGTTTGATTTTATCGAAGAGCTGACCAACTGGTATCTGCGTCTTAATCGGGCGCGTTGCTGGGGTGAGGATGTTTCTGCGGACAAGATTGCGGCATACAGCACGCTCTACAATACGCTGCACGAGCTGTCGATGTTAATGGCGCCGTTTGCGCCCTTTCTGTCAGAGCACATCTACCTGCAGCTTGGTTCTTTTGGCGGGGGAAAACCCAAGCCGGAATCGGTTCACCTGTGCAGTTATCCGCTTGTGGAATCCTCGCAGCAACATGAAGACCTTGAGGTTGCTGTGGCCCGTATGCAAGACGTTATTCTGCTCGGACGAAAGAAGCGCGAGGAAGTTAAAGTGGGGCTGCGTACGCCGCTTTCGAGCCTGACTGTGATTCATAGCGATCCAAAAGTGCTTGATGACCTGAAAAAGCTGGAGGGCTATATCAAGGCGGAGCTCAACATCAAAGAGGTTTGCTACGACGCCGATGAGGCAAGCTACATTGAGTTGGTAACGAAGCCTAATTTCCCGGTGCTGGGTAAGCGGTTGGGCAAGCGCATGAAGGAATTTCAGAAAGAGATTAATACGCTGGATTCGAGCGTGGCAGTTGATCTTTTGGATGGTGGCACGGTAACCGTGCTTGGCGAAGTCTTTACCGCAGAAGAAATTTCGGTTCAGCGTCAGGCGAAGGCAGGGTCAAATGTTCTGTCGGATCGTTTTGTTTCGATTGATTTGAACTGTGAGCTATCTCCGGAACTGATTGCTGAGGGCTATGCGCGTGAGGTAGTTAACCGCGTGCAGCAGGCGCGAAAAGATCAGGGATTTGATGTTTCTGATCGCATTGAGCTGAGTTTTTCAGGCGAGGCGAGTTTGCTTGCGGCGGTGCGAGCACATCTTGACTATGTGCAAAGCGAGGTTCTGGCCATTAACGTTGCGTTCGAGAGCTCTGATTCTGATGGGGGTGCTCAGCATTATGCTCAAATCGATGCTCAAATCGACGGTAAGCCATTGCGTCTTGGCATGGCAAAAGTTGCGGCATAGATGGCTTGCCCCTGATTTATTAATTCACTGACTTCGAGATTTGCATGGCTCATTCACGTTCAAACGCACATCCGGAATCGCAAATTCCCCATGTAGGCACCTATCGTCGGGCGATGAATGTCAGTCTTGAGCGCATGTATGAAAATGCGCTGGATTGGGAGCACTTGCCTTACGTTCACAGCGGCAGCTTTTCGGCGATTGAATGTCTGGATGCAGGTTCCTGGGGGTGGCGTGCAGCGCTCAAAGATGACCAAGGCCGTGATTCGCTGATTGAATTGCGTCTCGATCGAGAGGCGCGGCGCTGGATTACCCGCAACATCGAAGGGTCTGCAAGCGGCAGTGAGATCTGGACTCATGTGTTTGTGACTTCAGAAAGAACGCTTGAGATTGTGGTGGATTTCTTTGTGCCCGGTTCGAATGCGGAAAATCGAGATCGAATCGGAGCTGCTTACATCAATCTTTATCACCAACTTTATGATGAAGACGAGGCGATGATGCTGGGGCGTCAGCGCGAGCTCGATAGACGCATAGAAGTTCGAGCCGAGTCCGAGGTTAGTCTGCCGCCGCGTTCAGAGTTGCAGTTGCCACATACCTTTGATCTTGGAGGCCGTGCTCATGTGCTGCGGGAGATCGACGGCGCTCTGGTTGCGCATGCCGCGCTCTGTCCACATCAATTGGGCCCGTTGACCAATGCTACCGTTGAATCCGGAGAGATCAGCTGCCCCTGGCATGGTTATCGGTTTCGCCTGAGCGACGGGCAACGTGTTAATCCTGAAAGCAACGGTGTGCTGAGTGCCAGCAACTGCGCGTTACGTCCTGCGCCGAAGGTTGAGGTGACGCAGCAGGGCGTTCGTGTGATTAGTCGCGCCTGAATCCAAAGCAGTCGATGGCTGGTTTGGTTAGTCTTTTTGCTGGGTAAGCAGGTTTTGGTCGACGTCCATATGCATGATGGCATCGCCTGTGGGCGAGCAGAGAGCATTGATTGACTGCTTGATCATCTGGGCGGCAACAGGAGGTTTGGCGGCGTAGACCTCTGCAAGTTGATTGGCGGCGTCCATCAGTTGATCTGGTGGAACCAATTCATCCAGCACGCCCCATTCAAGAAGTGTTTCATCGGCGCAGCGTTCTCCGCCAACTACCAGCCGTTTGGCGCGTGCGGGCCCCACCAGATCAACAATGAGCGGAAGACTCTTCCACATTAGGTTCATGCCAATGTCGATTTCCGGGTACTGCATAAAGCAGCCCCTGGCACCGACGCGCAGATCCATTGCGGTAGCGAGGCAGGCACCGCCGCCAACAGCCGCGCCCTGCCAGGCAGCAATAGTAATCTGATCGATACCAAGGACCGCCTGTACGGCCCGCTCGCCAATTCGACGTCGGCGTCGCTGCATAACCAGGCTGCCCTGGTACTCGGGGCCGGGGTCACGTAGATCAGCGCCGCTAGAGAAGTGTTTTCCCAGGCCCGAAAACACAACCACCCGGCAGTCCTCATCGTCGCGCAAGGCCAGGGAGAGTGTTTCTATGTCATGCAGATGGGCATAGTTCAGGGCGTTTGCCCGTTCAGGGCGTGCGAGCGCCACATGGGTAACTGCCCCAGTGCTCAACACCCGCAGATGTTCAAGCTGTAAGGATTCAAGGGGCGAATTCATTCGCCTTATTCAGGCTGACTCGCCACTGTCATTGGTGAATTGGTCGAGATAGAACAGGTTGTTGTCTGGGTCGGAGATCATTGCCATGTAGCCGCCCCAGGGTTGTTTTTCAGGCTCGGTGACAAAGGTGACTCGCTCTTTGAGTTCTCGATGGGCGTCATCCAGGTTGGAGACCGTGAGGCCAATACCTGTGTGGCGGCCAACTAGTTCCTGTTGGTCCGTCTCGACAATAGCTAGTTGGGCTCCCGGAGTTGCAAACGATGCGTAGCGAAACTCCTCATCAGCAAAAATCAGCGGTAACCCAAGTGTTGCCTGATAAAAGTCCAGCGACCGCTGGAAGTTGCTAACGAAGATGTTGACGTAACCGGTTCCGATTTCCATGACTCGTTCGTTCTCTGTGCTGATTTGCCGTGCTGATTGGGCGGCGGTCGCTAGCGAGTGTAAGGGGGGTTCAAAAAAAAAGGTAGGTCGGGCTGAGCCGCGACCTACCAGGAGGGGTTAGGGGAGGGGTGCCGAAAGTGGGG
>CAZWMD010000048.1:23573-31835 GCA_964634815.1 uncultured Pseudomonadales bacterium | reverse complement strand
GAGTCTGGACCGTGTCTCAGTTCCAGTGTGGCTGATCGTCCTCTCAGACCAGCTAAGGATCGTAGTCTTGGTAGGCCATTACCCCACCAACAAACTAATCCTACGCAGGCTCCTCCAATAGCGAAAGCTTATAAATAGAGGCCTTCTTTACACCGTAGTGCATATTCGGTATTAGCCCGAGTTTCCTCGGGTTGTCCCCAACTACTGGGTAGATTCCTACGCGTTACTCACCCGTCCGCCACTGTACTCACACCGAAGTGCTTTCTCGTTCGACTTGCATGTATTAGGCCTGCCGCCAACGTTCAATCTGAGCCATGATCAAACTCTTCAATTAAACTTTTTTGCAGGCTGAGCGTTGTTGCTTACATTGCTCAGATAGGACCAAGACTTAAAAAGCCTCAATCGTTCTTCACCACATTCACAACAATCTCTTGCGTGCTAGATAGCTATATCTAGTTGTGCTTCCTCTTACCTACTTTGAACGCTCTGATTTTGACGTCAGATTGTTCGGGCTAGGCAAGACTCAGTCACCAAATGAATTTTCGGTCGACGCCGATTTTCCAGGCGCCCACACGAATGGTTTGTTCAATTTTTAAAAAGCGGAGTAGCTGATTTCTTCTTCCTTCCGGAGAAAAGAGACCTCGTGGAGACGCTGTTCTGCGCCGCCCCGTCTACTCAAGGGACGCGCATTATACATAGCGATTACCACCTCGCAACCACCCACAACAAAATAATCAGGCTTTTTTTGAAGCAACGGCTGATCCACTGGAAGGAATTGGGGTGTAACAGCAAAAAGTGCCTAAAAACACTGGTAAAACACGAACTTATCCACAGGTTATCCGGCCGTGCTAAACGGTTTTGTGAACCAGCAGATGCCAGGTTTTCTTGCCCCGTCGCAATAAGTGGTATTTGCTGTACAGCGCAGCGCCAGGACTAACCTGGGCGTCATGATCTGTCACCGGAACACCGTTAAGGCGCACCCCCCCTCCCTTCACCAGTTTGCGTGCCGCGCCATTGGATGCGGCCAATCCCGCCGCCGTCATGGCCGTCAACAAACCGACAGCCTCAGCCTCTATATATGTGCAATCCATACCATCCTGCTCCAGTTGGGCGAGGTCTTCGGCTTCAAGCGACTCAATATCTCCGGCAAACAGAGCTTGAGAGATCCGTTTGGCGCCATCCAGGGCCTCTGCGCCATGAACAAGGCTAGTTACTTCACTAGCTAGGCGCTGCTGGGCCACTCGGGCCTGAGGCTCTTCTTCAAGTGACCGGGACAGTGCAGCCACGTCGCTGTCTTTAAGGAAGGTAAAGGTCCGCAAAAAGCCGATCACATCAGCATCGGCCGTATTGAGCCAGAACTGATAGAAGCTGTAGGGCGACGTTTTTGCGGCATCCAGCCACACCGCGCCACCCGCCGTCTTACCAAACTTGGTTCCGTCTGCCTTGGTAACTAGCGGAAACGTGGCCGCATAAGCGGTCTTTCCGAGAGTACGGCGCACCAGATCAACACCAGAAACAATGTTGCCCCACTGGTCGGATCCGCCGATTTGCAAAGTACAGTTGTGATCACGGGCCAGCACCATGAAATCCATGGCCTGGACCACCATGTAGCTGAATTCGGTGTAGCTGATGCCGTCACCTTCGCGTTGCAGCCTGTTCTTCACGGTGTCGCGCTGCACCATCGCATTCACCGAGAAGTGCTTGCCAATATCCCGCAGGTAATCAACCAGAGTCAGCTTGGATGCCCAATCGTAATTGTTGACCACCACTGCTGCGTTAGGTCCATCAAAATCAAAGAATCGGGCGACCTGCTCCCTGATGCGCTCGGTCCACTCTCTAACCACCGACGCCTCGTTGAGATTGCGCTCCGCTGACTTGCCGGAAGGGTCTCCAATCATTCCAGTTGCACCGCCAACCAGTACCAATGGTCGATGGCCCGCCAATTGAAATCGCCGCAGGGCAAGCAAGGGCACCAGATTGCCAATGTGCAAGCTATCTGCGGTTGGGTCAAAGCCACAATAAAGCGTCCGCATGGCCTGGCCGAGATGGTCATCCAATCCGGCCTCATCGGAACATTGGGCGAGGAGCCCATGCTCACGCAGGTTACCTATTAACGACGTATTGGGGGCTGGGCCTGAATCGTTGGTCACATTTAGTCCGATTAGTTGTCATTTAACTGGCGTAGTGCTGCCGTGGGGCCGACCCTGGCGCAGATACGTCGCTGGGCACGGACTCTAGGCGAGCCAGTCCCGCGTCGCAAATTCTGAGACCCCTTTCTCTTCTTTACCAATCGCCTATACTTTCCAGCCGGGTCTCGAATCGAAGCTGCACTGACTCGCAGACTGGTTGCCTGCTTTGCGACACTATGGCGGGCAGCAGACAAGAAAAAAGCTAAAAAGCGAAATAAGAAAAATAAGAAGACCCGCGGCAAGCAGTAAGCGGGAAGCGGTAAAAGAGGCTGGACACCCGAATTGAACACGAGCTACTTCCCATTTAAGCACCTGGTGCTCGTTGCCATCCTGAGCGTGGGCATGGTGACCTTCGTTGCCGCCCAGTTCATCGATGATGGCGATGCGGCCCGCTTTAATGGCGATCTGGTTCTTGAAAATCTGAACCTGCCCGATGAGCACGATCAAATAGCTCAACTCACGGTCCCCGGCAGTAGCTCCGATGATGTCCAGCTGCAACGCTCTGACGAGATTAGCGAAGCTCTCAAGCCAGACAACCTTGAGCCACCAGCACCTCGACATTTCAAACATGTTGAAGAAGTTCGCAGCGGCGACAACCTCTCCAACATTTTCAATCGCCAGGCCCTGTCCCCAACCGTTCTTCACCGGGTTATGCAGAGTGGACCGCTATCCGAGCGACTGACGCAGATTTTCCCCGGCCACAGACTCACCTTCACCACCACAGAAGACAACCAGCTGGTTCGACTGGAGTATTCAGCAGGGCCACTGGAAACCCTGCAATTTGATCGCGACGGTGAAAACTACGTTGCGAAGGCTGTGAGCCGCGAACCGCAAAGACTAACTACCTATAAACAGGGTTATATAGATCACTCGCTATTTGTCGCCAGCCAACGCGCCGGGCTTGCTGATGAAGTGACTATGCGCCTGGCTCAAATTTTTCAGTGGGACATCGACTTTGTTCTCGACATCCGCAAGGGCGATGAATTCCATGTGCTGTTCGAAGAGCTGTACCTGGGCGACAAATTTATCGGCTACGGAGACATTCTGGCCGCTGAGTTCCTGAATCAGAAACAGTCCTACCAGGCCATTTACTACAAGAATCAAAACGACGAGGGGCATTACTTCAACCCGCAAGGCGAAAGCATGCGCAAAGCATTTTTGCGGGCACCGGTATCGTTCTCGCGCATTAGCTCCAATTTCAATCTGCGGCGCAAACATCCGCTCTTTAAAACGACTCGTCCCCACAGAGGCATTGATTACGCAGCACCTCAGGGCACGCCCATCATGGCTGCTGGCGACGGCAGAATTAGTACCATCGGCAAGAACAAGGGAAATGGAAATTTCATCGTCTTGCAGCACGGCGAACAATTCACCACCAAGTACCTGCACATGTCGAAGTTTGCACGCAACATGTCCAAGGGCAAACGCGTGAAACAAGGGGAGATCATCGGCTACGTTGGACGAACCGGCTATGCCACCGGCCCCCACCTGCACTATGAATTTCTGGTGAATGGGGCACATCGCAATCCCCGTACGGTAGCCTTACCTAACGCTCAGCCGGTACCCGCCAGTGAGCGCGAGCGTTTCATGAAACAAACCAGCCCTTATCTCGCGTTGCTGAAGAGCTTCCAGGAAGAGCAACAACTCGCAGCCGCAGACTAGTGTCAATTTTTATTGGGGTGATGACGGGCACAAGTATTGATGGCCTGGACATTGCCGCCATTGAATTGCACCCCCAGTTCAGGCTGGTTGCAAGCACCGAGTATCCACTGCCCGAAGAATTGAAAACGGGTATTCGTGATCTCGCTAGAAACCTCAATGTGGAGTGGCAACAACTGGGTAAGGTAGACGCCCTTTTGGGTGAATTCATCGGTCACTGCGTACTCCGGTTCATCAATGACCACAAACTGCCAAAAAGCGAAATAACAGCGATTGGCAGTCACGGCCAAACTGTCCACCATTCTCCCGATTCCACTCCTGCCTTCACCATACAGATTGGCGATGCCAGCCGGATTAGCGAACTCACCGATTTGACGGTAGTCAGCGATTTTCGCCGCGGTGATATAGCCGCTGGCGGGCAGGGCGCCCCGCTTGTCCCCCCATTCCACCAAGAGCTGTTTTCGAGCCATGACAGCATTGCGGGCCACGACATCGCAGTGTGCAATATCGGCGGCATAGCCAACCTAACCCTGTTACCAGGGGACAAACAACACAACCTGTCTGGTTTTGACACGGGGCCAGGGAATACTCTGCTTGATGCCTGGCACACACGTCATAAACAGGGCGCCTACGACCGTGATGGCCAATGGGCCGCGTCAGGCTCAAGCCACGCAAAACTACTCAGCGCGCTATTGGGTGACCCTTTTGTACAAAGAACACCCCCAAAAAGTACCGGAGTCGAGCACTACAATCTGGATTGGCTAGATGATTTGCTGCACAGGCAAACACTCAGCGAGCTCTTGCCAGAAGATATCCAGGCGACACTGAGCGAGTTCACGGCACGCTCAATTGCGAACGCCTTGCGCGCAACCTTGCCGAATTGCCAGCGCCTTGTACTGTGCGGTGGTGGTCGGCACAACCTGGATCTCAAGGAACGCCTGCATGCAGCCGCGAACTGCGAAGTGGTGAACTGTGACGCACTTGGCATAGACGGCGATGCTCTGGAAGCTGCGGCATTTGCCTGGCTTGCCAGTCGAACTATGGCCAACCTACCTGGCAATGCGCCAACCGTGACCGGTGCATCGAAACCGATGCGACTCGGCGTCATAACAGCCCCTCTGTCTAACCCCTAAATCCAAGTATCTGCTGAAGCCGCAACGCCTGTCGCAGAAAAAAAAGCCGGGTTCCGGAAAATAGTTGACTTAGCAGTAGCAAAGTAACCACATGCATCACCCCTGCACGGCAAAGGTCCCGAAGACCTGTGGCGCGCCCCCTGTGATGCAACTCACGTAATGCAGTTCAAGGCATTTTCAAGTCGGATCGAGTCCCGAGTGCTAGGAATAGTCACTCTGCTCTCAGTATTGCCTATTGCGGTTCTAACGTTTGGCTCCTGGCAGCAGATGCAGCGGCTGACGATCAATCACTTCGAGGATCGTCTTCAATCTCAATTGCAAACCTATACCAGCGATCTATCTCAACGACTTGATGCGCTCTCGGCCTCGATCGAACATACCGACGATCCCCATGCGTTTCAGCATTTGATGCTCGTTAAAAAGACCTCAACTGTCGCACCACCTGCGGTTAAGAGACTCGCCGACGATAACCGGCCTCATCTCATATACGCCAAAGGTACGCTGTGGATTTCTGTGAACGGCGATACCGAGAACAGCCTGCTGGAAATCAACCAGCAGGCATTGCTTTCGCCGCTGCGCAAGCTATTCCCATCCGTAGGTTTTTGCTTCAGCCTGGCGCAGACCGGCGGCCCTGTATGTGGTTTTGATAATGCCGGTGACCTGGCGATCAATATCAACAGTCCCATCAGACTAGGTGACGATATTGTCACCAACTTTGACGGTTGGGTAGTCGCCCAGGCAACCGCATCAGTTGCAGCAGCGGGCTCACCCGAGTTTGCAAAGGCAATGCTGATCACACTTCTGCTGGCTTCACTCATAGGTATCGGCGCTAGCACACTCGCCAATCGCAAGGTGCTGGCACCTCTCGAAGAAATCAATCGCGGAACAAAGGCACTACTTGATCACGACTACGACGTAGAACTGAATATACGCACCGAAGACGAGTTCGAGGAACTGGGTCATGCGTTTAACTCAATGACTGAGAGTTTACGCGCTTCCAACCGACTTACCGCTGCACTGTCACAAGTCGACCAACTGATTCTGAAAACCACTGACATGGAGCGTGTCATACGCGCGGTGCTCAACGCCATTCGCCGCATCGAAGCAAATCCTGCCTGGGTACTTACCTTCGGGCATGAAACGGTCCCGGCCGAACGCCTTTATTGGGTAGATAACGAAGGTTCTTTGGAAAACTCCGACACCTTCGACTGGAATGCCGAACTGCCCCTGATTCCATCAATGTCCGATATTGAACCCGAGGCAATGAGCGCCATATCGGGCCTGAAGATCGACAGCACCCTCCCGGTGTTGCTGGATGAACACATAGTTGCCGTTTTGCTCATTGGCCCTGCCACCGAGCATGTCACCTCTAATCGTTTGCAGAAAGCAAACCTTGGCCACTACGGCGAACTGACAGACCGACTGTCTGTCGCGATGACACATATTGATCGGTCACTTACGCTCTACAAACAAGCCAACCAGGATGCACTCACCAGCTTGCTCAACCGCCAGGCTTTTGAGCGCGAACTACGCCAGGAATGCCTCAACGTTCAGCGCAACAACACAGACAGTGCCCTGTTGTTCATTGACCTTGACCGATTCAAACAAGTCAATGATACAGAAGGCCACAAGGCCGGCGACCGGTTGTTACTGGTTATCGCCCGTCGTCTGCAACAAAGCCTGCGCCCCAGTGACTGCATTGCCCGTCTGGGCGGCGACGAGTTTGCCGTTATTCTGCGAGACATACCTGCAGACACAGCAAGCGCGAACGCCTCACTGATCGAAACCTGCGAACGAATCATCAGCCGACTCTCCAAGCCAGTGGTGGTAGAGCGTCTGGAACACAGTATTCACGCGTCTATCGGCATCGCCCAGATGAACAAAGATTTTGCGGTTGCAGATCAAATGCTTTCGCGCGCAGACGTCGCGATGTATCACGCCAAAACCAAGGCAGGATGCAACTACGCATTTTATGATCCAAGCCTTAACTCAGAGTCTGAACAACGAATACAACTAGAGTCGCGCTTGCGCCAGGCCTTAACCAGTGACGACATCAAGTTGCACTACCAGCCTCAGCTTGAACTCGAAACCGGAACCATTATCGGCGCTGAAGGCTTGCTGCGCTGGCAAAGTGAACTGAATGGCAATATTCCCCCTAGCCTCTTCATTCCGATTGCCGAGGACTCAGGAATAATTCACGACCTTGAACCGCTTATCTTCTCGCATGCCGCTGATCTATTAAAACGTACAGAAGGTACAAGTCAGGCGATTAGCCGGGTTGCAGTGAATGTCTCAGTACAACAAATCGCTCTCCCTGGTTTCGCTCGTCGAGTTTTCCGCTATCTGGAACAGACTGGTATTCGACCAGAACAACTCGAGATCGAAGTAACAGAATCATTGTTCATCAAAGAAATGTCGATGGTGGTTGCAGAACTGACTGAACTACGCGCTGCGGGTATGGTTATCGCTCTGGATGACTTCGGCACCGGCTATTCGTCGCTTAACTACCTGCGTACTCTGCCGATCGATATCATTAAGATTGATCGATCTTTTGTGCAAGAAATAGAAGAATCAAGTGAAGCAAGAGAACTTGTTTCAAGTATTTTGAGTATCGCCCGGTCTCTGAACAAGAAGGTGGTTGCTGAAGGTGTAGAAACGCACGCGCAGCTAAATATTCTGCGCAAACTGGGTTGCGACATTATTCAAGGGTACTTACTTTCGCGTCCGCTGCCTGAATCTGAACTTAAGGTATTTATGGCCGATCATCAGGCCGAAGACTGGCGCTCGGTCTCAGAGCACGCCGTGGTCAACCTGTTACCTGGAAAATAGCGGGCCGTAGTGGAACGTCTCTGATCGGCTAGATCGAGAACGAGTTACCGCAACCGCAGGTTGTAGCGGCATTCGGATTTTGCACAATGAACTGCGAGCCCTGCAGATCCTCAGTGTAGTGAATCTCGGCACCCTCAAGATACTGGTAACTCATGGGATCGACGAGCACCCGAACGCCTCCGTCTTCAATCACCGCATCATCTTCTTCGGCGTCGCCTTCATCGAAGGTAAACCCGTAAGAAAAACCGCTACAACCACCACCAGTGACAAACACGCGTAATGCGAGGGTCACCGTTTCACCCTGCGGTGCGTCTTCCTGTTCTTCGGAAATAAGTGCACGCACTTTGGAGATGGCGGATTCTGTGATCGAGATGTCCAACACTAAACCTTCTTTATGAGTCTTCTATACCCGTCTTTTCGGAAACAGGTCTTTTCGGAAACAGGTCTTTTCG
>CAZWMD010000048.1:0-23473 GCA_964634815.1 uncultured Pseudomonadales bacterium | reverse complement strand
AGTCTTCTATACCCGTCTTTTCGGAAACAGGTCTTTTCGGAAACAGGTCTTTTCGGAAACAGGTCTTTTCGAAAAAAACGTCGATTCTGTTGAGCACGGGGCTCTCGAAGTTTGGAACGCTTATGGAATCCTGGCAAGCACATCGCCTGCCGCTTCGCGCATTTTTTGCCTCTCAGCCTCTTCGGGACTCATTTCAATGTCTTCTTCGAAAGCCTCTTGCGATCCTTGATCAGCCTCTTCGGTTGCCCTTTCAGTTGCAGACAACACATCCTGAGTTTCGGCCAAACTTACCATCTGACCATTCACAACCGAGCCGAGCTGCATTTCTACCAGATTGTAGTGAACGTTGCCTAGCACCCTGGCCTTGGCAGCGAGCTCTAGTTTGCCTGAAGCATAGACATCGCCTTCGACAACCCCATCGATCATCACATTAGGCGCCCGAATATTGCCGATAACTCTACCATGCGCGCACACAACCAGTTTGGCGCTCTCCGGGGCCGATTCTGCCGATTGACCCGCAGTCACATCGCCTTCAATAACCCCATTGATATAAAGCTGTTCTTCGAAGAAGAAGTCACCACACACCCGAGTGTTGTGGGCAATAAGGGTTGTGCCGCCTTCCAGACCGGCGCTAAAGCCCGTGTGCTTCGGAGTTTGTTTCTTTCTCAACATGGACCTACCTTCCTGGCTGCCTATGAATGCTCAGACCGACCAATCGTAGCGCTGCTGCACTATCTCTCCCGCCTTCCCTCGATCGAGTGTCACTATGACGGTTTCAGGCACAAAATCGCCGGGCAGCTCAAACTCACCCGAATAATTCTGGAAGTACCTGAATTTGAAGTTCAAAGGGTACTCCGGGATATCCGCTATTTCTGTGAGCGCGAGCACCACACGTTCGCCATTTACGGCGCCATGAACCTCATAGTAGAGCTCCCCCTCCTGCCAGGCATGACGGGTAACCGTCTGGGCTATCACCAGCTCATAGCCAAACACTGAAGGGCGCCCTGTTGGACTCAAATTCATTTTTTCAATGTGCAACCCTTTTGTCAATTCTTCCGGAGCCATCAGGCTACGGTAGAACGCCACTTCTTCCTCAAGGGAGGCGATCTCCGATTGCAGCTTGCGGAAATTTGCCCGCACCTCATCGTTGGCGCCAACATCAGCGGTCTGGGCCAAACGCAACTCTGTGAGTTCAGCACGCAATTCTTCCATCCGATCCTGGCTAAATTCTTCGCGCATGGCATCGAGTTGTTCCGCGGGCGATGCAGGTGGCGTACTGCCCATTCCCAACAAATAGCCCACTGCCGCAACTGCCAGCAACAATACGGGTAGGCACCACCAAAACCAGGCCCCCGGTCGATAACGAACGACCTGTACTCGAGGAGTTTCTCCACCAAGAGCATCGATCGCACTTTGATCTGTCTGATTCGCAGAAGTGGTTTCTGAATCGCTGTTGTTATCCATGCAATCGCTCATTTTGTTTAAAACTGTTGGTACGCAGACACTCGGCAGAGGTAATTACTGCTCGCCAAAGCTCTATTGTGAAAGCGATAGGTAAAAAATACGACATGAATCGCCTCTAGTCGTGCACCGACGCAGAGCAGTCTGGTACTGAGCGCGTATAATGGCTGGCGAACCTAGTCAGATCACCCCGTTTGGGAACCCCTGCGCGTTGAGCCATGCAGCAAACAACCTCAGTAACGTCGAGGCCTCCACCAATGGCCGAGTGGACGTTTGAGTATGGCGAGTAAGGGCTCATCTGACTCTTTGGATTTCTTTCGCCGGCAGCTCGCTGGCGCTAACGCCCTGCCACAGTTATCGATTCTGGCACTGCTCGTAGGCCTGATGACCGGCCTGGTGATCTTGCTGTTTAACGCCGCCGTCGATGTCATTCTGGCTCGCTGGGTGCTCGGCACCACTTCAGAAGATTTTGAGTCGTTATCACTCTTTCTAAGAATGCTACTGCCCTGCAGCGGAGGTCTCGCCATTGGTATCGCGCTGATGCGTCTGCGCAGGCGCGATACGCGAGTTGGGGTTGTCCATGTGATGGAACGACTGAGCCGTCACCAGGGCCAACTGCCCCTGCGCAATGCCGCCGTGCAATTCTTTGGCGGCATCACCGCACTCATCTCTGGCCAGGCCGGCGGACGTGAAGGTCCGGCAATTCATCTAGGCGCCGCCGCCTCCAGCCTGATTGGCCAGGCCTTCGAACTGCCCAACAACAGTGTGCGAACGCTGGTTGCTTGCGGTACCGCTGCTGCTATTGGCGCATCGTTCAATACCCCAATTGCAGGCGTTATCTTTGCAATGGAAGTTGTGATGATGGAATACACCATCGCAAGCTTCATCCCGGTGATACTCGCATCGGTAACCGCGACTTTTCTCACACACTCCGTCCTGGGTGATTCAACCGCCTTCAGCGTACCCAGTTTGCAGTTGGCGTCCTTGTCCGAGATCCCTTTCATCATTCTTGCCGGACTGATGATTGGCTGCATGGCGGCAGGCTTTAACACCCTGGTTGAGTTATTTTCGCGACTCAACAAATGGTCTTTTCCCATGCGCGGTCTGGTGGCTGGGGCGATTTGCGGAATCTGCGCTTTTCTGACGCCACAAGTCATGGGGATTGGCTATGACACTGTTAACTCGGCTCTGCTAGGCAATATCGCGATTACTACGCTTGCCTTGCTGGTTATCACCAAAAGCATCGCCAGTGCGGCCTGTCTCGGACTGGGGTTACCCCTGGGTATCATTGGTCCAACCCTGTTCATAGGGGCATCCTTCGGCGGTGTACTTGGCTTGCTGGGTCAGGCGATTGCACCCCTGGAAGTTTCACCGACTGGTCTTTACGTCATGCTTGGCATGGCGGCGATGATGGGCGCGGTAGTGCAAGCACCGCTGGCAGCACTTATGACCGTTCTTGAATTAACCGCCAATTCCAATGTAATTCTTCCCGCGATGCTGATCATTGTTATCGCCACACTGGTTTCCAGCGAGGTATTCAAGAAACAATCGGTATTTCTGACTACCCTCAAAGCCCTCGGCCTTGAGTACCCACCTAATCCGGTCACCATGCATCTACAGCGCGCGGCTGTAGCCAGTCTGATGCACCGTAACTTCGTCCGTGCACCCGAACGCGTGACAGTTAGTGAGGCCAAAGGGCTGCTTGAACGCAAACCACTGTGGATCGTCATCGAAGAGAACAGCAACACGGCCCACTGTCTGCTGAACCCATCTGACCTCGCGGCCTGGATCGATGAGCTCGAAAGTGGGGAAAGCGAGGAATTTCAGCGCGGCACCGGGAGCTCACGCAAACGCAGCAAGGCCCGCTCCGCCAAGAGCGCTGAAGCAAGCGTTAAGGCCGGAACCGTACCAACAGAAACCACACAGCCCCCCTCGGCCGCAACGCAAGAAGCAATCGGCAGCCAAATCCCGGAGGACGTTGATGCTGCCGAAGTCCAAACCGAAGATGCCGAACCCGTGGTTGAACCACCGCTCGAAATCGAGCTGCTTAATATTCCAGGCCAGCGAGAAGACGTGGTCAACGTCGACATCCGCGCCACCTTGCAAGAAGCACTAGACTCCCTGAACAAGCAAGGCGTGAGAGGTTTGTGCGTCCGCCGGACATCTATGCCGTTAGTCGCCCCAATCATGGGTGTCATGACTCGCGAAGACATCAACAACTACCGCTCGAAGTAGCTATCATCTACGTCCAGATTTTGAAGCGTCCTAAAGGCCCATGACCCCACGCGATATCAAGTTTTCTCAAACACAGTCTGCTGCACTGATCGAGCGCGCAAGAAAGAGCATTCCCGGTGGCGTAAATTCTCCGGTGCGAGCGTTCACGGGTGTTGGCGGGACCCCGGTATTCTTTGAATCCGGCGCTGGATCGCGGCTCAACGATGTGGATGGCAATAGCTACATCGATTATGTCGGTTCCTGGGGACCGATGATTTTGGGTCACTCACCAGAACATGTAATCGATGCTGTCGTCAGCCAGGCTAAAAAAGCACTGGGGTTTGGGGCCCCAACCGAGCTCGAGGTGGAACTTGCAGAACTCGTTTGCGAGCGCGTCCCAAGCATAGATGCGGTGCGCCTTGTCAGTTCGGGTACCGAGGCCACCATGTCCGCGATCCGTCTGGCTCGTGGAGCCACCAGCCGGGACCTGATCATAAAGTTCGCTGGCTGCTATCACGGTCACAGCGACTCGCTGCTGGTAAAAGCCGGGTCGGGTTTGCTTACGCTAGGCATACCTAATTCGCCGGGCGTACCTGAAAGTCTCGCCCAACACACACTAAACCTGCCTTACAACGACAGCCAGGCACTGGTCGATGCCTTCGCAGAGTTTGGTGACAAGGTCGCCTGTGTCATTGTTGAACCTGTAGCGGGCAATATGGGATGCATCCCACCCAGGCAAGATTTTCTGGATCGTATGCGGGAACTGACCACAAAACACGGCAGTGTCTTGATATTCGACGAAGTTATGACCGGTTTCAGAGTGGGACCAGCAGGCGCTCAAGGGGTGTACAACATTGAGCCGGATCTGACTACTCTGGGCAAAGTGATTGGCGGCGGCTTACCGGTAGGTGCTTTTGGTGGCAAGACGAGCTTGATGCAACAGATAGCGCCGGCAGGGCCGGTCTATCAGGCTGGAACGCTATCGGGTAATCCGCTGGCCGTTGTTGCAGGTCTAAACACGCTGCAACGTCTTACGCCTGATCTTTATCCAACGCTGCATGAGAACACCACCTATCTTGCCAATGGTTTGCAGTCGCTGGCCGACAAGCACGGGGTTCCCATGGTTACCAATCACGTATGCGGCATGTTTGGTGCCTTCTTCACCAGCACCCCTCAGGTAGAGAGTTTCGCTGAGGTTGAAAAATGCAACATCAAGCAGTTCAACGCCTTCTTCCACGAAATGCTCAAGCGCGGCGTGTATCTCGCTCCGTCAGCTTTTGAAGCCGGTTTTCTTAGCACAGCTCACAGTGTCGAGGACCTGGACGCAACACTGGCCGCAGCCGACGAAGCTTTGGCAGTTGTCGCCTGAGCGCCCCCGACCTATCTAACCTGACATTTCTATTTACCTAGTTTTTTATCGGAGTTTATTTTGACCCATCCCACGCAATCGCACGATCAACTCAGGGTACCTGGTGAACTCGATGTTTACGGAGTGGGTAACGCTCTGGTTGATATGGAATATAAGGTTGATGACGAATTTCTTGCTGAACACGATGTCGCCAAGGGGCTCATGACTCTGGTTGAAGAAGATCGACTAGACGCTCTTACCAACGCACTGAGCGAACTGACTCCCGAACGTGCCAGCGGTGGCTCCGCCGCCAACACCGTCTATGCAGTACAAGCACTTGGTGCAAAAGCCGCCTACGCTTGCAAAATTGCTCACGACGAAACAGGCAATCATTTCTCAGGTGCAATGCGCGACGCTGGAGCCTGGGTTGCTCCGGAAGCTCAGGTAGCCAACGGCAAAACAGGGCGCTGCCTGGTACTCGTCACCCCGGACGGGGAACGCAGTATGAACACTTTCCTTGGTATCTCGGCGACCATTGACACGAGTGCACTTCAACCCGAGGTTCTAAGCAAAGCAAAATACCTCTATATCGAGGGCTATCTTTGCTCAGGGGATGACAGCAGAGCGCTTGCCGAGGCTTGCCGGGAACATGCAGAAGCATCCGGGGTACGCACCAGCATTACCCTGTCCGACCCCAGCATGGTGGAGTTCTTTAAGGATAATCTGATAAAGATTATCGGCAACGGGGTAGATCATATCTTCTGTAATGAAGAAGAAGCCCTGGCCTGGGCAGGAACAGACCGTCTGGAGATTGCAGCCAACGAGCTTGCTGACGTGGGCAAAAGCCTGAGTATCACGTTGGGAGCCAAGGGCAGTTACATCGTTACCAAAGACGGACGCCGCGAAGTGGCTGGCTACCCCAGTCAGGTGGTTGATACCAACGGCGCAGGCGACATATACGCAGGCGCCAGTCTCTGGGGCTGGCAACAGGGCATGGAACCGGCCAATGCCGCCCGATTCGCCAACTACTGTGCAGCCCATCTGGTGAGCCGGTATGGCGCTCGGCTGACAAGCCCGGCGGCCTATCAGGCATTGCGTGAGGATTTCGCCAGCAACTAGTCCAAAACTCGGCAGGAAAGACCGGTCTGACACTACCGCCCGCCCGGTGTTTCTCGCTATAGTTGACCCATGAGTAAGCCCCCGTCGCAAAGCCCCTCACTCGATTCGTTGCCCAACCTCGGTAAGACCACTGTGATGTGGCTTCGTGCAGTGGGTATTCGCGATGTGGACGTGTTGCGTGATCGCGGAATTTTCTGGGCCTATGAACGGATGCGGCTACGAGGGTTTCGAGTCACTTCGGCCGTGCTTTTCAGTCTGGAGGGCGCCTTACAGGATCGCCCCTGGCGCTCGTTCAGTAGCGACGAAAAAGACGCGCTGCTTGCTCAGGCTGCACGCTCAGCGAACAAGCCCGACCCAAATGCACGCCCAGTACCTCAAAGAGCTGCTCGAAAGCCAAGCGGCGCAAAACGCTCTCCAAACCTGAGCGTTGTCTCAAAGCTTCCCAGGTAAAAGCTTCCCCGATAAAAGCTCAACCGGTAGCTGCCGACTCACTTCTAATCCAGCAGGACTGATGTCGCAGCGATAAGCCAAGACTTCGACACCACGGCTCGCGGCCAAGCTCACTGCCTGGGCATACTCAGGATATATTTCGGCGGCACATCGCACTCGATCTACGCCGGTGTGCTGAACACAAAACAACAGCACTCCGCGCTCGTTATCATCAACTCGGCGCCCCAATGCCTGCACATGCCGCAGGGCCCGCTCGCTCACGGCATCGGGAAACTCACCGACACCCTCTTCCGTACACAGGGTAACGCTCTTCACTTCCACAAAGCCTTTTTGTCCTGATGCATCTATAAAGCCAAAGTCGAAGCGACCCGCCTCGTCGGGCACACTGACTTCTCGTTTTAATTCGGCGAGACCTTTAAGAGATTCAACGGCGTTGGCGTTTATCGCCTCTTCAACCAGAGCATTCGCCTTGCCCGGATTCACTCCAACAAGCGGTGTCGCCGCAGCACCTCCAACTAATTCCAGCGGCTCAATAATCTCCAGAGTGTTGGGATATTTGCGTTTTGGGTTATTACTGGTAGAAATCCAGACGCGGCTGCCCGGCGCGCTGCAACCGGTCATGGCTCCGGTATTGGGGCAGTGCACGGTAATCTCGGTGTCGTCGATCAGACGAACATCTGCCAGGAACCGTTTATAGCGGCGAATCAAAACGCCTTCCGTGAGAGCCGATCCAAATTTCATTGGCTAACTTACCGCACATACCTCATTGATCGACGCCCCAGTCTTTAAGCGCCTGGCGGATGCGTTCGAGACCAAGCTCAATCTGCTCAGCTGATGTCGTAAACGCAAAGCGAACGTGGTGCGTTGCACCCAGCAAACCAAAGTCCGTGCCGGGGGTAACTGCCACCTTGTATTCGTCGACCAATCGCCAGCAGAAAGTTTCTGCGTCCATGCCTGTATGGCTCACATCAACGTACAGGAAGAATCCACCGCCGGGCACAAATGGCAGGCCAAATCCGAGCTGCGACAGTCCACCCACCAGCAAATCCCGGCGCTGGCGAAAGATATCTCGTCGCTCCTCATGTATTGCCATGGCTTCGGGACTAAACGCGGCGATGGCAGCAAACTGGGCCGGGGTCGACGGCGAAATGAACAGGTTCTGGGCAAACCGCTCCAGCGACTCTCGTGCCCAGCTTGGGGTAACGATCCAGCCCAAACGCCACCCAGTCATGCCGAAGAATTTGGAGAAACTGTTGACCAGAAATATGTCGGAATCGATTTCCCATCCACAGCGGTAACTGTCCGGTCGGTCTTCATAAACCAGGCCGGAATAAATTTCATCGAGAATAACCACACCGGATTGGCGGCGAACAGCCGAGCAAATACCCTGCAAACCAGACGCACTGAGCATCCCTCCGGTGGGGTTAGCCGGCGAGGCCAGAAGAACCCCACGGGAAGTATCTCTCCAGGCGTTTGTAATTTGATCACCCGTGAGCTGATATTCATCTTTTGCCTCAGTGGGCAGCAACCGCGGCACGGCATTCACCGCATGGGCAAACGCAGAATTACAGGGGTAACCCGGATCGGCCATGAGCATCTCGTGGCCAGGGTCAAACAAAGCGGCCAGCAACAGGGTGAGCGCGCCGCTGGCACCCGAAGTCACCATCACATCCTGGGGATCAATCGACTGCCCTAGAGCATCTGCGTAGTAGCGGGCGATTTCTTCTCGTAACGCGAGCAGGCCATCCGCGTTCGTGTATTTGGTCTGACCAGATGCCAAAGCAGCCTGACCTGCAGCCACAATGGGCTCGCAGGTCGTGAAATCTGGTTCTCCGACCTGAAAATGCACCACGGTATGACCGCCGCGCTCATACTCAAACGCTCGTTTTGACAGTTCCATCACCCGAAAGGGTTGAACGATCGCCGCTCGTTGCGCCAATCGGGGTGAATTTGCCAATTCAGTAGCGCTGTTCATCCCAGATGGGGGATGGCTTGCGTCCACCACAGCTTTAGTCCGGTTCTAAAAAGCCGGTCAGTGTATATGGTCAATGGGCAAATGTTCTGTTAGTTTACGCGCCCTCTCGCCGTTGCGCGTTAATTCGCCGGGCCAGATTCGTGCGAATCTACGTCCCGGATGAAGACCACGGACGGCGTGTCGCAAGCCGAAGAGGACTTATCCGACGATGGCCGCAAAAAAAGCTAAAGCTGCTCCAAAAAAGAAAGCAGCCAAGAAGACCCCAGCAGCAAAGAAATCTGCCGCTGCGAATACGGCTTCCGCAGAGAAAGCTACTCGCAAAGCCGAATCAACCGCCAAAACCAAAGCAGCAAAAAACACTACCCCCAAGAAATCGACGGCCACCAAAACCGCGAAAACCAAAAAAGCTGCAGCCAAATCATCCTCCAGCACTGCCAAGGCCAAGAAGGCAACCGGCAAGGCAGGTTCCTCCACTAGTGTAAAGAAGAAAGCCGTCACGACCGCCAAGAAAACCCCAGCTGCTCCTGCAGCCAAGAAGAGCGCCGCTAAAAAGAGCTCAGCTAAAGCAGAGACTAAAGCACCAGCAAAAAAAGCAGCAGCAACGCAGAAACCTGCTGCCGAAAAGAAACCTGCTGCAAAAAAGCCGGCAACCAAGAAAGCAGCGACTAAAAAAGCGTCAACTCGATCAAAAAGCAAAGCCAAGCAGAGTGTTGCCGAACGTTCCGGGCCACTACGCAAACGTCCACCAGTTAAGAAGCCTCAGGTTACTTTACTGCCTCGACCTACAACCAATGCCAAAGCGTCCGCAGATTCTCCGTTCAAAAACTACACGCCCTACGTAGAAAAGAAGAACGAGCAGTACATGAATCCGGATCAGGAAGTGCACTTCCGTACCATCCTGAACAACTGGCGTACTGAGCTTATGGAAGAGGTCGACCGCACGGTCAATCATATGCAGGACGAAGCCGCCAACTTCCCGGATCCAGCTGATCGGGCAACTCAAGAAGAAGAGTTCAGCATCGAGCTACGCACGCGTGATCGAGAACGAAAACTGATTAAGAAAATCGATCAAACCCTCGAGCGTCTGGAACAGGAAGACTACGGCTTCTGCGATACCTGTGGCATCGAGATTGGTTTGCGCAGGCTTGAGGCACGGCCCACCGCCACACAGTGCGTCGATTGCAAAACTCTCGACGAGCTTCGGGAACGTCAGCTCCACGGCTAGGACCATAACAAGCCAAAACCAATGCAACCATCCCGTCGGCCGATTTGCACCGTCGCCGTCGGGTCCTCTTCATTTTGGCTCGCTGCTAAGCGCGCTAGCCAGTTTTCTGGATGCTCGCAGCCAAAACGGAACCTGGCTACTGCGCATTGACGACCTGGATACTCTGCGTATTGTCCCCGGCAGTGAAGAAGTCATTGTTAAGAGTCTGCATGCCCACGCACTGAACTGGGATAAGTCATTGAGCCGCCAAAGCCAGCATGCAGATGCCTATCAACAGGCTTTAATGACCCTGGCGCAACAAAATCGATTGTTTTTTTGCAACTGTTCGCGGCGCTCTTTACAACACCAACCTGTTTATCCAGGAACCTGCAGAGACAACAGCGTAAGCCCAGACCAGCTCGCCCACTACTTGAACCAAAGCGGTGAACGCGATCACGCGGTCAGATTGCGTGCCGCAGACCATTGCGAGCAGGTGGACGATGAACTACAAATGACCAACGAGGCGACACCCCCGCAAGAACAGGGAGACTACGTGGTGTTCCGTCGCGATGGAGCAGTAAGTTATCAACTGGCAGTTGTGGTTGACGATATGCTCACCGGTGTTAACCGCGTGGTCCGGGGTGCAGACCTTTTCACCACAACAGCGCGACAACAGCAGTTACACGGGTATCTGGATAGCACACCACCTGCCTGGCTACACCTGCCGGTCCTACTAAACCAGCGTCACACCAAACTCTCCAAGCAAGCGCACGCACTGCCCGTCGACGATACCAGGGCAAGCCTCAATCTGAGTATCGCTCTACAATTACTATCTCAACGTCCGCCAGACCATGCACAGAACTGGCGACCGCAAGAAATAGTAGACTGGGCAATCGAACACTGGCGACCACAACGTTTGCCCCGCGAACAAAGCTTCAGCACTTTTGTCGGCTGGTGAGTTAAGCTTTAGGTTATGACAAGGATTCTTCTTGCAGGTGCTGCGTCCGCAGACACAATGTTGGCCAAATCACTTCGCCAGGAAGGCTATGAGGCCTGCGCTACTGGTACGCGAACGGCACCAGGGGCTGCCGACCTCAATGGCGTGGACATTGTTCTCTACGGTACTCGAGACGGCAGTACCGACGACCGCCTGGAGTTCCTAAAAGACCTCCCTGCCATCCCGGTGATCATCCTGTCCCGAAATCCTGAAGTGAAAGCTGCCGTCGCAGCGATTCACGCCGGTGCGAGCGACTATTTGGTGCGTCCCTTCGAGAGCACAGACCTGTACGCCAGCATTGAAAAGGCGCAGGCAAAGAAACACCCCAACACGGGCTTACCCGCCGCACAATCGCTGATCGGCAACATGCTCGGTAACAGCCCACCAATGCAGCAGCTGGTGGAACGAATACAACGTGTCGGCCCAACCCAGACACCTGTCCTGATTCAGGGCGAAACCGGCAGCGGCAAGGAGCTGGTTGCTCGTGCAGTACACGCCGTCTCTACCCGTCGCCATCTGCCTATGATGACGATGAACTGCGCGGCTATTCCTGAAGATTTACAAGAGGCTGAGCTGTTTGGCAGTGATGCGGCAAACAACTCTGGAGCGCAAACCGGATTAATTGAGAGTGCCCACAACAGCAGCCTGTTCCTGGATGACGTCGCGGAACTCACCAAAAACTCTCAAGCCAAGCTTTTGCGAGTGTTACAGACCGGTGAGAACCGGCGCCTGGGTGCAAACAGCACACAGCCGGCTGATGTACGCGTCATCTGCGCCTGTCAGAGAGATCTCGACAAAATGGTGAAAGCCGGGAGCTTTCGCGAGGACCTTTTCTACCGTTTGAATGTAGTATCACTCACACCGCCTCCGCTTCGAGAGCGTGGAGACGACATTCCCGAACTTGCCCAACATTTTTTAGAGCTCAGCGTCCGCAAACTGGGACGTCCTGCAACGTCTCTCAGCCCCGACGCTATCGACGCCATCAATAGCTACAGTTGGCCTGGCAATGTCCGCGAGATGGAAAACGCGATCGAAAGAGCAGTGATTTTGGCAAGCACAGGACAGATCACGGCCGAATTGCTCGCCATAGACTCCACCATCGAGCTGCCTCAAACCAACCGTGAAACCTTGACTGATGCCAGCGATCCGAACATCAGCCTTGAGGACTACTTTGTTAAATTTGTCACCGAAAACCAGGATCAATGCACCGAAACGGAGCTGGCCGAGCGGCTGGGAATCAGTCGCAAAAGCCTGTGGGAGCGTCGCCAAAGGCTGAATATCCCCCGAAAACGTACCCGTAAACGGGCTCCGCGGCGGTCCTGAAAGCACCCCAAAGCCGATCAGCACTCGCCTTTTATACCCGGTAGTTGTTAAACTGACGCCCTTGATTGAGGCGCTGCCTGGCCCAAACCAACAGGCCTAGTTTTACCCTGACCCACGTCGAATACCGGAACCGGCTTTTAGACCTGAGTTCAGGCCAGAGGGGACTTAACCGGAATACAGCCGGTGAGCAGCCAGCTAAAAACTAGCAAAGATCTAAAAGAGAGATCTTATAAAACGAACTAGAGATACCGAATCTGACCGGTCTCGACAGCTAACACTGTTCAAACACTCTACTTTGGCACCAGCGATATTCGAGTGCCTCAGTCTTTATTAAGTAGTGTTCGTGCGTAGTGAGACAATGCAGCGTGCATAAAGCGTAAATAAGTGGCGCAATCGTCTTCTATTTTGGAGCCCGACTCGCCCCTGCCTGCGTGCAGTCCATAAGACCGCAGGAGGCAGCACAGCAATGGTGCGCAGCAACGCAAATTAGCTACCAATTAACCACAAGAGACCGTCAGAAAGCGGACCGACTCAATGACCCAGACCACCGAACCACCGCGGATTAGCCTCCATGCATGAATCGATCGATGATGCAGTAGATGACACTGGAGCCACCGCCTCGCACAACGACTCAGAATCCCAGCCAGAATCCAGAGATGATTCGATGGTAGACCAGGTAGATCAGCAAGATCTGGCTGACTCCAACGAGACCAAGGCTCCCAAGCGGCCCAAGGCCGTCGCTGCACCCGGTGAAATCGATCCGGATTTGGTCGAACCTGCCGCCGTTGAGGTTGTCCAACAATTAAGAGAAAACGACTTTCAGGCGTATCTGGTTGGAGGCTGTGTCCGCGATCTGTTGCTGGGTTTGACCCCCAAAGATTTTGATGTCGCAACCAACGCCACACCAGAAGAAGTACGCAAGGTGTTTCGTCGATCCCGGACTGTCGGCAGGCGATTTCGCATTGTTCACGTACGTGTTGGCAGGCAACTGTTCGAAGTCTCGACCTACCGCAAGAACGTCGATGAGGATGACTTTCCGGATGATGTCACCACTTCGGAAGACGGTGTCATTCTTCGCGACAACAGCTATGGAACACTTGAGGACGATACCTTTAGGCGCGACTTCACCGTCAATGCCATGTACTACGATCCACTTGACGGGTCCGTGCTCGATCTCGCAGGTGGCCGAGAAGATCTTGATGCAAAGAGATTACGCCTTATCGGCGAACCGGCTCTGCGACTAAGAGAAGATCCTGTTCGCATCCTCCGGGCGGTACGCTTTGCCGCCAAGCTCGATTTTGATATTGATCAGTCGGTTCAAGATGCCATCCCGAACACTGCCGAGCTGCTAACCGCCATACCTCCCGCCAGATTATTCGACGAAATGAACAAGCTCTTTCTCGCCGGTAAAGCCGAGAAAGTCTGGGAGCTGATGTGTGAGTTTGAGTTAGCGCCAATTCTGTTTCCTGCGACAAACCCTGAAGACAGTTTTGTAAAGCTCGCAATGACAAGCACGGACGAACGTATCGCCGCTGAAAAACCCGTGACGCCGGGCTTTTTATATGCTGTTCTTTTGTGGGATGACTACCAGGCACGCATTACGGAAAACGCCTTGCAGCAACCGATGCAGGAAGCCGAGACTAACGCGGCAATTGAATGCATTCGCGAACAACAACTAACCATATCCATACCACGCAGGTTTGCCCAATTTGTACGTGACGTCTGGAGCCTGCAACCCCGGCTGGAACGGCGCCAGAAAAAAAATCTGTCGCGTATGCTGAGCCACCCCAAATTCAGAGCCGCGTACGACTTTCTGTTGTTACGCGCAGAACTGGATTTGGCTGAACAGCAAGCTGCAGACTTTTGGACAGAAATCCAGGAAACCCACGAAGTGGTGCCACGTCCAGATCCGGATGACGAAGATTATTCCGACGGCGGCGAAGGTGGGCGTGAAGGTGGACGCGATCGCGGCGAAGGGCGCTCACGACGCGGCCGCTCTGGCGGACGCTCACGTGGCCGGGGCCGGGGCAAATCCAGCAACCGATCTGATGGCAACAGTGGCAATGTCTCTGATCGTCAGGGGAACCGTTCGCAGAAAGAGGCCAATGGCAACGTCGCAGACAATCGCGGCAATCAAGCACCACGGTCAGACAAGAAAGCCGATGGAGATGCCCCCAAGAAGAAACGCCGTCGCCGTCGCAGACCCAGACGTCGCGGTGGCTCCGGAGAGGGCGGTGACGCCGCCAAAGCCACAAGCAATGACAAGAGCAGCAACTCCGGAGAGAGTTGAGCAGTATGCCATCCAGCTCAGGGGCACAAACCAACGCCATCAAAGCCGGCAGCCTTGCAACCGGCGAACTCGCAGAGCGCTACAAAGAAGCTCCGCGATATATTGCGGTTGAAGGGCCTATCGGGGTAGGCAAGACAACACTCTCTACCCGGCTCGCCCAAACCTTTGACTATCCCTTGCTGCTGGAACCCGCAACGGAAAACCCTTTTTTGGATCGCTTTTATCGCGATCCACAGGCCAACGCACTGCCAACCCAACTGTTTTTTCTGCTGCACCGCGTACAGCAAATGCAAGACATCGGCAGCGGCGGGCTAGTAGAACCCAATCTGGTCACAGATTTTCTGATCGAGAAAGATCGCCTGTTTGCCGAGCTGACATTAGACTCTGAAGAGTTCAAATTGTACGAACAGATTTATGCGTCGCTTAGAATCGAGGCGCCCACTCCAGATCTGGTAATCTATCTGCAAGCACCCACTCGAGTGCTGCAAGGTCGAATTCGGTCTCGTGGAGTCGCCTATGAGCGCTACATTGATGACGGCTACCTTGAACAACTGGCCAGCGCCTATGCGCAATTTTTTCACTTCTACGAAGAAGCACCGCTACTCATCGTCAACGCAGCCGAAATAGATCTTGGTAACAATCAAGACCACTACGACGCATTGCTAAACGAAATCCTGGGTAAGCGAACCCCAAGACACTACTTCAACCCTCATCCAACTCTGCTGTAAGCAGCAAGCTGCACCGGACAAAGGAAACCTAATGAGCAGTCAGGTTCAAAACAAAACCGTCACCATCTCAACACTTCAATCCATCAAAGATCGTGGCGACAAGTTCGCCTGTCTTACTGCTTACGACGCCATATTCGCAGAACTTATCTCCAGCGCTGGTATAGAGCTTATGCTTGTTGGTGATTCTCTGGGAATGGTTTTGCAAGGGCACGACAGCACCTTGCCAGTCACTCTGGATGACATGGTGTATCACATGAACTGTGTGCGGCGAGGCAATCGCGGCTCAGCCATCATGGCTGATCTACCCTTTATGAGTTACGCATCTGAAGAACAGTCACTCACCAGTGCAGCAATACTGATGCGTGCCGGGGCTCATATCGTGAAGCTCGAAGGCGGCGCGTGGTTGGCAGAATCCACTCGAATGCTGACAGAACGGGGCATTCCTGTATGCGCCCACATGGGCTTAACCCCACAATCGATTAATCGCCTGGGTGGCTATCGGGTACAGGGAAGAGATCCAGGTCAGGCGCACGCTATGGTAGATGAAGCCAAAATTCTCGAAGAGGCCGGTGCCTCACTCCTGTTGCTCGAATGTGTGCCAACAGGTCTTGCACAGGAAATCACCGAGTCACTGCGCATTCCCGTCATCGGTATCGGCGCGGGCTCAACCACCGACGGACAGATCATGGTAGTGCACGACATGCTTGGCATCACTCCAGCAAGTATACGAGTGCCAAAGTTTGTGAAGAATTTCCTTCCAGAAAGCACCAACGGTTTAGCTGGTGCTTTTGAAGCCTACGCCAACGCAGTGCACAACGGCGTTTTTCCAGGCCCCGAACACACTTTTAAGTAGTTGCTTACTTCTGTGGATATTCTTCACACCATCGACACCGTCAGAGGCATGCTCAAGACACTTCGGAGCAAGCGCGAGACAATCGCCCTGGTGCCTACCATGGGAAACCTGCACGAAGGTCACTTAAAGCTGGTGGAGACCGCTGGTATTGCTCATAGTTGTGTGGTGGTCTCGATATTTGTCAATCCATTGCAGTTCGGCCCGGATGAAGATTTTGACTCTTATCCGCGCACGCTTGATGAGGATTGCGCTCAACTGAAAGCCGCCGGAGCGCGTGTGGTATTTGCACCTTCCGTAGCAGAGATGTACCCCCTGGGGCAACAGAACCACGTTGAGGTGAAGTTGCCACACCTGGCTAATCTGTTATGCGGCGAGCACCGCCCAGGACACTTTGATGGCGTAGGCACCGTTGTCACCAAGCTGTTTAATATCATACAGCCAGACGCGGCCTTTTTTGGCGAGAAGGACTATCAACAATTACAACTCATTCGAATAATCAGCGAACAGCTCAATCTAACAACCAACGTTTTAGGGGTGCCTACAGTCCGGGCAACGGATGGTCTTGCCTTGTCTAGCAGAAATCAGTATCTCAACGAATCCGAGCGCGCATCAGCTCCACTACTGCACGCCACCATTACAGACATGAGAGAAAAGATTGCAGCAGGAGAGCAGGACTACGCAGGGCTGCAAAGCGATGCACTTGCACAGCTTTCAAAGGCGGGCTTTGTACCCGACTATGTTGAGGTGCGCGATGCCCAGACATTGAGTGCGCCTACCACCAACACTAAAGAGCTACGAATACTTGCAGCTGCACGGTTAGGCAAGGCTCGCCTCATCGATAACATTGGGGCAGAAACTCCATGAAGGATCCAGTTTTTCAACCTAAGGGAGCGCAGAGCGCATGACATCAGATTCAGCCCCTACCCACATGCCCACCCAACTGCCTGCATGGAAGGCTCTCTCTGCAGCAGAGGAGCGCTACTCTGCAAGCTCACTGAGCGTTCGGCTGGGGGAATTGCTTGTTGATTTTTCCCGCCAAGGCATAGCCCCCGACACGTTGCAGGAACTGATCAAACTGGCGGATCAAAGCAAACTGAAAGAAGCAATAGATGACCAGCTTTCGGGTGTGCACATTAACAGCAGCGAAGACAGAGCGGTTTTGCACAGCGCTCTTCGCGCGCCCTTTGAGCAGCGCCCCGCAGAGGTTGCACAGGTTATAGAGACTGAAAGTGAGCGTCTGGCAGCCTTTGTGGCGTCAGTGCGAAGCAACCGCTGGCGCGGTTACACCGGAAAAGCCATACGTACTGTTGTGCACATCGGAATCGGGGGTTCACACCTCGGACCTGAACTGGTTTACAAAGCACTCAGCCGACCCACTGATGCGATTCAGGTCAGATTTCTTGCTAACCTGGATGGACAGTCGGCGAGAGATGCACTCCACAGTCTCGACCCCGAAACGACCTTATTCATTGTGGTGAGCAAGTCATTTAGCACGCTAGAAACCAAAATGAATGCCAGCACCGCACGCTCCTGGTTCATCGAACGAACCGGCGATCTGGCAGCCATACCCAAGCACTTTGTATCCGTAACCAGCAATCTGCAGGCCGCGGCTGAATTTGGTATGCCTGAAGAAAATCTGTTCGCCATGTGGGACTGGGTAGGCGGTCGTTATTCTCTCTGGTCAGCTGTGGGTTTACCTCTCATGCTTGCGTTGGGCGAGGCCGAATTTGCCGAAATTCTCGCCGGCGCACACGAGCTCGACCAGCACATGGCCAATACAGATTTTGCGCACAATCTGCCGGTACTCATGGCTTTGATCGGGATTTACAACTACAACTTTCGCCACGTAGAGAGCCTCGCTGTACTCACTTATGAGGCACGCCTCAAACTGCTGCCAGATTTCTTGCAACAGCTGGAAACAGAGAGCAACGGAAAGTCTGTCGACAAAAATGGGGATCCTGTCCAATGCAAAACCATGCCAGTTCTTTGGGGTGGCGAAGAATCAATCGGCCAGCATTCGTTCCACCAATTACTGCATCAAGGCAATCGCGCCTTCACCGCTGACTTTATTGGCACCTGTGTACCTGATCACGAGCTACCTGATCATCACGACTGGCAACTTGCGAATATGTTGGCCCAGGCAGAAGCAATGCAGTATGGCGAAGCCTCAGACGATCCACAGCGCCGGGTGGCTGGGCGTCGGCCCACAACAACAATACTGCTTGATGCACTAACTCCGCGTGCTCTGGGCACTCTGCTTGCACTGTATGAGCAGAAGGTATTTTGTCAGGGGATTATCTGGGGTGTGAATTCCTTCGACCAATGGGGCGTTGAACTGGGTAAAAAGCTGGCAAATCGCATACACCCCGCCATCGCAACAGATAAACGCCTGGACGGCGATGGGCAGATTAGCCAATCACTCATCGACCACATCAAAAAATCAGAGTAACAGGTTAACCAAGAGATTATGAACGACCAAAAACGTTATCCGGTCCCCGCCAACATCCTGTCTCGGACCTTAATGAGCGATGCCGACTATCAGCGTCTCTACGCAGAGTCGGTCAACGATACCGACAACTTCTGGGACGCCCGCGGTAAAGAGTTTATTGACTGGTACGCTCCCTGGGACAATGTGCATTCTGAAGACCTTCCCGCCGGCAAGGTCAGCTGGTACGAAGGCGCCAAACTCAATCTTAGTTATAACTGCATTGATCGCCACCTCCCGGAACGCGCAAACCAAACTGCAATAATCTGGGAAGGCGACGATCCGGACGAAGATGCAACCATCACCTACCAACAACTGCACACCGAGGTTTGCAAACTGGCCAATGGGCTTCGCGCAAGAGGAGTAAGCAAGGGAGATCGCGTGTGCATTTACATGCCTATGATTCCCGAAGCCGCCTACGCGATGTTGGCCTGCGCCCGAGTAGGCGCCGTGCACTCAGTGGTGTTTGGCGGTTTTTCTCCCCAGGCCCTGCGCGATCGAATACTGGATTCCGACTGCAAGGTAGTTATAACCGCCGATCAGGGTTTGCGCGGCGGAAAACCCGTACCCCTCAAAGTTAATGCAGAAGAAGCGCTGGAAGGTTGTCCGAATGTGCACAGTGTAATCTGCGTCCAGCGCACCGCGGCAAAGGTTCCCTGGAATGAGTCCAGAGACATCTACTACCATGAGCTGACAGAGGCTCAGCCGACAGACTGTGAACCGGAATCCATGGACAGCGAAGACCCGCTGTTTATTCTTTACACCTCAGGTTCCACAGGTAAACCAAAAGGCGTTCAGCACAGCACTGGGGGTTATGCAGTTTATGCCGCCATGACCCACAAGTACGTGTTTGACTACCAGGATGGCGATATCTACTGGTGCACTGCAGACGTCGGCTGGATTACAGGACACACCTACATTGTCTATGGTCCACTGGCCAACGGCGCCACAACGCTGATGTTCGAGGGTGTACCCACTTGGCCAGATGCCTCTCGTTGTTGGCAGGTTGTCGACAAACACCAGGTCAACATATTTTATACGGCTCCCACCGCACTGCGTTCTCTGATGGCTCAGGGCGACGATCTGGTGACTGGCACCAGCCGCAAGTCTCTGCACTTACTGGGTACCGTCGGCGAACCAATCAATCCTGAAGCCTGGGAGTGGTATCACCGGGTTGTTGGCGAAGAACGTTGTCCGATTGTTGATACCTGGTGGCAAACCGAAACAGGCGGCATCATGATCACGCCGCTGCCCGGAGCAACCGAACTCAAGCCCGGCTCAGCGACGCGTCCATTCTTTGGCGTAAAACCCGCTCTGGTCGACACCGACGGCAACCTGATCGAAACCCAGGAAGCCTCAGGCAATCTTGTGATCACCGGCAGTTGGCCGGGACAAATCAGAACGGTTTATGGGGATCATCAACGAGTAATCGATACCTACTACTCAACCTACAAGCCTTACTACTTTACGGGCGACGGTGCGCGTCGAGACGCAGACGGCTACTATTGGATCACTGGTCGCGTCGACGACGTAATGAATATCTCTGGGCATCGGATGGGCACTGCAGAAGTTGAGAGTGCGCTGGTACTGCACGAGTCAGTCGCCGAGGCAGCCGTGGTTGGATTCCCCCACGACATCAAGGGCGAGGGGATTTATGCCTACGTCACCCTTATGCAGGGTGACAACAGCGACCCAGAGAGCTTGCGCAAGGATCTGATTAGCCTGGTTCGTAAAGAGATTGGCCCCATCGCCAATCCAGACGTTATCCAGTACGCACCCGGGTTACCCAAAACACGCTCAGGTAAGATCATGCGCCGGATATTACGAAAAATCGCCGCCAACGAACTTGAGAATCTGGGTGATACCTCTACCCTCGCCGACCCGGCGGTGGTTGATGACCTAATAGCTAACCGCGCCAACAAAGGCGAATAGATCACGATGACCGCGCGATCATCCAATGGGTTCTCAGAGCCCGGCCTGTGAGCGAAAAGACTGGCTCCAAACGCTGGGCGCTATATACAGGCATGGCTTTTTTAGTCCTGGCAGTGCTTGGCTATGTCTTTCGAGGCGAGATTCTTGGCGGCTTGATCGCCTGGCGCATTGGACCAGGCGAAAACTTCTCGGCGCAGAACGTCCCCACTCCACCCGACTACAGTCTCGCTGTGTCCTGGGCTGCGCTGCCCGACAAACCCAACCCATCACAAGCGCTTCCGACAAATCCAGACGGCAGCCCAATAAACATCCCGCAAACCAAGGCTGGCGAAAAAACACCCGTATTTTTCATCCATCCCACCAGTTACTTTGGCAAGTCGAACTGGAATCAATCACTAGAGGACAAAGACGCCAACTGGATCATCGATGAGCGGGTACTCAGGCATCAGGCGTCGGTCTTCAATAGCTGTTGCACTCTGTATGCGCCACGTTACCGACAGGCCACGTTCTTCTCCTTCATGCAAGAGAGCAGCAACACCGAACAGGCCCTGGCACTTGCCTATGCTGATGTTGTCGACGCGTTTGAGAGTTTTCTTAAGCGAATACCTCAGGATCAACCATTCATACTGGCCGGCCATTCCCAGGGCACACGGCACGGCGCCCAACTTCTCGCAGAGACAATCGCAGGTTCCGAGCTGGAGCCGCGGCTTATCGCTGCCTATCTCATCGGCTTTTCAATTCGTGAGTCAGACCTGGGCGGTATCTCAGCCTGCACCAGAGCCGACGCCACTGGCTGTGTGGTGGGGTGGAATAGTATCGAGGGCGATGGCCGCGGAATTTTTGCGGGTATAGACGATTTGTTGTGCGTTAATCCCCTTAGCTGGTCAACGGACAACATCTATGCCGGGCATGCGTTAAATACAGGCGCCATCGGTTATGCGACCTATGGCGCCGCTAAAGAGGGAGAGGACCTTACCGCTATGATTGTTGAGCCCGCAGTGGCTGATGCGCACTGCAAAACCGGTCAACTGTTTGTACCAGAACTACGTTCTGAGTCATTCCCCCAGCGGATGCAAGGTAACAGCATGCATGTCTATGACTACAGCCTGTTTCACATGAATATACGCAGCAACGCCGTTGCACGTGTGGCTGCCTTCAGGAAGAAATCATGATACTTCGGCTCATGTTGATCGCGGGTTTGTTGTTACCTTTCATGGCTCATGCACAAAATGCGTACTCTGTACCGCGTGGTCCGGGTGGCAAGCCCGATCTCAATGGTGTGTGGCAAGTGCTGAATCGAGCGAACTTCAACATAGAAGCTCATCCCGCGAGCGCCGCACTGGCCATGGTTGAAGGCAAGCTTGGCCCGGTTCCTGCGCCACCCATAGTGGCACTGGGTAGCGTGGGTTCCGTCCCCGGTGGGGCCGGCGTTGTGGTTGAAGGGTCGATTCCCTACACGCCTGCCGCCCTAAAAGAGAAACAGGAAAACCAGAAACACTGGCTCGAACGTGACCCGGAAATAAAGTGTTATCTGCCGGGAATCCCGCGAGCAAACTACATGCCCTACCCCTTCCAGATCGCACAGAGCGAGCAGGCCCTGTTGTTCTCTTACGAATATGCGGGTGCCGTTCGGAACATCTATCTCTCCGATCCGGGTGAGGCCCCCATCGATTCCTGGATGGGTCAATCCTACGGCTACTGGGATGGTGACACGCTGGTTATCGAGGTCACAGGCCAAAATGATCAAACCTGGTTCGATCGCGCCGGCAATCATCACAGCGATCAACTGAAGGTAACGGAGCGCTTTACACCCAACGGTCCAGGAACCCTAAAATACGATGTGTTGATCGAAGATCCGGCGACCTTCACCAAACCCTGGAACATGAGCATGACGCTCTACAAGCGCATCGGAAAAGACGCAGAGCTTCAGCAGTTTAAATGCGTAGAATTTGTAGAGGAACTCTTTTATGGAGAGTTACGAAAGAAATAGCGACTTCTTCTGAGTCACTTATTTAGGCAACTTCAGTCCAGGACAGCCCTCGCAACCGAACAATCCGATCATCAGTATCTCGGCCACCGGTGAAGGGCTGGACGTCGAGTGTGAATGACTGGTCGCCAAAGTCCGCTACTTTATCCGACGAACCCACTGCCACCTTTTCGAGCTGACTGGCCAGTGCCGGTGCAACTCCAGCGAGGGGCTGACCAACCAGCATTCCAGCCGGTATTTGGCAGAACTGAGCAAAGGCGTTATTACAATCCACACAAACGCCCAGGCCGTTAACAACAACAATGGCATCGGGAATTCGAGCCTGGGGACGACGAGCATCCATCACAATTTTCTCCGGCGAGCCCAGACGAGCTCAAAATAGGACTTCAGGGCAACGTGCAAAAACGTCGCCAAAGGTGAAGTAAAGAACAATCGTCGACGATATCAATCCAACAGCTAAAGCTCTGTGACAGGGTTCACTTTCGCTCACACATCAGCGGCAATATCTCTCTAGGCGCCGTATGGAAGGGGGTTTCGTCTATCGCTTACGCAGGTGCCATACCTGCTCACTAGGCCATGATCTTGCCCATTGCGCGCTAACGAAGTACTGAACACCCGAGGCCGCTTCTGGGGCCTGCAGCTCCTGGTAGCGCTCTATATTAAAGCCAGTCTGATCAAAGAGTTGCATCCAGCTCGAAATTGAGCGATTGAACTCAACGCCGCCCGGATCAATCTCTACTTCACGCCAATCCAGCTTGCCCAGATCAAAGTAGGAACGATGCAGTCTGTCATCACACTGCGCACCGCTTTGTGGCGCGCAGAGCATCGCTAAAGGATGGTTGCCAAGAAAGACAAGCTGTCCTCCCGGCCTCAGCAATCGATGGGCCTCCGGCAGCCACTGCTGCGGATCACACCAGATGGCCGCACCATACTCGCTGATGGCAAAATCAAAGCTGGCATCGGGTTTTGGCACCGATTCCGCGTTGCCATGCATCACCTCAAAGTGAAGATCGTGTTCACGCATCAGCCGCCGCGCGGTCTCGAGTTGCTTTGCAGAATTATCAATACCAAATGGCTGCGCACCCCGGCGCGCCATCCAGGCGCTCA
>CAZWMD010000047.1:21336-31869 GCA_964634815.1 uncultured Pseudomonadales bacterium | reverse complement strand
CGTTTGGGTTGCCGTTTGGATTGCTGTAGTGGGCCAGGTTTAGCCAGTAATTACGTATCGTGTTGCTAAGGCGCTGTACGGCCAGGTCTTTATTCGAATGGCCGTTGAATATGAGCCAGGCATCCATGCCATGGGGCGTACCCAGCCACTTGTTCTTGAATTGGTCGGGCACGAAGTCAACGTAGTACAACCAGGTGTTTTCCTGGCTAAGGGCCATCGCCTCGCCCTGCACTTGTGCTGCCAGCAAGTAACGATTATCGCCGAAGACTCTTGCCCACCCAGCGTTGTCATCTCGGAAGAAATCACGCTGGTACAGCTTTCGCAGACGTTTCTTGTCTACGCCGAAACCGCGGGAGAAGTCATCGGCCGAATAACCGGAGCTATTCATTACACTGCCTTCATTGCTGGTACCGCCAGTAATGAATGGAACTTTGTGTTGCTTGTTCTGAATAAATCTTATACCGGGCTCGGCTTTGAGTGACCGCCCGTCAACGTAAGGTACCTGGAAGCCTTGTTGGGCATTCATTAATTCCTGACCAGCAAGACCAAGCAGGGTTTCTTTGGTTTGGCGTGCCCGGGTTAAACTCTTCACAAGCGCTTTACCAAGTTTCTCAGCCCTTGGCAGCTCCGCGCCGTCGAGATCGAGGGCGGCAGGTCGTTTTGAGTAGCGCGTAGATGGCAACGGCCAGGTACCGTAACCACTTTGGGCAATGGCTTTGTGAAACAGGCCTTTGCTCAATGCGCTCGTCATCAGCATGTTCACTGCCATGCCGCCGGCAGATACGCCAAATATTGTGATGTTCTCTGGATCGCCGCCAAAGTCGCTGATGTGGGTGTTGATCCACTTCAGGGCCAGGATCATATCGAGCAGAGCGAAGTTGGCGGTCTTGCTCTTGATCGCGGAATGAGAAAAGAAACCCAGGGGTCCGAGTCGATAGTTGATCGCCACGAGCACGGCGGGGTTTGTGGCATGGGCTGATGATGCGAATACCTCACCCGCAACGTCGTTTGAGCCGGATCTAAAGCTGCCGCCATGAATCCATACCATGACGGGACGTTTGGCGCCCTCGATCTCCGGAGTCCACACGTTTAAAGACAGGCAATCTTCGCTGGTTTGCCTCTTCGCCCGGGCTTGCAAACAGGCCGGACCCAGTTTGTCAGCGTCCATGACTTCGGGGTGGCGCTCGATTGGGATTGGTGGTTGCCAGCGATTGGCGCCGGCCGGGCTCTGGGCGTACCTGATACCCAAAAATCTGTGAACGTCATCCAGCGTTTGACCGCGATACTTGCCTAATGCCGTGGTCGCGATGGGCTGAGTGGGTGCTTCGACCTCTTTGGTTGCCTCGACCTCTTCGGCTACCTCGGCCTTTACGACTACCTTGGCCTCTACGGCTACCTCGGCCTCTTCAGCCATCGCGCCATGTGTGAAACCCAGTAGTGTCGACAGGCAGCACGCAAAGACTAGTCTGCGATGCGAAAGCGTAATCACGGGAAGACTCACTTCGACAATAACTCAGAGCTTGATATCGAAGTGTTGTTCATAAAGGCCGTTATATTCTTCATCTGAGAGGTCATCACCCATTGCCACCCAGGCCTCGTCGCTCATCCTGGCTCGCCCCGCTAGCATGCTATGTGCATCGTCCCCCACTGGCCATCGTAGCTTGTAGCTTGGGGATTCGATCGAATCAAGTATTACAGCAGCAACATCCTCCGCTGGGGTGCCCTGTTTGAATCCTGCAACAAACATTTTACCGTTGCGTCGCATGATGTCCTTATAAGGAGAGGTTTTGTCATAACGAGTTGCGGGCGCGGAGTTTTCGAAGATCTTTGTCATGATAACCCCTGGTTCAACGATGGCGACCCGTATACCAAAGCGTTGCACCTCGTGAGCCAGAGCCTCGCTCATGCACTCCAGCGCCCATTTGCTGGCGGAATAGGGGGCCTGGTTTGGCACTGCAATCCTGCCTTCAACCGAGGAGACATTGATGATGGCGCCCTGTTGGTTTTCGCGCATCTGTGGGAGCACCGCCTGAATGCAGCGGACAGTACCAAAGTAGTTGGTTTCGAACAGTTGCTTGTGTTCATCAAGCGGTGTGATTTCGAGCGGTGTGGCGCCTCCCAGACCTGCGTTGTTCACCAGCACCTGGGTACCTCCCGCCTTGTCTACCTGAGCAAATGCTTGAGTTACTGAGGCATCGTCTGTGATATCCAGTTGCAACAGTTCGACGTTAACCCCTGCTTCTTTGGCGGCAGAGAGTAGATCGTCACTTTTTTCAAGATTGCGCATGCCTGCAAAGACGTTGTAACCGGCCTTAGCAAGGCTGATGCATGAACTTAGACCAATACCTGAGCTGGTTCCGGTGACAACGGCATTTTTCATAGGGTGCTCTCTTTATTTCAATAAACACGGACAAAGCTAGCACAGTGGGAGGCGTGATGTGTGGTTGCTACCAGGGCAGAATTTGATGATCCAGGGTCAAAAACTTGCCGTTATCTTCCGGTGTTAATTGCTCGATGAGCTGCTGTAAACGAATGCCAGCACTAGCGGCGCTCTGGACAGGGGCTTTACGTCGAACAACAAAAGGTTTTGACAGTGACGAGTGGGTGGTTCCCGGGTGTACCGCTACGACAACCGGGTCGTTTTTCCACCTGGCCATCTCAATGGCGGCGGTTTTTATTCCCATGTTGAGCGCCGCCTTGGACATGCGATAGCTGTACCAGCCCCCCATATGATTGTCCTCGATGCTGCCAACCTGGGCTGACAGGATAGCGATCTTCGGTGACTCAGCGTCTTTTAGTAACGGTTCTAATGCTGCAAGCACCGCCAGGGGCCCCGCGGCGTTTGCTGTGAACAGGTGTTGCATTGCGTGGCTTTTAAGTTGTGAAAGCCCTTTTTCCGGTTTCAATCCCGCGTGGTGTAAGAGGCCGGAGGCAATGATCAATCGGTCTATCTGTTTCAGATAGCGGGGTAACTGTTCTTGCAACTGATCAAGGGTTGATGATTCGGAAAAGTCCAGTTGCAGCCAATTTAGATCGGGCTGGCAGGCGGAGACGGGGCGTCGGCTGGTAAGCACATAATTTGTGCTGGCGTTGGCCGCTGCTGGCGTTGCCAGACAGGCGTTTAGATAGGCTGCACCGATGCCACCGTCGGCTCCGACGATCAAAGAGGTTTGAGGGGTGTGGGCCATTATTAATTAGTGTAGATGCACGAGTGCTTCATTGAATGGTGAGCTGGGCACAAATCATGCTGCATCAGGGGTGAAAACCCTGCGAATTCCAGAACAGTTCAGTCCCTTAGCCCTATACCTTAGTCACATAATAGCCATCGACTGAGCGCCGCAAAAACGCGAGAATTAGAGTTTTGTTGGAGCTGTATCGTGTCGAATCGAATTCCAGTGTTGATCGGAGTGGGGCAGCATGTGGTCCGCGAGATGGACCCGCAGGGGCCGTCACCGTTGTCTCTGGCTGTCAGCGCCTGTGAAGCCGCGCTGGCGGATACAGATGCGAAAGGAATTGCCAAACATATCGACACTCTGGCCTTTGTGCGTCTCAACAGCGATTCGATCAACGGTCGCAGTGGCCCCTTTGGTGTGTATAACAACCTGCCGCGCCTTGTCGCCAAACGTATTGGTGCCGATCCTGCACATGCCATTCTTTCTGTGGTGGGAGGGCAGTCCCCGCAACAACTTGTCAATGAAATGTGCAACCGTATTGCCAGGGGTGAAACCGATACCGCGCTGATTACCGGTTCTGAGGCCATAGGCACAATGAAAACTGCGATGCGCGCGGGAGTTGAGCTGAGCTGGAACGACAGTGTTGATGGCCAGCTGGAAGATCGTGGCATGGGCCCCAGTCTTGTCGAGCCCGAAGAGATTGCGGGTGGCATGGGTTTCCCTCCGCAGGTTTATGGTGCCTTTGAGCACGCCTGGCGTGGTTCACTTGGTATGACTGTCGAAGACCACGCTGATCATATGGCGCGCCTTTTTGCGCCATTTAGCCGGGTTGCCGCCACTCACCCTTACGCTCAGTTCCCGATTGAACGAGATGAGGACTTCCTGCGAACGGCAGGTCCAAAAAATTACCCAATTGCAGATCCCTATCTGAAGTGGCATGTCGCCCAGGATGCAGTGAACCAGGGCGCGGCTCTGATCCTTACCTGTGAAGAGCAGGCCCGGGCCATGGGCGTGCCAGAGGAAAAATGGGTGTATTTGCATGGTGGCGCTGATGTTCAGGACAAGCTGGTATCAAAGCGTCCACAATTGCATGCCTCGGCGGCGATGCGCGCGGTGACCGGAGCAACCTTTGATCAAAGCCAAATCTCTGTTGATGAGATCGATCACTTTGAGCTCTACAGTTGTTTTCCTTGTGCCGTACAGTTTGCCTGTGACGCAATGGGCATCGATTCACTGAAGCGCACGCTTACGCAGACCGGCGGCCTGCCCTTTTTTGGCGGCGCCGGCAACAACTACAGCATGCATGGTATAGCGAGCATGGTAGACACCTTGCGGGCTGATCCTGGCAGTCGTGGTCTGGTACTCGCCAATGGTGGATTTCTGTCAAAAGAATCGGCGGGTGTCTACTCAACCCAACGTCCGGAACAGTTTCAGTGTGTCGATAGCCGTGCCGCCCAGACCTCGATTGACGCTGTGCCTGATGTCTCTATTAGTCAGGCACCCAAGCGTGGCCTGGTTGAGGCCTACAGCGTGTTGCATCAGAAAGGTGCGCCGTTGTTTGCTTACGCGTTTATGCGGGTAGGTGACGAGCGCTTTCTCGCCCGCACTAATACGGGCGACGTTGACGCTGCCAACAAACTTGTTGCGTCAGATCCGCTTGGTATGGAATTCGCGGTAGATGCTAGCGAACGTCGCAATACGCTGCTGGTTTAGCGGCGCCAACTTTCGGAGGCATAGGTCCCGTTCATTAGCGACTCACCTGGCATGACCCGCAATCGGTAGGGCGTGAGCTTGAGTGCATTGAAAGACTCAGCATCGGCATTGTCCCAGCCCGGAATCATGGACGGATCGTATCCTACGGGTTCGGGACCATTGGCCAGCGAATTCCACACATGGTGTTTTGTGTCGCGATCCTCAACCCAACTTGCCTCACATTCTGCAACGCAGGTGTCCTGGGCTGGTGTCCAATAGTTACAAGAGGCATGGCCAGTTTGGTTAAGGTCTGCAAGCTTAATGGGGGTTTTGCCCGTGGCAATCCAGCCAACCAGCTCTGTTCCATCCCATTCCCAGATTGGATGAAGCACTCTGGAACGTGGTCGACCCCTGGGGTCGACCGTAGCAACCGTGCACCAGACGATCTGATGTGCCATGGCGATAAACTTGGGCGCAACTTCTGCCAGGGTAGATGCGGACATACGAATAACCTCTAATCGTTAGGGATGACTCTCAGCTTACGGCATGTGTGCTGGTGGTGTTAGTCTTTCGCTATCAACAGTTACGGCTGAATCACAGAGAGTTTTTTATGGCCTCATCATCGTCTGCAAATACAAATTCGACCTCGACTCCACTGGGGGTCACCTTCGGTAGCCTCGGTGTACTTGGTCCTCGTGCAGTTACCGACATTGCCGGGACGGCGCAGGCGCTTGGCTATCGCTCAATCTGGACTGTAGAGGCGAATGGCACCGATGCCCTGTCGTTGTTGGGAGCGGTGTCTGTGGCAGCACCAAAGCTCGATCTGGCAACGGGTATTGTACCGATACAGGTGCGCACGCCACCGCTTGCCGCCATGTCAGCCTCTACACTGCAAGCACTCAGCCCGGATGCAGACGTTTGGTTTGGCGTTGGCGTCTCTGCTCCTGGCATTCTTAAAATGCATGGCCAGCCTGCGGTTAAGAAACCCATTGCCATGATGCGTGAATATGTTGCGTTACTGCGTGAGTGTCTGTCGGGAGAGTCGGTAACCTTCGAGGGTGACTACTGGTCGGTAAAGCGTTTTCGGCTGGGGATGCGGTTGGGCGAACGCAAGCCAAAAATAGTTATGGCCGCCCTGGGTCCACAGATGTTGAAGCTGGCTGGCGAGATCGCCGATGGTGTCTTGCTAAACTACATACCAACAAGCCACGTAGCAGAGTCAATTGCCAAAGTCCGTAGTGGAGGCGACGCCAAAATATTTGCTTATGTGCATGCCGCAGTGGGTGACCTTGAGGTCAGTGCGCGCTCAGCTCGGCGCGACCTGTTTAACTACGCGATGGCGGATGGCTATGCCAATATGTTCCGTGCTGCAGGTTTTGCGGATGAGGTCAATGAGTTGCGCGAGAAACACGCCGCCAAAGACAGAGATGGCGCCGTTGCCGCCATTTCCGAGCGTATGATCCAAGCCATCGATTTCATTGGCTCAGCGGAAGAGGTGACGCAGTTTGTCAGTGGCTATGTCGATGCTGGTGTCGAGCATCCGGTGCTCATGCCCATGCCCTGGGGTGAGGATCGTCGCCAGGTTGCCCAGCAGACCATGGAAGCCGCCATTCAGGCAGTGCGCTAGCTGGCTCCAGCTTTGAATATCTCTGGATAGTGTTCTTCCACTATGTTCGGGTAACTGCGAACGAAGTAGTTCCAAAGTTGTTCGCCGTACACCTGCGGACGGTGATCGCTTTGCATATCGCCTGTGCCTGCATCTGTTTCTTCCCTGCGTGCCATGAATCCCGCTGTTTGATGACGCGGGCTATTAGCGACCGCCTCTTTGAATTCAGCCGCTAGCTCAATTGGATCCAAAGGCATGTCCAGTGAGGGACCGTGAAAATATGCAGCAGACTGGCGTGGTGAATCTGCGATCACCCGGTGTGGCGTGGCCAGCAGATAGTTATTTGTCATTGATTGAATGATCTCTCCCAGATTAACCACAAAGGTGTTTTCAATAACCGGTACCGAAGCCCAGCTACCGTCAGCGGTTTCTATTTGCAACCCGGGAGTTGTTCCGGGAGATAATAGCGTGAGGAAGCCTGCGTCATGATGGGCGTTGACCCCAAAGGCATCCTTCGGGGTCGCGGGGTAGCGAATGAGTTTTGTGAGCGACATTCGATGTTCTCCGAAGCGCTGTTCGAAAAACCCTGGGCTGAGTCCGAGCCCCACGGCCAGAGCCTGCATAAGTTCATCTGCTATTGCGCCAAGCTCCTGAAACCACCTGCCCAGTGCAGGCTTGAACTCTGCGAAGGCCGGATCATGAGGCCACTGATTAGGCCCAAGCAAATTCAGGTAAGGGGTACAGCCTGGCTGGGTATGGGGTGGATGCTCAGTCCATAGATCGATCTGTTCGCGAATGTCGGGCCGACCGTTGGTATATTCGCTGCCTTCGCTTTCCCAGCCGCGAAAGTGCGGTGAGTGGCGTTTGTGCATAAGGTCTTTTAGTTCTGTGGGTGACTCGAAGAACTGACGCGACAAATCAAAAATACGGTCGATGAATGGCGCCTCAACACCGTGATCAGTGAGGAGAAAGAAGCCGGTGTGATGGCAGGTAGATGTAAGAGATTGCGCAAGCGTCATGCGGGCAGATGAGTTATTGGCACTAGCCCGCCAGGCTGCGAGGTTGAACGTGGGAAACTCCTGGTTTGGATTCATCCTAACTGTTCCTTTTTGGCAACTGCGCCTGACTTTTTCGGCGTGCTTCCCCTTTGAGTCTTAGTGCTTCTCGATTGCTCTCGTCCACGCGCGAATATACGGCTCGCCAGCTTTCGTCGTCAGACCATTTGTAGGGCGTTTGCTGGGTAGTCGCTGGTGCTACCGCACTGTGCAACATTTGCAATGCAAAACGGGTAATGGCGAGTTGCATCTCTTTGTCATTGGGCTTTCCGAGTGGGTTGCCTAGCGGAAAATCGGTGTAGGCAAAGCGTGGTGCGCCGCAGTACTCCACAATATCCAAAGCACTGCCGGCAATCACCGTAGGTATTCCCGCCTGTTCAATGTGTCTTGCGACCAGACTCACGGTCTGGTGGCAAACGGGTCACAAAGGGACAAGCAATACGGCATCTGCTGCGTCCTCTGTTACTCGCTTAAGAATCTCTGGTGCGTCGTTGTCCAGGGTTTGCCGTTGGCTGTATTCGGTAGGTACGCCGTGAAAACGCTGGGCAATCGCCCCTAGCTCAGCATTTTTCACCATCTGTTGCATGGCGACGAGAGGCAAAAAACTGCCGGTGTCGTTGGTATGGGTGGTTTCCTTATCCCAGGCCAGGTTGTTTGTGTACATAGATTCAGGCACAGGGTTTGAATCTGCCGACCAGACGTTGGGTAAGGTTTTTTTGGTGGTTCCGGCAGGGCTGGTCGTAGTGACCACAGCGACGGTCATTTTGTCGAGCGCAAGGTTTGGCTGGGCGAAGGGCACTTCTGTGTTGTGCGCCCAGCTGTAGTCTGAACGATAGCCCAGCGCGCGATAGTAGTTCCGCGTTCGCTCCATATAGTGCACGGCCTGGGCTCGCCCGGGTACATTTGAGGTCAATGTTCAACTCCTGTTGCCGCTGAATTATTACCCAGCCTACGATTGCCTTTCGTTTAGAGCAAGCGCGCTACCTTCTCACCGCAGGGGTCTCTATGGGTAAGCCGTTAGCGCGCCATTTCAGATACAGGCTCAGGTCGGCGTAGGCCTGGGAGCCAAATTCATGGGGTGTTGCCCGCACGCCGACATCACAATCCCGCAGTCTGCGCTGCAGCGAGCCCAGTGCTTGCCACTTCAGGGTATAGGCTGGATACCCCGTGGGTAAACCTTCGCTCAGACGATCCCCTCGCAACATTTGTCCGGCGTTTTGTTCGTGGCAATGTCGACAGGCCAGGTTCAGCTGGCCGCGGCGTTGATGGTAGTACTCGGCACCGCGATCCAGGCTTTCTTGAGTGTGCTCATCAATATGAATCTGAATGGTCTTGCCTTTGGCCTGGTGGGCAACAAACGCAGACAGGGCAAGCATTTCTCTGGATTCGAAGGCCAGCGGTGATAGTTGTTGATGGATAACCCGGCACTGGTTAATGCGGGTCTCGAGGGCTATTACGCGGTCCAGAACAGGGTCAAAGGCGGGGTAGCGAGCAGCAGCGGAGCGCCAGCTGTTTTTCGCATTTGTAGCAACCTCGGTTACAACAGAATCGGTGTGGCATTCGTTACAGGCTGGTGTACCGGTTTGGCTTTCAAAAAGCACCTTACCTTCGTCCACCCACAGGTAGCCCGGGTTTGCGAAGTTGTCGTCCTGCAGGGATTGCTCCGCGAGATTTTGATAGTGATAGCCAGACTTTGGGTTGGCGGGAATGGGCTGTGGCTGAATAGATGCAAGGTTTGATGACGCGTCTGATGTATCTTCTGGAAGGTGGCACCCCATGAGCTCGATACAAGATGCAACGACCAGCATCAAGGTTGTTAGCCGCGACCTAGATAACTTCAAGATATTGACCCGCGCTGGCCCATTGACCGTTTTGATCGGTCCAGCGACAGAGGATTTCGCCGCTGGTTTTGGCCTTCAGTTCAAAAGCGAGATAAGGGTTTGCGGCCACGGCAGGAAAGAACTGGGTCTGGAAAACCGTTTCACCCCCGTATTGGCATTCGAACCTTTGAATGATGTCTCTTGGGATGTTGTTGCCATTGATATCCACGCGGAAACCGCTTTCCATGGGGTGGGCGAGCAATGTTCGCACCTTGATGATCTCGCCTTTACGGGCAGACTTTGGTGCGGCAAATCGTGATTTCCAGTCAGCTTGGTTTGCGTCTGGTGAAGTAGCTGTGTTGGTTGCTGCATTCATAAGTGGGTTTTAGATAGGAATATCTATGCAAGCGGCAATGGTTACGACGATGCTTGCATGGTCGCCGAGCAGAGTACCGTCATTGGTCAGGGCAACCGCAAGAATGGTTTGGCTGTCGGCGAGTCGAACTCGCAGATCTATGCTTTGTTTATCTATGGGTTCAGCAAATTCGAAGCGAGCGATATCTGGTAAAGGGTTCTTTTCAGCAAACAAATACAATTTCTGAATGCGCTGTTGGCTTCTTCGCAGATCTGTCTCGATGCTCAGTGCCACGGAGTTGCCGTTTTCTGCAAGCGCCGGCAACGTTAGCCTGATACCGCTGCGGACGATGGGCTGCGTACCAAACAAAGTGGCAACATGAGCCTTCAGTGACTGTGGCACATCAAGCAAGCTCAACGAATCGGATTCATTTGCCACATCAAGGTTTGATGCGTGCAGCGTTGTGCTGGTGCTTGTGAGGGTTCCGGCGAGTACGCCAGTGTTGAAGCGTCTTCGCGACAAGTTGGTTTTTAGTGAGGTCATGGTGCGCTCTTTAGAGTCAGCAGATAGGCCACCAGGTCTTCTACTTCCTGTTCTGTCAACACCGTTTTGTCTACGTATTCTGCTGCGACTCTGTTAAGGGGCGCTTGCCGAAAATACGCGGGCATTGCCGTATCCGGGTTTAGTCGCGTTCCGTCACTAATGCGCACGCGTAGTTGATCAGCGCTTAAGCGGTTTCCCACATCATCAAGTGCCGGCCCCAGGGTGCCCTGGGAAGGCTCTGCTATTTGTTTCACGCTATGGCACAGCAAACAATGGCCGGTAGATCGGT
>CAZWMD010000047.1:0-21236 GCA_964634815.1 uncultured Pseudomonadales bacterium | reverse complement strand
GGCTCTGCTATTTGTTTCACGCTATGGCACAGCAAACAATGGCCGGTAGATCGGTCCAGGAATACAGCCTTGCCCATTACCGGATCGCCAGCGTGTTGGGCTGGCTCGCCAGAGAGTACTGGCTCGGCGAAACCTGTGCCGATGAAGAGCAACAGCGTCAGTATCCGCATCATGGCGATTCTTCAGAGGCAAACGCCTCGCGCGTGACCGTTGTGAACCAGCTCCGGGCGTAGCGAGCCTCGAGCGCGCGGGTACGTGCTGACGCATCGGGACTACTGGTGCCCCCAGTGCCAGCTTGAGACTCCAATCCTTTTGGTCCTGCCCGGTATACGCCGGCTACGCTGATTCCGTAGTCGGGCGCAATAAGGCTATAGCAGGTGTTGATCAGGGTGGTGGAAAGTGGTGGCTCGCCGTTCAGTTCCTGAACAATCTGCGCGGCACACACCTTGGCCTGCGCATTTGCCGCAAACGCAGACTTTGGCATGGCGTTGGCGATGGCCGCATCGCCAATGACGTAAGCATCGTTGACTAATGTTGATGCGAAGGTGAGTGGGTCTATGGGGCACCAGCCCGAAGCGTCAGTTAAACCGGCGGACGCGGCTATACCCGCAGCGGCCTGGGGCGGAATGATGTTGGCGACATCAGCATGCTCAGAATCGAAATCGGTTTGCAACAGGCGTTTTGTGGGGTCAACAGCAATCACCTTGCCGCTGTCAGCAAGTCCTCGCCACTCAATACGACTTCCGTACAGGGACTGCCAGCCTTGCTGGAATAGCGCCTGCTTTGAGAAATTGTCTTTGGCATCAAGCAACAGAAGCTTGGCCCGGGGTTTGTGCTGGCTCAGGTAATTGGCGATCAGACTGGCGCGCTCGTAGGGTCCAGGAGGGCAACGATAAGGGTTTTCGGGAATAGCCATCACTACGGTACCATTGTCTGGCATCGCCATAAGTTGCCTGCGCAGCAACAGTGTTTGGCTACCCGCTTGCCAGGCATGTGGCATCTGCGCACTGGCGGCTTCTGTGTACCCCTCGATGGCTTGCCACAGCAAACGAATGCCCGGCGCTACTACCACTTTGTCGTAGTTAAGTGTGGCGCCGCTTCGCAGGCTTATTTGCCTGTTGGTTGTGTCGATCTCAGTGGCTTCGTCATGAATTATGTTGATGCCTTGCTGTGTAAGCCCAGCCAGGCTGAACTGCTGCTGGCTGATATTCCGCTGGCCTGACAGCACCAGATTGCTTAGCGGGCAGGCAGTGTAAGTTTCATTTTTCTCTATGAGAGAAACTTCTATATCGGGTGCAAGTTGTTTGAGGCGTCGAGCCAGAGTTGCGCCGCCAAAACCGCCGCCAACCACGGCAACCTTGGCACCGATTCCATGACTTTTGGCTCTGGCAGCCGGGGTAGTCAGAGTGGCGGCGATGCCCATAATTTGCAGGGCTTGTCGGCGCGTGAAGCTTGCCGCTGAAGAGTGTTTGCTATTGCTCACTGATCTTGCGTTAGCGTAGAGAAATACTTGGCCAGTTCAGAGATCTGTTGGTCTGAATAAGCTTTTAACAATCGCGGCATTAGGGTGCCAGATCTCTTGTTATCGCGATAGCCCAGCATCTGTCGTTCGAGAGATTCGGCGCGCCGACCTGCGAGTACCGGGATTAGTTGTCCTTGTTCCCTTTGCGTTCCATGACAACCGGTACAGGCAGAGGCAAGTATTGCGGTGCCGGGTGAGTCGAAGATTTTCTCTTGCTGGTATGTACAGCCCGGCAAACCAAGTCCAGTCATAAGGGCTGCGATAACAACAGCCTTTCTCACTACCAACCTATGTTGGGTCATGTTTCTTATCAAACCGGCGTCAAATCCTGGTTGCCGAGGGGCAGCTGTCGTATGCGCTTGCCTGTTGCGTTGTAGATTGCGTTTAGCACCGCAGGTGCTGCCACCGAGATTGTGGGTTCACCCACGCCACCCCAAAAGCCCCCCGATGGCATGACATGGGTTTCGACCTTTGGCATGTCAGCGATGCGCATTGAGGGGTAGTCGTGAAAGTTGCTCTGTACCACCGCCCCGTCTTCAACGGTGCATTGCCCATACAGCATGGCTGAAAGACCGTATACAAATGAGCCTTCTACCTGTGCCTCAACCTGTTGAGGATTTACCGCGTATCCAGAGTCCGTCGCTGCCACAATTCGATCTATCGACAGCTTGCCTCTTTTATCGACACTGACCTCCGCGCAGGCAGCAACATAGCTACCAAATGCGTGGCAAATTGCCAGCCCCCGGCCACTGCCTTTGGGCATTGGTGTGCCCCATTTTGCCTCAGCGGCGACTTTCTCAAGGACGGCGAGGCCCTTGGGGTTGTCTGCCATTAACTCACGTCGGAACACCAGCGCGTCGCGCTGTGCGGCATGAGCCAGTTCGTCCATGAAGCTTTCCATATACACGGCGTTCTGGTTCACATTAACACCGCGGAAAAAGCCCGGTCGCAGATGGGTGTTTCGCATCGCGTGATCAACCAGCAGATCGGGAACGCTATACGAGATGGAATGATCTCCCGCTTTATCTACACCCTGGAATTGGGCTGGGTCTTTGCCGTCGCGGATCGCCTGAGGCGCGAGTGTGGCCAAAATTGACTGGCCCGAAATGCGCATGTGCAGGCCACTGAGTTTGCCCTTCGAATCAAGACCAGCCACCATTTTTGCTTTGGTGATTGGGTGATACATGCCGTGTTGCATGTCTTCTTCTCTGGTCCAAAGAAGTTTCACGGGTGTGTTCGGAAACTGTTTTGCAATGGCAACGGCCTGCCGAACAAAATCGTGGGAGCCACCTCGACGCCCAAAGCCGCCTCCCAGGTTGAGTTTGTAGACTTCACATTGCTCAAGGGCCAGACCAGAGGCTTCAGAGGTTGCGGCAAGTGCTGCCTCACCGTTTTGCGTTGGACACCAAACTTCGCACCGGGTATCGCTCCACAACGCGGTGGCATTCATGGGCTCCATCGTTGCGTGATTCTGGAACGGATAGAAGTATTCAGCCTCCACAGTTTGAGCAGCATTTTCTATCGCCTTGGCAGCATCGCCGCTTTTATTGCCAACCACCGCCTTGGTAGCGGCAAGACCTTCCTGCAAACGTTGATCGATGGTTTTGCTGGACTCCTTGGCATTGGCGCCTTTGTCCCAGGTGATGGGAAGGGCATCGAGGGCAGTTTTGGCCTGCCACCAGGTTTTTGCGACCACGGCCACGGCGGTGTCATCAACCTGCACGGTGCCCAGTACCCCAGGCATTTTGGTAATCGCCTTGGCATCAAAAGACTTAAGCAGGCCACCGTTTACCGGACAGGCTTTTATTGCAGCGTTTACCAACCCTGGAAGTCGAACGTCAGCGCCATAAATTTGTTTGCCGGTAAGCTTGTCAGCGGTGTCCAGCCGCTTGACCGGCTGCCCTGCGATGGTCCAGTCCTTTGGGTCTTTGAGCACAACATCGAGAGGGGGTGCAAGCTTTGCCGCCGCAGCAGCTACTTCACCGTAGCGCTTTGTTTTGCCGCTTGGTGTATGTGTGATGATACTGTTTTTACCAATGCACTCCGAGATCGGCACCTGCCAATCCATAGCTGCGGCTTCCAGTAACATTTGTTTGGCGGCAGCACCGCCTTCGCGGACGTATTGATTGCTTTGCCGGATACCCCGGCTACCACCGGTGGCATAACTTTGCCAGGGTCGATTGCGCGCGAGACTGGTGCCCGGGGTGGGTTGTTCGGTGCTCACCTTTGACCAATCGCAATCCAGTTCTTCTGCAACAAGCTGCGCGAGGCCGGTTAAGGTGCCTTGCCCCATTTCTGAGCGAACTATTCGAACAATCACTGAATCGTCGGGGTTGATGACTGCCCAGACGTTCACTTCATTTTGGTCCTGCCGGGAGTCTTTGCCATGGTCGCTCTCTGGATTCTTTGCTAAAGCGGGGACGTTTATTCCCAATGCCAGCCCGGAACCCGCCACTGCAGAGCCCACAACAAACTTGCGCCGCGAAACAGGTGAAACTAATGAACTTGATTTCATGAGTTGCTCCCGGTGGCGTCGTAGCTGAGTTCCGCAGCCCTGTGGATACCTTTGCGTACTCGTTGGAAGGTGCCGCAACGACAAATATTGGTGATTCCCTGATCGATGTCCTGATCCGAGGGTTTGGGCGTGTTGTTAAGCAGCGCTGCCGACGCCATGATCATTCCGGGCTGACAATAGCCACACTGTGGTACGTCGAGTTCGGCCCAGGCCTGCTGTACGGGGTGCGATCCGTCGTCGGACAACCCTTCGATAGTCACTATCTGCTGCGTCTCATTGACTGCGCTCAACGGGTACACGCAGGCTCTTATTGCCTGACCATCAATATGAACGGTACAGGCACCACACTGAGCAATACCACACCCGTACTTGGTGCCGGTCAGTTCCAGTTCTTCCCGCAATACCCATAGCAGTGGCGTGCTCGGATCAGATTCCACGCGTTGTGGTTGACCGTTTACATTCAGTGTTTTACTCAAAGGACGCTCCTGTTGACGGGCAATGTCATTATATCTCGCTTGCTGGACAGATGTTCACGGGGTTGCCCGGACCGCAAAATACCGGGTTGCACAGGGCCAGATTATCAGAGAATGTGTGATTGGGAGGGTAGTCGCGACTGTGTTGATCTCTATCTCAAGCTGTAACATTAAAATAGACACTTCACATGATTGAACGCGGGCTATTTGTTGAATCTGCTGGCTTCAAACTGGCTGGCACCCTGTGTTTGCCGGACGCAGGTAGCTCTGATGATTTTTCTTCCGCTGCCGCTTGCCCTGTGGTGCTTATGGTCCACGGCAGTGGCCCGTTTGACCGAGATGAAAACTCGCCTGGCCAAGCGCTTAACTCCTTTAATGCAATTGCACGCTATTTGGCAGATCGCGGAATAGGTAGCTTGCGTTATGACAAACGCGGTTGTGGAGAGAGTGAGGGAAGCTATCTGCGAGCCGGCCACGGTGATTTGGTGGCAGATGCCTACAATTGGTTGTGTTTACTGAAAAGTCTGCCAGATTGTGACGGCTCTGCTTTGTATGTATTGGGGCACAGCGAAGGAACCGCCATAGGCGCGCAGTTGGCGCAACGTTTCCCAGAGCTTGCCGGACTCGTTTTGCTTTGTCCCTTTGTCCAGAATCTTGAGCAGATACTCATGCAACAGGCGCACACCATGGAGCGAGAACTGGCCATGCGCCCGGGTGTGCTGGGAGTCTTGCCTAACCTTCTTTATCGCGCTCTGGGTGCAAACGCCCGGCGCCAGGCCAGAGTCATTCGAAAAGTTAAAAACTCTGTTGGCGATACGGTCCGCATCCGTTGGCAAAAGGTGCCGGCGCGTTGGTACCGAGAGCTCTTCGCGCTTGATCTGCAACAGGTTTACCAGGCGGTAGAGGTGCCAACTTTGCTGCTTGGTGGCACTAAAGACTTGCAGGTTAACCCTGGAGACATAAACGAGATTGAGCAGTTAGTCCGTGCGGAGGTGACGGCAGAGCTGGTTCCTGATCTGACCCATGTTCTGCGACTGGAGCCGGGCGATGCCACTCTGGTTGGGTCGCATCGACTGCTTGCGCAACCCGTAGAACCGGTGGTGATTGAGGCCGTGTGCATATGGATACAGGAACGGATCAGTGATCTAGCATGAATCGTACTCGCATAACCCTGTCTGCGTTTCTTGCCTACTTTTGTGTGTCTGGCGTTTTGTCTACCTTTGGGCTGATCTCCGGTCCGATGGCCCAGCACTTTGCAGTGGAAGTTACCCAGATCACCCGAGGGTTTGGCTGGTTCACCTTTGGCATGTTGATTGGTGCTGGCCTGGCCATTGAGCTTGTGGACCGCTTTCCCTTGCGTACCTTGTTGATAAGCACGTTTCTTATAGTGGCCCTTTGTCTTGGAAGCATGGTGCGCACTGGGAGCTTGATGCTGATCTGGCCAATGTTTGGAATTGCGGGTATCTGCCTAGGAATCGGCCTTGCGACTGCTGCCAGCACCATCGCGCGCAGCTATGCACCTGAACCGCGAGCGTCCATGCTGGTCATGACCGACGCCTGCTTCAGTCTTGCCGGTAAACTCTGTGCCGCCCTTGCCTTGCTTTTTTTGGGCTACCAGTGGCACTGGTCATCCGGCTACTGGATTGTGGCTAGCGCAGCGGCATTGGTTGTGCTGCTGGCAATGATGTCGAACTATCCGGAAGTCAGTGCGTCGGATGCATCATCAAAGAACTTAACGGATCAGCAGACCAACGTCTCACAAAGCAAATCGACGCCTTCGTTTTCATCGGTTTGGACGGTGAATATTGGCCTGTGTATCGCAGCTCTGTGTCTTTATACCCTGGGCCAATACGCGATGCTCTGGTGGCTGCCGCAGCATCTTCAGGCGAGCGTACAAGCAAGCCCGGCCGAGGCCGGCGCAGTGGTTGGCCAGTTTTGGCTGGGTATGTTCTGGGCACAGCTTGTTGTTGCCTGGTGGGTACTTAAGGTTGGGGCGACCCGATTGGTATTGGTATCCGCGATTTCAGCGGCTGTGTGCTCGGTACCGCTGTGGCTGACCACAGATTTGCAGTGGATTCCCTGGCTGGGTGCGCTGTGGGGATTTGGCAATCTGGCGTTTCTGAAGATTGCCATTTCGTTTGCCACAGAACTGCAAGTGTCGCCATCGCCACGGCTTGTGTCAGCGCTGTTGTTTGGCGCCACCTCAGGTACAGCAATTAGCCCCTGGGTCACAAGCCAAATTGTTGAGAGTTTTGGCACAGCAACGGTTCTGCGTTTCTCAACTCTGTGTTATTGCCTGATCGTGGTCATCATGAGCGTTGTTGTTTTTCGCAGAGCAGGAAACAAACCCGTCTTGGCGCCGGGCTGATACACTCTCGACGCAGTTACAGAATTTTGGGGAGATAACTACAATGAAAACGCTACGAACACCGGATGATCGGTTCGACAATCTTGAGGGCTATCCCTTTACGCCGAATTACATTGATATCGACGATGGTGATGGCGGCAGTTTGCGCATGCATTACGTTGATGAAGGGCCAGCAGATGGCGAGTTAATCCTTTGTCTGCATGGTCAGCCCATGTGGAGCTATTTGTATCGCAAGATGATTCCGCCGTTTGTGGCAGCCGGTTATCGCGTTATTTGCCCGGACCTGGTTGGCTTTGGAAAGTCGGACAAGCCTGCCAGCCGTGATGACTACACCTATGCCTCTCACGTGGGTTGGCTCGAACGTTTTGTGCTGGGGCTCGATCTGCAACAGATCACCCTTGTATGTCAGGACTGGGGCGGGCTACTGGGCTTGCGCGTGGTGGCTGATCATCCAGATCGGTTTGCGAGAGTTGTGGTAGCGAACACCGGCTTGCCGGATGCTCGCGATACACCGGATGAAATGGCGGCCCCCATGCGCGCGCTGTTTTCTACCATTCCCGCCTTACCGCCAGCAGAAATGGGCGAGAAGATGCGCGAAAACGAGCACGGTGCCGGATTTATGTATTGGATAAAATACTGCGATTCTTACCCCGACCTGCGCGTCAGCGATGTAGTGGCTATGTCTGCATCGGGCTCCGGATTCTCTGATGCCCAGCGCAGAGCCTACGATGCGCCGTTTCCCAGTGAAGAATTTTTAAAAGGGCCGCGACAGTTCCCGTCTTTGGTGCCTATCTTTCCTGATGATCCTGCGATAGCAGACAACCGGGAGGCCTGGGCCAAACTAAGAGAGTTTAAGAAGCCCTTTCTCACTTCGTTTGGCGATAGCGATCCAGTAACCCAAGGCGGACACGTTCGGTTTGAAGAGGACGTGCCAGGCGCTCAAGGCCAAAAACACCGCTTACTCAAAGGCGTTGGGCATTTCTTGCAGGAAGAAGCTGGGGAGGAGTTTGCGGCAGTGGTTGTGGAGTTTTGTGAAGCGAATCCGTTGTAGCCTAGTTAGTTTCAGGCCGAGTCTTCCGACCAGATAACCTGGTTATTGATTAACTCATCAATATCCTGATCGCTATAGCCACATTCTTTCAGGAGCTCCCGATTGTGCTGGCCGGCAAGCGGCGCAGCTCCCGTGGCTATGCGGCAATCGTCAAAGGTTGCCATGGGGCCATGTCTAAGATAGTCGCCCCATAGGGGGTGCTTGGCCGGCGCAACTAGTGCCATGGCTGTGGCTTGCTCACTGTGCAGCCAAAACTCATCGGGCGTCCAGCGGTCTGCTTGCAGGCAAGCGATCTGGTGTTTGCTGAACAGTGCTTCCCAGACTGATGCCGGTTGTTGTGCAAACAGCGCTTCAAGGCGGGTTGCTAGAACCGGGTCGCCAGCCTCTAGCTCTGCCGGCGTAAACTGATCTGGCATCGTGAGTTCGATGTCTTGCAAGGCAGCAATGAAACGCGCGTGTTCCGCTTGATGCAGCATGGCAAGGAATACCCAGCGGTTGTCCAAGCATTGATACAATCGGTAGGTAGTGCTTAGCCCTTTGAGGTCTTCGTCTGGTAGTGCGCGGTTCGGCTTTTCCGGATAGCTCAGGAAGTCGTCGTGGTTGGCGTAAGCGTTTGCGCCAAACATATCCACCAGTATCTGCTGACCCTCACCATTGATGGTGCGGCTGGCCAGGCCAAGCATGGCAGATGTGGCAACAACTAAAGCGGTGTTGGGATCAGGATTTACTTCGTTGGCGCGCATCAGTCGGCGAGTCCATAGACGCAAACTGTCTATCGATTGTGGTGTGTTTGGCACCCGGTAACCTAACTGATACAGGACGCCGCCCAGAGCAGCACCTGGTATGGGGTGTGTGCTTGGGCGATCGGCTCCCGGACCATCCGGCCCGTAGCCATTGCATTGCAGATAGATGATGTTTGGGTTGATCGATTTTATGGCCTGGTAGTCGATGCCCAAGCGCTCGGGAACCCCGGGGCGATAGTTGTGAATGAGAATGTCAGCCTGGGCTGCCAGGTCTAAAACGATTTTCTTGCCTTCAGCCGATTTCAGATTCACGCATACGCTGCGTTTGCCCGCGTTAACCCGCGCTGATCCCACACCGGACAGCATGCCACGATAAGGGTCGCCGCCAATCTGTTCGACTTTGGTAACGCTTGCGCCCAGATCGGCGAGTAACGATGCGCCAAAGGGCGCGGCAATAATGGTGGCGATTTCGAGCACCTTAATGCCTGCCAATGGCAACTGCTGGCTGCGCGGTTGTTGAGGCAAGTCTCTGGGTGTCGATAGCCAGTTGTTCAGATAGCTGCATTCCTCAGAGTAAGTCTCACGCGTCGCGCCGGGTTGCGCTGGTGTGGTTTGCAGGCGACCAACAGGCCCGAGCTGTCTGCCTTCTTCGCTGGTGAAAACGTGACCGTTTGCAATCAAGTCTGGATCGTCCAGCGCCTGTTGTGTGGTTTGATAGACGCCGGCAACCACCTGGCCATTGGCGATCAGGTCGCTCATCCAGTCGTTAGAGCCACGCGAGGAAATGGTTTGCAGCATGCGCTCACGAAAGGATTCCTGTTTTTCGGGAGGTAACATCATCTGAGTGGGACTGAAATCCGGATCAGCGACAATGTCGATCAGTCCGGTGGTGACCAGAAAGTTATCAAACAGATGTGGCAGCAGATTGCCAAACTGCATCCAGCGGCCGTCTGCGGCCTGGGCAGGATGATAGTAGAGGCTTGGCATCGGGGGTTCGGCGGTTAGTGGTTGCGGGGCGGGTATTGCCTTGGGATGCGACTGTGCAAACTGCTCGGCAAGCATGGTGCCCTGCTCGTAGGCCAGAAATCCCTGAAGTAACGATGTGCGCACAGTACGACCCTGAGCCGATGATGCGCCGCTGTGCAGCGCAGCGAGTATTCCCGTTACTGCAGTCTGAGCGGTGGCGTGAACGCCTACTTGCAAGGCGCTAAACACCGGACCCGCGCGATCGGTTAAGCCCTGAAAGAGTTGCATACGCCCGGCCGCTGCGGCAACGGCGTGTTCATAGCCAGGTACGTTGGCTAGTGGTCCTTGGTGGCCAAAACCGCTGATGTGGCAGACCACAAGGTGGGGGTGGGTGAGTTCCAGTTGCGCGGGTGTCAGTTTGTACTGGCTAAGTGCAGCTTCTCGCCAGGTAGTTATAAACACGTCTGCACAGGCGCACAGCCTGTGCAGTTCGCTGAGCTCTTCCGGGTTTTTTAGATCGAGCTCCAGGCATTGCTTGCCGCGATGCCACATGGGTGCGGCGGGCAGTTTTTCTAATGGGTCAGGGGTGGAACGTTGAACCACCCGCAGAACCTCTGCACCAAAATCGGCGAGCATCATGCTGGCCAGGCCGCCTGCTGGACCGCGAGTCAGATCGATCACGCGGATTCCGTTTAAGGCCTTTCCAGAGACTTGGCTTGTGATCTGGCTCGACTTCTCACTCGTCATACGGGTTCCTTAGGGGTATTCAGCCAAAACAGTCAGGTGGATTAACAAGGGCGCCACAATTGTGGCGGGCATTACATTGCCCTTGCAACAGCCGCTCAACCTTGCACTCTTTTATGCCCCGCGCTGTGTAATCTGAGACCTAATCAGGTATTCAGAGACAGTTAATGGCAATGGCATTGCAGCAGTTACTTCAGTCCGTTACCAACGTCACCTCATTCAAGCGGCGCGGTTGGCGCGACAAGCTGTGTGATTTGCTCCGTCTGAAAGACGAGTCGAGCATGCTAAAGCTCGCGGGCGAAATACTCGAAGACTATCAGCTCTACGATGAAGCTGGACGTATCGAGTTCTTTGACTTTCTGCTTACGCAGTTTCGAGCTGATGCGCGTCGGCTTGCGTCTGCCGCAGCTGCCTACCAGGCTGACCCTAGCCCTGCCAATGTACAGGCGCTTAATGCGGCAAGCACCCCGGATCGCCGGGCGTTGTTTGAGATTTTTAATATGACGCCCGAAGGCACGCTGAGGCTCGTACAGATGCGCGCCGACCTATTGGGACTGTTGGGTGACTACCCGGAACTCAAACCGGTAGATACCGATATGCAGGTGTTGTTTTCGGCCTGGTTCAATCGGGGCTTCCTCTCGCTTGAGCGCATTGGTTGGGAAACGTCAGCCTGCGTTCTGGAACGATTGATGAAGTACGAGGCAGTACACGAAATCAGCGGCTGGAATGACCTGCAAAAACGTGTGTCTTCTGGCCGTCGTTGTTTTGCGTTCTTTCATCCGGCGCTACCAATGGAACCGATCATTTTTGTTCAGGTGGCTCTGGTTGCCGGTTTGTCGTCGTCGGTCGATGACATCATTCGCAATGACGAGGCGCCCCTTAACGAAGCCGATGCAGATACTGCGATATTTTACTCCATCAGCAACTGCCAACTGGGTTTGCGCGGCATTGCCTTCGGAGACCTCCTGATCAAGCAGGTTGTGGAACAGCTCAATCAAGAACTGCCGCACATCAAGACCTTTGCCACACTATCGCCAGTCCCCGAGTTTGGTCGTTGGCTTGCCGCTGAACGGGACAATCTTCAAAATCTGTCTTTGGCTAGCGAAGAAGAAGTTCGGGCATTGGCCGACTTGCAGGTTGATCAGGATGGACGCTGGGCCAAGTCTGATTCACAGACTGCCTCGCTCAAGCCTGTACTTGAGCGGCTGTGTGCTCACTACCTGATGTCCGCCAAGTCTGGTGACCAGCCGCTTGATCCGGTACAGCGGTTTCATCTTCGAAACGGGGCAAGGCTGGAGCGAGTTAACTGGCTGGGCGACCGCTCAACGAAGGGGCTCAAACAGTCCTATGGCATGCTCGTGAACTACGTTTATGATTCTGCGGCAGTGACCCGCAACCACGAACGTTATGTCTACGAAAATAACCTGAGCTGCAGCAGTTCGGTGGCGGCACTTGCCCGCGGATCAAAAATTGGAAAGTTTAGCTAGCAACTTCGTTTACACTGCTCACCCTTTTTGGCTTTGACTGAAGTCATGGTGTTTGGAGAAGTGTTGTGAGCGAAAACGATAATCCGTCTGGTGAGATGATCCGGGAAGTATCAACTGCTGCCATCTGTGAAGCGTTGACTAAGACCTGGTACGAACAGATTCCCCTGTCCGCTGCCATGGGTGTTGAGCTTGTGTCCTTCGACAACAACCTCTTGAAGGTTGGCGCAGATCTTCAACCCAACATCAATCTGCATGGCACTGGCTTTGCCGGTAGCCTTTATGCAATCAATGCGTTGTGCGGTTGGTCGATGGTGCATCTGCAGCTTCAGGTGCGACGCCTCAATGCCTCTATTGTTTTGGCGGATGGGCGGATTAACTACGCGAGACCTGTTACCGGCCGAATCCTGTCAGTGTGCGATTTTGGCGAGCAAGTCAGTGCTCTCGATCAGCTCAAATCCAAGGGCAAGGCACGCTTCACTCTGAAAGCCACGATCGCCCAGACCGACGAACCCAACGCCCGCCCAGCCGCTACCTTCGAAGGTGACTACGCCGTATTTTTGGGGTCAGAGTAAAATGCCAGAGTAAGCAGTGGGGCGAGGCCCCACTGCTTACTCTGGCATTTTACTCTGACCCCACCAATCCACTCTTACCTTGGGGTGAAGTCTCGCAGTTCGTCGGCGGTTTTTTGCAGGTGCATGGCGGCGATTTGCCAGCCGTTTGTGGGGCTGTACACGCAGCGGTCGTGGTAGGTGCCGACAAACATATACAGGCTGTTTTCTGGTGTTGAGTGCCAGGCCTGCAAGTAGGCAGAGACTTCGGCCTCGCCACCATTGCCCTGCTCATCGGGTAACTGCAGTTGATGCACCAGGGGGCTGCCCACAAGATGTTGGGTCGCATCGTAGGATTCAAGCGCATCAGCAACAACTTTCACCCAGGCATCGGGGCCGGTAACCGGGTCGATCCCCTGGGCGCTAATTTTTGCATCGGGGGTGTAAATCCGGTGGTAGATTTCTCGTCCCTTAGCCTGGTGTCCTGAGTCCGACGAGGCGATCAGGTCGGTGGCGTGGGCATACAGAGAGCGCAGTTCGATGATCTCTTGTTTGGCACTGGCGACTGCCTGGGACTGTGCTGTAGTTAGTGCGGTGTGTGTTGCCGAACCCAATGTGAACCTCCAGGTACTTGTTGGAGGTTTTAACTTCGCCTGTCATTGCCAACGATGCAAGCAAAAAACGGCCGCCGGATTGATTGTTGATATTTCTGTAACGCGCTCCAGAATCTTCCCGCCTCAGGCTAAAACTGGTATAATAGAGGGATACCAGATACGTACCTTTTTTGGGAGGCCCCCCATGGCTGAAGCAGCAAATCTCGACACGGATACCCAGGCGGTATCAGAAATAAGCGCCATCATTGACCGAGCACGAGCCGCTCAAGCGCAAATTGAAAACTACACCCAGGAGCAGGTCGACGAATTGATTCGCGGCATGGTGTGGAGCTGCTGTCAGCCGGGTGTTGCTGAAGCCATCGCGACCCATACGCTGGAAGAAACTCAGCTTGGGGACTACAACGGCAAATTCCTGAAGATCAATACCAAGACTCGCGCGGCCCTGATGGACATTATTGACGACAAGTCAGTGGGCATCCTTGAAGAAGACAAAGAGCGCAACATTGTGAAGATTGCGAAGCCGGTTGGCGTTGTTGGCGCGCTGTCGCCATCAACCAACCCGGAAGCGACGCCGGTGATCAAGGCGATCAATGCAGTCAAGGGACGCAACGCCATTGTTATTGCGCCACATCCACGCGCAAAGCTCACGAACAAGTTGATCATCGACAAGATGCGCGAAGCGCTGGTTGCACTGGGCGCACCCGCTGACCTGGTTCAGGACGTGGGCACTGTGAGCATCGAGAAGACCGAAGAGCTCATGAAGCAGTGCGATCTGATTCTTGCCACGGGTGGCGCGGGCATGGTGAAAGCGGCCTATTCCAGTGGCACTCCTGCATTGGGTGTTGGCGCGGGCAATGCCGTGATCACTGTGGATGAAACTGCAGATCTGGATGACGCGGCTGAGAAAATCCGCATTTCCAAAACCCTTGATCTAGCCGCCTCTTGCTCTTCAGATAACTCAGTGATTGTTGTTGAGTCTGTCTATGACGCGATGATCGAGAAGCTGGTTGCCGAGGGTGGATATGTTGCCAAAGAAGGCGACTATGAAAAGATTGCCAAGGTGCTTTGGGATGAGCACGGTCATCTGAACACCAAGGCGGTTGTGTTGAAGCCTCAGGTGTTGTGCGAGATGGCTGGAGTGGATATTCCCGATGATCGGCTGTTCATTATCATGCCAGAAACCGGAACCGGTCCCGATCACCCTTACTCGGGTGAGAAGTTGTCAGTCATCATGGCGTTCTACAAGGTGAAGGACATCGATGAGGCGATTGAGCTTACCAACCGCATTCAGGAATACCAGGGTATGGGCCATTCCTGTGGTCTGTATTCCACCTCTGAAGAAAACATGCTGAAGCTTGGTTTTGGTACCAAGACCTCGCGCGTGATGGTTAACCAACCCCAGGCGGCATCCAACAGCGGCAACCTTTGGAACGGTATGCGCCAAACCTTTTCTTTGGGCTGCGGAAGCTGGGGCGGAAACTCCACTAATGAGAATATCAACTGGAAGCACTTGATTAACCTCACCTGGATCTCGAAACCTCTGGCAACTCCCAAAACTCTGCCTTCTGATGAAGAACTGTTTGGTGATGTGATTTCCAAGCTCGGCTGAGAAGAGTGAACAGGCGCTGGCCTGCTCAATACCGATAGCAACACACGCAGGCGCAGAGCATGGCTGATCACGACGACTACGTCCCGCCACCCGCGACGCTTGCCGATTGGCAGGCGCTCGCCGAGAAGACGGCGGGCAAAGAGCTTAGTACGCAAACACCCGAGGGTCTGACTCTAAAGCCGCTTTATACGGCAGCAGATACTCAACAACTGCCGTTTGCCAATACATTGCCTGGCATTGAGCCCTTTGTACGGGGTCCTCAGGCGACCATGTATGCCGGTCGGCCCTGGACCATTCGGCAGTACGCCGGGTTTTCTACCGCGGAAGAATCCAACGCCTTTTATCGGCAGGCATTGGCTGCTGGCGGCCAGGGCGTATCGGTCGCCTTTGATCTGGCGACCCATCGCGGCTACGACTCCGATCATCCTCGCGTGGCTGGCGACGTTGGCAAGGCTGGCGTGGCCATTGATTCCGTGGAAGACATGAAGATCCTGTTTGAGGGCATTCCGCTGGATAAGGTCAGCGTGTCGATGACCATGAACGGTGCCGTGCTGCCGGTGCTTGCGGGCTACATTGTTGCCGCAGAAGAGCAGGGCGTTAAGCCCGAAGCGCTGGCGGGAACCATACAGAATGACATTCTCAAAGAATTCATGGTGCGCAACACCTATATTTATCCGCCCGAACCATCGATGCGCATTGTTGGTGACATCATTGCCTATGCTACGGCCAACATGCCGCGCTTCAACACCATTTCTATTTCTGGTTATCACATTCAGGAAGCCGGAGCGGATGCAGCACTCGAGATGGCCTACACCCTGGCCGACGGCAAAGAGTACATTCGAACGGCCTTAGCTGCCGGGCTCGACATCGATCAGTTTGCCCCAAGGCTTTCGTTCTTTTGGGGCATCTCCATGAACTTTTACATGGAGATTGCCAAGCTGCGTGCCGCGCGATTGTTGTGGGCTCGCATCGTTGATGAATTCAAACCCAAGAATCTGAAGTCAAAAATGCTGCGGACGCACAGTCAGACGTCGGGTTGGTCGCTCACGGAACAAGACCCGTATAACAACGTTGTTCGCACCACCATCGAGGCAATGGCTGCTGTATTTGGTGGCACACAATCGCTGCATACAAATTCTCTTGATGAAGCTATCGCGTTACCCACCGAGTTTTCCTCGCGAATCGCCCGCAATACACAGCTTGTGATTCAGGAAGAAACCGGGATTACCAATGTGGTTGATCCCTGGGGTGGCAGCTACATGATGGAAAGCCTGACTCAGGAACTGGCCGACAAGGCCTGGTCGCTCATCGAAGAAGTTGAAGCGCTGGGCGGAATGGCCAAGGCGATTGAATCGGGCATGCCCAAGTTGCGGATCGAAGAATCCGCGGCTCGCAAGCAGGCCCGTATTGATCGTGGCGAAGACGTTATTGTTGGGGTGAACAAGTATCAGCTTGAGGATGAAGAAGAGGTTGAGACGCTTGCGATTGATAACGCAGCGGTTCGTACCGCTCAGATCAATCGTCTTGGGGAGATTCGCAAGCATCGTGATGATGCCAAGGTACAGGCCGCTTTAGCCGCCTTAACCCATGCAGCAGAAAGTGGAGAGGGCAATCTGCTCGAACTAGCTGTTGAGGCCACTCGGTTGCGCGCCTCCGGTGGTGAAATTTCTTACGCACTTGAAAGTGCTTTTGGCCGGTACAACGCGGAAACCAAAACCGTGACTGGTGTCTATGGCAGTGCTTACTCTGAGGATGCTCAATGGTTGCAACTGCAGGCGGAGGTGCAAGCCTTTGCAGATGAGCATGGCCGGCTGCCGAGCATGCTGGTCAGCAAAATGGGCCAGGATGGGCACGACCGGGGTGCCAAGGTGATTGCCAGCGCCTTTGGCGATGTGGGTTTTGAGATTGCTCTCACCCCGATGTTCTCAACACCCCAGGAAGTCGCGCAGCAGGCCCTGGAGGCCAATGTGCACGTTGTTGGGGTGTCCTCTCAGGCTGCCGGCCACACCACGCTGGTGCCAGAGCTGATTGTTGAGCTGCGCCGTGCGGGTGCCCATCATGTTCAGGTGGTTGTTGGCGGTGTGATTCCCAAAAAGGACTACGATTTCCTGATGCAAACCGGGGTCAAGGCAGTGTTTGGTCCCGGCACTCGCATTCCAGACGCTGCCCGCGAAGTGCTGGATCAAATTGTTGACGGTGTGCGGCGGGGTAAGGCCTAGGTGTTTTACGACAGCGAGGCAAAAGGCCGCGGAGCGGGTGGCTTAGCTTTTAATCCGTTCAAAGCACTTGTTGCACCCCGACCCATAGGTTGGGTCACCACACTTGCCCCCGATGGCACGGTTAATCTCGCCCCATACAGCTATTTTCAGGCAGTTGCAGACGCGCCAGATATTGTCATGTTTTCCGCCACACCCGGTCTTAGTATGACTGACGAAGGGGTGCGCTTTGGTTCGCAGCGCAAGCACTCTGAATACAACGCAATTGAAAGCGGCGAGTTTGTTTGTAATCTGGTGTCGTTTGATCTTCGTGACGAGATGAACAAAACCTCTGCTCATTTGCCCGCCAATGAAAGTGAGGTTGAGTTTGCCGCACTTGAGATGCTGCCTTCAACGCGCGTTGCGCCGCCAAGGGTTGCGCGGGCACCTGCAGCGCTTGAGTGTGTGGTTGTCGATAGCCAGCCTGTACGCCATCGTGGCGGAGAGCATCGATTTCAGATGGTCTTTGGAGAGGTTGTTGGCATTCATATTATGGATGCCTATATCTCAGAGCAGCGAGTAGATACCGCTGCCATGAATATTCTTACCCGCATGGGTTATGACGAATATGCCGTGCTTGAGAAATCCTTCAGCATGTCACGGCCAGACAATGATCCGATGCTCGACAACAAACTGGGTAAGTAGCCGGATCGCTACTGGTCGGTTTTGCCCACCCGTTTTCCAGGCCGCTGCACCGTTTTAGTCATATCGGGATTGTTGCCAATCCAGTTACACAGCTGAGGATCGGCTTGCTTGATGTCGCCGGAGATATGTTGTCCCCAGCGAGTGAAAACACCCACCCGGTTGCCGTTGCTCAAGCGAATGTTGCCGTCTTCATCCACCTTGTAAAGAGTGTCCCGATCAAACGGGTGAGTCATGCTGGCCATGTCTATTGGTCCTCTTGTCTTTCTCTTGTCTTCCTTTGCTACTCGCCAATCCACTCTGTGAGCTTGTGGTGTAGCCAGCGTACTTTGGATTCCTGATAGCCTGACAGTACCACGCCGGTTTGATAGGTAGACTCAAGCCCCATTTGAACCTTGGGCATGTTGAAAGAATCCTGATCAAACACTTTGCCCAGATAACCCAGGGCGCTTGACCAATGCTCGTCCTCCGCCAGTTCGCGCACTTCAGCTGGGGCAGGTCGCTCACCTTCGAAGGGCGCCAGCAAGATGCACTCCATTATACAGGTCCGATGGTCGTTGCCGTTTGGACGAAAGCGGTAAACGATGCCGTTAAACGCACCCCACGGATGGAAGTTGGGAAACAGCGTGTAGTCAAGGCTATCGAGCAACTCGGCGTCGCAGTATTCATCAACCCGGCTGCCAGCAAACTCGCGCAGGTTGTTGCGGCTTTGGTTGGCCATAAATTCTCTGGCGGACACGCCTTCGGGAATCTGTGGAACTTCTGCGTCGTGATCGACATCCATCATTGCGCGCAGCATATCGTCGTTGCTTACCTCATAGTCGAGTAGCGGACTGTGAGTTGACCCCGGGGTAATTACCCGGGCGCAGTTTTCCCAGATATCAACCTGACTGTTTACGTCGCCAAGGCTGCGCAAGATTTGCGGGTGAGTGCCATTGACGTGATAGGCCTCGCAAAAAGCCTCCTGCGCGATCTTCCAGTTGCATGGCATTACTTTCATAACGTGAGCGGACTTGTACAACCCGCCAAGGTTCCAGCGCTCGAACTGCGGCGCAAGATCTTTGATGAACTCTTCAAACGGCGCGCAGTTCGGATCAGGGTTGATGAAGATAAATCCGGCCCAGACCGCAATGGGCAGCTCAGGCAGGTTGAAGTTATCCCGATCCACCTGGGGGAAATCCCAACCGGCTGGGATGTCGTGTAGCTGCCCGTCCAGTTTCCAGCAGAAACCATGGAACGGGCAGCGCAGTTCTGCGGCGTTACCGTCAAATTCTTTGAGCATGCGTCCACGATGCAAACAGGCGTTTGGGTAGCTCTTAAGCTCGCCGGTTTCGGTACGGACCACCAGGAACGACATACCGGCGATGTCATACCGGTAGTGATCGCCGGGTTCAGGAATGTCCTCTTCGCGACAGGTGAATTGCCACACCTTTTTCCAGACGTGTTGCACTTCTTTTTGGTGGTATTCCGCGGTGGTGTACCGCTCCACAGGGAACTCATTGAGCCCCATATCCCGGGGTGACTGCAGACGCAGAACCTCTGGCACGGTGTGCGAATCTTGATCCAGCAGATCCTGGTAGGTCAGTCCGGGTGAGCGCGGCATGGTGGCTGGATCCAGGGGTTTGTATGCTTCAGCCATGACAGACTCTCGCTCTTCGTTTGGTTACAAGGTAGTACAGTCTATTGAACAGCAGTGGCTAGTTTCAACATCGCTCGTTAGACCATCTTGAGTCTGGCCTGGACCCCGCGGCGGCCTTCTTTGCCGGTGGATTGCCCTATCTCGTCCAGGGGGCGCGTCTACCGACAAACTCCGGGTCCAATCTCAGAGTCACAATGGTAGTCTAGGCCCATGATTATTCAGGAGTTTGAGCAAGATACCCTGCTTGTGGAGGTGCGGCGATGATCGGCACAACCATCGATCAGTATCGCATCGAGGCGCGGCTGGGTGGCGGGGGCATGGGGGAGGTGTTTCGCGCCCGGGATCTCGAGCTCGATAGAGACGTGGCGATTAAACTCGTGCGTCCGGAACTTGCTGATCTGGCCGAAGTCACCGCGCGGTTTCGCGCCGAGGCCCGAACTCTGGCTGGGCTCGCCCACAGTAATATTGCCACCGTGTTCCGATTCTTTGCCCATGAAGGCACGCTGTATCTGGTGATGGAGTACATATCCGGGCAACCCTTTGGCGACATGCTGCGAGAGAAAGGGGCACTGCCGGCGACAGAGGTCGTGCGGATTATGAAGCAGGCGCTCGCCGGGCTTGGTTACGCTCACGACAACAAGGTAGTTCACAGAGACATCAAACCCGGCAACCTTATGCTTGATGGGCGCGACACCGTAAAGGTGCTGGATTTCGGTATAGCACACCTGCTTGATCAAACACGCATCACCCAATCTGGCAGCGTGCTGGGTACCCCCGCTTACATGGCTCCCGAGCAAGTTCTTGGGCAGCAGGTAGATGGCCGCACAGATTTGTATGCGCTTGGAGTGGTGCTGTACGAAATGCTTACGGGCAAATTGCCTTATCGGGCGAACAGCCAGTTTGAACAGATGCGTGCTCATCTCGAAACCCAGCCGCGATCGCTAAAAGAAATGAACGAGACCGTACCGCGGCCATTGCGCGAAACCATTGTGCAGGCTCTTGCGAAACAGGCGGATGATCGTTTTCAGAGTGCTGCGGAATTTTCTGACGCGCTTGAGGTAGCGTTGGCTGAGTCGGTAAATGATAGTGGCGGCACATTGGTTGCGCCTGGCCGCTCGGCCATAGCCGTCTCGGTGGGTAGTTCTGCACCAGGCAGCACGGCCCAGAGCACACCGACCGAAAGCACACCGGCAAGCGTTGGAGGCCCGTTATCAGCTACCGAGTCGGGTACTGAAATCAGAATGCCAACCTCGCTTGAGATTCCGTTGCCAGAACCCAGGACAGCGGTGGGTGGGGCGGTGGCAGCCATCTTGCTGGCGGGTGCAGGTATCTGGTGGTTAGCCAGCGGCGACTCCGCGGTTGATTCTGCCAGCAACCCGCCCGTGTCGAATGCGACCGCGAGTGAGATTGCTGGTGAAATAGCAGGTGATACTGCAGGCGAGACTGCTAATGCGCCACAGGGCACATCAATCCCGGCCTTTGGACTGTCTGAGCCCGCTGCCCCAGCGAGCAAACCTGCCTCGAGCACGGTGAGCCCAAGCTCAGCCAAACCGGCGCCTCAAGTTGCTTCCCGGAAAACCACGTCATCAGCGACCTCCGCAAAAACAGCTCCGCCAAAAACCTCATCGGTTCCAGCCTCAATTGGTGGTTATCGGGTAGTGGCCACCAAGGTCTCAGCACACGATCGACAGGGTAGAAGTCGACTATCGCGAGCTGCGGGCTATAACGGCAGCTTTGCATTGAGCGTGCCGCGTGGCGGGCAGGCGGTGCAGATTGATGAACTGGTTGAGGTGTACCGTGCGGGTGACCGACTCACTCGGCAGTTGATCCACTCTGAAGTTCGAAAGCCGGGCCGGTTTAAGAGCAAGCAGCGCATTCCTGGACTCAAAGAGCTGGGGCCCGGGAGTTATCAGATGCGTCTGGTGTTTGAGTTTGAAGGCAAAGCTCTTGGCCAGCACGAATGGACTCTCACAGTTGGGGGTTAGGTCTGGGGTATGGCATAGAAGGTATGGCATAGACACACAATGGAGGGACACTGATGTTTGCACAACGGGACTTTT
>CAZWMD010000046.1:0-33920 GCA_964634815.1 uncultured Pseudomonadales bacterium | reverse complement strand
TATTTCTACCGAGGGATTTTAAGTCCCTTGCGTCTACCAATTTCGCCACCCGGGCCGGGCGCGATTTGCGGACGCGCAGTTTACTCGAAAGTGGCAGCAATCGCGCTAAAGCGTGACGGGATTCTCAATCGAGACTGGCGTAAAAAGTGGTATTTGTTACACTTATCATCAGTAACACCCATCCGCTGTCATCATTTTGGGCCGCAAAGGAGTACGACGCTCGTGTATGCCGAATTTACCGACGAACAAAGCGCTATAAAAGACGCCGCGAGCCGCTTCACCGCGGATCGCATTACGCCGTTCGCTGCCGACTGGGATGCGCACCATATTTTCCCGCGCGACACGATTCAGGAAGCAGCCTCTCTTGGCTTCGGCGCTATTTATGTGTCAGAAGATTCAGGCGGCATTGGCCTGTCTCGGGTTGAAGCCGCACTCATCATGGAAGAGATGGCCTATGGCTGCCCATCCACTTCCGCATTTATTTCCATCCACAACATGGCGTCGTGGATGATCGACAACTTTGGCGATGATGAGCTCAAGAAACGTTTCTTGCCGCGCCTCATCACTATGGACAACATCGCAAGCTATTGCCTGACCGAACCCTCGTCCGGATCGGATGCCGCTGCCCTGCGCACCGAGGCCCGGCGCGATGGCGATGAATACGTCATTAATGGCGCCAAGGCCTTCATTTCTGGTGGCGGCGAAAACGAAATCTATGTGTGCATGCTGCGCACCGGCGACGAAGGGCCCGGCGGCGTGTCTTGCATTGTGGTTGAAAAAGGCACGCCAGGGCTCAGCTTTGGCGCGCCAGAGAAAAAAATGGGCTGGCATTCCCAACCCACGGCCATGGTTCAGTTCGACGACTGCCGGGTACCGGTGAGCAACCGGGTTGGCAGCGAAGGCCAGGGCTTTAAAATTGCCATGGCAGGCCTGGATGGTGGCCGCCTGAACATCGGCGCCTGCTCGCTGGGTGGCGCACAGCGCTGTCTGGATGCCACGGTGGAATACGTTAAAGAACGCAAGCAGTTCGGTAAATCGATTGCCGAGTTTCAAAACACCCAATTCAAGATCGCAGAGATGGCCACCAAGCTGGCGGCTGCCCGGGCACTTTTGTATCAGGCCGCGCGCAAGGTCTCTGAAGGGGCACCGGACAAAACCTCCAGTGCAGCAATGGCCAAACTGTTTGCGACAGAAACCGGCAGCGCGGTTGCCAATCAGGCGCTGCAGTTACATGGCGGCTACGGCTATCTGCAGGACTACCCCATCGAACGCTACATGCGCGATCTGCGGGTGCACGAGATTCTTGAGGGCACCAACGAGATCATGCGCATGATTATTGGCCGAGATATTCTCAGCTAGGACCTGTCCACAAGAGCGATCAGGGGGTCATCTGCGACTGGATGTAGTTGGCCGCGCCCACCTTATCGAGCAGAGATATCTGGGTTTCAAGCCAATCCACATGGCCTTCCTCAGCGCTCAGGATACTGGCAAACAGATCCCGGCTAACGTAGTCATTCACTGATTCGCTGTGCGCCACGGCGTCACGCAGATCAGGAATCGCGATGTGCTCCAGTGCCATATCGCTCTTCAGAATCTCCTCAACATTTTCGCCGATCTGTAACTTCCCCAGATCCTGCAGATTCGGCAGGCCTTCAAGAAACAGGATGCGCTCAATCAGCTCATCGGCGTGTTTCATCTCATCAATGGATTCTTCCCGAACCTTCGCAGCAAGCTTGTCCATGCCCCAGTCTGCAAGCATCTTGGCGTGCAAGAAATACTGGTTGATGGCGGTGAGCTCGTTTTTGAGAATCTTGTTGAGGTGCGTAATGACTTCTTTCGCTTGGGGTTTCATCCACTGATGTCCTTTTGAAAACGCCGCGATAATGCACGTAAAACACCCGCAAAACAAGCGTAACTTATTGAATTATAATGATATTAATTCGCACCTAAGAACGAATAACAAAGTGAGAAGCAATACCCCTTGCGATCGATAATGATTCTCGTTTAGTATTGCACTCACGATGTACGTATGTATTTGCAACGCTGTCACCGACGGCCAGATCACCAAAGCGATTCGCTCCGGCTGCGAAGACGTCACAGAGCTGTCGCAACGCCTGGGTGTTGGCACCTGTTGCGGCACCTGCCTGCCCACCGCAGAAGAACTGGTACAGAGCGTTCGCGACACCAAGCTGGGCCAGAGCCAGCACGCCAATAACACCTCGGCGCTTTACTACCCCGCCTGATTGCCCGCCTGATTGCCGGCCTGATTGCCGGCTTGAGTCGCTTCTAGTTCCCGTTTTCTGATGAACCATGGCCGCCACCGCCAGGCGTTACCATGATCAATCGATCTCCAGCAGGCACCCGGGATTTGCCCTTCCCGGCCAATACCTCACCGCTTTTCAGTCTGATCTCTCCGAGGGCGCCGGGCTCGCCGCCTTCGCGCCCCCGGGCGGCATGATGCACCCGATCGAACATCCGGGAAATCCAGAACGGGCGATCCTCGGCATGACTGATCTCAATCTTCTGCCCCGCGCCTCCCACGTATCTGCCCTGCCCACCGCTGTTTGCAGCGAACTCGCGCTGCCAAATGATGAGCGGCGCACTCACCTCATTGATCTCTGTGGGGGTGGTACGCACGCCAGAGGGAAAGGCTGTGGTCGACAGGCCATCTCGATCCGGCCTGGCCCCTGTGCCGCCGTTGTATATCGGGTTGATAACAAACGCCGGCGTCTCACCGATATCTGACAGCAGTACCGGATTCCAGATACAGGCGGCGCCCTCCGCCGGCACTTTGTCCGGCAGTACTTTGGCCATGGCACCGAGCACAACGTCGGGCAACAGTTGCCCAAGCGCGTGTCTGGCAGACACCGCGGCGGGCGATTTAGCGTTCAGAATACACTGCTCCGGCGCTGTGACTTCAATGGCCGCAAGCGAACCCGCGTTATTTGGCACGCCACTCCCCACAAGACAACGCAGGCCAAAGGAGGCGTAGGCGTCTGTGTAATTCAGTGGCACGTTGATACCTTTGGTCGAGGCCCCGGAGGTGCCACTGAAATCAATCAGAATCTTGCCCTCGGCGATATCAATCGTGCAGTGCAAATCGATCGGCTCATCGTACCCATCCACTCGCATGGAGTTTTCAACCCTGCCTTCAGGCAATTCCCGGATCGCTCGATGCATGGCTTCGGCTGAGGAAGAAAGAATGTGCTGAGAAATCTGTTGAAGTCCGTTCTGGCCAAACTCATTGAGCACCCGCATCAGTTGCTCAGCAGAGGTGGCATTGCAGGTCACCAATGAATAGAGATCCCCTTCAGCGACCTGCGGATCACGAACGTTGGCCGCCACAATATCGAACAGCGTGTCATTACGCTCACCCGCCACAAACAGTTTGCTCACCGGGATATTCAGTCCTTCTTCGAACACCTCGGCGGCCTCGGGCCCAAAGCCGCGCCCACCAACATCGGCAATGTGGCTGGTAGACGCAAACAAGGCAACACACTGATCATCCCGAAACACCGGGGTCACTACCGTGAAATCATTCAGATGTCCCGTGCCAAGCCACGGATCATTGGTGACCAGTACATCGCCTGGAACCAGGCTGTGCAACGGATAACGATGCAAGAAATGGCCTACCGCTGCCGCCATCGCATTCACATGTCCAGGTGTGCCCGTAATCGCTTGTGCAAGCATTCTTCCCTGGGTATCAAACACTCCGGCAGACAGATCGCCAGCTTCACGTACCACCGTGGAAAACGCAGTGCGCATCAGTGTTTGTGCCTGCTCTTCCACCAGCGCAAGCAAACGGTCCCACAATAACTGGGACTGCAACTCGGACAGGGTTTTGTCGGTAACGGCCTCAGTCATAGGTAATCACCAGATCGCCGTGCTCGGTCATCACCACACTGGCGCCATTGGGTACATAGGTAGTGGTTTGTCCTTCCGTAATCAGTGCTGGTCCAGCGAGTGATGCATTGGCTTGCAAATTTGAACGTGCAACAACACTGGCCGCCAGAGGCGCCAAGGCTTCAGCGTCAAACACCTGCCAATCCGGCAACTGTTTTGCAGCAGGCTCAGATTCTTCAGTTTCGGCCACCGCGCCGACCTGGCTCAACGCCTGGGGCGGCGACAGCGGCAGCGCCTGGGGCTGCTTGTTGGCAACGCTTAGGGTCCAGCTAAGCACTTCAATATCCAGGTCCGGAATTACCCGGGTATACAGTGCCGCATAAGCGGCTTCAAAGCGTTCACGCAATATCTCTGCCGTCTGCATGGATTCATCCAGCTCCACCCCAATCTCGTAGCCTTGCCCGACGTACCGCATGAACGCCCGGCGACGCATCACTGTCGCTTCGTCTTTCGCAAGCGCCGGCGCAATCACCTGCATGGCCTCGGTGTGCATGCTCTCGGTGAGTTCGCGCAATAGTTCCGGCGTGTAATTCTCCAGTCGAATGTAGCGGCTACGCACTACTTCAAAAGAAACGGGCGCGGCCAGAAAACCCAGCGCACTTCCAACCCCCGCTCCCGCCGGAATCACCAATCGCTTAAGCCCCAGTTTTTGCGCCAATCGCGCCGCATGCAGTGGTGCCGCACCACCAAAGGCAATCAGGGTGCGACCAGTAATGTCCTTGCCCCACTCGCTGGCGTGAGCTTTGGCAGCCGCCGCCATATTTTCATCCACCACTTCACTAACCGCATGAGCCAGTTCAAGCGCCTGGGCGGTCTCGCTGCCTGGCGCAAGGGTCTGGATGGCCTGGTGGGCAGCAGCGCTATCGAGCTGCATGCGGCCGCCGGCAAAGGCGTGCGGTTGCAGGCGACCAAGCACCACGTCGGCATCGGTTACCGCCGGATCCTGACCGCCAAGGCCATAACACGCCGGTCCGGGCTGCGAACCTGCGCTGCGCGGCCCCACACAGATTCGGTTTAACTCGTCACGACTGGCGAGTGAACCGCCACCCGCACCAATCTCTACCATTTCGATCACGGGGATACGTAACGGCAAGCCACTGCCTTTTTTAAATCGATACTGCCGATCGACTTCGAAGGATCGCGACAGCAATGGCTCGCCATCGTCGATCAACGTGAGCTTGGCGGTGGTGCCGCCCATATCAAAGGCCAACACGCGATCTGCGGCCTGCCGCTCGGCGTGACTTGCGGCAAGGATCGCACCCCCAGCAGGACCAGATTCAACCAGCCGAATAGGAAACGCGGCGGCAGCCGCTGCAGTGGTCAGACCTCCGCCTGAGGTCATGAGGAGCAAAGGCGCAGAACAACCTGCCTGCTGCATTCGCGTTTCGAGATCAGCCAGATAACTCGCCATCAGCGGCTGCACATAAGCGTTGGCCACCGCCGTTGAAAAACGCTCGTATTCCCTAATCTCCGGGCAGACTTCGCTGGCGAGCGTAATGCGCACTGACGGCAAGGCTTGCCTCACCTGCTCGGCTATCTGTTGCTCGTGGTCGTCGTTGGCGTAGGCATGCAGAAGACCAATGGCCAGGCTCTCCACCCGTTCTTGCTCAAGCACTCGAATCGCTTTAGCCACCGATTCGTTATCAAGCGCGACCAGCACGTTGCCCTGCGCGTTCAGCCGCTCCCGAATACCCAGGCGCAACGACCGGGGCACCAGCGGCTGCGGTCGCACAATATTCAGGTCGTACTGTTCGAAGCGATTTTCGTGCGCCATTTCCAGAACGTCACGATGCCCTTCGGTGGTTAAAAGCGCCGTTTTTGCACCACGGCGTTCAATCAACGCATTGGTGGCGAGTGTTGTGCCGTGTAAGACAACATCAATGCCATTCAGGGTGGCGCCTGCGTTGGCCACAATCTCTTGCACCCCGCTGAGAACCGCATTGGCCGGCGCCTCATGGGTGGTCAGCAGCTTGGTGCTATAGAGCTTGCTTTGCCATTGCAAAACAATGTCGGTAAAGGTGCCACCGATGTCGATGGCGAGTCTGTTGGTCGGAGCGGACACTGGTGATTCGTTTGCTGTCATCAGCCGCTGATCATACCTTAGCCCTTACCAAGGAGGGGGCATTGCGCCTAAACTCTGTTGGCCTGTCAGCATAATACGGCAACACCTCATGCCACCAAAAAAGCCATCCAGCAGACAACTCCCCATGGTCCGCTGGTATCAGCCGCTACTGCTACTGCGCATCGGTGCGCGCGCTCTGCTGGCCACCGTGATTGGTGGTCTCGCCGATAACCGGGAGCTACAGGCCACAGACTCCAGGGACCAGCGCAATCAATGGAACTTCGATAGCAAAGACAACGAGCTGTGGGTGGACTTCATTGCAGATACCGGCGATGGCTGGGATTCCAGTTTTGCCATTGCAAGTACTGCCGCCCAAAGCGCGCTCCTTGTCGACGGCGAACGATTACCTCGCGCTGATCTGCTGCTGTTTGGTGGCGATCTGGTGTATCCCGATCCCTCGGTTAGTGCCTATGAAGAGCGTACCCTGGCCCCCTACCAGGCCGCGTGCGAAGAGCACAAGCCCTTTAGCGCCGATGCCTTTGCGGTACCAGGCAATCACGACTGGTATGACGGACTGCATGCGTTCCAGGACATTTTTTGCCACGACAGCAGTGATCATCCCCAGTGGCCTCTCGGACATTGGCGCAAACCCCAAAGCCACAGCTACTTTTCCTGGCAGCTACCCAACGACTGGTGGCTACTGGCACCAGATATTCAGCTCGATGATCGACTAAATCCCGCGCAACGCCGCTATTTTGAATCTGTGGTGGCCCATATGCAGCCGGGTGATCGGGTTATTGTGATTGCACCCTACCCTCACTGGTCGCTGATCGACCCGCAAACCAAAGGCATGGCGGTGCGCTGGCTGGCTGGGCTATGCGACAGCGCAGGTGCCAGCGTCAGGCTGATGCTCACCGGCGATCTGCATCACTACTCGCGTTACTGCACCGATAGCGAAGACCTGCAATTAGTCACATCGGGCGGTGGCGGTGCGTTTCTGCACCCCACCCATCAACTGCCCAGACAACTTGAACTGGACGAACAAACCACCCTTGGTGCACAAAAGTGCTATCCCGATGCCCCCACAAGCCACAGGCTGTCGCTGCGTAACCTGCTGTTTCCAGTATTGAACTGGCAACTGTCTCTGTTTGTGGGCTTTGTCTACACCATGCTTGCCTGGGTGCTGGAGACTCGGCAACTGGTGGGCACCGAATCGGTGTCACAACTTTTTGAGTCGGTACTCATTGATCATGGCGGGATTGGCAAGACCCTCAATCATGTCGTCACTATGGTGCCCAAAAGTCCGGAGTTTGCCCTGGTGGTGCTACTCACCGGGCTGGGACTCACCGCATTTAATGAAAACTGCAGCCGCTCCACCCGTATCTTGCTCGGCGGCATTCACACCCTGCTTCATATGGTGGGCATGATTCTGACCCTGTGCGTTGCCCTAACCATTACCGGCTGGATTTATGGTCACGTTGAGGCCTTAAGCTTTTCTTTCTTCTGGTTTCTGTTATTCATGATTGTTCTGGGTGGTGGTGTTGGTGGCACCGTCATAGGCATTTATCTCATGTTTTCCCTGAACCTGTTCGGCGCCAATCTAACCAACGCGTTTTCATCCCTAAGGCTTGCCAGCTACAAGAATTTTGTCCGCATGAAGTTTGATCGCAACGGTGACCTCGTTTTGTATCCACTGGGCATCGATCATCCTGATGGTGCAAAAAGCCAGGTCCGGGCCATCGAACCCCCTATTGTTATTCGTTAACTCTGCCGCAACAAGATAACCCCACAAGATGACCGAACCAGTCAAAACCACAGACAAACACAGGCTCAGCAAAGACATTAGCTTGGCCAGTCCCCACTACGATGTCTTGGTGGTGGGTTCAGGTTATGGCGCTGGCGTGGCCGTTAACCGACTCGCCGAAGCGGGTAGAGATGTGGCGCTCATCGAACGCGGGCCTGAGCGGGTACCTGGAGAATTTCCAGACTCACTGACAAGCGCTGCCAAAGAGTTCCAAATCAGCAGAAAACAGCGCCATGTCGGGCGCACTAACGCCCTGTTTGATCTACGGGTACAGGACGATGTTTCTGTGTTACTGGGTTGCGGGCTGGGAGGCACCTCATTGATCAACGGCAACGTTATGCTGGTTCCTGAAGATGCGGTTCTGCGCGCAGCGTCCTGGCCTGAATCTCTGCGAACAGATAAAGATCAGCGATTGAGTGAGGCCTACAACACCGCACTCAGAATGCTCGAATCTGTGCCTTACCCAAACCAGGTGCCGCTACAAAAACTGGCGGTTCTTGCCCGCCAAGCATCAGCGCTTGAAGCAACCATTGACTTACCGCCCATCAATGTCACCTTTGAAACCCGCACCAAAACGACGGGTGCGGTACAACCCCCCTGCACGCTATGCGGCGACTGTTGCTCGGGGTGCAACGTGGGTGCCAAGAACACCGTTGCCATGAATTATCTTGCGGATGCCGTGGTCAAAGGCGCAAAACTGTTCACTGGCGCGGCCGTGCGCAGAATCGAACCCCTGGAGACCGGCTGGCGCGTGCACTACCAAAGCGCTAATAAAAACGACGCAGAAAGCCACAGCATCACCTGCCGCGAACTGTTTTTAGGCGCGGGTACCCTGGGTTCCACAGAAATTCTGCTACGCAGTCAGGCTAACGGACTTCGCTGTTCAGATAAGCTCGGCAAAGGATTTTCCGGCAACGGCGACGTTATTGCCTTTGGCTACAACAACGATATTCCGGTAAACGGCATTGGCATCGGACATCCGCCCCGGGAAGGAGTCGATCCCGTAGGTCCCGTTATTGCTGGCCTCGTTGATCTCCGGCGTTCAGCCAATCCGGCAGAGAATTTTGTCATTCAGGAGGGGGCGTTGCCGAGTCCGCTGGCTCCCCTGCTACCGGCAATGCTCGGCAGTGCATCACCCCTGTTTGGAACCGATACCGATCTGGGTGACAGCGTCAGCGAAGTGGCCAGAACCTTGAAAAGCCTGGCAACGGGATCTTACAAGGGGGCGGTTGCGCACACCCAAACCTTTCTTGTTATGGCTCACGAGGCAAGCCAGGGTGAAATGCATCTGGAAGATGACGAACTGCGCATCCATTGGCCTGATGCCGGCCGCGATCCGGTGTTTGCGCGTATAAGTGATGCGCTGGAAACCGCCACCGGGGCAACCGGCGGCACCTATATTCCCAACCCGATCTGGAGCGAAACCCTCGGACGCAATCTGGTGTCGGTGCACCCCCTTGGTGGCTGTGCGATGGCAGATTCTGCAGCCGACGGTGTTGTTGATGACCTGGGCCGGGTATTCAACCCGGCCGGTGGCGTGCATCCCGGCCTGCACGTTCTTGATGGATCGGTCATACCCTCATCGCTTGGGGTCAACCCATCGCTCACCATCACTGCGGTAGCAGAGCGGGCAATGGGTCTGTTACTGAATTAGTTTCTCGCAAGCGAGACTTTCACCCCCGCAAACACACCAGTACCCGCCGACTCAAAGCCAATAACGTCCTGAGCCTCTGCACTGAACAGATTGGTTACTCGTCCGAACAACTGCACGCTATCCCGTATCTGATAGTTTGCAGTGAGATCTACTACGGCATAGTCAGTGAGGGTCTGGCGTCCAACCAGGAACAACTCATCATCTACCTCGCCCACATAGCGCAGACTTGCTCCCGCTGACCAGGTGTCGTTTTGGTAGATCAGGTTTACCCGACCACTGTTGCGTGGTCGCCGCAAACGTCGCTCGCCACTTTCGAGTCGTGCACGATTAAACAGATAATCTCCGCTTACCCTCAGTTGTGGTGTGATATCAAAGTGACCCCGGGCGGTGAACCCGCTGGATCGGCTTGTACCATCGGCTTGCAGAAAACCAGAGAACGATGCCAGATCAAAAAAGATCGCGTCTTCAATCTTCTGACTAAAGTAGGTGATCGCTGCACTGTAGCTTGCTGCGTCAAGCGCTACGCCAACATCAATGCCACGACTCTGCTCTTCGCGCAGCTCGGTCGTAGAGGCCGGCGGAAAGGCAAAGGCACCGCCGTTGAATGCTTCTTCAGACAGACTGGGCGCACGAAAACCGGTGCCGTAGCTTGCGCGCACGCGCAGGCTGCGGCCCTGAGATAGTGCAGTGAGCCAGGACGCATGGGCACGACCAGTCAGGTGGGTACCAAAGTCGTCGTTGTCATCAAGGCGCAACCCCAACCCAGCCGAGAAACCGGCATTAAGTTGTACTCCGGCCTCAACAAAATACCCCCACTGATCGCGCTCACGCTCGTTGATTTCCTCTTCACGAAGTTCAACACCACCCGCAAAGTCCCAATGATCCACACTGCCACTCAGGCTGTATTCGTATTTGTTAAGATCGCCCACGGCACCAAACGAAAACTGATCCGCTGCAAAGTTCTCTCGGTCGACCTCACTAATGCTGGCGGACAGGCGATGATTAAAGCGCTGGGTGTCGATGACGGCGCCAACACGAACGCTGGTCTGCTCATAGTTTTCAACACAATCATCAGAACGCGGGAAACCGCAGTTATCAAAATCGGTTGTAGCATCTACATGGCGTACCACCAGATCGACCACAGAATTATCGGTGGGCTGGAAGTGACCGCGTGCATGCAAAGTGACATTGTCATAGCCATCGCGATCATCAAGCTCTATGTCATCTTCTCTGGCGCTGAATCCTGCCGTTCGCCATTTCTGCGCACTGACACTGACACCACCACGCTCGAAACCCGCGGCACCAAGGGCTGATATCAGCATGTTCTGATCACTGCCACCTTCGGCGCTGACATCGAGCTTATAGCCTTGCTGCGCAGCCGCCGTGCGAATGTTAACCACGCCACCGGCGTCACCACCGAGGAAAAAAGCCTGCGGACCCGCAAGCACTTCAACATCTGTAATTCCCGGCGCAACCACCAGATGATGAATGTTGGTGGTCACCTGTGGCGTACTCACATCCGAAAGCTCAATGCCATCAATGAGCACCGTGGTACGGCTGCCTTCTTCGCCACGGATACGCAACGTGCTGACCTTGCCCGGCCCGCCGGTGTTGGTGAAGGTAATGCCATGCTGTCCCTGCAACGCAGGTCCAAGGGAATTTTGACTGGTGAACGCCGTTTCCTCAGCACTCAATCGACGCGCGTCAATCGATGCCGGTGGCCTGGGCAGACGAGATGCGGTAACCCGCAGTTCTTCCAAGATGGGTGATAGAGCTTCGTTCTCGGACTCCGTACTCTCCTGGGCGAGACTAGCGAGCGTGAAAAAAGCAGAAAGAAACGGCGCAACAATGGCCGCAATAGGCACAAAAAACCTGATCATCCAAAAGCCCTCCGCTGGATGGTTAATGTCAGTATGATCAGGCCGGTATCGGACTTAGGGCACCTAAGGTGCTCATCACCGTTGCGGGGGCAGTGCAGGAATAAACAGCAAGCAGTAGCTCGCTGGGTTTCACCTGCTTCCCGTTTACCTCAGCGCGTAACGCTGAGCACCTGAACGCAGGCGCGCACTATAGGTAACTGAAGGGGCAAGAACAAGCCAGAGCTTGCCTAGCCATCGCGATTGATATTCTGCTGCCAGAGCTGTTCCGGGGTGTTTGTTGCCTGGGCAAGCCAGCGTGCAGCTACAAACAAAAAATCACTTAAGCGGTTTAGATAGATCAGGCTTTCCGGGTTAACGCCTTCAGCGCGTGACAAACTCACCAGACGCCGTTCGGCCCGGCGCGCACCACTGCGTGCCAAATGAAGTGCCGCCAATACCCGACTGCCACCGGGAAGAATGAAGTTGGCCAGAGGCTCCAGGGTGTCATTCATGGCATCCTGCCAACGACTCAGTCGCTGATGATGGCCCGTATCCAGCAACTTTTCTGGCGGCATCGCAAGCTCACCGCCGAGATCAAACAGGTCGTGCTGAATGGCCAGTAATCGATGCCCAAGCTCTGCCGCTTCTGCACTGTCAATCAACGCAATCTCCGCAAGCGCTGAGCCAAAGACGCAGTTCAGTTCGTCGACACAACCAATCGCCTCAATGCGCGGATCGTCCTTGCCTAATCGATCTCCGCCAACGATACCGGTGGTGCCATCGTCGCCGGTGCCTGTAGTAATGCTTGTTAGTCTGTCTGCCACGATAAATCCTATAATCAGAGTGTCTGAGGGGCCAGCGCCGGATTAGCTGGCAGATGTGCAAAGGCATCCGGGTTCCTGTGGCCTGAGTACTCACTGACAATAGGCGCAAGCTCGTTGGGTGCAGCGCCATGCAGGATGACGCCGTCACAGCCAAGGTCAAGCTGGTCTTGTACAGCTGCGCTGCATTGAGCAGCACTGCCCTGGGCTGCCGGCTGTAACCATGCCTCAGGAATAAGCTCTGCAATCAATTCAAGCTCTTGAGTGCTGGCCTTTTGATCTATGGCGCCCGCGAACTCGGCGACAATCGGCGCTGCGCGAAAACGCTTGAGCACCTCGGGGTCCCAGTTATTGGTGCGCACCATAAGATCACCGTAGGCCTGCAGATAGGTTGCCATACGCCCCACAGTTTTCTTTAGACGCACGCTCTCTGGCAGATGATCGCCTATGGTGGCAAAACAGGACCAGACCCGTACGCTGTCCGGATCTCTACCGGCCTGTTCAGCGGCTTGCTTTACAGTGCGAACACAACGCTGCGTTGTTTCGTCCGTGAAAAAGGTATGCAGTACCACCGCGTCACAAGCGCGACCACCAAAGGCTAAGGAATTGGGCCCAAAGGCGGTGAAGGTCACGGGAATGTGTTCATCAAAGGCGTTATCTAGCCGCAGAAACGGATAGTCACCGGCTGGCCCCTTGTGACCCACCACGGTTTCGCCACGCCATAGCCTGCGCATTAGCCCCACAAAGTCTTCCAGCTGCGCGGTCTTCACGCGCGGCAACCCCATCACATCAAACAGGGCATCAATGCCTCGACCCAGCCCCAGCGAGAAACGCCCGCCGGTCAGAAAATGCATTGTGCTCGCATAGGCTGCCGTTACCAGCGGGTGGCGCGTGTTGTGGTTGGTTGCTGCTGTGGCAATACCAATGCGATCAGAAACGGCCCCTACCGCCCCGGATAGCGTGCTAGCTTCCTTGATGTTGAAGCGTTCCGAAATGAAGCAGGCGCCGATCCCCATCTGCTCTGCATCATGTACTTCAGCAATAAGATCGCGTGGCGAATTTGGCGCACCCGCCAGCGTATAAAAACCAAGCTCGTTCATTTGTACTTGTACAGAATCGGCATCCATCAGGGTTAGTTCTCGTCAGTGGCAGGCGCAAAGAGGGTGACACCAAGCTCTTCCAGTTGCGGAATGAAGTCATCAAGCCACTCTAGATGCTCAGGTTTGATAAACGTTGATCGCAAGCAAACCAGCATATCAGCATCGGGCACAAGGTTTGGCAGTCGCTGACTGGCAAAGGCCACCGGTACCTTAACCTGGGCGACGTGAATATCTTGTTGAGCCAAAGCATCAAACAAACGTTGCGACCGGGCACTGGCTTCGCTCACTAAACCCGCCTTCGGTAGCCAAACAACCAGATCAAGATCGGGTTCAAGCAACCCCAGAAAATGCTCACTTGATTCAAGCCACGCATAAAACCGTAGAGCTGCGTCTCGGCTTCTTTGCAGATCTTTGGCAAACGCGCCGCCGGTGACGTTAGGTAACAACTGCTGAGTCGCCCACAACGCAACCGCACTGGCACCCGCTCTGGAACACTCAAGACTAATCTCTCCAAGATGCAGCTCTTTGGAAGTGAAGTAGGTGTAGGGCGAGTCGTGAGCGTAAACCCTGCCAACCGCTGGATCGGCAAACAGCACACAACCACAACCATAGGGCTGCAAGCCATGCTTGTGTGGATCAATGGCCATACTATCGACCTGCAACAGGGCTGCAAAATCAGCAGCGGTGGGGAGCTGCGGAAGCAATCTAAAATAGCCACCGTAGGCGGCATCAACATGCAAACGGAAGCCGTACTGTTCGCGCAAAGACAAAATGCCCGCAACAGGATCTACCGACCCAAAAGAAGTTGTCCCCAGAGTGGCGACCACCGTACCCACTCTGCGTCCGGCAGAGGTTACCTCGTCGAGTGTGCGCTGCAACTGCCCGAGATCCATCCGCCCCAGCTCGTCTGCTGCAATCGAGTGATGTTCAATCCCCAGCACCCCGGACAGTCGAGCGTGGGTGTAGTGGCTGAATTCGCTCGACACCACCACCGCATCCGGTCCTTGCAGTTCCCGGGCAACCCAAAGCGCTTCGAGGTTGGCGATGGTGCCGCCACTGCAGAGATGGCCGAGATGAGATTCGCCCCAACCCACCATCTCGGCAATATGAGCCACGGCCTCCTTCTCCATCTCTGAGGAGGCCCGCCCGCCATCCAGGGCGTGGTTATTGGGGTTGATCGATTGCGCAAGCACATAGGCGAGCTGGGCCACCGGGTGCGGCGGCTTAACCATATGGCCTGCGTAATTCGGATGATGGAACGGGAAATTCTCCTGCAGGCGCTCTGCAACGCCAAGCATCACCTGATCGATGCTGTCAGTCGGGTCTGGTTGATCTAGCGGCCTGTGCTCCGGCAGCCCGGCAAAAGCCTGATTCAGGTGGGTGAGTGCCTTAGCAAGTAATTTTGTGTTTATTTCTTTTAAAGACATGCAGTTACAACACTTATTTAGAATTATTCTTAATCACCTGACCCACCAATTCGTTCACATAGTGCAGCTTCCGCGTATTGTGGAAAACGCTTAAACTGACGGGCTGAGTAAACGAGAGAGACCCCACCATGACTGATGCATACATTATTGACGCTGCACGCACCCCTCGCGGCATCGGCAAAGCAGGCAAAGGCGCCCTGTCAGAGCTACATCCCCAGCGACTGCTGGCCCAGGTATTCGAAGGCATTCAGGCGCGCAACGATTTAAACACCGCTGAAGTTGAGGACGTCATTGTGGGTTGCAGCACCCAGCGTGGCAAACAGGGCTACTGTGTGGGCCGAATGGCGGTACTGGATGCCGGCTGGGATACCCAGGCACCGGGTTTCACCCTCGACCGGTTCTGCGGTTCAGGTATCACTTCGGTCAACCTTGCTGCTGCCAACATCATGAGCGGCATGGTTGATATGAACGTTGCCGGCGGCGTAGAAATGATGAGCTACACCGGCACTCTGAAAGGCGACAGCCTCGTTATCGACGGCGGTAATCCGCACCTGCGCGACCTGCACGCACAACCTCACCAGGGGATTTGCGCTGATATGATCGCCACCCTGGAAGGCTTTACGCGCGAAGACGTCGACAAGCTTGCGGTAGAAAGCCAGCGTCGCGCCAAGCATGCTATCGACAACGGCCACTTTGATAAAAGTGTTTTGCCGGTTCATGCCCTCGACGGCACAGTGGCGCTCGATCGTGAAGAATTCCCGCGCCCCGGCACCACCATGGAATCACTGGCTGAGTTACCCACGGTCTTTTCTCAGTTCATGGATCTTGCCATCGACGCCACCGGCGAGACCTTTAACGAACTGGTGGCTCGGGCCTACCCGGACCTAAAGATCAATCATGTACACCACGCGGGTAACTCCTCCGGCGTTGTTGATGGCGCAGCGGCGCTGCTGCTTTCAAACAAAGCTTACGCAGACAGCCAGGGCTGGACGCCACGCGCTCGAATCCGCTCAATGGCAACCGTTGCTGGTAGCCCAACGCTCATGCTTAACGAGCCCGTTCCCGCCGCCAAAAAAGCGCTGGAAAAAGCCGGCATGACCGTTGACGATATTGATCTGTTTGAGGTCAACGAAGCCTTTTCAGTGGTGGCCGCGAAATTCATTCGCGATCTTGAGCTCGATCCTGAGAAGGTCAACGTCAACGGCGGCGCCATGGCACTGGGTCACCCCATCGCTGCAACCGGCTCCATTTTGATTGGTACCATGCTTGATGAGCTTGAGCGACGAGACTTGAGCACGGGCCTCATCACCATGTGTACCGGCGGCGGAATGGCACCAGCCATCGTTATCGAACGGGTATAACCCTAACGACCATGCGGGGCCGACCAATCATCGGTTGGCCCCAGTGGAATAATGCCCGTGCCTGACCAGTAGATCGCCTTGAAGGCGTGCCAGTCCACGGTTTCTGCTACACGAGGTTGCTGATACAGATCCCGGGCGTAGGGCCACAGATGGGGATAGTCCGCAATGCGCTTCAGGTTGCAGCGAAAGCGTGAGTAGTACGCCAGATCAAATCGCAGCAGCGTTGCAAACAACCGCAGGTCTGCCTCGGTGATCTGCTCACCTACCAGATAACGCTGGGTTGAAAGCAACTCATCAAGCTGATCCAGTTCTGCAAACAACTGGGCGCAGGCTTCTTCATAAGCGGCCTGGGTACCGGCAAACCCAGCGCGATACACACCGTTATTTACATTCTCGTAGACCCGCGCATTGATGGCATCAATCTGCGGGCGCAGAGGCTCCGGGTAATAGTCTGTGTCGTTATCCGAAAAAGCCTGAAACTCGGAATTCAACATCCGGATAATTTCTGACGACTCATTATTTACGATCGTAGAAGTCTGCTTGTCCCACAGAACAGGCACAGTGACCCGGCCGGTGTAATTTGGTGATGCGGCGACATAGACCTCATGCAAATGGGTTTTACCGGTAAAATCATCTGTGCTGCTGCCATCTGAACGGGCAAAGGTCCAGCCTTGCTCGCCCATACCGGGTAGGGTGCACCCCATGCTAATGGCAGAGTGCAGTCCTTTGAGCGAGCGCATGAGTACCGTGCGATACGCCCAGGGGCAGCCGAGGTTGACATACAGATGATAGCGACCGGCGGCCGCTGGAAACTCTGCATCGGGATCAGCGCTGACCATGCGTCGCAAAAGCGATGCTTCGCGTTCAAACTTGCCCTCGGCACTTTGCCTTGCGCCGACGGCTTCCTCACTCCAGGTGCCGTTTATTAGTTGTCCCATACCCCTAGTGTGTCGCGAGCAACGAACCCAGGCAAGCCACTTCGAGTCCTGTTTGTATGCCGGCGCGTTCAGCGGTACTGTGGCGGGGTGAAAAAATTCCTGGCAAGCGCCGTACTGCGGCTATGTGGCTGGCAAGTGCGCGGCGTTGCTCCTGATCTGGAGCAATGTGTGGTGATTGCCGCCCCCCACACCTCAAACTGGGATTTTGTGTGGATGAAGTTGATGGCCTGGTCACTCAACTGGGACTTCAATTGGCTGGGTAAACACACGCTGTTCAAAGGCCCGGCAGGCCCTGTCATGCGCGCCTGGGGCGGTGTGCCCGTTGATCGCCGGGACAAACAGGATTTGGTAAGTCAGGTGGTGGAGCGCTTTGACCGGGGTGAAAAACTGAGCCTCGCGATACCCGCTGAAGGAACCCGTAGTCGTTCCGAGCATTGGCGCTCGGGGTTTTATCATATTGCACGCGGTGCACAGGTTCCCATTGTGCTGAGCTTCCTGGATTACGGGTCACGTACTGGTGGTGTGGGGCCGGCGATGTTAACCAGCGACAGCGCAAGTGACGACATGGACAAAATTCGTGCGTTTTACAACAGCATGAACGGCAAGTTTCCAGATCTCAGCGGGCCTATTCAGCTGAAAGAAGAACAGCCCCCCAGCGAGTAATTTCAAAGAGACAAACTTCAAGGATAGCCATGCAGCGATTTTTTAAACGCCTACCGCACAATCTGCTGATCCTGCTCATCCTTACCGGCTGCACTCTGCCTGGCCCGGATACCACAAGAGCCAGTTCAACCCCCCTAGCGCCTGCCGATGTCCTGTTTATCAATGGCAATGTGCTCACCATGGTCGAGGACGTCGGGCCAGCAAGTGCTGTTGCGATCCGCGGTGACCATATTGTTGCGGTCGGCGATGAGTCACTGACCTCCACCGTCCAGGCCAGACAGATCATCGATCTGGCAGGCAAAACCCTGTTGCCCGGGTTCAACGACACCCACATCCACATCAGCGGTAACGCCCGCCACTACATCGACCTGACCTCGGTGACATCGATCAAACAAATCCAGGAGTTGGTCCAGGCACGCGCCAAAAAACTTGGCAAGAACCAGTGGATCACCGGCTACGGATGGTCAGAGGACGAGCTCGACGAGCAACGCAAACCGAACCGCGACGATCTGGACCTGGCTGCGCCGAACAACCCTGTGGTTCTCACCCGAGCCGGTGCCCACAGTGCGGTCGCCTCCTCGAGCGCCCTTGCGCTTGCCGGATTTGATACGTCTTCCCCGGACCCTGAGAATGGCACTCTGGAGCGAGAGCGCAATGGACGCCTCACAGGCATAGTTCGAGAACGACAAGACATTGTGCTTGCGCTGGTTGATCCGGCCAGCGAATCTGAGCTGCGTAAAAGCCTGGTGACAAATCTGCAACAGCTGTTTGCCATGGGCATTACCTCAATCACCCAGGCCATGAGTGATGAGGCCACACTCGCCCGATGGCGGCAAACCTACCGCGAACGATCCACTGCTCTGCCCAGAGCCTCGGTCCAGTTCACCTGGCCAGGTAAAGCCAAGTTCACTGCCTTTGATGGCCGTTCTGGCGAAGGTGACAAACACTTTCGGCTGGGTGCGTTGAAAATATTTGTCGATGGCGGATTCACGGGGCCTGCCGCGTACACCAAACAGCCTTACCGGGGAGAAGCCACTTATCGGGGCAAGCTCGCGCTGACCGAGGCGGAACTCGAAGAGATTCTGTCCATCGCCCACCAGGCGGGTTGGCAACTTGGGATTCATGCCATTGGTGACGCTGCGATCGAACTGGTTGTGGATCAACTGAGTGCGCTGCTCACAGAATCTCCTCGTGAAAACCATCGCCACTATCTGAATCACTTCACGGTGATGCCCAGCATAAACACCATGCAAACCATGGCAGCAAAAGGCATTGGCATTAGCCAGCAACCCAACTTTACCTACACCCTGGAAGGACGCTACCGCACTTACCTTGACGGACAACGGCTCACCAAAAACAATCCACTGCGAACGCCCCGGGAGCTTGGTGTGTTCATGGCGCTGTCCAGCGACATTCTGCCCATTGGACCCATGACCGGCATCTACGCCGCGGTCACTCGACAGGGTATGTCGGGTCAAGTGTACGGACCGGAAGAAGCGCTTAGCGTTACGGAAGCCCTGCAAGGCTATACCCGCGATGCCGCCTACCTCACCTTTGAGGAAGATCTAAAAGGCACTATCGAGCCCGGCAAACTCGCTGACTTTGTCATTCTCGACGAAAACCCGCTGACAGTACCCAACACAAAACTGCTGGATATGCAGGTTGCTGAGACCTGGCTGGGTGGTCGACAGGTTTATTCGCGTTGACTGGTAGAAAAGGCTTCGCGAGTCAGCTCATTCACACCGTCTAAAGGGAAGACAGGTCGCCGAACCTTATTGAATTCAAGTTGGCTGTAGTCAGAAGTGCACACGCCAACACCAGCACATTCCACCACCTCCCTGGCCAAAGATTTGAAACCCACCCGATAGTGCACCCGACTTTTCAACATCAGGTAAGTACGATTTGCCGGTTCAATGCCCAGCGACCGAAAGCATCCCGGATCAAAGGGTTCAATGTGTCGCGAGACAATCACCACATCCACCTGGTTGGCCAACCGCAACACACCACAGTGCCCCATATTCATGGTGAGGCCTTGTGCCATCGCCACCGTTGCGGGAAAGGTACCGTCAGAAAGCAGTTTCACCCGACCCGTGATTTTGATGGGCTGACTCTGCACCTCAAGCTGCGGCATGGGCAACTTGCCGCCAAGACTCAACGTGAGTTCGGCGCCAATACCCGCGGCATGCATCTGCGCCACAGAGTCTGGATCGTAAAAACCAAACACCGCAACGTCAGATAAGCCCGCATCAAGCACCGCCGCCAGCACTTCGGTGGTATCCATTGTGCCGCCCGAGGCCGTATTGTCGTAGTGATCCAGTATCACCACGGGGCCCTCACCCGGTTGCTCAGCAATTTTTCTGGCCCGGGCCATACTGTCTGGCAACGACTCCGGTTGATAGACAAAATCTTCTCTGGCTTGCCAGGCGGCGTCCAGCAGTTCGTCGCGCAGCAAGACACTGCGAGCTTCATCATTGTGCGTTACGGTGACGCAAGACAAACCGGCGTCATAAATGTCGGCGTGAGGAAAGCCAGTGAACAGACTGACCAGCGTGTCGCCATCTTCCTCAAGCTCAGCCGCCCGGTGTTGCAACGCCTTGTTGGGTTCATCATCGGTACCCTGGCGCATCACATGCGGCAACATGGGGGCGTTCCCCCACACCATCTTTGGTTGGTAGTCACCGCGCAGGTGGCGAAACAAGAGCTTTGCAGCGCGCTCACCGGTGGTGTCCATATCGATGTGCGGGTAGGTCTGATAGCCAGCGATTAGTGTGGCGTTACTCACCATCAGTTCCGTCAGGTTGGCGTGCATATCCAAAGCCACCGCAATTGGTACCTCTGGTCTAAGATGTCGAATGCGTCGAAGCAACTCCCCTTCCCCGTCGGGATACGATTTGGTCACCATCGCGCCGTGCAGATCCAGAAGCAGCGCATCACAATCGGCTGCGGCCTCAACAATGGCTGCGGCCATGTATTCAAAAGCCTCATCCTCAACCGGACCGGAGGGCGCGGCGTCTCCAGCCACCGCGAGAACGACTTCAGCCTCTTCCTGGGCACAGATTTTCAGGTAACCACCGAGGCAGCTTTTGGTGCCGCTGAAGTTGGCAATAGCGTCGTCACCAGATAGTGGCATCTGATCTTTTGCATCAGCCCCACCCCGGGAAAACCGGGCGAGATCGGTGACCACTGGTGAGAAGGTGTTGGTTTCGTGGGACATCATGGCCACCACAACACGAAATCGCCGCTCAGTGTTCATAGTGGAATACCCGGTTACTCACTAGAGTGTCATTCATTGGAAATCGTAATTTCCTTATCCGTAATAAACTCAAGCAATGCAGGCTGGCCCTTCTCGGTGGCAGCAATCCCGCGTTTCAAGGCATCCACTATCTGGGCCGGGTCTTCAATGCGTTCACCATAACCGCCAAAGGCTTTGGCCATATCCGCGTAGTGTCCGGAGATTTCGGTGGCGCCGTACTTCTCCTGGCTCACCGGCATGATGGGTATCTCAATGGCCATGGAAAAGTTGTTGAACAGAATGGACAAAATGGGAATGCGCTCGCGCACTGCGGTCTCGAAGTCCATGCCAGTGAAACCAATGGCCGCGTCACCCCACACGTTGATGCACAGCTTGCCCGGCTCCGCGAGCTTTGCACCCATTGCGAGGCCAAGCCCATAACCTAGCTGGGTGGTCTTGCCCCAACCAATATAAGACAGCGGTGTGGTGCTTTGCCAAAAGGGTGTGATCTGATCACGCGGACTGCCCGCATCATGGGTGATCACCGTGTTTGCCTTGTCAACCAGAGCATTCAGCTCCCACAGTACCCGATAGGGATTAATGGGTGCGGCATCATTGGTGAGCTTGGGCATCCACTCACCAAGCCAGGCCTCGCGTAATGCAGAGATCTTCTGTGGCGCATCAGCCCGGGCTTGCGCCTGAGTATTGTCGAGGCCCTCCATCGCCTGGTTCAGGCTTTGCAAGGTGAGCTGGGCATCGCCAATGAGCCCGTATTTCGCCGGGACATCCTTATTCAAATCCATGGGGTCGAGGGTTGCATGCACTATGGTTTTACCCCGGGGCATCTGCACACCAAACCCAGTCAGTGCAAAGCTGCAGCCAATACCAAAGATGACATCAGCGTCATTAAGGTAGGCCTTGACCGGCCGGGGATTGGCTCGGCCTCCAGAGCCCAGCGACAACGGATGGTCTTCCGGAAAGGCACTCTTGCCTTCGATGGATGTGGTGACAGGAATGTTCCAGGTTTCGGCCAGCACCTTAAGTTCATCCCAGGCCCGGGCGTAATGCACACCTTGACCGGCATAGATCACTGGACGTTCTGCCGCAGCGAGCAGGTTGGCCACTTCTTCGACAGACGCTGGATCGGGTGCGGTGCGTGACTTGAAGCTGGGCACATACTCCCAATGTTCCGGCACCTCTTCGCCAAACACATCAAGCGGCACTTCCACCAGCACAGGACCAGGTCGACCGTTGCGCAACTGAAAAAACGCACGACGCATGACTTCGGGCAACGCTTTGCCCATGGTGAGCGGTTCAGCCCACTTGGTGATATGGCGCATGTTTTGGGTGGAGTTAAAGTTGGGGTAATAATGCGCAAGCCGACGCGGATAGCCGGCGGGCAGTACCAGTAGCGGAACTGACTCTGAAAATGCCTGGGCCACGCCGCCGAATGCATTTTCCGCCCCCGGCCCATGCTGCATGGCAAACACACCAATCTTGTCACCCGACGAAAGTCGTGAGTAGGCATCCGCCATGTGCAGGCCAATGCGTTCCTGGCGCACAATCACCGTGCGAATGTCTTCGGAGGCGCAGCTTTCAATGAGTGGATTCACCGGATAGGCAAACAGATGATCCACCCCTTCCGCTTTTAGCACTTTGGCTATCGCATCAACTACTTTCACAGCGTCCCTCTTTCACAACGTCCCTCCCCGAGACAAAGCCGCAACCCCAGGGTTACAAAATTTCTTTTTAGGTGTCTATTGCTAGGTATCTACCGAACCAGATTCAATGCCACCCACAATATTTAGCGCTATGAGTTCTGCAATTTGCGCCTCGGTAAAACCCTTCTCAAGTAACAGGTCTTTAGAGTGTTGTCCTATGGTGGGTGCCCTGCAGGGCAGTTCCTGAGGCGAGCCCGAGATACTAAAGGGTGTTGCCAACGCCCGATCGAACCCCGGCTCCTGCGAATCGGTGGCAACAATCAGATGGTTGGCAATGAGCTGCGGGTCTTCGATGACTTCCGCATTGCGATAGATCTTGGAGTGCACGATGCCCGCCGCTTCCAACGCGCTAAGTGCATCTTCCAGTGTTAGCTCGGCAAAGGCATCAGTAATCATGGCCAAAGCGTCGACACGATGCTTGAACAAACTCTTCACCCGGGCAAAGCGTTCATCTTCCAGCCATTCGGCATGGCCAAGCGCTGTAGCAAGCGCTGGCCAGTCTCGTTTCATGTTTTGCACCGCCAACATCACATGACGACCATCAACGGTGGTGTAGACATTGCTAAACGGATTAGACCAGCCTTCGTTGTCGCGGCGTGCAGCATGATCCACACCGGCCATAGCGGCTTGCAGGTTCAGTCCATTTGCCCAGGCACCGGTGTTGGCAAGCGAGGTGGTCACCATGCTGCCCTCCCCGGTATTGGCGCGTTTGTGAAGCGCCAGCATGATGCCGCCAAACAGTGTCATGGCAGTGGCGTGATCACCAACGCCACCGGCCGGTGGTGAGGGCCGACTGCCCTTGTGGTACATCATGTCGGAGATGCCAGTGCGCGCAAACCAGCCGGTCAGATCAAAGGCGGGTTTGTTGGCATCTGCCCCTTCCAGCCCGTAGCCCGAGATCTGGGCAAAGATGAGGCGCGGGTTCACTGCTCTCAAGTCTTCCCAGGTCAACCTGTACTTCGCGAGCTGATCCAGTCGAAAGTTAAACACCACCACGTCGGTCTCTTTGATGAACTCAAGCAGCACCGATCGTCCTTCCTCGCTTGCGATATTCAACGCCAGCGAACGTTTGTTGCGCCCGGTGAGCTGCCAGGAATGATCAACCGGGTGCCCTGCTGAGATGGTGCGATGCCGATCGCCTGTGAGCGGTTCTACCTTTGTCACCTCAGCGCCGTAGTCGCCCATTATGGTAGCGGCACAGGGGCCTGCCAAAAATGACGCCGCATCCAGCACTTTGATCCCGGAAAGAATGTTCATTGTTTTACTCGTCTTTTTCGTAGCACTCGTATTACTCGTCTGGACGCAAAGGGCCACTGCAACCAACCAGATAGCTGAGAGTATCGCGAAGCCTGGCTACTGCCTAGCGCGAAGCGCTGGCGCATTGTCAATTACGCTCAAACATCCGTTATTCTAAGGGTCTACCACGTTGGAACCCTGCCATGCATACCTTTGCAAGCCCGCTACGTCACGCCGTGAAAGCAGCCCCCGAAAAACTGGCCATTGTTTCGGGTGATCGCGAGTTCACCTACCGCCAGTTCAATGATCGATGTGAACGCCTTGTTGGGGTGCTTATCTCGCTTGGCCTCACGCAGGGTGATCGCGTGGCCATTCTTTCGAATAACTCGCATGAGTATCTCGAAGCCTACGTCGCGGTACCCGCAGGAGGCATGGTGATTGTGCCCCTGAACACACGTCATGCCGAGCCTGAGTTGCACTACGCCCTGGAAGACTCCGGTGCCCGTGTGCTGATCTGCGATCGCGATCCCGGCAAACTGGCTGAGCTTGTTGAGCATGTGATCCTGTGCGGCGATGAGTACGACGCAGCCCTTGCCAAGGCTACTCCTGTGGCACTGGGTAAAGGGGTTACAGAAAACGACCTGGCCGGCCTGTTCTACACCGGCGGCACCACGGGAAAGTCAAAAGGCGTAATGCTCACGCATCGCAATCTGATTGCCAACGCGCAACACTGGATGTTGTGCGCGCCACAAACGCCGGAAGACATTTTTTTAATCATCGCGCCGTTGTTTCATGCCGCTGGCTCGAACGGTGTGCTGGGCAGCATCTGGACGCTCGGCACTCAGGTCACACTGGGTGTTTTTGATCCTGGGGTTGCCCTGGATCTCATTGAAAAATACGGCGCCAGCGCAACCCTGGGTGTGCCCACGATGCTTGCGGCCATTGCTGAAACCCAGGCCGCACAACCCAGAGATACCAGTTCCATGCGATTGATAGCGCACGGCGGTTCACCCATTGCTACAGAAGTCGTTCGACGAACAGGAATAGCATTTCCTGCTGCCGAACTTATGGAGGTATACGGTGCCACAGAAACCGCACCACTATGCACCGTGTTGCCCAACGAACAAAACCTGCTCGAATCCCCGCTTGCCCGGTCCTGTGGCCGGCCGGTGATTGGCTGCGACATCAGTATCTGTGGCAGCGATGGCAGTGCTCTGCCTCGCGGCGAAATCGGCGAGGTGGTTGCCAGCGGCCCGCACATTATGCGCGGGTATTGGAACAAGGAAGAACAGACGGCGGCCGTGTTAAAAGACAACGGCTACTGGACAGGCGATCTTGGCTATATGGATGAAGACGGTTATGTGTTTCTTGTCGACCGCAGCAAGGACATGATTGTCTCCGGCGGCGAGAACGTGTACTGCACTGAAGTCGAAGAAGTGCTTTACCAACACCCGGGCGTGCTTGAAGCCGCTGCCTTTGGGGTGCCGGACGAACGTTGGGGTGAAGCCGTATGGGCAACCGTAGTGCCCCGCGAAGGCAACAATCAACCTGATGCCGCAGAGCTTATTGATTTTTGCAAGCAACACATCGCCGGCTACAAAGTACCCAAAGGCATTGATCTGCAAACCGAGCCACTGCCCAAGTCAGGACCTGGCAAGGTGTTAAAGCGAGAACTGCGCGCGCCCTACTGGGCCAACAAAGATACCGCTGTTAACTAGTACTGGATCCAGCAGCCATTGTGGGCAACCCGTCTTTTGATCCGGCGTCAATCAACACAGCACTCGTTGAGCAGCTGATTGCCCGGCAGTTTCCAGACTGGGAAGCGTTGCCAGTGACACCGGTCGGCAACAGCGGCTGGGACAATCGTACCTTTCATCTCGGTGACGCCATGAGCGTGCGTCTGCCAAGTGGTGCCCCCTATGCCAACGCCGTGCACAAGGAACAACGTTGGCTCAAGCACTTCGCCGGGGCGTTGCCGCAACCCATTCCAATCCCTCTGGGACAGGGTCAACCTGATCCGGAACTGGGTTATCCGTTCCCCTGGTCGGTGAATCGCTGGCTTCCAGGTGAGATCGCTACCCTCGATCGCATCACCAGTCTTCCAGACTTTGCGGCAGACATCGCCACCTTTCTTCTGGCACTACAACGTCTGCCAGTGCCCACAACTGGCGCCGATGAGCTTGCCCCGTCATTGCGCGGTGGTCCCCTAAACGCGCTGGACGCCGCCGTGGCCGCCGCCATCGGTGATCTGGGTAGTCAGATCAACACCCAGGCCGCAAAAGAGATTTGGCAGGCGGCACAAGGCTCAGAAGATCAAACCACCCCAGTCTGGGTCCATGGCGATGTCGCTGCGGGAAACCTGCTCGTTGCCAATGGCCAGTTGTGCGGCGTCATCGACTTTGGTCAGCTAACCATCGGCGATCCCGCCTGTGATCTGGTCATCGCCTGGACTTTCCTCGACCAACCGTCCCGCCAACGCTTGCGCGAGACGCTAAACGTCAGTCAATCACTCTGGAACAGGGGAAAAGGCTGGGCGCTGTGGAAGGCGCTGATCATTCGGGCAGGACACATCAAGAGCAACGCGCTGGAGACGCTTGCCGCCCCGCGGGTACTCGAGGCGTTGTTCCGGGACTATTAGCGGACTTATGAGCGTAAGAGGGACTGATCCGGGATTATTCGGCGGACCAGAGGTCGCGAATAGTTCTGGAGTTATTCAGGATGGCGCGCAATCGCTCCTGAACCAGGGTTTTACGTTTTTGCGCATCATCAAGCGGCGCCGGACCCAGGTAGGCTTCCAGTGCCGTAAGTCCTACCTGCACCGGCTCGTCGCCAGCGCCGTCAAATAACGCCACATTGTTCGTGTTAAGCGGCACATAAAGACGATCATCCACCCACACGCCATCCGCCTTGGGTGTGATCACCACCATGTGGCGTCCCAGGCTGCCGCCAATACCGATGTTCTGGATCTTTGTGGGGGCCTTATCAACATCGTTGTTGTACCAACCCCGCTTCTCGCCTCGAAGCAGCGCCACTCCTTCAAGCCATGCCGCGCCGTCACGGTACGCAATGCTATAGACGGCCCCGATACGGTCGGACAGGCGCAGCGACCCACCCGTGCTACCCACAATCACCGTCGAACGCGCGGCTTCCTGTACCACCACCGAGTCAACGGCGTCAGAAGTTTCAGCCGTGGCAGGTGCAGCAAGGTCAGCCGTTTCGACCGCTCCCTCAGAACAGGCGGCGAGCAGCGCGACAAATAAGGTTGTCGCCAGCGGCTTGAGGCGCTGAGCCCGTGGAAATCGGCATTGAGTGTTAACGGCCATGTCAGAGCGATCCTGTTGAGGTAGTTTGACAATTATAGCCCCAAGAGCCATTTGTCATGCAGTATCCAAAAGTAAAGACTGCAATGCGGCTCGCTGGTGGGGCGCATCGCCAAACTGATACTCAAGCCACAAAGACCGGCGCAAATGCAGCTGGGCATCACATTCGTAAGTGAAGCCAAAGCCGCCATGGAACTGAATAGCGCGGTCGGCCGCGAACTTATAGGCCTCACCACTATCTGCCTTGGCCATCCGCAGCGCGATCTCAAGCGCCGCCAGATCCGCATCTGCCGCGCACAACGACGCACTGTGATACAGGTGGGACCGGGCCCGTTCAAGTCCGGTAAGCATATCTACTGTCGGGTGTTTTAACGCCTGATAGCTGCCAATCTTATGGCCAAACTGGGTGCGCGTATTCAGGTATTCAACCACCAGTTCTATCGTAGAGTGCATCCCCCCACAGGCTTCCGCGGTATGCACTAGCCACCCCGTGCGCTCAATCGCCGCAATCGCCCGCTGAGCGGCGTCACCCGTGATCAGTTGATCCTCAGCAACCTCAATGCCATCCAGCTGAACGCCGTAACTTCGGCGAGTCTCATCCAGCACAATCTCGCGCCTGAATTGCTCGGCTGCGAGGCTCGCCCCAGGGACCAATGCCAGCGCCAACGCACCTTTATGGCGCACGCTAACCAGCAGCAGCTCGCAGGCTTTTGCATCCAGCACCAGAGCCTTGCCGCCTTTGAGCACCCCGCCTTCAAGCTCGCAGCTGGTTTGTTCCAGTGCCCAGTTGCCATCCTGCTCAATCACAGCAACCGACGCGATGGCACCCTCGGCCAGCTGAGGCAACCACTGAGCTTGCTGCTCACTATTAGCACCCGCGATAAGCCCCTGTATCGCCAGTTGGCTGGCAACAAACGGACCGCTTAATAAGTGTCGACCCATCGCTTCTACAACCGGCACTAGCGCTGCCAGTCCAAGGCCACTACCGCCATATTCTTCCGGTATGGCAATGCCGGGCCAGCCCAGAGCCACCATTTCGGTCCATACCGACGGATCAAAGCCGGCGTCGTCGAGCAACAATTCTCTGACTCGGGAGACTGGGGAGGCGTTTTTGCAAAACTCAAGCGCTGTATCGAGCAACATGGATTGCTCGTCGCTGAAACTCATTGTGGCAGGCAGTTGGGGCATGGCTTTAGTTCTCAGGCCGAATCATGTTTGGGCAGACCGAGCACGCGCTCGGCGACGATATTGGCCTGTACCTGAGAGGTACCGCCGCCGATGGTGGCTGAGAACGCATTGAAATAGGAGCGTTGCCACTTACCGCCATCAACCGCCTGAGCGTCTCCCATATAGCGCGCTCCATTGGCACCCTGTAATGAAATCGCAAACTGACACAAACGCCGGCGGTGTTCGGTATGACGCAGCTTCCCGGACAAGGCCAGGGATTCAGGGCGATCGGCGATAAGGGCTCGATGGCTACCTCGCGCGTCCGCCAATCGGTCTCCCTGTTCTTCAATCAAGAACTGCACAAGCTGATCCCGGATATAGGGATCTTCTATGGCTGGCCGGCCATTGCGCATGGCGTGCCTCGCCAGTTCGACCACATCCGTCACTTTTACCGCCAGCATGTTGGTGCCACCAGCCTGGCCACCTGACACACCGCGCTCAAACGTCAGTGTCGACATGGCCACTTGCCAGCCTTCGCCTTCCTGTCCCATACGCGTACTGGCCGGGATTCGAGCGTCGCGGAAGAACGTCTGGTTAAAGCCAAATTCGCCGGTGATTTTTCGGATCGGCTGCACCTCGATACCAGGCACATCCATCGGCGCAAGAAAAAAACTTAACCCGGCATATTTGTTCGCAGCATCCGGATTGGTTCGAGCCAACAAAATCATGTGCTTGGCGTGCCGGCCAAGACTCGTCCAGATTTTGCTGCCATTGATGACATAGTCATCGCCATCGCGTACGGCTTTGGTTTGTACGCTGCCAAGGTCTGAGCCGTGATCGGGTTCGGAAAAGCCCTGACACCAGATTTCTTCAGCAGATAGAATTTTTTGAATATACCGCTGCTTTTCATCTTCAGTTCCCCGACTCAAGATCAGCGGACCAGCCCAGTTGAGGCCAATGGTGTTCATCATAAAAGGCACTTTCTGTCGCGCCATCTCAGCCGTTACGATGTCTTGCATCACTTGCGGCTTGTCACCCCCGCCATAGGCGGCAGGCCAGGACATACCCAGGTACCCGGCCTCATAGACCTTCGCCTGCCAGTCACGCAAAAAGTTGATCTGCTCATCTGTGCCAACTTCCATAAAGGTCTCAGGCAGCAGAAAATCCGGCTCAACCGGACGGTTTTCTTCAAACCAGGCACGTACTTCTTGACGAAAATCTTCGATCTCGCTTGGCATAATTCTCCCTCTGGCCAGCCGGGCAACCTAGCGGGCTTTGTCGGAGCCGTCAATTCTCTGGCCTCTTGCCGTCTCAAATTGGGGTTCAAGGGCCGTCAAGCTTTCAGCGCCTGAATAATTGACTCAGCCGGAGCGAACCGGCCTAATCTTTGTTAACCGAGCTTCATCACCATCAACCCACCCAAGCGGATCACCCCATGGCCGACGCCCCCGAGAACTACCCGACGCCCAACTTCTCAATTGACCTCACAGGTCAGGTGGCCTTCGTTACCGGCACCACATCGGGACTAGGCAAACGCTTCGCGGATGTACTCGCCGCCTGTGGCGCGAGCGTGGCCATTTCTGGTCGACGGGCAGAGCGCCTGGAAGAACATGCAGCCCAGTTACGACAACGCGGCACCCAGGTTGCCGTGGTGCCGCTGGACATGACAGACAGCCAGGCGGTGAAAGACTCTGTGCGTACGGTTGAAGAGCAGCTTGGCCCCGTGACCATACTTGTGAATAACGCGGGCATCCCCGATGCCCAGCGGGCCCACAAGATGGAACTGGATCTGATCGACAAAGTCATCGACACCAACTTGCGCGGCCCCTACGTACTGTCGTGCGAAGTCGCGAGACGTCTTATTGAGAAAAAGCTTCCCGGGCGCATGGTGAATCTGTCTTCCATCGCCTACCGAAATTACAGCGGCAATGGCGCAGCGCTTTATTCCACCACCAAAGCCGCCATTGCACGCATGACCGAGGCGTTGGCTGTCGAGTGGGCGCGCAACCATATTAACGTCAACGCCATCGCTCCCGGCGCGTTTCACTCGGAAATGATGGATGGCATGGTGGAACGCATCGGAGATATCGCCCAACACTTTCCCCGCAAACGAATTTGTGACCCGGCGCTGATGGACAGCACCCTGCTGTACCTGGTTTCTCCGGCATCAGAGGCTGTTACCGGCGTGGTGATTGAACTCGATGATGGGCAAGGTCCGCGCTAACCCCTATGCCAAAAAAAGCGCACTACGACGCTGTGATCATCGGTGCAGGTTCCGCCGGGTGTGTTCTCGCTGCCAGACTGAGCGAAGACCCCAACTGCAACGTCTTGCTGGTAGAGGCCGGCGGGGCACCGCGCCGCTGGTTCGATTTTGGTGTGCCATCCACCATGCCGAGCGCCTTCTACCTACCCATGGGCAAACGCTACTACGACTGGTGTTTTGAATCGGAACCCGAACCCCAGTTAAATCGTCGCAGGATCAGCTGCCCAAGAGGACGCACGCTGGGTGGTTCCTCGGCAATCAATGGCATGGTTTACGTGCGCGGCCACCCCGCCGACTTTGAACGCTGGCAGCAATTGGGTGCCTCCGGCTGGGGGTATGCAGACGTACTACCCTATTTTCGTCGCGCCGAAGGCACAGCGGATCCAACACGCGACGCAGCCTACTGCGGCACAGAGGGTCCACTGAAAACCAACGCTGGGGCGCTATCAAATCCGTTGCACGACGCCTTTCTTGGCGCGGCAGTGGACGCCGGCCACACACGTTCCAGCGACCTCAATGGCTACCAGCAGGAAGGCTTTGGCACCTTGCCAATGACGGTGTCTGAGGGCGAACGTTGTTCAGCCTACCGGGCGTATCTAAATCCGGAGTTTGAGCCGGCACTGAAACGCGAAAACCTTCAGGTTCTAAGTCAGGCAATGGCCAAGCGACTGCTGATTGATGGCTCGCGCTGCACCGGGGTTGAACTGGTTATCGGTCGGAATCTTGCGCGCATAAAAGCCGATCAGGTTCTGCTCGCCGGCGGTGCGATCGGCACACCGCAGTTGCTGTTGTGCTCCGGCATAGGCCCGGCAGATCATCTGCGCGGCTTGAGCATTCCAGTGGTGCTCGATGCCCCGGAGGTGGGTAACAACCTAAGGGATCATCTGGAAGTCTACATTCAGCAACGTTGTAGCGCGCCGGTGACACTAAACACACAGCTTGGCTTGCTGGGTAAGGCACTGATTGGGGCTCGCTGGCTGGTACAAAAAGACGGGTTAGGTGCGACAAATCACTTCGAAACTGGCGGCTTTATCCGTCACGCAGCAAGCGCGCCCTGGCCTAATATTCAGTTCCATTTTCTACCAGCGGCCATGACCTATGCCGGAGATTTGGCTACTCGGGGACATGGTTTTCAAGTGCATGTTGGTCCCATGTCTTCAGAATCCAAAGGCACGCTGCGGTTGCGCAGTGCTGACACGGCTCAGCCCCCAGAGCTGCGCTTCAACTACATGAGTGACAGCCTGGACTGGGAGGTGTTTCGTAGCGCCATTCGTGAGGCTCGATCCATCTTTGCGCAACCCAGCCTTGAACCGTTCAGCGCCGGTGAAATCAGTCCAGGTGCAGACGCTGACAGTGACAGCGCGCTCGATGCGTTTGTCCGGGCACACGCAGAAAGCGCCTATCATCCCTGCGGAACCTGTCGAATGGGCAGCGATCCCAATGCCGTTGTCGACCCACAGGGACGATTGAACGGCATCGACAATCTGTGGGTCGCCGATTCATCCGTGTTCCCCCACCTGACCAACGGCAATCTAAACGCGCCCACCATCATGGTGGCCGAGAAAATAAGTGATCATTTTCGGGGGCAGCTGTTGCCGCCTCAGGCAGAGACCTGGTTTGGTCAATCCAACCACTCTTAACGGGCCAGCGTCACCCGGAAGACCTATACTTGGCCGCTAATCCGCTATGACCTTTTCATGACACCTTCGCACACCACGCCACCAGACATCATCGCTGAACCGCAAGCCTTGCTTGAGCAGGTTTTTGGGTACCCGGAGTTCAGAGCCCAGCAACAAAAAATCATCAGCAGCGTCATGGCCGGCAACGACGCCCTGGTGATCATGCCGACGGGCGGTGGTAAATCACTTTGCTACCAGATACCCAGTCTCGCTTTGAGAGGTGTTGGTATTGTCGTTTCGCCGCTGATTGCACTCATGGCAGATCAGGTCGCAGCACTTACCCAGTTGGGAGTAAATGCGGCCTACCTGAACTCCACCCAGGACTATGCCACCCAGGACAGCGTGACCCAGGCACTCGAGCGCGGGGAACTCGATCTTTTATACATCGCCCCCGAGCGACTGTTGCAAGAACACACCCTTTCCCTGTTGCAGGGTGTAAAGCTATCGCTCATCGCAGTAGACGAGGCACATTGCGTCTCATCCTGGGGACACGATTTCCGTCGCGATTATCTGGGGCTTTATGAACTGGGAGAACGATTCCCAGGGGTGCCAAGAATTGCCCTGACTGCAACCGCTGATGAGCGCACCCGCAACGACATCGTTGACAATCTCAGGCTCAACACCCCAGCGGCATTTATTGATGGCTTTGATCGCCACAACATCCACTATCGGGTGCAACTCAAAGACAACCCCAAAAAGCAGTTGCTCGAGTTTCTCACACCGCGCAAGGGACAAGCCGGCATTGTGTATTGTCTGTCGCGGAAAGCCGTAGAAGCGACGGCCAGCCAGCTATGTAACGCCGGTTTTGATGCACTGCCCTATCACGCCGGACTTGAACACGCCAAACGTGCTCGGCACCAGGAACGTTTTTTGCGGGACGATGGCGTGATCATTGTTGCCACCATTGCTTTTGGCATGGGCATCGATAAGCCCGATGTCCGATTTGTCGCGCATATGGATCTGCCCAAGAGCATCGAATCCTACTATCAGGAAACCGGCCGCGCTGGCCGTGACGGCGAACCCTCCCAGGCGTTTATGGTGTACGGACTGCAAGATGTCGTACGAATGTCACAAATGCTGTCTGAGTCTGAGGCCGACGAAGAACACAAACAAATTGAGAACCAAAAACTCAATGCACTGCTTGGCTGGTGCGAAGTCACCACCTGTCGTCGAGCCGCCCTGTTGCACTATTTTGGCGACGAACTCCGCACGCCTTGCTCTGGCTGCGATGTGTGTGATGTGCCACCAGATACCTGGGATGCGCTGGAAGCTGCACAGAAATTTCTTTCCTGTGTTGTCCGTACGGGGCAACGCTTTGGCGCGGGACATGTGATGGATGTGTTGCGCGGATCTGACAAAGAGCGCGTGCTTCGTTTGCAGCATGATCGCCTGCCAACCTTTGGCATCGGTCATGATCTGAGTGAACAGCAGTGGCGCTCGGTTGTTCGGCAGCTTATTGCGCAAGGCTACCTTTATGCCGACGCTGCGCGCCATGGTGGCCTGCGCCTGACCGAACAAGCGCGACCACTACTGCGCGGCGAACGATCTCTGAATCTGCGCGTTGACCAACTCAAACGTGCACCGCGCAGTTCAACAACTAACAGTCGTCGCAGCAAAGAACCTGCTGTGGCTCTGTCAGATCTCGAAAGCATGCTGTTCGAAGAACTCCGCGCGCTACGTAAACGCCTGGCCGACGAACAGGGTGTTCCG
>CAZWMD010000045.1:0-36204 GCA_964634815.1 uncultured Pseudomonadales bacterium | reverse complement strand
CCGCTGACTACATCGCAGGCTTGCAACTTCCCAGCGGCGCTATTCCCTGGTTTGAGAACAGCATTGTCGACCCCTGGGATCACGTCGAGGCAGCAATGGGTCTGGCTATCGGCGGCTACCTCTGCGAAGCCCGGAAGGCCTATCGGTGGCTGAAAGATCTGCAGCGCGATGACGGTAGCTGGCTCGCCGCTTACCGCGACGATCAACCCGCTGATGCTACCCGCGCCGAGACCAACTTCGTCGCCTACATCGCCACCGGAGTTTGGCACCAGTACCTCGTAACCAACGACACCGCGTTTCTTCGCGAACTTTGGCCCTGCGTTCGCAAGGCTTGCGATTTTGTGCTGCAACTGCAAACCAGACACGGTGATATCCACTGGGCTGTCGACACAGAAAAAGGCATCGACAAAGATGCACTGGTTACCGGCTGCAGTTCGATTTACTTAAGCCTCGCTTGCGCGGCCAACATTGCGCGACAAATTAACGAGCCTTACGCAGACTTGTTGCACGCTCAACGCGCTTTGGGTCAGGCTCTTCGCGACAAACCTGAACGCTTTGACAGAACCTGGGAATCAAAAGCACGCTATTCCATGGACTGGTTCTATCCAGTGCTCACCGGCGCCATTCGTGGCCGGGCTGCAACGCATCGCTTAGCAGAGCGTTGGGATGAGTTTGTCGAACCCAACATTGGTTGTCGCTGCGTTAGTGACGAACCCTGGGTGACGATCGCTGAGACCTGCGAGCTAACGATGGCGCTATGCGTAAACGGGCAAAGGCTAAAGGCCCGCAGACTATTTGAGGCCATTGCCCGATTCCAGCACAGCGACGGTAGCTGGTGGACCGGTTATGTTACGCGCGATGATGCGCTGTGGCCCGATGAGCGTCCAACCTGGACTGCAGGCGCTGTGCTTCTGGCGGCAGATACTATTTTCAGGCTAACACCAGGCCACCGACTATTCCGCTAGGCGATGGGCTTACGCTGAAGAACGCCCAGAGTTTCCGTCAGCTCAGGGGGTTCAAACAATCCACTTGCGCTTGCAAGTTCCAGAATGTGTCTTGGTGCCTGTCCGCCCTGCGCTTCTGAGGCAAAGATATCGTGAATCGCCAGATAGCCACCGGGAAGGATGTGTCCCATCCAGGCCCGAAGATCTGTCTCTGCTGCTGCAAAGCTGTGGCCGCCATCAATGAATACAAGACCAAGCGGTATCTGCCAGACTGCACCTAACTGCGCTGAGGTAGCAACGATTGGAATCACATTTGCCTCAAGTCCTGCACGAAACAGCGTTCGACGAAACGCGGGCAGGCTGTCCATACGCTGGATCTCGGCATCAAACAACTCGGGGTCGTGATATTCCTCGCCCAATTGATGCTCTTCAGAACCACGATGATGATCCAGCGCAAAAAGTTGCCCCTTGCCTTCCCGCACACCTGAACCCAGATACACCGTTGACTTGCCACAGTAGCTGCCAACTTCGAGGCAAGGACCGAGTTTGCTTGCCATTAGGCCTAACGAGTAAAGAACAGCTCCTTCCGCCTCATGCAGAAAACCCTTTACGGAGTTGGGATCAATGGAGAGATTCACTGTAATCCAAAGAAGGCCAGCGCGATCGCAATGGGCAGCGCCAACAGCAAATAAACGAAGAAATTCAGAATACTATTCTGTTCTGAATCTTCGCTTAGGGTTAGTCGAGAACCGATCAGCAACCAGATGATGCCTGCCACCAGGGTGGCGAGCATCAACGACATGACGATCCCTGGCACGGGCTTGTCTTAGCTTAGTTGCAACATTCCGCGCGGTTGCGCTTGGGAGATATCTACGATGCGTTCAAACTGCGCGCCGATGTCTTCTACTGTGGCATCTTTCTCAAAAGTCACACCCTCGTTCTCAACCGTAACCGCTACCGAGTACTTGCGACCTGCGGCCTGCAACGTGACACCGTTTGGCGCGTCTTCCGTGCACAGGTAAACAACACCCGTAGTGATGTGCTCAGGGCCCAGATTGTCATGAGCGCCGTCAGGAATGATGTTTTCTGTCATTCGCGTGATGGCCACTGGCGCAATCGCATTGGTGTGAATGTTGTTCTTTGCCCCTTCGATCTTCAGGGTGTTCATGAAGCCAACCAGTCCTAACTTGGCGGCACCATAGTTGGTTTGGCCAAAGTTACCGAACAACCCTGAAGGCGAGGTTGTCATCACGATACGGCCGTAGTTCTGCGCCTTCATGATCGGCCAGACTTCGCGTGTGACCATTGCTGAGCCCAACAGGTGCACATCGAGTACCGCCTCAAAATCAGCCACTTCCATTTTGGCAAAACTTTTGTCTCTGAGTATGCCGGCGTTATTGATCAAAATATCTACCCGACCCCAGGCGTCCATAGCATCTTTAACAATGCTGGCAGCGCCCGCTGCATCGGAGACCGATGCGCCGTTAGCAATGGCTTCACCGCCCGCCGCCTTAATCTCGGCGACCACGGCCTCGGCCGCCTCGGAATTACCACCGGTACCATCCATCGCACCACCAAGGTCATTGATCACAACTTTGGCACCCCGGCGGGCAAGCTCCAGCGCGTGGCAGCGGCCAAGGCCTCCGCCTGAACCTGTAACAATGGCTACCTTGCCGTCAAAGGAATAAGTCATGGTTGCTCCAATACTACGTCTGAAAAAATATGTGTGAAATTAGCGCTGCGCAGTATACCGCAGGATGCCCCGGTGTAACCGAGGCGATAGATCACCCTGAAGTCCGGGTTTCCTAGGGCCGGATACCAAACCGAACCGGCGACTTCAACGCCGCCAGCTGAGGCTGAATCCAGTCAACCCATTCGGCAAGGACCGGCCGGGTTTCTCGCGGATCAATCAACTCGTGTACCGAGAAGGATTCTGCACGACTGTAAGGGGAACGGTTGGCCCGCAGTGCTTCTTCCAGCTCCTTACGTTTTGCATCAGGATCAGGGGCTGCGGCGATCTCACGGTGGTAGGCAACAGCAACCCCACCCTCAAGTGGCAAGGCTCCCGACTCAACTGACGGCCAGGAAATCACATAGGCGTCGTTGCCGTAGTGCGCCGCCGTTGCCACTCCAAACCCCTTGTGAACCTGGATAGATGCCCAGGGAACGCTGGCCTGCACGGCGGCAGCCACCGCTGCCATGCCATATCGAATGGTGCCGTTTCGTTCCGCCTCCGGGCCAATCATAAAGCCGGGCTGGTCGACAAAATTCACGATAGGCAGATGAAAGCTGTCGCACATCTCAACAAAACGTCGATACTTTTGGGCAGCTTCCGCGGTCATCGCCCCCGCATAGAATCGACAGTCGTTCGCCAACACACCAACGGGCTGACCGTTGAGGCGCGCCAAACCAGCGATTTGGCTAGGGCCGTAGTCTTTGCCAATCTCAAAGAAACTGCCAAGGTCCATGACCATTTCGACAATTGCCCGCATGTCGAACGGGGCATTGGGATCCCGCGGCACCGCATTTATGAGTTCTTCTTCCATGCGATCAACGGGGTCATCACAAGGCAGACGAGGCGCTGATTCCCAGACGCTGCCAGGCAAATAGCTTAGAAATCGGCTGATCTGATTCAGCGCATCAAGCTCATCTTCAGCAATATTGTCGACTACCCCCGACAGGGCGTGGACCTGAGCCCCACCCAGCTCTTCCTTGGTCATCCGGACACCCAGCGCCCTCTGTACCAATGCTGGTCCACCAATCAATACTGCAGCGGTGTCACGTGTCATCACAGAAAAGTGTGATGCGACAAGTCGGCCTGCCGGAAAGCCAGCAACCGGACCCATGGCTGCGGATACCACCGGTACCTCAGTCATACAGTCAGCGATAATTTTGAAACGCGGCTCATTGAACACCGGCTCGCCTACGGTACCCCCCTTGCGAGCCCCGCCTTTAACGCTACCGCCCCCGCCTTCCAGAAGACGCACCAGCGGCACTTTGCGACGGAGCGCCAGGTGTTCGGCATACACACTTTTCCGCAGGCCAGCAGCGTTCGGAGAACCGCCCTTGAGCGTGAAATCTTCGCCACCAACAACCACCCGGCGTTGATTAATCTTCCCATAGCCGAGTACGTAGTTTGCTGGCACATACCCCAACAGCTCATCGTTATCATCGTAATCTGGTAACGCTGTCGTTTTACCCTGCTCTTGAAAACTACCCTCATCGAGCAAGGCATCAATGCGCTCTCGAACAGTTAGCCGACCTTTCGCATGTTGTTTGGCGATGCCCTGCTCACCGCCCTGAGCCCGCGCCAGCTTTCTGCGGCGCTCAATCTCTTTAACTTCAGCTTCCCAAACCATGGCCTAGCTCTCTATGATCAGAAGCACCTGATCTTCCTCAACACCCTCTTCGGGTGCGACCAAAACATCAATAACGCGACCGTCACGGGGCGCATCCACCGGTATCTCCATCTTCATCGATTCGAGAATCATCAGTTCCTGATCGAGAGCTACGCTATCGCCAACGCTCACGTGGACCTTCCAGACGCTACCCGCAACCTCTGACTTAACTTCGGTCTGTGCCACACCATTCTCCCCTTGCTAGTCGCAATGATTGTAATGCTCAAGCCATGCCTCACGGAACCCGCCCCAGGGATTCTGGCGTTTCTGCTGCATAGCGTCGAGCCACTCGCCAGCGGGCAATGACGCCACATCGGCAAACAAATCTACAATTGCCTGGACCTGGGACTTTGGCAATCGCAACTGCAGCATATCGACACGACGATCAACAGGTTGCGGCGGCGTAAGCGGTGTTTGCCCCAGCAGGTTTACCAGCGACGTCCTTGCCTGCACAAGCTCCTGAGCCTTCTTGGCCTCCCGGATCTCCTGGTTATCTTGCTTTTGGAGAACCTGTTCAATAACAACCAGTGTCCGCTCTATCATCCAGCGGGTAAATACCTCCGGTTGATCGCACAACGCTTTATACGTCTGCCAATCCTGTTGCACAGGTTACCCAAAACTATTTAGGTCGAGTGACGTACCGGTGAGCCGCTCGTAAGCCTCGAGGTATCGAGTCAGACTCAGTTGTGCAATCTCCTTTGGCAAGGTCGGTCCGGGTGGTGTCTTATCCCAGTGACCAGCACTAACCTGATCTTCGAGATAGTTGCGAACGACCTGCTTGTCAAAACTCTCCTGCTCCCTACCCGGTTCATAGCTTTCAGCAGGCCAAAATCGCGAGCTGTCAGGAGTGAAGATCTCGTCAATGAGGATTGGCCTGGTATCTCCGCCAGGTAAGCGACCAAACTCAAATTTGGTATCGGCCAAAATAATACCGCGCTGCAACGCATAATCTCGAGCGTCTCTATAAAGTGACAGTGTGGCCTCAGCCAGCCACTGCATGGTGGACTCGCCAACAATCAGGGCACCTTCGGCTGAACTTATATTCTCGTCGTGGCCGCTGGCAGCTTTGGTTGACGGCGTAAACAGCGGCTGTGGCAATTGATCACTGTTGCGCAACCCAGCAGGCAGTTCGATGCCGCATACCTCGCCACTGCGCTGATAGTCCTTCCAGCCACTGCCCGTGATATAGCCGCGAGCAATGCACTCAACCGGTAACACCTCGGTTTTTCGACAGAGCATGATTCGGCCATCCAGCAAGCGCTGGTCTGACTCGCTTAAACCAGGCACATCGGCAACATCGGTAGATACCAGATGATGATCTATTCGCGAGGAAAAATGTTCGAACCAGAACTTGGAAATCTGCGTAAGCACAATCCCTTTACCAGGCAGTCCATTGGCCATAACCACATCAAAAGCACTAATGCGGTCACTCGCAATGATAAGAACGCCAGGTTCTCCACCGGGCAAGGTGACGTCATAAAGGTCACGTACCTTGCCACTTCGGTGATTAGGCAGAGGCAGATCTATACTCAGCAAGGCATCCACAGCGACTATTCTCTATTCCTTTAGGCTGCTGGTTTAACTCGTGTAACCGCCGTCGGCGGCATACACAGAGCCCGTGATAAACGCAGCATCATCGCTGGCAAGAAATAACATTACCTTTGCAATATCGTCGGCCTCTGCATAGCGGCCCAACGGAATCTGCGCCTCAAGTGACGCCTTGACCTCAGCCGCGCCCGCGGGATTCATCCCACTCTCAAGGCGCCTCATCATCTGGGTTTCGACCGGCGAAGGATTCACTGTATTTACCCGGATGTTTTGTTGTGCGAGTTCTTTCGCGGCACCACGGGCCAAACCAATTACCGCATGCTTTGATGTGCCGTAAGGAACAATACCCGGTGTGCCTTCCAAACCGGCAACGGAGGACGTGATAATCACAGAACCACCGCCACGCTTTGCCATCTCGGGAATACTTGAACGAATGCCGAGCCACGGGCCTTTGACATTCAGGGCCATGAGCGCATCAAATCGATCCGGGTCGTATTCGGTGATAGGCAACACGTCGCCCTCAGTACCGGCATTTGCCAACAACACGTCAACACCACCATAGCGCTCACTGGCGGTTGCAATCATACGATTGTTGTCATCCTCGCTGGTGACATCAGCCACGCAGTAACTCACACGATTGCTGCCTATGCTGTTGACTGCGTCTTTAAGCGCTTCTTCGCCAATGTCGACCAGCAACACGTCCGCACCTTCGGCGGCAAACAATGCCCCCGCTGCACGACCGATACCACCCGCACCGCCAGTGATCACCGCCACTTTTCCTTCAAGTCGACCCATCGGTTTCTCCCCTGCGTTCTCTATCTATAGCTATTTTCCAGCTATGGCTATTGTCTAGCTATGGCTATTTTCTAGGGCTTGTATTTTTAAGCCAGAGCTTGAGTGAAATCGTGCAGCAAGTCTGCACGATCCTCAATTCCGGTTGAAATTCGAATCAAGGATTCGCTGATACCCATCGAAGCGCGTCGCTGCGCTCCCATCTCGTAGTAAATAGTTTGGGCAACAGGTATCGCAAGCGTCCGGTTATCACCCAAATTACTCGACTTAACCACCATCTTCAAAGCGTTCAAAAACTCAAAGGTATCCACAGAGTCAACGAGCTCAAAACTGAACAGACCGCCAAAATAGCGAAACAGCGACTTCGCTCGCTCATGCTCCGGATGATGTTCAAGCCCCGGGTAATACACCTTGGAAACCTGTGGATGCGCTTCAAGCATTTCGCATAACGCCTGGGCCGAAGCGGACTGTTGGGTCAGACGCAGCGCCAGTGTTTCTGCACCTATCGCGATATGGTGCGCTGCTTCAGGCCCCAGAGCCGCGCCGAAATCGCGCAACCCTTTCTTCTTGATCTGCGTGATGCCCCACTTCGAACTATCTGCACCCCGATATTCAGGATAGATGTTCTCGAACCCGGTCCAATCATAGTTACCGAGCTCGGTTACAGCGCCGCCAAGTGCGTTACCGTGGCCGCAGATGTATTTAGTCAAACTGTTAACAACCAAACTGGCGCCAACATCTACGGGTTGAAACAAATAGGGTGATGTCATCGTATTGTCGACGACATACACAATACCCTGGGCCGCGCAAAGCTCACCAATACCCACAAGGTCGGCTACCTGGGTGCGCGGATTGGCGATGGTTTCAACAAATACCATTTTTGTTTCTGGGCGAATGGCATCCCGCACCTGGTCAGCAGACGTTGCATCAACAAAGCTAACCTCAATGCCATGAGCGCTAAAGCTGTTGAGAAGACTGTTGGTGTTGCCAAACAAAAAGCTGGATGAGACCAAATGATCGCCACGTCGCAGCAGTGCAAAAATACTGGTACCAATCGCAGCCATACCCGTACCAAAACAGACACTGGCCAGGCCCTGCTCCATACGATTGAGCTTCGTTTCCAACGCTTCAACCGTCGGATTAACCTGTCTACCGTAGGAATAGCCCTGGCGCTTGCCCTGAAAAACGGCAGCAAGCTCATGTGCGTCTTCGTAGCCATAGGCCACGGTTGCGTGAATCGGTTTGTGCAGGGAGCCATGCTCAACTTCGGCGCGCCGATCACTGTGAACCACTGCGCTAGTGAACCCCTCGAACGGCTCTTTTGGCGGCTCGCTCATGTCAGTCTCAAATAGTGCACGCTAGGCAGAAACGTCAGCTGACAGGCTGGGAGGAGCCTCCGCAACTATGTTGCGATACGGATTCTCGCGCAGCAACGGAGTAACTTCATTAGCTGGCACTGCACCGCTGAAGATAAACCCCTGCACTTCACTGCAGCCCCGGGAACGCAAATAGCGAAGCTGTGTTCGGTTTTCGACGCCCTCTGCAACCAGACCGAGCTTCAGTCCCCGAGCCATAGCCACAATCGCATTAATAATACTGGCATCAGCCTGATCCGCACGAATATCGCTGACAAAGCTGCGATCGATCTTCAGACCATTCACAGGAAACTGTTGCAGATAACTCAGTGACGAATAGCCTGTGCCAAAATCGTCTATGGCGATACCAATCCCCATATCGCGCAATGCACGCAGTTTGGGCACAATCAGATCGAGGTCACGCATAAGCATGCCCTCCGTAATCTCAAGCTTGAGAGCATCAGGTCGGAGCCCCGAGGCCTTCAAACTGGCGCTGAACCGATCGAGGAATGTGTCCGTCTCGAGTTGACCTGCAGTGAGATTCACAGACAGTGTCACGTCGTTGTAGCCCTCACGTTGCCAACCGGCCACGTCTTCAAAGGCTCTTCTCTGTACGTACTCGTCAAGCTGGGTAATCAAGCCTGTTTCTTCGGCAACACCAAGAAAATCTATTGGCGGAATCAAGCCCTGCTCGGGGTGCCGCCATCGAACAAGTGCCTCAACACCACTGATGTTTCCAGACTCAAGATTAACCTGAGGCTGATAGTGAACCTGCAGCTCACCTTTCGCCAGGGCGTTACGTAGTTCCCGTTCCATCGACAGCCGGGTGGAAAAGCGCTGATTCATTTCTTCGGAGAAGAACTGATAACCATTCTTCCCACGCCCCTTGATGTGATACATCGCAATATCAGCGTTCTGGATCAGTTGCTCCACCGACTCTCCACCCTCGGGATACATCGCAACACCAATGCTGGCACCAACAAACAGCTCATGACCTTCGATCACAAACGGAGCGCTTAGCCGATCCAGAATTTTGCTGGCAATAACCACCACATCGTCGCGAGTCCGTACTTCGGGTAACAGCAGTGTGAACTCGTCGCCGCCAAAGCGAGACAGCGTATCACCACTTCTCAAACAGCTCTGCAGCCTATTGGCCACTGCCTTGAGAAGGCGATCACCCATGGTGTGTCCAAGGGTATCGTTAACCAGCTTGAAACGATCGAGATCCAGGAACATGACCGCCAGCTTGCGCTTGTTTCGTTCAGCATGGGATATCGCCAGACTCAAGCGATCTTTCAACAAAGCGCGGTTAGGCAAGTGTGTCAGAAGATCATGGTACGCCTGAAAATTAATAACCTGCTGGGCTTCTTTGCGCTCAGTAATGTCACGCGCTGTACCATAAGTGCCGACAAAACCCTCGCGCGTGCGTTCGCCAGGATCAAGATAGATACCCATCGCGGTTAACTCCATCCACACCGTGCCATCCTGATAAGGCCGACCAGAGCGATCCGCGCGCTTGCTCTTTAACTGCAATTCCGCATTTTGAATTGCCCGGGTTCCCGTACGGCGTTCGTTCATGAAGTTCTTGGCGTCTTCGTCATGATCTTCGTGCACAAGCTCTGAATAGTGCCTGCCTAGCAGTTCTTCTTTTTTGTACCCCAACAAGGATTCGATTCGGTCGTTCAAAAACATAAAACAACCGTTACGATCGAGCATGTACACCAGATCCGGTGAACTGTTAACGATAAATCGATAAAGCATCTCCGACTCTTTGAGCGCTCGAGACATATCGCTATTGCGCTGCTCCAGATCTCGGGCCTGGAGCGCGTTTTGTATCGTCGCAACCAGTTCGGAGGCCTCATAAGGCTTTTTCACAAAATCAAAAGCGCCGCAGGTTAAAGCGTGCTTCACCCCTGAGAAGCTGGCGTCGCCACTAACAACCACCACCTTGGATTGAATACCTCTATCCCGAACATACTGAAGCACATCATGGCCTGATACATCAGGCATGATCAGATCAAGCAGCACCAGCTCATAGCTATTACTGGCCAGCGCATCCAGGGCGGCCTGGCCTCCAAGGGCACGCTCAGCGTGCTCAAAGCCATGCAGTTTCACCAGTTCATAGAGGCTGTTGAGCAGCTCCGGGCGATCATCAACCAGCAGCAACCGGGATTGGGTTAGCTCGCGGGGGGAATCCTTTGCGAGCGCTTCCACGTCGGTGCGGCAAGCATCAAGCAAGCGAGTGAAAGAGGTGCTCAGGCTGACACTCGATCCGTCGCCCCCAAGCTCACGGCTTAACTCCTGGGCAAGCGTAGATGAGCCGCTAACCGGCGCTTCTCGTTGCGAATTATCTGTTGTAGTCGTCGTTGGTGCTTTCAGCACAGCTGTCCCCGATTAGACGCCCGGCGCTTCTATGGTCGGGCCTTGATGGTTTGGGCATGCTTCCATGAGGCCCTGTTTGCTGGGTCTGTTTAGTGGGTTTGGTTCGTGGGTCTGGTTAGTGATCCCGCTAGCGGTTTGGACCTACCCCAAAACGCCTCCAACCTTAGCGATTCAGGCGCGGGTTTACCAGCTTGCCAGCGCCCTTAGAACGTTCTACGGAGCAGGCCAAATGGGGTAAACACGAGCGAGCGCAGAGAGCGCCAGCACATGCGATATTTGTCCCGAGCGCGCCGCTGCGATGATCTCCTGCTCGCTCATCCTGATCACTTCGATCGCTTCGCCATCACCCTGCTCAGGCGGCTGCAGCAGCACCACACCGCGGGCCAGGAAATGGTGGCACAGATTGTCATGGTAGGCCGGATTGGGGGCCACAGAGCCCAGCGACTGCCACTGCCCACCGCCATAGCCAGTTTCTTCTAACAGCTCCCGCCGCGCCGATTCAATAGGTTTCTCACCCGGATCGACCATGCCGCCAGCAGTTTCTAACGTCACGTCACCGCTACCAAATCGAAACTGACGCACCATGATCGAGCGATCCTCATCATCGATGGCAACGACATTGATCCAGTCAACCGAAGGCAACACCACGCGACGCATCTCCAGCCCATTTCGGGGGTTTCTCAGTCGATCAAAGCGCGCAGAAAAAATCATCAAATCCGGCCCCGGCTCACTCTCCAAAAGCGTCCAGTTGAGATCGTCATGCATAGGTTTACCGTCGCTGGTCATGGTGTATATCCCGTCATTTCCAAATAGCCCTGTCCGATGCGCGTCTTGTTGTCCGCATCGCCTTCAAATACCCAAACCAGCCCCTCCCAATACGCAATGCTCGAGCGCATCCGTTGATCATCAAGCGCAGCCACAACTCGCAGGGTTCGATCCATCAGTTGCAAGGTCCACTCTACCGGCCAGAGTGCCCCGGTTTCATCGCGCCAATAGCGTTCGGGCACAAATTCAAGGGCTGAACTGTCAAGCGCAACGGCATCTCCATTGGTTGCAATGTGTTTTCCTTGCTTAAGCCGTGACGTGAGATGTGCGGGGCTTTGCTGTTTTTCACCCCCAGCCTTTTGTCTGAGCTGGAAGAGCATGAACTCACTTCGATCGTTGAGTTGCAAAGCGAACCAGTCCCAACCCACCAGGTTGTCAGCCAACACACTGGTACTCCATTCCCGATCCAGCCAGCAACTTCCTGTCACGGGAGTTGCAAGGTCTGCACCAGGCGGTGTCACCGAGCCACTGACGGACAATCGGGGTAAGGAATAATAGTAAGACGCTTCCTGACTGCCTTTGTAACTAAGCCCGCGATCACCTTGCAACACGAGCGCTTTGTCTGGAGTCAGCGAGAGCCGGGTTCTAAACTCGGTGCTTTGAACATCAAGCTCCAGGGCAGTGATGCCCGGTACCAGCGCATCTGTTATCGAAGCACCAGATCCAGGAGCCATTGCATTAGTCGCGGCAGAGGTCTCTGCCAATCGCCAGTCTTCCAACCACAAAGAAAAGGGGGCGGCCTCGACACCCGCAAGCATAGGGTGTCCCCGAACCAGCCGCGATGATTCCACATGTTGCTTTTGCGTCACGTCAGTTAAGGCCGCATGCGCCATGTATAGCTGGCCAGTGCGCCACTTAGACACCGGCAGCTCCGCTACGTTATCTGGATCTGGCGGTGTTAACGCCTGACGAAAAAGAGTGAATTGCACGCCATATTCAGAACCGCCAGTAGCGCGCAGCGGACAGGTGAGATACCACCACTCGCTACGATAATCAGGGTGTGCCCCGTGATCGCGAGGAAAAACGAACGGCACAACTTTGCTGGCCCGGGCAAAGCCATCTGCTTCACCGCCCAGTACCTGACCTACCCGTAACGCAGGGGTGGCGCTTGAGCCATTTGCTGACGTCTGTTCCAGTACTTGCAAGTGATCTGGATTGTCGTTCCCGGATATGGCTTCAAGCCCGCAGCCACCGAACAAACCAAGGGATACAAACAAAACCAGCGCGGACACGGCTGATCGACTGGCTGGGACAGATGAGTTGCGTGAAGCCAGCCGATCTCCCAGCGTTGCCGCAGCCAGCCCCCCCAAAGCACCCAACAACAAAGGAAAACCGACGCCTGCAACACTCAAGCGCACCGGGAAGCTCCAGCCAAACGCCACGGGGTTGACCAGCAGACAGAGCAAAACTGCAATGAGAACGCCAAAGGGCAACGCCAACAGCACCGCAGCGCCTGTGACATAGGCGCGCCGGTCGCGCCGCAACCTGGCTGCATCTGCATGGCTTAAACCAAGGATATGGAGTCTGTTTGAGGTGCCATGCTGCGCCAGGCCATGCGCCGCGAGTGCGTTTGCCAGCGCTACCCCGGCCACTAGCAGTGCAAGCCAGGTGAGCGCACGGGTAATCGCAAAAGTCTGCTCAAACACCTCGATGGATCGCCTGCGCACCTGCGCCTGATCCTGCAAGCGTAACCGCCCGTCGTCCAAAAATCCGGCGAGCAGCGCTTCAATGCCCGCGATGTCAGGCGTGCGGAGAAAGAGTTCAGTAAGTGGCGCGCGATCGGAGAGTTGCTGGGCCAGCGCTTGCGTACCAAGAATGCGAGGTCGAGCCTCACCAAAATCTGTGAAAATTCCAGCTACAACGACCTCAATCCCTGAGTTACGACCCGCACGCTGCCCCTCAAGTAGCAGTTTTGTACCGGTCCGCAGCTGTTGAGCCCGGGCGAAACTCTCATTGACGTAAACACCATCACCGTCAGAACTTACCTCAACAAAACGCTTAATCAGTTCGGCATGATCATCTGCGTACTCCAACCGACCACGGATACCGCGAGCGGTAACATCCAGGTTGCCACGCCAGAAATAGCTTTCAGTGAGAGGGTCTAACCGAACCTCAAGCGCATGACGGTCTACAGATGAACCCTGTGATGTGAGCTTCACAACCAGATCGTCTGCCAGCCGCTGATCGAGCATGGTGAGGAACGCCCCGCGAAAACTGTCCACCATGATGCTGATGCCAAGAGCAGTGGCCAGCGCTAGCGCCAATGCACTCACACCGAGGCGCAATTCACTGCCAATCAATACTTGCCGCATACCAAGAGTACGCAACGTCAACCTACTGGATCTGCCGAGTAGACGACCAGGGGTTTTAAGCCTCTGCCATATCCAATCTATAAAAAGCGGCAGATAAATAATCAGAACCAAAGCACTAACAACGATGCAGGCAAAAGCGCCGACCAGGGTGCCACCCACCACTCCCCAGATAAATACACTGAGTAACGTCAGCGCCAGCAGCGGTCGAGAATCTACTTTCTCTGGTGTGCCGGATAAACGCACCCCGGTGACAAGACTACGATTAGCCGCCAGCCAGTAGCTCAATCCTGCCACACCGACCCCAGAGACAAGCGCCTTAAAGGCGGCAAAACCCGATAAAACCAGAGAAAACGTCAACGCCTCTCCCAGCGCCAGAGACAGCAGCAGATTCGATAACAGCAAACCAAGTGCTGAACCAAGTCCGGTAGCAACAAGCCCCAGCACCAGACCCTCGCTTTGCGTCAACCAAAGCAAACGACTGCGCGACACACCCAGACTTTGGAGCCGATCAAACATGGCTTGCCGACGGCCAAGGGCATGGCACGCCACCTGATAGGTAAGAAGCCAGGCAACCACCAGCGCAAGCAAGGAAAGTGCAGCAACATTGAACAGCACCGAACGCAATAACTGCTGAGTTGGATTGAGATCTGCCGGTGCGAGTTGCTGCCACTCACTGCCGAGCGTTGAGATGTGCGCCGGTGGTGGCGCGGCCAACGCACCAGGAAACAAATTCGCCGCAAATCTTTTCAGCCCCAATCCTTGATGCGCATTTCTGGCCTGAGAGGTAAATCGAACGCCAATGCTCGACAGCTGCGAACGCCCATCCATTCCCAGAATCGCTCGAGCAGTGGGCAGGTCCGCAAGCACAACGCCACTGGGCGCGGTGAAACCAAGAACGTCCACTTTCTGACCTCTGAGCGTTATCGGTTGCAAAGCGCGGGATTCATTCCCTGGTGCCAGATCGCGCGCCAGATATACCGCGTCAGTTGTGAGAAAACGCAGCAAGTCTGCGGAGCTCGCTGTCGCCGGCTCTTGCGCCTCTTCTGATACTGCTGCCGACGTCGACAATTGCTGTAACGAGGTATCCGCAAGAGGATCGCTACCCACCAGCAAGTGAGGCGCATCATTGATAGTCACTTCACCCTCAAGCAGCGGTAACAGAGCAGCAACGCCAGGCAGCTCTCCAGATCGCATTCGAGCGCGAAGCCTGAAATAGTCTGCATCAGTCAAGACAGTTTTCTTGAGGTACAGATCTACATCCCCCAGCGGCTGAGACTGCTGGTTAACCCGGTCTTCAACGCGAGCGCTCAACAGATGTACGCCAACCACAGAGGCCACACCAATGGTCATCCCAAGTAACGCACTGACCATAGATCCACGGAAGCGCCAGAGAAAACGTAACTGAGCTCGCAGAACAAGACTCATACAGTACTAGCCTGTGGTAATGACACGATCCGCACGCCGTGCAATGGCGTCACTGTGTGTTGCAATCAATAAGGACGCTTTTTGTTGAGCGACTTGCTGCCACAGAAGATCGGCAACTCGCTCGCTATTTTCTCGATCAAGATTGCCTGTGGGCTCATCAGCCAGAACAAGCTCTGGCTGATGAGCAAGGGCTCGCAGCACTGCCACGCGTTGTTGCTCTCCACCTGATAGCTCTTCGGGAAATTTGTCCACAAGATCTTCGAGACCCAGGGCATCAAAACGCGGCAAATAGCTTTCAAACTCATGAAGCCTGCCCGCCAATTCGAATGCAAGCCGGACATTCTCGGCAACCGTGAGGGTTTCTATGAGATTGAAGAACTGAAAAACATAGCCTACATGCTCACGGCGGTAGCGCAGTATCTGCGCATCATCCAATTTGGTAAGTTCAAGCGTTTGGGGCACTTCCCCATCTAGAGTCAGACTGATTTTTCCCTGGTCTGGCCTGATTAATCCAGCAACCAGATTCAACAGGGTGGTCTTGCCGCTGCCGCTTGGGCCCCAAAGGGCAACACTCTCTCCCTGCGACAGAGCCAATGAGACCTTATCGAGAACTTTTTGTAAGCGACCTCTGGGATCAATAAAGCTGTGGCTAAGATCCTCAATCAACAGAGTTATTGGCGAGTTTTTCACGCTTAAACTAACTATCCCGCAACGCTGGATTGATCCCCGGCTGCATTCCTTCTGAACCGAGATACTCTGTGTATTCCGGCAGATGCTCAAAGTTGCGAACAGCACACAGCAGGTCATCTACACGCTGATAGGGTAGCAAACTGCGCAGCGACGTCAGGGTTGGCATAATCAGATTCCAGCGGCCGTCATCTGCACGACGAAGTGCCTCTTCGGCGCTGACCCACTCGCCACTCACCGTCTCACCGGGCGCAAAGCTGGCGGCCTGTCCCGATGGCAGCGCAGCGACAAAAAAACGGGTATCAAACCGACGCGGCGCCTGCTCTGGCGTTACCCAGTGAGCAAAATAGAGCAGCGCGTCGAACGTCAAAGTGATATTTAGGCGAGCGCAGAGCCCGCCAAATTCTTCCATTCTGGATGCGCTAAGTTCAGCGAACGTATGTGCATCAATGGGCTTGCCCTGCTGCTCTCCCAGCAGCACACCAGATTCTTCGTAACACTCGCGCACGGCTGCCAGCCAATACAGCAGCGGGTCGTTGGACGTATCAAGCAGTGTCGCGGCGTCCTCGGTGCTTGGACCTTGCCAATCCATGGTACCAAGCAGCGTCTCATCAGCGGCGTCTACCTTGCCTCCGGTGAACACGTGCAGACCAGGAAAGGCTCCGCGGGAGGGTCGTTCCAGCATAAACACCTGCAACCCGGAGGCCCCGTCTCGCACCAGCAGCAAGGTTGCCGCCTTTTGTATCTGTTGCGGCTGCGCACCGTCGTTAGGGGACTTAGCAGCCAACTGTGATTCCACGCATTTTCACGCCTCAATGCCTAATTGCTCGATTCAGGCCATCATACCCCGGTGGATACAGGGCTTGGCTGTGAAGTGATATCAAAGTGCCATCCTTGTACTTACAACAACTACGTTGCAAGCTGGGTTCTATCATGAGCGACCTTAACTACAAATTTGTCGTCCGCCTTACCACCCGCATGCGCGATCAGATTGCGCTTGCTGCCAAGCATTATCGTCGCAGTATGAATTCAGAGATCATCGCGCGGCTCGAGCAATCCTTCGGCGCCTTGCCCGAGAACGAAGTAGAAGAGGCGGTACAACCACTCTTCCATGCGCGAGTTGAAGCTCTTTTCCGAAATCAGCTAAGCGAAGACGAACAGTGTTTGGTTCAGTCTTTTCGGCTACTCAGCAAAGAAAAGCAGGTGGCATTGCTACACCTGCTCACTCGGTAATCTGTCCATGAGCTCCCTCCAGTCGCTCACCGCATACTTCCATCCAACGACGGCCTGTTTCATAGACGATAACGAATCTTTTATGGCCGGCCTTGCTCTGGTACTACCGGAATATATGAGTTCAGTGGCCTTTTTTGATCCATTGATGGCTTTGGAGTACGTGAATCGACCGCCAGAGATTCCAACGCTCGCAGAACGCTGTTTTTCGAGCACCGGATTATCAACACGCCAAACATTCCATCTCGATACCGATCTGATTGAGCAAGAAATCAATATTCTGCAGCGCTTCAATCGCGTGTCAGTCGTGGTAGTTGACTACTCAATGCCCGGTTTAAACGGCCTGCAATTTTGTGAGCAGGTGCAAGACCCGCAGATAGGTAAAGTGCTACTAACCGGGGTTGCAGATGAAAAGATGGCCGTTGAAGCATTCAATGCCGGCATCATCGACCGGTTTATCTCAAAGAGCCACCCCCTGGCCAGCGAACATATAAGCGAGTTCTCAAAGGAGATGCAGCACGCGTACTTTCTGGAACAAACAAAGCAAATGCTGCAGACACTAAGACTCGCCGGCCCAATATTTGTTGACGACGCTGATGTGATTGACTGGGTAAGACGGCAAATGCAAAACAAGGGGTTTTGTGAATACTACATTGTGAACGACCCGCCCGGACTTCTGCTGGTCACACCATCAGGACGGCTACAGCAGATGATCATTCTCAGCGACTCCGAGTGCGAAGCTCAAGCAAACTATGCGCAACGGCACGGCGCACCACAACGCGTCGTACGCCGTCTGCGCGAGCGCAGCCACATTGGTTTTTTTCTGGAAGATCCTGCAAGTTACGGAAGCTCAGAAGCCTATCCCTGGAACGAGTTGTTGCACCGCTGCACCAGGCTGGGGGCAAAAAGCCAGCGCTGGTACGCTGCGCTAGTCAGTGAACCGCCACCAAATATCGATTACCAGCCAGAGTCTGCTTGCCACGATACCTGGTCGAGAGTGCGCAAAGCCCAGCTGCCAGCGACGGCAAGTCGACTGGTTTACTAACCCACAAAACGGGTTAGCCGCCACCGCGTGCGGCCTCTCGAAGAGGTTGCGGAATGATCCAGCGCTCCAACCCCTCAAAGCCAAGCTCAATCGCCATGGCAAGTACGGCAGCGGGAATAGCGCCCTGCAGAATCAGCCCCGTATCGTTTAACGACAACCCGGTAACAATAGGATCTCCAAGACCACCGGCGCCAATAAACGCAGCCAATGTCGCGGTGCCTACACTGATAACAGCTGCTGTTCGAATCCCGGCAAAAATATTCGGCAAAGACAGCGGCAACAAAACATGCCGCATCCGTTCACCGCGAGACAGCCCTATCGCTTTGGCAGTGCGTACAAGCTCAGGGTCTATGGTACCCAGGGCAACAACAGTGTTGCGAAGAATGGGCAGCAATGCATAAAGAAACAACGCAACAATTGCCGGGACCAGCCCAATACCAAGCAACGGAATCATTAGCGCAAGCAACGCAATCGAAGGAATAGTCTGCAGAAGGCCGCAAAGATAAACCACAGCACTCGCCAAACGAGCGTTACGAAACACAATCAGACCAACACCCACACCAACCAGTACAGCAAAGCTCAGCGCGATCAGCGTTAACTGCAGATGCCGAGTGGTGTTACGCAGCAGCGACTGAAAAAGCCTGTTATTAGAAGTTTTAGCGGAACCTGTGTCGATAAGCTTCTTTTGTAACAAAAACTGCTGGGCCACTTCTGCAAAATCACCACCGCGTTCAGCGCCGTCACTACCAGATGTTGTAGCCGATGTGACGGAACCCAGCACCTTGGCGTTGAGAGCCTGCATCTGGGAAGCATCAAGAACTCCTGCAAGCTCTCGCAGGACTGCCTTGGCAGATTCAGGCAGAGATGAACGGACAAAAGGCAGTGCCAGATACTCAGGGAAAAAGTCCAGATCATCACGAAGTATTTGCAACTGATAACGCGCCAGTTCTCCATCCGTAGAATAGGCATCGGTAACATCAATCGCACCGTCAGCCAGAGCCTGGTAAGCAAGCCCGTGCTCGATCCCCGCAGGCTGCGTTGTGAAACCATAGCGTTCCTTTAATCCAGGCCAACCGTCGTTGCGTTCCAGGAATTCATGGCTAACAACGACTTTGAGGCCGGCTTGCGCAACCAAATCACTAACCGTGTTAAGTCCAAGCGTCTGGGCTTGCTCTGCCCGCATTGCCATCGCGTAAGTGTTGTTAAACCCAAGCGGCTCCAGAAGTTCAAGATCTTCCGGCAGGCTGCGTCGGATAGCATCCAGCTCGAGAGGTTCCGGGCTTTTCAATATGGCCTGAGTAATCGTTCCTGTGTATTCCACATAAAGATCAATCTGATCGTTCGCCAATGCGCCGTAGCAGATGAGCGTGCCACCCAAACCAAACTGACGACTTACTTCAAACCCCCTGGCCTCAAGTAGCTGCGCAGAGATCTCTGACAGCAAATAGGATTCGCCAAAATTCTTGCTGGCGATGCGAATAACTTTGCTCTCGTGAGTCGAGGGAGATATCTCGGACGCCGAGCTTTTACTTGTGACTGCGCTCATACCAACGGCCAGCGTGAAAACAAGGAGCCCAAAAGTCGATAGATGTCTCACGACAATTGCTCCGCCATGAGTTTCGCCACATAGTCGTTTTCCGGGGCTTCGATAACCGTTTCAAGTGGACCGCTCTGAGACACCTCACCCTCAGCAAGAATCACCAGATAGTCTGCGAGTTTGGCCGCTTCGCGCATGTCATGCGTAACCATGATGGTACTGCTCGACTTAACCTTCGAGTTAAGCTCGAGGAACAGATCATGGAGCTCAAGCCGGGTGATCGGGTCTACCGCTGAAAAAGGTTCATCGAGCAGTAAAAGAGAAGGTTCAAGCATCAGCGCCCGACACAAACCCACCCGTTGTTGCTGGCCGCCTGACAGCTGACCAGGAAACCGCGACCACAGAGTCTCCGGCAAGCTCATTTGGCGCAGCAAGCTTGCCGCACGATCTTCATAGTCCTGTATGGCCTGACCATCGAGTCGGGCGACCAGAGTCACATTCTGCAGAACCGAAAGGTGTGGTAAAAGGCCCGCTCCTTGAACCGCATAACCCATACTGCGACGAAATGTCCTAAGGTCCTGCGGCAGCGGCGCGCCATTTACATAAAGCTGTCCACTGTCTATTTTCTCAAGTGCGTTTATCAGTCGCAGCAACGTCGTTTTGCCACTGCCACTCGCTCCAACTATTGCACTGGTAACACCCGCGGGAAATTCCAGGGCCACATCGCGCAATACCTTTGTCCCATCATAGGACTTGGAAACACCATCAAACACCACACAACTAGCGGCTTCGCTCACAAGTGAGTTGCTGTCAGGGTTCAAAACCCGTTTCCAAGTTCATGTTCTAGTCGCGAAAAGTGCTCATCAAGCGCAGCAAGCGTGTTATCCGCTTTGCCTGCAAGAGAGCCCTGTGCACCAGCAGAGTTATTGAGCTTGGTCAGCTGTTCGTCTAGTTCGGCTCGAGCCGCTGGTAGCGTGAGCCACGGCGCCTGGCTAGCGCCTAGTTTATTGCGTACAAATTCCATCCACCGCCCCTGTTCGCTCTCTGTTAACAGGTGTGGGAAACAGCGGGCCTTTAGCCTGAAGCAGAGCTCTGTCAGCCGCTGATCCTCAAAGGCCGTATGTTCTGGCCAAACTCCGTTGATCAAACTCTGCTGAAAATCATCACAGCGTGCCTTGTCGTTGTCGCCTATGAAACCGTCGTAGAGCGCCGCGTCAACGTCTGGACTCGTTGGTTGCTCAGCTTGAGCATAAACCTGGGCAATTTTTCGTCCGATATCAGCCTCATTAAGGATCTGCTTGCGCTGCGATATCTCATCCATCTGCAAGCCCAGGCGGACCTGATCCTCAGCTCGCAACACATTGGCGCCACTGATAAATGGGCAGCGATTGATCCGCAACTCCTTGAGCGGCGGTCTTTGGTCTATATCCTTGCTAAACAGATTCTCTTGAAGTTTCTCTACGTCCCACTCCAGTAGTGGACGAATATCCTTGCTGAGGTCTACGACTATATAGCTGTTGTTGTTTTGTGGGTGACGAGTCAGCGACATGACTGGAGCCAGCGCAGACTGGGTACGTGGATACATGCCCGTAACATGAACACAGAGGTTTTTACCAACCGGTTCGAGTAGAGCGCGCACCTCTTTTTTGGCACGCATCTTGAAATAGTACTCATATAATAGCGGCTGCTTGTCGCGAATTACCTTCGCAAGCCCCACCGTCGCTCTTACGTCTGACATCGCATCGTGGGCGCTCTCGTGGGTTATACCATTAGCTGCAGCCAGAGCCTCGAGCTTGAATACAGGTACGCCGTTTTCTTCAGGCCATTCAATCCCGTCCGGACGCAACGCATAGGCTGCTCTAACCAGATCAATCATATCCCAGCGCGAGTTACCGTTTTGCCACTCTCGTGCATAAGGGTCCATCAGCAATCGATAAAGCCCATAACGCACAAACTCATCATCAAATCGCAGGCTGTTGTAACCAGCCACACAGGTGCCCGGTTTCGAGAAGAGCTTCAGAATTTTTCGGAAAGCTTCCCATTCGTCGACACCTTCGCGCTGGGTCTGCTGTGGCGTAATGCCCGTAACGAGTGCGGCTCCCGGGTTTGGCAACACATCAGCGGGCAGGCGCACGTAGGTACAGAGTTCTTCTCCAGTTTCCTGCAGCGATAGGTCGGTACGCAATCCAGCAAACTGAATCACCCGATCCCAACGCGGATTGATGCCCGAAGTTTCCAGGTCATACCAAAAAATGCTACTCACGAACTGTTCTCACTTTTGCTCACTTTTGCTCACTGTGGTTTTGGGGCTGGGTAAACGAATGCTGATCGATGATTTGCATAGCAGCCGTCTGCTTGGCAAGGTTGACGTTTAACACGTCCATATGCGAGTTCACGTTGCAGGCCAAGTCTATCGCCTTTTTCGGCGGCCCTATTCTCGCATTGTTAGCCGGCTACATCATGTTTGTCAGCGGTTTTCCGCTTTCTGCCGCCCAAACACTGGGTATCACGATTCTCTGCGTATGCTGGTGGATCTTCGAACCTATACCGATTCCTGCCACATCCCTGATTCCACTCACCCTGCTACCACTCTTTGGAGTGTTGGATCGGGCAGCGCTCAGTGGGGCCTATGGCCATCCACTGATCCTCTTGTTGCTATCCGGTTTCCTGCTGTCCACGGCGCTGGAGAAAAATGGCGCTCACCGACGCCTGGCCTTGACGCTCTTGAACGCGATTGGCGGGCATAGCTCGCGCCGAGTGGTGGTGGGATTCATGCTGGTAGCAGCGCTGCTTTCCATGTGGATATCCAACACGGCAACCGCACTCATGATGCTCCCCGTGGCAAGCGCTGTGCTGGAAAAGGCGCGCGACACCAATCTACGACTGCCGCTGCTGCTGGCGATCGCCTATGGCTGCAGCATAGGTGGTATGGGCACCCCCATTGGTACTCCAGCGAATGTTGTGTTCATGGGTATCTATGAAGAAACGACCGGAACCACGGTCAGTTTCCTCAGCTGGATGAGCTGGGCACTGCCTATCGTCTTCGTATTATTACCGCTGGCGGCCTGGTGGCTATCTCGCAATCTCACCAGTGGCAACGGCGTGGAATTGCCGAGCCTGCCGGCCTGGAGCCCAGCGGAAAAGCGCGTGCTTCTGGTGTTTGGCATGACTGCCGCACTGTGGGTAACCCGAACAGGTCCATTTGGCGGATGGTCGGGGGCGATGAATCTAAGCTACACCAACGATGCCATGGTTGGCTTCCTGGGCGTGATTAGCATGTTTCTCATTGGCAACGGGGAAAACCAACAGGGGGAAAAGTCAGCAAAACTCCTGGACTGGGAGACCGCTGAAAAGATTCCCTGGGGCATCTTGCTCCTGTTTGCTGGTGGCCTGGGTATTGCGGCGGCCTTTACCAGCTCAGGGTTGTCACAGATCGTCGGCAATGCCCTGGCTGGGGTCTCAAGTTTACATCCCCTGGCCGTGATGGTCGTTCTGTGCACCCTGGTGACATTTCTAACCGAGGCTACCAGTAACACGGCAACCGCCAACATACTCATGCCTATTGCCGCAGCCACGGCCATTGCAGCGGCAATAGATCCTCGATTACTAATGATACCGGTGGCTCTGTCTGCCAGTTGCGCCTTCATGCTGCCGGTCGCAACCCCACCTAACGTGATCGTATTTTCAACCGGCCACGTCCCCGTCAGAGCTATGATCCGCGAGGGCTTCGCACTGAATATCCTTGGGATAATCGTTATCTCGCTGGGGCTTTACCTGCTGTTGTGAATCAACAAATCGTTGATTCAGGCGCGCCAGAGCAATCTGGCGCTCGTCAAAGTCCAGCTCTGCCAACACCTCAACCTCGGTGTAGAAACGCTCTATGTCCTGACCGACATCAGCAAACAAGGTACTGAACGCGTTGAGCCAACCATGATAAGCGCCAACCAGCGACAAGCGCGCCAGGTTAGGGGGTCCCTCGAGTATTGCGAGCAACCGTTTGGGGTCAGTGAATTGCTCCTTCACTCTTATCAGACACCCTGCCGCCGCGGCATATCGCTGGTTGCGAATATCCAGGGCGACCGCGCGACGATCAGCGTCTGCAAGCGTCTCCGGTATATCGGCAAAATCTGCAGCAATGCGCTCACGTAATAAAAGCAGCAGCGCATTAAAACGCGCTCGCTCTTTCTTTTGTAACCGATGCACCTCAAGGGGATCACTCTTTGAATCGCGCTCGTTTGGACCGTTCTCCGCAAGATAAAGCGGCAACGCATAATCCGCCACGAAGGTGGCAAAGCTCTCGTTGAACGCCGTGTCTCCCGGAACATAGAGCCTGCCGTGGGCCAGTTCATGAAATAGAAGCTCTGCCCGCGCTGGCTGAGTCCAGAAGATAAATGAGCTTAAGAGCGGGTCATCAAACCAGCCGAGCGTGGAATAGGCGGGAACACCACCAACAAAGGTATCAAACCGCGCCGGGTCAAATTTCCCGGCGTTTGCCTCCGCGCGCTCCCTGGAGAAATAACCGCGATAGGACACGCAACCCGCCACTGGAAAACACCAGGTCCTTGGTGTCACTGAATCGACTGGCGCAACAACCAAATTCCAAACAACAAACGGACGATCCAGAGCAACATAGTCTTGATAGCGGCCATCAGCTGCGAGCCCCAGTTGGTCCTCTGCAAACTGCAAGACGGCCTGGGAATCCTCCAGGGCCGACCGTAACTCGGGGCTGAGATCTTCAGAGGTCAGCAACTTTGTAACGTCTTTTCGGGCATTAAGCAGACGTACCTGGCCCACGATGGCCTGCTTGTAGAAGCCAAGTGTTGTACAGCCGCCCAGCGCCCCTAACCCGGCACCAAGTCCAAGAACAGCAACCCACATCCACAACAGCCGAATGGTCCTGATGGCGCCGGATTGACGCCGCTGGTGAACGTGCGGTCTATATGCTATCAACCCGCCCATGAATAGCCTTCGCGGCGTACTAGCCGCCCTCTTTCTTTCACTTAACACCGCGATTTGGTGCATCCCCCTGTACATAGCAGGCATTGTGCGGTTCCTGGTGCCAATTGCGAGCGTCCAGCGCGCCCTGTCCGGCGCAATGGATCTGGTTATCGACGGTTGGGTAGGCGGAAATCGGGCGATGAACGCCGCGCTGCGCCTGCATCAGATGGACCTTACGCTGGATGTCGCCGCCCCACTATCACTGCGCAATCGATACCTCCTGATCTGCAACCATCAAAGCTGGGCGGACATCATCATTTTGCAGAACAGTTTCCGGGGTATCTTGCCGCCACTGAAGTTTTTCACCAAACGAGAGCTGATCTGGATACCACTGCTGGGCCCGGCCATGTGGCTGCTCGGCTTTCCCTATGTTCGCCGCGGCGGGGCTGGCGATCGCAAAGCGATCGCAGACAGCTGTGCAGGTTTCCGTGAGCACCCGGTGACCGTCCTGAATTTCCTGGAAGGCACCCGTTTCACAACAGAGAAACACTCTAGGTTCGACAGCCCGTTTCAGGCGCTGCTACCCCCCAAAACCGGTGGTATGGCGTTTGTGCTGGGACAGATCGGCACCCATATTGACAGCATTATTGACGTTACTATCGCTTATCCTGACAAGACCCCCTCGTTCTGGCAGTTTCTCTGCGGGAACTGTCCAACATCCAGGGTGCACATCGAGTCGCTGGAGCCCCCTGTATCAGGCGATGGTCAAACACTGACCGATGAACAGCTTGAGCATCTGAAACAATGGACGCAGGAGCGATGGGAGAACAAAGACCAGACGCTCGCTGGCCTGATGAGCTCCGAGCACCCAAGTGCTGCAACCCAAAGAGACTAATCCGGGATTATGTACGAGAAATTTTTTCACCTAAAAAAGCGCCCTTTCTCGATCGCCCCGGATCCGGGTTTCTTGTACATGAGCGATCGCCATCGGGATGCATTGGCTCACCTGAAGTACGGTCTCGAATCTGACGGCGGCTTTGTTCTGGTAACCGGAGAGGTTGGCACCGGCAAGACCACACTGCTGCGCAACATCATTGGCGAGGTGCCAGGTGACATTGATGTTGCGTTTATCCTGAACCCTCGACTCACCGTGCGCGAGTTATTGCAAACCATCTGCGATGAGCTGGCGATTGAGTACCCCACCGAGGATCAGCACAGCGTTAAGCCTTATATCGATCGATTGAACAAGCATTTGCTGCAGACTCATCAGGCCGATCGCAGCACGGTTGTTGTTATTGACGAGGCACAAAATCTGTCTCCTGCGGTATTGGAGCAATTGCGCCTGCTTACCAATCTGGAAACCAACGAGCGCAAGCTATTACGCATCATTCTGGTTGGTCAGCCAGAATTAAAAGCCATGCTGGATCGTCAGGAGCTACGCCAGCTTAGTCAGCGCATCACCGCGCGTTATCATCTTGAACCCCTTGGGCTCGCCGACACACGGGCCTACCTCGCGCACCGTCTGATGGTCTCCGGCGGTAATCCCAACCTCTTTAGCAACGCGGCCAGCTGGAATATTCATCGTCATGCCGGTGGCATACCCCGATTGATCAATATCATTGCAGACCGGGCACTGCTTGGCGCTTACGCAGACAACTCGCCCCGCATAGACTTCATGACCTCACAAAAAGCCGCGCGGGAAACTCTGAGCAACAACAATCGCGCGCTGCTGAACTGGGTCGCCGTCGCCTCCGTGTTGGTGCTGGCGGCAGGCGCAAGTTGGTGGCTACTCACCACAAAAGAGCCGCTCATCGAGCCTCGCGCAGAGGGCAATGCACCATCTGCTCAGCAACCAGCTACAGAATCTGCAGTCACGCCCATCCGCCAACAGGTACAAGATCCGACCGAGAACAGGCGCAGCGCACAAATCGCGGACACTATCCCGCGGATAGAGGACATCCCGCTAACGGAGATCGAAGTACGCAATGAAGCCCCACAAATCTCAGCGCCGGCGCCGGAAATACTTGGTCTCACAGAAACCTTGGCACCTGCTCCCGAAGTAGAAAAACCCGTCATCCGATCGCCGCAGCTCAACTCCGAGGAGGCTGCTGCCTTGCCAGCACCCCTTCCAGGCGTCCCTTCGTATCACAGCCAGCGCATGGCTTTTGAAACCATGTACAAGCTATGGGGCGTTGAGTACAACGCAGATGACTTGATTGTGCCATGTGACTACGCGCCTCGCTTCCAGCTTCAGTGCACCAAGCGCGCTAGCAACTGGACTACTCTTGAACGCCTCAATGTCCCCGTTGTGTTGCAACTAAAAACCAGTGATGGCGTAGAGTTCTATGCCGCAGCCGTAGGCATGGGAAACGACTGGATTAAGCTTGAGCAGGCTGGCACTCAAACCGACGTCTCAATCAGGGCCCTCGAACAGTCCTGGACAGGTACCTTTATTGCACTTTGGCCAACACCAGAGAGCTATCGTGGCAGTCTGAGTATTGGCTCAAACGGCCAGGCGGTTACAGAATTGCGTTCTCTTCTGGGTGATGCAATTAATCGTGATCTGGGCACGTCAAAGAACTTTGATGCCCAGCTCGGACGCGCACTGGAGGAGTTTCAATCGGCCAATGGACTGGCGCGGGATGGAATTGCAGGCCCCGCAACCTGGCTGCTGTTGCATCGCGCTGCAGGCTACGACATTCCTGAACTACTGGGTTAAGCAACGTGTCATACATACTAGAAGCGTTGCAAAAATCTTCCGACCAAAGTGCCGGAGCGTCGCTTAACCAAACACCTGGAGTGCAGGTAAGCGGATTGGCTCTACCCTGGAAAATAGCTATCGGCGCGATTCTGCTCAGCAATGTCCTGTTTCTCTATCTGTGGCAATCAGATAGCTCCGCACCGGACTCCCCCAAATCGGCATCAGCACCAGGTCCAAGTGCAGGCAACCAACCCGCCACGATCGCAAGCAACTCACGCGCTCCGGTTATCAAGAAAAAGCTACCGGGTATTGCATCACCAAAACCGCTATATACAGAAACAAGAGCTGCACAACCAAACTCAAGCTCTCAACCAACGCCCGGGCAGGGTCAAACTGCAAGCGCTGCTCCAAAAACCTTCAAGCCGACGGGTGCCCCAATAACCATCGCTGATTCGCCAGAAAGCTTGAGATCTTCAGAGTTGTCGGTGCCACCAGCGCCTGTTGAATTAGCTACTCCCGGGGTATCGCAACTCAACGAGCTTAGCGACAGTGCCAAGCAAGCACTCCATGTACTCACTTTTTCCTTCCACATTTATTCAGATGATGCTGAATTAAGAGCTGTGGTTGTCAACGGTACAAGACTGAAGGAAGGCAGCAACATTACCGTGAACAACGGCAAAGAGTTTTCTCTCCTGGAAATTCTGGAAACAGACGTGATTATCGAATTTGAACACGAGGGCACAACCGAACGTGTTCAAATACCGGTCATCGAAGACTGGAAAGACGCGTAGGCGCCTCTCAGAGCCAAAGGCCTAACTGCTGACGTTAACGAGCTGTGACTGGTTACGTGACGCTACAAAGATATCTACCAGATCGGTATCCAGCAATCCTTGCTTGGCTTCAGAATAGAGAATATCAAAAGCACGATCATCGCCAATGGCAGACTTATAGGGTCGATCCATAGCTGTCAGTGCATCATAGATATCGCACACCGTCATCACCCGGCTGGCAAGCGGTATCTGCTCACCCACGAGCCCGTCGGGATAGCCTTTACCGTTCAATTTCTCATGGTGAGCGCCAGCAATTTCTGGCACCTGACTCAACTCTTTGGGCCAGGGCAAAACCGATAAAAATTCTTTGGTCCAACGCACGTGAGCTTCAATCTCTGTGCGCTCTTCAGGTGTCAAACTGCCGCGTCGGACAGATAGGGCATTCAGATCAGCAGCCGAAATCAAACCCGTTGCGGTGCCATCAGCCTCGTTGAACGAATAATCATGTAACTCGCGCAGATGTGAGAAATCGCCATCACTAAGCACAGTGGGATTGTTAGCACGTTCGATCATTCCGTAATAATCATCAAGAATGCTTATCTGCTTTTGCAGCTCTCTATGCACTCGTGCTCTGGCTACTTCAAAATCAACCACATCGTGATGCAGCAAGTGGACTTCTTTTTCAACTGCTTCGCGTCGCAACCGTTCTTTCTGAAGCTCCATGCGATAGTGCAGAATCTCCATTCGCTCAGAACTGATCTTGTGCGATTTCACCAATATGGATTCACGTACCCCAACTTTGCCAAAGTCGTGAAGCAGAGCGGCATATCGAACTTCACGCAAGTGATCCTCAGGAATTACAAGCCGCTTGAAACGTGGAACATTTGACAGCGGCAGTGCTTGTAGCAGTGCAACGGTTGTCTCTGCAACCCGACCAGAATGACCACTGGTGCTGGGATCACGTTGCTCAATGGCCTTTACAGAGGCCTGAACAAAGCTCTCAAACAGATCGTGAATGTCACGCACCAAACGGTTCTTTTGAATAGAGAGTGCGGCCTGACTTGCAATGGCCCGCAATATCTCAACCGCTTCTTTGTCAAAGTCGACAACGGTTTTAGAGTCTTCATCAAGCCGATTAATAAACTGCAAAACGCCAACAACAGCGCCGTCGTGGGCACGCATTGGCATGACCAGCATCGACTGAGTGCGGTAGTTCATGCGCTCATCAAAACTGCGATTGAAACTATAGGGAGCTTCAGGGGGAAGTTTGTAGGCGTCTCGAAGATTAATTTCCTGACCTGATACGGCAACGTAGCCCGCAATTGAATCAGAAGATAGAGGCACCGTTGACTCTTTAAAGGGCAAATCAACCGTGCCACTCTGAGTCAACTTGAACACGAGCTGATCTTCACAGCCAGGATCGCCGGTAGTGGCAACATCAACACCATCGAGACCAGCGCCCGCTGATGTTTCAGCTCGTGGTTTGGATTCCACCAGATACAAAGATGCACCGTCGCAACGCGCAATCGCCCGCGCTTCGGTAAGTAGCGTGGCAAGCAAATCATCAAAAGACATTTGACTGGACAGTGCTGCGCTAACTTCGCTGAGTTGCTGCATTTGCTGCTTTTGAGCAGTCACCTCGTTCAAAGCCTGCTCCAGGCCGCCATGCATGCGCCAGTGATTTTGCGCGTGCTGCAGAACACGTTCGAGAGCACTCTTGTCTTCTCTCAGTGCCTGGGCATTCCACTCACCTAGGAAAACATCAACGAGTCCTTTGCAGGAACTTTGAGTACCTACCAACAGAGCGCCTGGGTAGCGTTGCCGGGCAACCTCGGCAAAGCCAGGTTCGCCAAGAACCACAACGGCCACAGTTTTGTCTAAAACCGCTGGATTCGCGTGTTCGTAATTGGAGATTCGCTGGGAATGAGTGACCTGCCAGCCCTGCGCAACCGCCAGCAGAGACAGCGGTGATTCAGCCGCATCCGCCAACAGCAAACTGGGTTTGATACCAATTGCGCCCATGTGCCCTATTGCTTCCTTGTAATGAAACAAGAGTATGAACACAACTGAGCAAGTGATTAGGGATGCCCGTCACAGTTTGACCGGGATCAAACATTTTTAGGGCCGCGCAAGCCCCGGTGAAATCAGGGGGAAACGGCGCCGGGCCCAATGGAATCTATTCGGCCCTGAAGCTCGGTGAGTCGCTGGTTGAGCTGGACGCGATAGGCATCAATGGCCGCCACCGCCTGCTCGTTACGAATGACTCGTTCGGTCAACGCTCGATTGTCGATATTGGCAATATTCTTGGCTAGCCTGTCCTGTCCGGAGATCACGCCTTCCACCTTTCCCGTCAACTCATCAAGCTCCTCGAGGCGCTTGACCATATCGCCAAGGCCATCACCCTGGGCGCTCAGATCACCCTTAAACGCCGCAAGGTCGTTGCTGATCTCGCTGAGTTGAGTTTTGTGGGACGCGAGAAGAGATTGATTCTCTTTAATCCAGCCGCGATTCACCTTGTAAGCTACGTCCCAGACCTTACGAATCTCAGACTCCCAGAAGCCAAGCTTTTCCTGAGTATCGGCACCTGCATCACTCATCACTTCGTCGGTCGCACGCAGCCGGTCCTCAAGAACCTTGAGACGGGCTTCCGCATCTGCCTGGCCACTTTGAGCCGCAGCAAGCAGTTTCTGCTGATTCATAACAAACCAGCCACCAATGCCTAAACCGGCAACGACCAGCATAAGAATCAAGTTGGTTACCAGCGATGAGCCACCCCCTGATCGGCCCCCGGATCCCCCCCGACCACGGTCGGGTCGAGGGGATCGTTGACCGGCTCGCGCGCCTCGATCATTCAGGGGGTCGTCATCACGACTTGCAGAGATACTGCCTGGTGCCATGGATTCAACTGCTCCGTTGTGCTGTGCGGCTAGACAAAGCGCAGCAGACCCCAAAGGATCGCCGTCAGCACAAAGCCACTGGTAATGACACCGCTTACCGATGTCATTGGACCTTGTTTACCTACAATCGCATTCACTTCAAGAATGGCGATGATGGCCAAACCGATGAAAAAGCCCGTTCCGGCATCACCGGTAACGCCATTAGGCGCGTGCGCGCTTGAACCCATGAAAAACAACATCGGCAAGGAAAACAGAGTGTTCGTACGGGACGCCAAAAGGGCCTTTCCCGCAGCGCCTGCGGCACCAGCCAAAGCCTCACCACCCGCCTTGATTTGCTCATTGGACGCAATTACCACCTTCTGGTTGCGCCAGATAATGCCCCATACGTTCAAGAACATGAGCGTTCCCATGAGGGCACCGAGAGCGATGTCCTGAGTGTATCCGCCAAACCCGCCACCGGCGCGGTTAGCAAGCAGCACGCACCCGGTAAGGAAGGTCAATAACGCCCCCCAACGGAACCACCAGAGTGCGCGGGGCACCAATTTGGTAAAGGCATCGACCCGGGCGTCGTCCTCGGCTTCCTTGAAGTAAGCCCCCTGCACAAAGTTGAAGTAGTACAGCAGTCCTATCCAGGTGATACCTGCCAGAAAGTGTCCCCAGCGGAACAGGTAATCAAAGATTAAGTCCATGGCTCGCCCCTATTTTATGATTTTCGAGAATTTTCTTGGATTGTAATTATTCGTTGTTCTAATTACTGCTTGTTTTTTTTACGGCTTGTTACGGCTTGTTACGGCTTATCGCAGATTTCTGATCAGCCCCGAGCGCCTGCCTGGGCGTTCTGCGGGATCATCATACCAAACGAAAACGGGCCGCCCCAGTCTCCCGAGGCGGCCCGATATTCAAGCCCTGACGCCAACTAGATTCTAGTTGGCGCTGAGCTCAAGCAGGGGCTCTACATCATGCCGCCCATGCCGCCCATATCAGGCATGCCGCCGCCAGGCATACCGCCAGCAGGAGCATTTTCTTCAGGCAGTTCGCTGATCATGCACTCCGTGGTGAGCATCAAGCCAGCAACAGACGCCGCCGCCTGCAGTGCTGAACGAGTCACCTTGGCAGGATCGAGAATACCCATTTTGAGCATGTCGCCATATTTGCCAGTCGCCGCATTGTAGCCTTCGTTGCCTTTCAGCTGCTCAACCTTGTCGAGTACCACGGAACCTTCATCACCGGCATTCGCAGCAATTTGACGAAGTGGCGCACTCATGGCACGCATGGCAATCTCGATGCCTGTGGTCTGATCTGGGTTGGCACCCTTCAGCTTGCCAAGACCTTGCAGAACCCGAACCAGCGTAACGCCGCCACCAGGAACTACGCCTTCTTCTACCGCAGCGCGAGTTGAGTGCAGCGCGTCTTCAACGCGAGCCTTCTTCTCTTTCATTTCCATCTCGGTGGGAGCACCCACCTTGATAACAGCAACACCGCCGGCAAGCTTGGCAAGACGCTCTTGCAGCTTTTCGCGATCATAGTCTGAAGAGGTATCTTCAATTTCAGCACGAATCTGCTTGATGCGACCTTCGATCTCTTTCTTCTTGCCAGAGCCATCAACGATAGTGGTGTTCTCTTTGGTAGAAGAAACGCGCTTGGCCTGACCCAGGTCATCAAGCGTAGCTCCTTCGAGGGTTAGACCCACTTCTTCAGAGATAACTGTTCCGCCCGTGAGGATCGCAATGTCCTGCAGCATGGCTTTACGACGATCACCAAAGCCAGGGGCCTTGGCCGCTGCAACCTTAACGATACCGCGCATGTTATTCACAACCAGTGTCGCCAGTGCTTCGCCTTCGATATCTTCAGCAATAACAACCAGCGGCTTACCTGCCTTGGCTACAGCTTCGAGGATAGGCAACAGATCGCGAATGTTTGAGATCTTCTTGTCGCACAACAGGATGTAGGGTGAGTCGTGCTCAGCCGCCATGCTGTCCTGATTGTTGATGAAGTAAGGTGACAGGTAACCACGATCAAACTGCATGCCTTCTACAACATCCAGTTCGTTGTCGAGGCCGGAACCTTCTTCAACGGTGATAACGCCTTCTTTACCCACTTTGCCCATCGCATCAGCAATGATGTCGCCAACGGCGGTATCACTGTTGGCTGAGATGGTGCCCACCTGGGCAATAGACTTGGAGTTCGCGCAGGGTGTCGACATTTTGCCAATCTGACCCACAGCGGCTTCAACCGCCTGGTCGATGCCGCGCTTGAGATCCATAGGATTCATACCTGCAGCCACGCTCTTCAGACCTTCGGTCAAAATCGCCTGGGCAAGTACGGTTGCAGTGGTGGTGCCGTCGCCAGCCTCGTCAGAGGTTTGGCTTGCCACCTCTTTCACCATCTGTGCGCCCATGTTTTCGAACTTGTCTTTCAGCTCGATTTCTTTTGCGACTGAAACTCCATCCTTGGTTACCGTAGGGGCACCAAAAGACTTGTCCAGAATCACGTTGCGGCCTTTGGGGCCAAGAGTGACTTTCACTGCATTCGCAAGAGTATTCACCCCTGCGATCATGCGTACGCGTGCGTCATCTCCAAATAAAACTTCTTTAGCGCTCATCGCTTGTTTCCTCTAACAATTAATCGCGTTCAGTAATCGCGTTTAAGTCTGTTGTGTTGCCTTCTCAAGGGCCTTTTATTTGCCTTCGAGAACGCCGAAGATTTCGCTTTCCTGAAGAATCAGGAGCTCTTCGCCGTCAATCTTGACGGTGCTGCCGCCGTACTGGCCAAACAGAACTTTGTCGCCTTTCTTGACGTCACAGGCGGTTACTTTGCCGTCGTCGCCGGTTTTGCCAGGGCCTACTGCAATAACTTCGCCCTGCGAGGGTTTCTCGGTGGCTGAGTCAGGCAGTACGATGCCGCCCGCGCTGGTGGTTTCTTCTTCCAGACGGCGGACCACAACACGATCGTGCAAGGGTCGGATCTTCATTCTTTCAAGTCTCCCAATAGTCCCGAATTCGAGCTCGTTAGCAGTCTCCGGGTGAGACTGCTAAGTGAGCGGGCCGACTATAATAGGGATGGGAAACGCAATATCAAGGCCCCCACAAAAAATAGCGCTGAAAAAATCCCGGCGCGCAATTCCGCAACGGCCAAAGCCAGGCAGGTGGGCTAAAGAATGCGCTGATCCGGGTCGCGCTTGGTCTGCGGTGCGGTTTTGTGCTCGTATTCTCCGTCGATAATGACAGGTCCATCCGTACCGTTGGCCAGGTCCACCACCGTCATTCGTCGACCGGCGTAACGTGCCAGCAGCGACCGGACTCCTGGTATCAGCAGAAGAAATCCAATGGTGTCGGTAACAAAGCCCGGGGTCAGCAGCAGCGCGCCCGCCACCGCCAGCATCATGCCCTCAGCAATCTCTTGCCCTGGCAGCTGACCTTGCCCCACCCGGGCCATGCCCCGCTGCAGGGTGCTCGTGCCTTGCCAGCGCAACAGCGTCACTCCCACAACCGCAGTGAGCATTACGCAAGCGATGGTAGGCAGCGTGCCGATAAAGCCACCCACAGTGATCAGCAAGTACATCTCGGCGATCGGCACCGCCGTGAACAATAATAAAATCCAGCCCATAGCCCTCAGGGTGCGGGGTGACCTGCGCCAAGTCAATTGAGGAAAATTGTCCAACAATCGCAGCCTTCCAGATACCCTGGTCGGCAAAAACCGGGCAGGCTCGACGGCCATCGATGCCCGCACACGAGACCCTGTGACACCGCCTGGAAAACCTAAAACCTCTGCACTCAAGTCCAGGGTCAGTCGCCCCCGTGGTGCGCCCCTTCCCGAGGAGGCTGACCCGGAGGCACCCAGCAACGCCGAGCGTATATGGCAGGTGGTCGCAGCCATTCCCAAGGGCAAGGTCGCGACCTACGGCCAGGTTGCAGATCTCGCGGGACTGCCCAGAGGCGCAAGGCTCGTTGGTCGAACCATGAGCCAGCTGCCCCGGGGCAGCAAGTTGCCCTGGTTCCGTGTCATCAATTCTCGCGGCGAACTGTCGTTCCCCAAAAACACCTCAAGCTGGCGCCGACAACGCAACAAGTTAAAAGAAGAAGGAGTGATCCTGATCAAGGGCCGGTTGAATCTGAAGACGTATCGTTGGGAGCCTTAGCCGCTTGAAACTCATCCACCCTGGTTACTTTCTGCAACAAGATAAGCAACAAAAGAACCGGCACCCCCAATAGCGAGCAGGCGATAAAAAACGGACCGTAATCCAGCGTATCAACCAGCCAGCCCGAGAACCCGCCCAAGAATTTGGGCGGCAGAACCATTAGCGAGCTAAACAGCGCGTATTGGGTGGCCGAAAACTGCACGTTGGTGAGACCGGATAAGTAGGCGACAAACGCAGCGGTCGCAAGCCCGGCACTCAGGTTGTCTGCACTGATCACGGCGACCAGATTAACGGTTGTCGGCTCCTGGCCCACAAGCCAGGCAAAGAGCAAATTTGTCACCGACACCAGCACGGCACCCAGCATCAACATGCGCCCAAGACCCACTTTTGGAGCCAGCGCGCCACCAACCAACGCACCCAGCAACGTCATTCCAACCCCAAAGAACTTGGCAACATAAGCAACCTGAGATTTGCTGAAACCCATATCGACATAGAACACATTGGCAATCACACCAAGTACAACGTCGGAGATACGGTAGGTTCCAATCACCGCCAACACGACTATCGCGGTCCATCCATAGCGTTTAAAGAAATCGGCAAAAGGAGCCACCACCGCGTCACGAAACCACTCAGTGGGCGCACGGTCATCTGCATCTTCTTCAACGCGCAAGGCACGCCCGGGTTCCGGGAGAAACACAGTGACAAGCATAGGCGCCAACATTATCAGCGCCATAAACAAATAAGTGAGCCGCCAGCTCGCGTAGTCATACACCGCTTGATCCGGGTCAAAGGTTGCGGCAAAAAGTAATGCACCGGCACCACTTGCAAGCATGCCTATGCGATAGCCGGCCATATAGCTTGCAGCAAGAGCTGCCTGCTCCTCGAGCGGCGCACACTCAATGCGATAAGCATCAATCACGATGTCCTGAGTGGCAGACGCAAACGCTGTAAACACTGCAAACCCAATCAACAACACCAGGTCTACCTGGGGATCATGCAAGGCCATCCCAATAAGACCAGCAACCACTGCTATTTGAGCCGCAAGTAACCAACCCTTGCGGCGGCCCAGAGCGCGCGTGAGCTGACCCAACCCAAGCGAATCAACCACAGGTGACCAAACAAATTTGAAGGCGTAAGCCAGCGCAACCCAACTCACAAAGCCGATCGTAGAACGCTCTATTTGTGCATCTCGCAGCCAGAACGACAGCGTGCCAAACACCAGTATTATGGGTAGACCTGCAGCAAAGCCAAGCAGGGTGAGCCGCATGGCGCGAAGATTC
>CAZWMD010000044.1:35133-36720 GCA_964634815.1 uncultured Pseudomonadales bacterium | reverse complement strand
CGAGATGATCTGTCAGTTCTTCCAGCCGGTTATGCTGCTCGATCCCCAGTGCTTGCTGAAACGATCTGCGCCACATTTTCACCGTTTCCAGGCCGTATTCTGGCTGGTAGCAAGTGAAGACCAATTCTTTAACCGGTAAGCTCATGAGGGTGCTTTTCGACTGGCGTCGAATTCTGCTGTAATCATCCTAGCTGTGCAGGCCATGGTTGAGACCGGCCCACTTCACACCTTTGGAACTCACTGCTTCCACGCAGCCCGTTTGGCTATTTCTGCGAAACAGCAGTCCTGGTTTTCCGGAGAGCTCTTGTGCTTTTACGATATTTCCGTCAGAAGTAGTGACTCGTGTACCACCAGTTACGTAGAGCCCGGCCTCAACCACACACTGATCGCCGAGCGAGATGCCTATTCCTGCGTTAGCACCGAGCAGGCTGCTGCGGCCGATGGAATTCACTGTCTTACCACCGCCGGACAGGGTTCCCATTATCGATGAACCAGCGCCAACATCAGATCCTTCGCCGACTATGACCCCTGGCGTGACTCTGCCTTCGATCATCGCAGCGCCAATGGTACCCGCATTGAAGTTGACAAAGCCCTCGTGCATTACTGTGGTTCCTGGCGAGAGATGAGCGCCCAGTCGCACACGATCTGCGTCAGCAATTCTGACGCCTGGGGGCGTTACGTAGTCGACCATCCTTGGAAATTTGTCAACGGAATGAACGGTGAGATGCTGGTGTTCTGTGGCTCCCGCTGAGCGTAGCTCGTCTATATTCTCAGGCAGGACAGGCCCAGCAGAAGTCCAGGCGACATTGGTCAAAATTCCGTAGATGCCTTCTAGATTTATACTGTTGGGCTGATGAATGCACTCTGACAATAGGTGCAGCCTTAGATATGCATCCTCAACGCTGGTTGGAGGAGAGCTTATGTCGGGTAAATCTACTTCTATGTTGTCTGACTGTATCAAGCCCAATTTTTCGGCAAGACAGCCTCTCTTCATTGGTTTGTTTGATTTTGGGAACCAAACATCCAGGGGGGTTCCTGTGGCAGCGTCTTGGTATCTATGTCCCCAGCGTTTCATCTTGTATCTCGTCTATTGATTGTGTTCTCAGGCATGACTAAACGCATACTCAGTCGACCAGGTTTCCGCCAAAAGCGACTCTTCCTTTTGCATTGGGTTCCAGTATTAGATGCACACTGGCCTCGGTTCGATTTGTTGCACTGCTGATCGCGCTTGTCAGATCAGCGATCTGCTGCTTTAGAGCATTGCCTTTGGGTGTATCGGCCTGCAGCACCCTGGCGATTACTGGTGGAAGATCCTGCGCGCCCTCATTCTCGGCGTAGTATCTCGGTTCAACGAAAGTTAGCTTTACCCAGGTTCCTTGTGGTCTTGAGTTTAGGGCCAGGCCGACGCTGTCTGCGAGGATTTGAGAGAGATTGTCCGCGTAATCGTCTGGCCAACCAACAATGTCTATATCCAATATGGGCATTCGTGGCTCCTGGCAGCTTCCATAAGGGGATGTTTACAACCGAGTATCTACGTTTCTTGATTTTAGCTCGCTAATCAGTCGTTCGTTTATTGACTCAGCCCAG
>CAZWMD010000044.1:31891-35033 GCA_964634815.1 uncultured Pseudomonadales bacterium | reverse complement strand
GGAGTGTGGCGGCAATACTCTGCATCGAAAGGGTGATACGACTCATTGGAATTTCCCCGCTAATTGAAGTTTTGCCGATTGAGTATCTCGTATATGGTGGGTTTGTTGTAGCGGAGCATAAATGTCTTTGAAGGCCCATGATGATCAGTAGCGCTTACTGTAATACCCTGGCGGAATATAATGGCTGGATGAATACTCGGCTGTATTCAACCTGTGCTGCACTTACAGATACCCAGCGTAAAGAAGACCGATTGGCCTTTTTTGGATCGATTCACAGCACTCTAAATCATATCCTTTTTGGAGATCTGGCCTTTATGTCTCGCTTCACGGGCGTGCCCAGTGTCGTCCCTGAACTTGGCGTGGATCTCTACGACAAATTTGATGACCTTAGTGTTGCACGACGTCAGCTTGATGAGCGGATCGCGCTATGGTGCAAATCATTGTCTGCCGATTGGCTTGCAGAATCTCTAACTTATACCAGCAAGGTAGATGGTATTACGCGTACCGTTGAGCGATGGGTGTTGGTTGTTCATATGTTCAATCACGCAACACATCATCGTGGCCAGATCACCACCTTACTTTCGCAGATGGGTGTAGATATGGGCACAACGGATTTACCCTTTATGCCTGTCTTCTCAGATCATTCATAAAACTGATATTTAGGTAGGCTTCATGATGGACATAGTGCCCGAAGGATTTGCTCCTTTAGAAACCGAGAGTCCGTTCATTGCCAACGTAGGCCCGCTCTATATTCGTGCGACGGAAGAATATGCCCATCTTGGGTTGTTGATAGAAGAGCATCATTGCAATAGCCGTGGACGTCTGCACGGGGCTATGGTCGCAGCGCTTGCGGATATTGCATTGGGGCAGAATGTCGCTCGCGCTTTTGCTATCAACGGGGTATTCCATGATTCTCAAGGCGCACCGATTTCGGGCGTTGGTATGGCGACTGTCAATATGTCGATCGATTTTGCCGGTACTGCTGCAGCAGGAGACTGGATTGAAGTGTCGGTTGATATTCAACGAGCCGGAAAGCGCATGGCGTTTGCAAATGCCTACCTCGAGCGGCGTGGGGAGCGCATCGCCCGAGTAAGTGGTGTGTACCAGGTTATCACCAAGTAGCAATAATGGCCTTCGCTGTACGACTGGGTAATACTCCAGAGTTGAGAGTGGAATAATGTTGTCGGGAGAGATATTGATGAATACGGCTAATCTTACGCGTTTGGGACCGCAGAAAATTGATTATGGGTCGGCCAGAACAGCGAGCTTTGTTGGCTCCTTCAAAGCGGTGGCGGGAGAAGCAGAGCTTAGACTGGAAAACACTGGCTCGGGAGAGCCGTGGGTCAAGCTCAACGGTCAAGCAATAGAAGGCAGTCGGCTGTCTTCGGCTGATGCCGACGCGAATGGCATGCTCAGGATTCCCATTACACTGCAAAAAAGTAACTCAATAGAACTTGGCGTAAACGGTGATGGCTCTGGAGTGCTTGAGTTTCGGATTACGCAAATTACTCAAGCGGACCTGGGATTGATTCGTCAAGGTTACTTCGGGCTAAACACCACCGACATTGAAGTTCAGCGAAAGCTCTATGAAACTCTGGGGTTTATTGGCGAGATCTATCCTGCCGGGCCTGAGACCAGCACTACTTTTGCCCGATCGCTTGGATTCGAAGATAACTATCTGATTCATGTCTCTTTGCATAGCTTGGAGGATCCGCCAACCCCGCCGTTTGTCGATACGGTGCAATTCAGGGAAGAGTTTTACCGTAGTGAGGCTCCTTATGCCGAACTGAATCACATCGGAATGGCCTACGCGACCTATTCGACGACTGATCTAGATGGCGACTATGCCTTTCTTCAGTCAAAGGGTGTGCAGTTTTTGTCGGCACCGACAACTGCGCCCAATGGTGAGCGATTTGTCTTTTTCAAGGACCAGGATGGTGCTTTCCTGAAACTCATACAGACTACTGATGGACCAGAACCGAGCCCTGGAATGAATCTTGTTCGGCTCGAGAACACCAATATGAACGTCACGGATATGGAGCGCTCGAGAGAGTTTTACCGTCTGTTAGGGTTTGCTGAATCCAGTTCCACCTCACAAAAAGGTGGCGGTGAGTTTGCTGCTGCACACGGTTTCACTGACACCATCGAATTTGATGGGGAAGACATAAGCTTTGAGCGAGATGGCGAGAAAGCAACGCTACAACTCCGGAAATGGGTGAGCCCTTTTGATGATGCACCTCCTTATTCACCACCGGTGAATCATTTAGGAATTGATCGAATCAATTTTTACGTGGATGACGTGACGGCTGTGGTAAAAACCATGAATGAGCTTGGTTTTGAACAGTTGGGTCCTATTGGCGGCAGCAAAGAAATAGGTATTGTTTTCTTTTTTGATCCCGATGGCATTAAGGTACAGTTTGCCGGTCCCCAGACTGACTAGCTACACCAGCGCTGACGCCGGAGCAATGCCAGAATAAACACAAAGGGAGGCGCTTATGAACCATCCGGTTACTGATCGAGAAACCTGGCTCAAAGAGCGTATGGCTTTACTGCGCAGAGAGAAGACGGTGACTCGAGAGCTGGACCTGCTGGCTCAAGAACGCCAGAAGCTGCCCTGGGTTGAGATTGAAAAAACCTATCTGTTGCAAACGGAGGACGGGGCAAAGTCTCTTGATGCTCTATTTGGCGGTTTTCGACAGCTGATTGTTTATCACTTTATGTACGGACCGGGCTGGAAAACGCTCTGTGATGGTTGCTCAGCCTGGGCTGATGCGTTTAATGGCACAATCGAATCTATTGAGCGACACGATGCAACACTTATTGCGGTTTCTCGGGCTCCGGTAGAGATGTTGGTCGAGGCGAAACGGCGTCGAAACTGGTCCTTTGTTTGGGCGTCTTCTTCGGAATCCGATTTTTCTGAAGACTTTTATATGTCTGCGCCTGTTGATCAAAAGTCTGCTCAGATTGGTGATGAAATTATTGGCTATGACCGTGGTGAGAGCGGTGGAATAAATGTGTTTGTTAGATCGGAAGGGAAGATATTCCACAGTTACTCGTGTCATAACCGTGGTATTCAGCAGATGAATGGCGCCTTTGGTTATGTTGATCTGCTGCCTTTAGGGGGTAATTAGGAACTCAGTGA
>CAZWMD010000044.1:0-31791 GCA_964634815.1 uncultured Pseudomonadales bacterium | reverse complement strand
GCGCCTTTGGTTATGTTGATCTGCTGCCTTTAGGGGGTAATTAGGAACTCAGTGAGTTGGGACAAGCCCAGGCGGATGCCAATGGTCGCTTGCTCCGCGATTTGAGTATTCAGTATATGGTGGCATCACCTCTGGATCGAACCCGGCAAACCGCAACTCTCATTGATCAGCATTTGGGTATCAGCTTTGCCACCGATGACCGACTTAAGGAATGGGATTGCGGCGCCTGGAGTGGTGAGATGTGGGATGATCTTTCCGAAAAGTGGCCTCAGGAGTTTTCGAACTGGCACGCGGACCAGTTCTACTGTCGGGCTCCGGGCGGAGAGAATTACCCGGATATGATTGAGCGAGCTACCCCGTTCCTCGAAGAATTGCTGGGTACCGATTACACCACGGTGGCTATTGTTTCCCACGGCATGATTGGCCGAGTGATGATAGGGACGTTGCTGTCGATGTCTCCTGATCAGATGTTGTCATTTAATCAAACCAACGATACGGTTTTTCGGCTTGGGATTGGTGATAAAAAGGTTTCAGTAGAACACTATGTTTCCGGGAAAGGCCCCTTTCCCGATTTTCTGTTTGAGACTGACGCCAATTGTGGGAATAGGCTGGGTTTAGAGAATAAGCTGGGTTTAGATCATGAAAAACAATATTCAACAAAATCCGATTCATCTGGGGTTGAGCGCAACGGCGGTTGTTGAGCCGGAATTTAGTGGCAAGATGGAGTGGTACGCCGAATACAGCGGAAGGCATGCCAGTGACGGTGTGGAAGGCAGACTAGTTAACCTCTTCACGTTTACGGAATCCTGGAGTGAGTGGGAGGTTCACCCTAATGGCAGCGAAGTCGTGCTATGTGTTGCCGGATCGATTACGCTGCACCAGGAAAAGCCCGATGGGACAAAGGCCACCGTTACGCTAGAACCCGAAGAGTACATTGTGAATGAGCCAGGCACCTGGCATACCGCAGATGTTGAAGATAGCGCTACGGTACTATTTATCACTGCGGGGCTGGGCACCCAAGGTCGACCCAGATAGACGACCCAGATAGGCGACCCAGATAGACGACCCAGAAATACGCAACTCCCACCTCTCTAGTCGCACTTTGGCGGCAAACAAAAAAGTACATTAGCAGTAATTTGAAACAGCACTTAGCACTCACCTCTCTTCTTGTCAGAGACTATGACGAGGCGATTGGTTTTTTTGTCTCTAAACTCGATTTCGTTTTACTGGAAGATACGTTTGATCCTGTTCAGCAAAAGCGCTGGGTGGTTGTCAGTCCTGCTGGTGCCAGTGAGAGTCGCCTTCTCCTCGCCGAGGCAACCGATGAGCGACAAGCCGAACGGGTAGGTGATCAGACAGGTGGTCGAGTGTTTCTATTTCTGTATACCGATGATTTTTGGCGAGATTATTATTGCTATACCTCTCGTGGAGTACGCTTTGTTCGTGAACCCAAAGAGGAGCCCTATGGGACCGTGGCAGTTTTTGAAGATATCGCCGGAAATCTCTGGGACTTATTGGAACCTAAGTAAATGGAATTTTTGAGTACTGCCTTTATTTTTCTGCTGGCTTTTTTGCTGGTCCGTGAGTTCCAAACTGCGATGGCCAGCCTCAGAACGGAGCGTTGGAAAACAACTACGGGAAAGCTGATATCCGGCGTCAACACCGACAACTCAACCAGTCTGACTGGAAAGGAAAAAGTACGCTATGAGTATGAGGTGGATAGCGTTATCTATACTTCCGAACGAATCGCGTTGGGCTTCCCTGATTTCTTGAACAGCTCCTGGGGCAAGAGATTGGTTGCAAGGCTCGAGGTTGAAGATTCAACGGTGCGGGTATTCTACGATCCTCGCAAGCCAGGATCCTGCACGCTACTTACGGGCTTCCACTCGTTTCATGTAGCGCGAATTGCGCCTTTAGTTGTGCTACTCGTGTACTTATTGGCTAAGAGCCTTTAGTTGATTAGCCAGTTGCTCTTCGAGGGTCGCGAGCTGCCTGTGCTATCAGCAATTCCTCGAAAGCCGTGGCTGACACGGGTGGGCTAAACAAATATCCCTGGGCTTCGTCACAGCCAATCTTTGTGAGAAACGTAGCGTGCTCATCTGTTTCGATGCCTTCTGCAACAATCCTTAAGCCCAGAGTCTTCCCGAGTTGGATAATGGCTCCGATGATTGCCCGTTCTGTTGATGATTCAGAAATACCCGATACAAACGCCCGATCGATCTTCAGGATATCGAGTGGCAGGTCCTTAATATAGCTAAGCGATGAGTACCCTGTTCCGAAATCGTCCATAGCGATGGTAAAACCGCCTTCCCGGAACTGGGTTAAAACGCGCATTGCGTTGTCGTACTGCCCCATCAGCAGGCTTTCAGTGATTTCTATGTTCAGCGCGAAAGGAGATAGCCCAGAGTTGGAAGTTAGCGCCAGGACTGATTCATAAAAGTTATCACTTTTGAGTTGAGCGGCAGAAACGTTAATTGCCATAGTGTTCATAGGGTAGCCTTGTTGTTGCCAGCTAGCCATCTGTTGGATTGCGGTTTCTGAGACAAATTCGCCGAGGGGCAAAATGAGCCCTGTTTCTTCTGCAACCGGTATGAATTCGTCGGGTGGAATAATGGTGTCGCCGTCTTTCCAGCGAACAAGGGCTTCGGCGCCTACGATCTCACGTGACCGAAGATCGATTTTTGGTTGGTAGGTGAGAAACAGATCGCCCTGTTCTATAGCGGTTTTTAGCTTTGTTTCAACAGTTAATTTGCGTTGACTCTGATCACCGATATCGTTGCGGTACAGGCAAGAGTTGGCGCCCCCAGCTCGCTTGGCTTCAAACATTGCAAGATCAGCATGGTGCATGAGGGTTGCGCCATCTTCGCCATGCTGTGGATGAAGAGCCATGCCTATGCTTATAGAGACAGACACGTTAGCCAAGCCGGTATCAAACGGAGCGGATACCGCTTTTTGCAAACGTGTGGCAACCAGTTGCGCAGTCTCAGCATCTTTTATACCGGGCAGAAGTACTACAAACTCATCTCCACCCATGCGGGCAGAGAGATTGTTAGTGTTTCTCTGTGCTCGACCAAGTTTGTCTTCCGTACGCAGGCAACTACTAAGACACTGTGTAACATGAGTTAGCGCCTCATCTCCCACATCGTGGCCGTGAGTATCGTTAATGCCTTTGAACCGGTCTACATCGACATAAAACAGGGCGAAATTTCCCTGCATATTGCTCTCTAGCTGTCGCGCCAGTGCATCTTTGAAGGCACGACGATTCAACAAGCCGGTCAGACTGTCGTGGTAGGCCATGTGCCTGATCCGCGCCTCGGCCTGCCGTTTCTCGGTGAGATCCCGAATGATCACCACAACTTCGTTTTCGTTTATAGCCGTTGCTCTGGCCTCGAAGTGGCGTTGCTCATCATCTGTCCCCAATGCCAGATCAGAGTGTTGTTGACGCTGAGTTTTGAGACAGGTCTTGACCATTTGAGCCGCCGTTGCGCTTTGCTTCTCACCAAGCAGCTCCTGTAACACAGACCAGTCGGGGTCACTGTTCAGTATAGCTCCGGTGCTATCGATGCCCGGCTTGATATGGACTATGCCGAGGCGCCTGTGTACGACAAACAGGGTGTCAGGAATTGCTTGAATGAGAGCATTGCTCTTCTCGTTGGTGTGCTCCATGGAGTCGATGAGTTCAGAAAAATTGGTTGCCAGGCTGCGTACTTCGGTTGGTCCTTCCGGGCTGACTACAAATTTCGCCTTACCTGCCAGGGTTCTGCTCGCCAGGGCAGACAGCTTGGCAAGCGGTCCTCCCACAGCGCGCGACGCAAGCCACAGACTAGCCATGAGACTTGCGAGGTAGACGGTGACTGCACCCCAGGCCAGGAAATCAAAACTGGATTGACGCTGAGAGTACTGTTTTTCTATCTCGATGAGGTTTTTTTGTGCCTGTGCTTTCAGGTCAGTGAGTGACGTCACCAGACCTTCAGTGTGAGCATCTACCCTGTCGAGCTGTGCATTGCTGTTTGTAAAATCTGCATCGGTTGCGCTCTCTTGAAAAGAGAATATCTCTTGCTGCAAGCTTTCGAGCTGGGTCCTCAGCAGGACCGCAGTTCGAGTGTTGGAGCTCGAATAGGAGCCTTTAAGTTGCGCGTTTAGAGCAATTTCATTTGTCAGCTTTAGGGCAGTTTCAGCGTTTTGGATACATGCCGTTAGCATATAGGTTTCGCGCGAACCAAACAGAAGGTCTGTGGCGATCAAAAGCTGCTTGATTTGATCCTCTAGTCGCAACACCTCATGCTGATTTTGCTGCACAGAAGTCAATGCATCGCGATCTTTCTTTATCGCGTACTGTCGATCAATCAGAAATACCCCTAGGGCAAGTCCTCCTAAGGCGCAGAACAGGACGAGCGATATCAGATGTATTCTGATGGACATAACGAGTTAGCCGTCGGCGTGTCTTCGCTGGAGCGTAACGATCTCCAGCGCAGCCAGGTCTACCAGGTTTTTGCAGCCCTGAAGACTGGTGGGCACATGACCAACTACCTGAGCGAAGGCGATATCTGGCTGCATGGTTGATTCGTTGAACACGCTTGTTATCTGTCCTGCGGCACTTACGTACCACCATACTGGCCGGTCGGTTTGCTCCAGATCGAAGGGTGTTCTCACAAGCAAAGCGATAGAATCGTTTTTGCTGTTTCTAACCAGAAAACCCCGGTTCTCCGCGCGCCTGAATGCGGGTGATTCATGCATGCCGAGATCAGTCAGAGTGTTTTTGGCCTTGCTGTCATAAAGCTGCTCGATGGGCTGTACGCTGGATGTTGCGGGCTCGATGCTACGCGCAATGCTCAAGGCCATTGAGTGACTATCAGTGGCCTGTACAAATTCTGTGTGCCAGACCTTTTGGGTTAGAACCAGCGTCTTCATGGCTGATGTGATCAGGTCTTTGACCATTGGCGGAATATTGGGCTGTCTATAGAGCTTGTTCAGCTCTTCCAGAGATTTTCCTTCGACATGGCGCGATAGTTCTTCGGCGTTGCTGTTACGTACCGCAGGATCTCTGGAGCGTTGGATGTGAACACTCTTTATAGTGCCAGATGGAGTGATTCCCCAGGCGTATTCGGTAATGCCCCAATCGCCTAACTCACTTCGAGCCTGCACAAAGCCGATCGTTTCACCCTTTTTAAGCACCACGTAGAGCGTGTGGCTACCCAGCTCGTTAAAGTGCACGAGGAATGGAAGCTCTGCGAGTACGGCACTACGCGCTTCGCGACCTACAGTCTTTATGCTGGAGCGATATCCATCTGCCTCAGGAAACAGGGAATAGATTGACTTTACGGGGTCTCTTAAGGCGCAGTAAGCCATGCCTGCTGCTGATTCACACAGTGTCGCAAGTAAAAGAGCAACAGCCACTTTCCAGTAGTGCTGTTTACGAAAGAGTGTTTGAAGCCCTCGTGTTGTTCTCACTCTTTTTCTCCAACTGCTAAATAACTGGCTCTTCGCCGTACTGGTCATAATTTTCTATTTGTCTCGACAAACTGTCCGATAAGCGTTTCTCAACAAAAAATAATCACCAAGAAATATATTGGGTAATGGTCATGTAATGACATTAATCAAACGTAGTGGTTACAGGTGGGCGACAGAGAATTGACGGCATGAGCGATTCAGAGAGTTCATCTGAATCGCAAATAGAATATGCAAAGAGAAAGTGTTTTGGACGCTGCCTAGTGCCAAGACGTTCTCTAGGCACTGATCGCTTCAGCTTCACTTTGACTGTTATTGGGCCCGCTGATCGGAAGCTCAATAGTAAATGAGGTTCCAGTACCTTCGGTGCTGTCGACGGTTATCAGGCCGCCATGCTCCTCGACTATGCCATACGAGATAGCCAAACCCAGCCCCGTCCCCTGGCCCTTGGGCTTAGTGGTATAGAATGGCTGGAAGAGATTTTTTAGTGTTTCTTCTGACATGCCACTGCCGTTATCGCTGATTTCTATGAAAACACGATCGTTGCGCTGCCGCGTTGATACCCTTATGTGGCCCTTGTCGGAGACCGCATGACTTGCGTTGATCAACATGTTCATGAACACCTGCCCCAGCTTACTGGTAGAGCAATGTACTGGTGGTAATTCAGCAAGGTTGGTTTCTACCGTGCAATGGTACTTTAGCTCGTTGTTGACGAGATTCAGGGTGGATTTAAGGCAATCATTAACGTCGGAAGCAGCCATTTCTTCTTCGTCCGAGCGGGCGAAGTTGCGTAGTCCTCGAACGATAGAGAGTACGCGGTTGGCGCCTTCTCTGGTTTCTTCCAGGAGATCGTGTGTGTCCTCACGCAGGTAGTCGATATCTCGATCTATGATGGACCGCTCGATTTCTATTCGTTTGTTGTAGAGTGGACTGTCGGCGTCGATAGCAGCCATGAGTGACTTCATCTCATGGTAGGTTTTGTCCAGTTTCGGTAGGTACTCTGACAAGGTAGTGAGATTGCTCAGAATGTAACCAACGGGGTTATTTATCTCGTGGGCTACTCCAGCGGACAGAATTCCCAACGACGCCATTTTTTCGTTCTGGACAAGACTTTTTTGACTCGCCTTCAATTCTTCATGCGCGTGTTTTAGCTGAGCGTAAGAGGCGAGCAACTGTTCTTCAGCGGCCTTGCGTCGAGCTACTTCCAGATTCAATGAGTCTTCGTTGGTCATGGCCCTACACTCAGTCGTTTTTGATGCTGACCTGTAACGAAGCACCGGCGGTGCGTCGCAGATTAGCGATTTTTCGGATGAGTGGGTCGGTTAGCGCCTGGCCCTTGCGTAGCAGCATCATGCCTTCCTCTGATTTGAGGTCCTTAGCCAGGATCATTCCGGATTTCAGTCTGGCAACATCCAGGACTATAGTGTCTGCGTCGCCTTTTTCTGCGTTTAGTTTCTTGGCGGCCTGAAAAAACAGTGGCACCAGTTGTGGATCGTATTTTGTTCCACTTAGACTCTCGATATGTCCGAGCGCCTCGTCGGGCCGGTATCGTTTTGATTCAAACTGACCCCCGATAAGGTCAAAATAGTCTCTTGCCAAAGAGAGGATTCTTGAGCCCATTGGTATGGCTTCTTCTTTCATGGCATCGGGATAGCCCGAACCATCCCAGTTTTCATATTGATGTCGAATGAGGGTGGCGGCTTGGTTCAGCTCCGGCACCCCCATGAGTATCGCTTCTGCATACACCGGATGTTCGTTGAATTGGTCTCGCTGCTCTTCAGATAGATCCTGATAAGGTTTTTGGAGAATAAGATCGGGCAGAGACAACAGGCCTATGCGATGCAGTTCTGTTGCCTGCTTTATGGGCCTCGACTCCTTCTCGTCAAGGTTGGCCATGGTAGTGATGGCCAGAGCAAGTTCCAGCTTTTGTTCATTGTACTTTCGACTGGCCTCATCTCTAAGTGCTGCGGTTGTAGAAAGTAGCGATACCATAGTGTCATAGCTGTCTGTCAGGTTGGTGACGGCCTGCTCAAGCATCGTAGACGCCTGCGCTATCTCCTGTGTTCTCTCTTCTACTTTTTGTTCGAGCCCTGCATTCAGGGTTTTTAGTTCTTCATTTTGCAGGCGGGTTATTTCTTCAAGATTCTCGTTCTTCACCACAAGATTCTTGAGCTTAATGGCTTCTTCCACCACCTGGACAAGCTGGTCGTCATCCCAGGGTTTTGTCAGGTAGGTCGATACCCCGCCGTGATTGATAGCGTCGGCGGTTGACTGGATATCTGAATACCCGGTCAACAATATACGTTTGCTATCAGGTTGCCTCTTGAAGGCTTCAGCCAGAAACTCAGCGCCGGTCATCTCGGGCATGCGCATGTCTGAGATGATGACGTCGAATTCCTTCTGCGCCAGTATCTCGAGTGCTTCCTGCCCTGAATTTGCAACGGTTACGTCGATGTCACATCTGCGAAGTGTCCGCTTTAGCGACTTCAGGATGTTAGGTTCATCATCTACAGACAGTAGTTGAGGGCGTTGTGATGAGGTAGCTTCCATGACTAGTGAGGACCGCTACTTAAGCGTGCGAAATCTTCGACCGCTATGGGTTTGGAGATGAGAAAGCCCTGTAGCAGATCGCAGCCCAGGTCAGTGCACATTTTTGCCTGCTCGCTGGTTTCGATTCCCTCAGCGACGACTTCCAGGTCGAGGCTCTTTGCCAGACCGACGATATGTTCCAGCAGAGTGTGTGCTGTGTCTCCAATCGTATTCAGTTCACTAATGAATGACCGATCGATTTTGAGCACGTCTATTGGGAGCTGACTGAGGGTAGAAAGAGAGGAGTGTCCTGTGCCGAAGTCATCTAGCGCTATTCTGACGCCAATTTCGGTCAGCGTATTAAGACGGGTTGCGCACTCATCCGGGTTGCTCATCACGCAGCTTTCAGTGATCTCGACTTCAAGGCATTCTGGCTTAACCCGATGTTCCGTAATAAGCCGTTGGATGTCGCTGATTACGTCGCCCGAGAGAAATTGTCGAGGAGAGATATTCACTGATAGACGTTTTGTTTGATGGCTTGTGTTCGCCCAGCTTGCAAGGAGTTCGCAACATTCTCGGGCGATCCAATGTCCGATGTCGTTAATAAGTTCGCTCTGCTCAGCCATATCAATAATGTCCAGCGGCGATATCAAGCCAAGCCTGGGATGACGCCAGCGCAAAAGAGACTCTGCCGAGGTGATTTCTTTGGATAAGGCGTTCATCTGCGGTTGCAGCTCGTAGAAAAGTTGGCCGCGTTCAATCGCGCTATGCAGATCAGATTCCAGAGTTCGGCGGCGATGTACCTGGCTTCCCAGCTGTCGAGTGTAGAACTGGCTGGTACCGGTGGTGGCATTGCCTACCGCGATTAGTGCTTGCTTGAGAGATATATGAGAGTCTTCTCCTTCTAACCGGCTGAGTCCGAGTCTGAAGGACGCGCGGAAGCTGGTACGAGAATCGCCTTCGTTGCCTGGCTCAATATCAATCTTTTTGTTTAGCTCAGCGCAGAGGTGTTGCCATTGGTAATCAGACATCGCATCGGCGGCTACGCAAGCAAAGGTGCCCTGTTCCACAAGGCCGATAGTGCCCGTGATATCGAGTACCTGTTCGATGCGCTGTGTCAGAAGTGAGTAAATGGACCTTCGTTGAGCGCTGTCCAGATCGGCAATGCAGGATGCCGCGTCGATCCACTCACCGACAACCATGATAGCGCCGGTTGCTTCCGAAACATCCTGATCCAGAAATCGTGACCGATTTAGCCAGCCAGACTCTTCATCAAATTGGCGGTTTCTTTGGGCGCTCTGCTGAAATGCCTCCTTGATGGTGTTTCTTATGCCGTCGTTACTCCAAGGTTTTAGAATGAACTTGAAGATAGAGCCGGAGTTGATGGCATCTATAACGGTGCTCATATCTGCCTGGCCGCTTAGCATGAGCCGGATCGTGTCGGGAAAAGAACGGCTAACCTCGGACAGAAACTCGACACCGTTTACGCCAGGCATCATGTAGTCACTGATTACCACGTCGAAGGGTTGATCGTTCATTAACTTGATGCCCTCAACGGGGTTTAAGGCATGAGATATTGAGTAGCCGTCTGTACGCAGCAGACGGGTTAGCGCCGCACAAATTTGAGGTTCGTCATCAACGATTAACAAATTTCCTGACATATTAGTTCTCTGCTCTGCTTACTCTAGAAGTCTAGTAAAGGATTCAGATAGTTCTTCTTTGGTGCCTTGTCCTGGCCTTTCTTATATATGACTAATATATCATACCTGTCATAAGTGACATTAGAGTATTTTAAGTAATATGTAATTGTTAATCCTTTCAATTAGACTGACTTTTATCGACAGGCGTTTGTTTTGATGAGTAACCGATGTGAGTAAGTCCCTAACCACCGGCCAGATTGCAAAACACTGCGGGGTGAATTTCCGGACAGTGATTCGTTGGATTGAACGTGGCCTGATCAAGGCCTATAAGTTGCCTGGGCGAGGGGACAATCGGGTTGAGGTGGAAGACTTCGTCCGATTTTTGCGTGATAACGACATGCCGGTTCCGCCAGAGTTTGTGCAAACTACTCGGGTACTGGTGGTAGATGACGATCTTAAGATGGCGCGATCTATTCGGCGGGCGCTGATTGGTGCCGGATTTGAGGTAGATATTGCTCATAGCGGCTTTGAGGCGGGCGCGAAGCTTACGGCCAATCTACCCTCTCTAATGACGCTTGATCTCAATATGCCTGGCATTGGCGGCATTGATGTTTTGCGCAGCGTCCGGGAGAGCCATGGCAACAGCGTAAAGGTTGTTGTGGTATCCGGGGCCAGTTCCAAAGAGCTGCAAGAGGCGTTAGCTGCTGGAGCCGATGCCGTGTTGGAAAAACCTTTTGTGAACGCAGAGCTAATTGGTGTGGTGCGTGAACTGGTTGGTCAGGCTGCTTGAGATCGCGGCAGTTCAAGAGTCATTTTTGTCCCGTGACTTGGTGCGGACTGACACTCTATTGACCCATCGTGCTGATCAACGATGGATTGCACAAAATGCAAGCTAAGCCCCAGACTCGCACCAATGGGCTTGGTGGTATAAAACGGATCAAATATCTTTAACTGATCCTGCTCTGGTATGCCTGATCCTGCGTCTGCGACTTCGATCCAGGTTGCCTCATCTGTGTCACCCGTTGTGATCTGTACTGAGGTCTCCTGTTCTACCGATGCTTCGATGGCATTGGTAATTATGGCTACCAGTGCATTTTCTAACCGCTCTGGTGCACAGTGTATGGGTCTTGTGGCTTGCAGATTCAATTCGAGCGGGATTGGTGGCAAGTTGGTATCACCGAGCTTTTCGACGGTCTTTTGGACCAGCGCATTAAGGTCGACTTCCTCGAGTGCATGAGACTGGTCGGTAAATTCTGAGAGTTCAGAAACGATTCTGGTGACGCGTTGAGTGCCTTCTTTGATATCTGCAAGAACATCAGTGCAGTCTTCCAAAACAAATTCCATATCGAGAGTCTTCCATAGGGCGTTTGTTTCGATTGCGTCGGGGTCAGCCTCTTTTGCGTTGGCACGCTGATCAACATACCTGTGCTGCGCAACTAGGCACTTCTCGATATCTTCGATGTATTTTCCCAGTGAATTGAGATTGCTTGTCACAAAAGACACAGGATTGTTTATTTCATGGGCGATGCCGGCAGCGAGCTGGCCGACAGAGGCTAGTTTCTCGGCCTTGACCAGGGCAGATCTGGTTCGTTCCAATTCTGCAAGCCTTAGCTCGATTTGCTCTTTTTGTGCGCTAATCGTTCTGTTTTTGGACGCCAGCTCTTCGACGTAAGCGCTAAGCGCCTTGCTTAACCGCTGAATTTCGAATGGTCCACGAGAGAGCTCAAAGTCGGCACCCGCATTTTTTTCGCTGTCTTCGCCGCTCTTTCGGGTTGCCTGATACAAACTCGCAATCGGCTGTACTATCTGTCGATTAGCCCAGATCCAGGCCAGGAAAATGGATATGAGATAGACCGCTGCGGAGCCCCATGCATCTGTTACCAGTCGATCCTGCTCCTCAGCTAGCAATTCAGATTGAAAGATCAGATCTGCTGCATTGCTTTGGATTGCTTTTTCGAATAGCTCAACGAAACCTGATGTCAGATCGTCAACTTCAGCGAGGCCTTTGTTCCAGCTCGTTGCTTCTGCAGGGCCCGTTAGTGCCAACTTTTCTACTTTAGTAGCAGCATCGATGATGTATCTCGCGCCGTCGACTTCTGCTGCGCTTTCTCTTTCTCTTGGCAGGCTTAGCCAGAGCGTTTGCATGGCGCTTGCCTGCTTTATTACGCCGCTAGCGACGTAACTGTCACCGTTTTCAAAAAACAGATCAATCGACACATACCATTGACTCATCATAGTCTTCAGCTGTTGCAAGTCACGACCTGCCAGGCGGGTTCGCTCGGTAGTACCTTGTACTTTCTGAACCATCTGATACTGAGTGACGATTTGAAAGCTGGTAGCAATTGCGCCCAGCAGGCAGACAAGAACCACGAGCAAGGTTGCTGAAGAGATTTTCATAAGATACTTGTGTGTTGTCTGGGCAGCGGAGACTATTCTGGAAATGCTAGCCGGGCCATCAGGGCAGCCTGCTTGGTGAGCAATTGCGGGCGGTCTGCACAGCTTGTTTGCCCGTCGAAGCTTTGGTTAACGTGTGATTTCAAGGCGTTGGCGGTTGCGTTGTCTGGCCAACCTTGTGGATTGTGGATGGCGATCACTTTTCCTTCTGGATCAATATGCCATTCCACTGGCTTGCCGGGATTAGTCTCGGTAAGAGGATGTCTGAAGACGGCTCCAACAGTGTTTCCTGAAGAAGAAGTGATTGCATAGAGTTCGCTTCCTTCAAGATTCATCGCTGTTACCTGGCCAGGAAAATGATTGGCAACGCTATCAAACTTTTGGCTAAGCACTGTGTCTTCGATCTGCTTCAATTCTGTGGCGCTCGTGAAGGAATGTTGAGCCCTCGCGAGTCCTGCATAGAGTTCAACCTCATCAGCCCAGGCTAGCTCCGTGACTACAATGGTTTTTAGTCCACACTTTACAATGACCTCTGCCAAGGGTGTGGCGGTGGCTGAAACCTTGAGGGCGCCTGGTTTCAATGAGCTTCCATCAGCCGCCAGAAGCTGCTTCATTTCGAGGTACGAAAGGCCTTTCAGCTGGTTCCTGAACGCAGGCGCAGTAATTTCTCGCTTGGCTCGACTGCGGCAGCGCTGCAAATGAAAGTCGATTACTTTGAGATCCGGCGTGAGCGCCCAAGCTACTTCGACAAGCCCCCATTCACTTTCTTCTGAACGAACGTGCAGATAACCCAGTGGGGTTTGACCTTTGAACGTGATGTATAGCGTATGTTGTCCGAGCTCCGAAAAGTGCAGCGTGTTGGGCGGCATCAGCGCACTGACTGCGCGCCGCTGATCCTCTCCAACAACCTTGATTACGGAACGATGAGAAGTCGAGTCTGGAAACAGTTTTTGAATGGTGACCACGGGGTCGCGTAGTGCACAGAAGGCCGCCTGTGCACTTTGACTGCTGATTACCGCCAGTAGAAGCAGTGCCAGGGTTGGTAGACGAAGTTTCATAAGATGTCCTGAAAGTGAGTTTAAAGGCGATATCTGACTTGCAGACTCAGGTTGGTTGGGTTGCCTGGTGCGGGTGACGTAAGGGTATGATTAAGCTGGGTAGACAGGCTGAACTTGCTATCGGGTGTGTACTTAAAGCCAAGGCCTGCAGTTATTCGTTCTCGCTTGCCTAAAGCTGTGTCGGTCGAGAAATAGTTGCTAATAATGTAAGCCTGCCAGTTGTCACGTCGGCCACTTCGGCCGACTTCAACAAAGCTGTTCAGCACTGAGTCGCCGTTAGTGTTGCCCACAGAGATCTCGGCGGCGATCGTGGTTCTGCCTACATAGTGTTGGACGTCCAAGCCCACTCGTTCGCGTATAGCGCCCTGTAGTCGGCTTCGGTAGATAGACGCGCCAATTACGGTGTTTTCATCACGGTTGCTGCCTAGTCGTCCGCTGAGCGTAAAGGAGCCGTCGTCTCTTCGAATGGACTGGCTGCCGCCTGTGGTAAGTGCGACTTCGTATTCAAAGGCTCTGTGCTGCTGATTCAGGGTGACACCCCAGTCCGTCTTGATGCCCAGATTCCCCGGCAAGCCAAATTGTTTGAGTGTTCCGTTGGTATCGAATGTCTGTTCGAGGCCATAAGGAATCTCTAGATGACCAATGCGAACGTTTGGCGCACCTCGGGGCAGACCTGTGAAGTTGAAGTTGAAAATTCGATAGACAAGCTCACCGTCGTGATCGTCGTCGAAGAATCCGGGAGCGTTGCGAATGTTGTCTATACGGGTGTAGTACGCCTGTGCAACCAGAGTGCCAAGGTCCCGATTCTTGCCAGTGAATACCTTGAAGATATCCAAACCCACCGCGTTGACTGAGCCCAACTCATCGCCATCGAAATAGTAGGTACCGCGCGTAGAGACATCGAGAGCAACCCGGCTGTTCTCTGCCAGTTTGCCGAGGAACTGACGAGTATTTGGCCTATCGGTATCACTTGCGTGACTGGCAATTGACAGCAAGAGGCTGCCAGCGGCAAGCAAAGGCCAGATTCGCTTGGCTTTGAATGACATTAACGATCTCCGGTGTGGTTGGTTCTCATGACTAAGATAAAATATATGTCTAACCTGTCATTAATGTATATAATGAATTTGTAAAGACACCCGCCAGGCCCAGAGCCTGTGCTGTTCTTTGAGTATAGGAACGATTCCGCAGCTCGCTTTCCCTGTTGCGCTTTCTATACTTCTGAATACCGGCAAGTTAGGCAGGCCATGGAGCGACCCTGATGAAAGGTGCAGTGTTCAATTTGTTGAACGAACTGGTTGAAGAAAAATTTGGCTATGCTGCCTGGGAGCACATGCTGCAAATAGCAGACTGCGATGGTGTGTTTGTCTCTTCAGAGACGTATGCCGACGACTTGCTGGTCTCACTTGTGGCTGCAGCTCACGAGCACACTCAGGTGCCCGTACGCGATTTGCTGTTCAGCTTTGGCCAGTTCATGGCGCCGGCATTTGCCCGCGACTACCCTGTTTTTTTCGAAAATCAGACATCGCTTAAAGCCTTCTTGCTCACTGTAGACCGTACTATCCACGTCGAGGTAAGAAAGCTGTATCCCGAAGCGCACTTGCCAGAGTTTGATTACAAGGATGAAGCGGACAATAGACTAACCATGATTTATACGTCGCCGCGAAAGTTGTGCGCACTTGCTGAGGGTCTCATTCAGGGAAGCGCCGAACACTTTACGGAGCGCTACGAGCTAAAGCACAACATCTGCATGCATGCGGGTAATGATCATTGCGAACTGCAACTGACGTTCTTGGGCCATTCTGACTGAGGTAGGTACTACTGTGACAGAAGAAGAAGCACTACAACGAGCCTTACAACGAGAGCGAAAACGCCGACGTAGCGCAGAGTTGCTGCTGGAAGAGAAATCTCGAGAACTGTTTGAGTCTTTTGAAGCTCTGGAGAAGGCTCATCGCTCACTACTGCAAAACCAGAAACAACTGATCTATTCCGAGAAAATGGCTTCGCTTGGCATTATGTCTGCCGGGATTGCTCACGAGATTAATACTCCGGTGAGTTATGCGCTGAGTAATCTTGGTGTACTTGGGGATCGCCTGCCTGTACTGACCCGGGCGATAGAAGGCAGCCGAGTTTTATTGGAGTCGGTTGAGCACGATCAAGCTCTGGTAGAAAAAATATCGTGTTTTCAATCTGAGCTCGCCAAGCGCGATGTTGAGTTTCTGTTGGCTGATGCTCCTGATCTGTTGGCCGAAACAGTGAATGGATTGCAGAGGATTCGAGATATTGTGGTTGGGCTGAAGTCTTTTGCCCAGGCAGACGGGTCGGAACGAATCTCCCTGGATGTCAATCAGATCTTGCGAGAGGCAGTCGCTGTGATTCATAGCGAGCTGCCTGCTGATGTGAAGGTGCTGGAAACCTATGGTCAAATCCCTGAGCTGGTGGCTAGCCGGTCGAGTCTGAGGCGAGTTTTTTTGAATGTGTTGCTCAATGCTTGCGAAGCTATGTCTGCAATAGATCGGCCAGATCATGAGCTGAGTATTCAGAGTTCCAGTATAGATGGCAATATTTGTATCAGTGTGAGCGATACCGGCTCCGGAATGACAGACGAGACTCAGGAGAAGTTGTTTACTCCGTTCTATACAACAAAAGAAGTTGGTGAAGGAATGGGGCTTGGTCTTAGTGTGTCATTGGGAATCATTGAGGATCACGGTGGGCGTATTGAATTTGATAGCGAACCCGGTGTGGGGAGTCGCTTCGACCTGATTTTCTAGGTTACAGGCAGCCCAGTTGTTTTAGTTCGTGCCGACAAAGCTTCGTACTTTTGAAGGTTAAGCCTTTGATGCCCAGTTTTGCCGCTGCCTGGGTGTTCTGTGGCATATCGTCGATGAAGACTGTTTCGCTTGCGATCAGTGAATTGCTGGTTAGAAGATACTCGTAGATCTCCTGGTCTGGCTTTAGCATACCGATGCGACAGGAAATGGTGGTCGATCGGAACAGATGCCAGAAATCATGATTCGCTTCGAGGTAGTTGATGGCGGCGTGGTGCATGTTAGACAACACAAAGAGAGGATGTTCCCCCGCCGCTGACAGTTCCTGAATAAGATCAACGGTGTCCTTAATTGGTGTGAGCGAAGGCCCCAGCATTTCGAAAAAGTCAGCAATCGATTGCTCGGACATTCCGGTTCTGGCATGTGCATCTTTGATTGCCTGGTCGAGGGTTATCGAACCGCGGTCGAGGGCCAGCCAATCGGGATGACCGATAATTTTGTCCAGGCATAGCTGCTGGTGCTCAGGGTCTGCGAAGGCTGTAGTTGCAAGCTTGTCTGGTAGCCAGTTGACCACCACGCCGCCCAGATCAAAAACGATATTCATAGCATTGTTCTCAAGTCTTCGCAGTATTGGCCAAGGCCGCGGCGACAGCTTGCTCGGCGTGAATTTCAGTTGTATCAAACAACGGCATGGTTGTCTGGTGTTGCTTGATCAGAAGTCCAATCTCTGTACACCCGGCAATCACTGCCTGAGCTCCTTGAGTAGCAAGTTCGTCGACAACGCGTAAGTAATGACTTCTGGATTCATCCAGTATCTTTCCCAGACACAACTCTTCATAGATGATCTGATGAACAAGCTGTCGGTCTTCGGGGGGAGGAATAAGGACGCTAAGTCCCTGTTGCTCCAGACGTGCCTTGTAGAAATCTTGTTCCATGGTGAAACGAGTGCCTAATAAACCCACCGTCGATACATCAGAGCCAATAATGCGCTCGGCTGTGGCATCTGCGATATGTAAAAGCGGTATGTTGATCGCTGCCTGAACCTCATCTGCAACCTTGTGCATGGTGTTGGTGCAGATGAGCATAATTTCCGCACCCGCAGCTTCCAGTTTGGTCGCCGAGTCGATGAGTATTCTGCCCGCTGATGCCCAGTCACCGGCCCGCTGTAGCGCTTCGATGTAGTGGAAATCAACACTCAGCATAACAATGGGTGCACTGTGCAATCCGCCAAGCCGCTCGCGCGTGAGCTCGTTGATCAGCCGATAGTAGTGTTCTGTGCTTTCCCAGCTCATGCCGCCGAGCAGACCAATGGTTTTCATCCGTGGGCCTTCATTGGAGCGTCTAGAAGCCGCCACCGGTTTTGAAGCCGCCACCTCTGGAACCGCCGCCCCGTGATCGGCCTCCAAAGCCGCCACCTGTTTTGAAACCCCCTCTGGTTCTGAATCCGCCGCGACCAAAACTGCCGCCTCGCGACCTTGAACCTCCACCGCGAGGCAGGCGCCAACCGCCGCTGTTGCCAGGCCAATGCCATGTTGAACGACGTCCGCGTGAGCGTTTTGAGCCAAAGCCCCCGCTGCCAAAATCGGGCCAGGCGCCTACATCTCTGTGGCGTTGCAGGCGTTTCAGTACGCGCCATAGTTCTGAGCCGCCCACCAGTCCGCGCAGGAATTGATTGAGAATGGCTTCGATGGCGTCGTCGTCGCTAAACCCGGAACGTAGATCATCAAAGCGCTTTCGCTTGAAACGACGACGAACTTCCTCGAGTTCTTTCAGGCGCTTGATCTGATGGCTTTGAGTTTGGCGGTGATCGTTGAGTTCGTCTTCCAGCATGTCATCGATTTCTCGAAGCTCCAGAAGCTCATCAACCAGGTTATCGTCTCGAGGGTCGTAAGTGGCTCGCGCTCGCTCGATGAGCTCATTGGCGTCTTTGCGTTGCAGGGCTTCCGCCAGAATGGCGAGCCCTTTCTGCATGAACAGGTCATTGCCTGAGCCAAAAGCAACTCGTTGTTCCTGAAGTTCGTTCAGAGCCGATTCTGAACGCTCGATTTCGGCATCGATTTCGTCCTGACGCTTTTCTGCTGTCCTTAGTTGGTCGAGAAGGGCGGGGACGCCTCCTAAGCTTGTGGCCCTGGCTTCCTGTTCGCGCAGTTGTTCCAGTTCGTTATCGGATTCTATCTGCCGTCGTTCGGCATGCTCTCGTAAACGTCTTGGAATTTCGAGCAAATTGAAATAGGTGGGTCGAGCCTGTTGATAATTGATGATGCCGGCCACCCAGCCATCCAGCCAGCGGCTGATCAGGCCGGCTTTGTATTCGCTCGTGCCATATTTACGTTGCCAGAGATAGTTAAAGAGGATGTCAGCCTCAAACGGTTGGCCTTTTTCTCGTCGATCTTCTTCGGCGGTCTGGGTTTTGGCCTGTGCTGCCTGCGCAACCTGCACGGCGTCACGGACCTTTTGTAGCTGTTCTTGAAAGGCTGGATTCTCGTCAAGTGCTCGCTGTACTTTCGCCTCGCCGTTTGCGAGCCGCTGGGCAGCATGGTCGACATCTTCATGCACTAGCTTGCGTTGCGCTTCAAGAGTTTCGAGCGAGCGGCGAGCCTCGGTTAGTTTGGTTTCGAGACTATCGTAGGCTTGACTGCGCTCACTGATCGCTTGCTGTGCTCGTTGATCGGCACTATCCAGAGAGTTGAACAGTTCACCGCGCTCAAGTTCGTTGAGACGAAGCTGGGCGAGTTGCTTGGTGGCTGCCGATTGTTGTTGACGATTACTGGCAAGCTGCTCGGCAGTGGATTTGACCTCACGACCTAGTCGATCCGATTCGTCTCGGACGCCTCGCAGCGTGCGCTCAATTTGCAGTAGGGTGTCGCGTCCGCTAAGCATGGTTACCAATCCGTAATGGTGCCGCCAGGAGTTGGCACCATATATTCGGGAGTGAGGGTGCCCCGGGTTTTGCGGCCAATCACATTGCCCTGAATGATGCCGTCGTCGGTTTTATCGACCCGCACCGCATCAAAAGTTACCTCATCAACACGCACGCCCCATTTGTTGACGTTGCGTATCTTGCCGTCTTCCTCATTTTGAATGGGCAGACGCAAGCGTTCACCAAACTTATCGATGGCTTCCACGATCAGATAGTAATTGCGGGCGTTTGGGTTGATCGAAGGGACGCGCCAAACAGCAGATAGCTCGTTGGCTCTGGACAGTATGCGTAGCTCGTATTCTTGCTGAAGTGTATCTAGCATCAGTTCCAGCTCGAGTCGATGGCCGTTGGCGCTCGGATAGTCGCCGTCATCTATTGCGCCTCGCGCATCTTGCAGCATGGCCTGGGCGCGGTCGGTGGCCGTTGGGCTTTCTGCGATCTGGACAATTTTCCCAAAGGTATTGTCCAGGCTATCTGGCAGAGCCGCACGTTCGCGCATGTCTGGCAGTTTCACTAAAAACAGATAGCCCGCCAGAGAGACCAGCATGATGCCAAAGAGCAGCGCTACCGGCTTACCCCATACGTTGCGGCGCACATACATTCGAGCGAGTCGAGTTGAGAAACGCTCAGGCGGCGGGGTGTAACCAAAACGGTCTTCCTCTAACGCCTGGACGCCCTGTTCGAGAACAGCGTCTGAGACGTCGATGCCCTGGCTGCGGTAGATCTCTCTAAGGCGCTCGATAAGGCGCTCTTTGCGGCCTTCGGAGTCGAGTTCTCGAGCAACGATACCCTCGCTGTGACGCAGCGTATCGACCACATCCATGGCCTGCATCAGTTCGTCGAGAGGCGCACCGTCACTGGCAGACCAGTTTGTGCCCGGGTTTTCTACTGGCGGAGACTCAGCCATTGAGCTTGTTGCGCAGACTCTCACCTTTGCCGCCCGGAGTGCTGGCCTGAGCAGAGCTTACTGGCGGCAGACCCGCACCTGACTTTACGAGCTGGGCGAGTCGTTGCTTGCCGTCTTCTACGGCGTCGCGGATCTCTCCTGCGTTTTTTGTAGACAGCACTCGCATCTCGGCGATTATTGTTGTTGAACGCTCCTGGAAGTTCACAACTGAATCAACCAGCTTCTGCACAGACTCTGCACGGATCGTTGGTCCATAGCCTGCGCGAACGGCAGCTTCCTGAACCTTGCCGCCGATGTCAGCCAGATCTTCCAGACTTTTTGATACGCCGTCTTTCATGGCTTCGAGTGTCTGGGTGGATTCATGAAGCCCAAACAGCCCGGTAAACGACGCCGACAATGCCGTGAGCACGGTTTCATTGGTGCCAAAGAACGTGATGGACTGTTTGTACACACGCTCTTTGGCGGATGTTGTTTGCATTAGTCTGGCCATGACCACTTCGGAGGTGTTGTAGTTAACCGTCAGGTTGTCCGAGAGATCTTTGGCAATTTGATAGCGATCTTCGGCGAACTGCAGGTCCCTCAGTTGTTCATCGCGCGCAAGCTCAAGCTTTGCCCGGGCGGCGAGATCATCGCCAGTGAACTCATTAACCGCGGTCATTGCATCGTCAAGACGCGCTTTGGCGGCTTCCCAGAGTTCTTCGGCCAGGCGCATGACATCAAGCGCATAGATTTCAGACTCTTTCATTGCGCCACGGAAATCCTGGTAGGCGTTGAGAATGGTGTGCTCTCGCTCGATCTGATCAGCAGAGTCCTTGGCGACCTCCAGATAGGTTTCCTTGATGGAATCAAAGCGGGTGGCGATGTCGCCCCGGGTGACTTTCATCCAGACATTGCCGATGCGCTCGAAGGTATCGATCTTGCCGTCTTCTACCTGCTTCACCATTGATTTGGCGTCGTCGCGAATGCTGTTGAACGCCTTGGTGATGACTTCGTAGCGTTCGCCGAGCTTCATTAGCGAGACTTGCTCGCGAACAACCTCGTTGAATACCGAGGCCTGAGACAGTGTACGGGCGATCGCCAGCACCTTGGCTTCATCGATGTCACTAATACGCTGCAAGAGGGCAACAACGGGTGCTTCTTCGGTCTTTTCGGGCATGAGACCCAGATCGCGCAACTGGCCTAGGGCGCGATCGAGGTATTGGAAGGTTGACGTGCTCATAAGGGCCTCCTGGGCCAGGCCATGCCAGTGCTTACCGGCGGTGGTCGTTGGCCTTGCGATGTTTCAAGTGTCCGCTGCGGTGGGCCGCAGTCTTTGGGGCAGTCTACCATGACTGCCCCAATTACCATCCTGGCTGTGGACTGGCGCACAGGCTGACCAATGCCTCGGTGAGGCCTGGTTCAGGCGCGCCATTGGAGTGACGCGGTGCACTGTGTCTGGGCATTGGGGTTGGTAGCCTGATCATACGTTGTTGTATGTCTACTATTTTACGTGCCTGACTCAATCCATCCGTATGACCTCATTTGGGCCGTTATTGGCCTGGCCGGCTGTGCCTACCCGATGAAGCTCATCTGGGGGCATATTCGTGCCACCCAAGGTCAGGATTTTGCGGCGATGTTGCTGATAATGGGTCTCTACCCCACGGCCATGGCCACTTTTCATTTACTGAATCTGGATTACGGCCTGGTGTATGGCCTGATCAGCTTTCTGCCAACGCTGTTCTTCTTCACGTTGGGGCGCTATCTGGATCTGCCGATCGCTCACAGCCGAGTGCTGAAATGGGTGTTCTATTCGATGGCAACCGCTGTTGCTGTCTTGAGTGTGACCAATGTCTGGCATGGCCAGTTTGCGCGCTTCCCGGCTCATGTACCGGGTGATATTAATCATCTGATTTTTGAAGAGCAGGCCGGCTGGGGGATTCAGGCTGCTCGTATTCTGGCGGCTGTTCAGATGGGCACTATTCTGGTTGCGGCCTTGTGGAAATTCTCCATGGCGCGTTTTAGTGCGGTGCGCTATCTGGTAATCATTGGTTTGCCGGCCATAGCGCTTTGGTCTGGGGTGAGCGGGGAGCACCCACAGACGGCCTTTGGCTACCAGATTAACGGCTTCTTGATCTCAACTACTCTCGTATTGTTTTCCATAAATTTCACCATTGTTGCACAACGATTGATGGAGCTAGGTGTGGTTACTCGTGCAAGAATTCTTAGCGAAATGCCCGATGCCATGCTTGTGCTTAGTCGCAACAGATTCATCAGCGATGCCAATTCTGCTCTTGCGGAGTTGCTGGGCGACCCTCTTGACTCCTGTATTGGCAAACCCCTGGCTGAGGTATTGCCGGATCTCGATGTGGCGCTCAACGATGGACGCTCGGAGTTTTTCTATGAAACACACAGAATGGCGGTTCGACGGATCTTTCGGTGTGTAGTGCGAGAGATTCCGGGTTGTCAGCCCAAATATTCTCAGTCTTTGTTGTTGCTTCAGGATGTAACCACCCAGCAGCTCGCGCTTGAAGCGCTTGAAAAATCGCAGCGCGAGTTATGGGCGGCGAACAGTGCGCTTGAGCGTCTGTCTATGAGTGATGCGCTCACGGGGCTGCGGAACAGGCGCTTTTTCCAGGATCGACTACATAGTGAGTATGAGCGGCTGCAGCGCAGTGGATCGCAAGTGGCGTTGATCTCCATAGATATTGATCACTTCAAATCGATTAACGACTCCTTTGGCCACGCAGTGGGCGATGATGCGTTGTGTCACGTTGCCCGTGTGCTCGAATCGCAATGCCGATCTGTAGACACTCTGGCGCGGGTGGGTGGCGAGGAGTTTATGGTCTTGTCGCTTGATGCTTCTGACACGACAGTTCGGACGATTGCGCAGCGACTTTGTGGCGCATTGCGAGGAACGCCATATCTGCTTGCATCTGGTGAAGAACTGTCGATCACCGCGAGTGTGGGGGTTAGCATGGTGTCGAGTACCGATACGGTTGATTCGGCGCTCGAACGCGCAGACAAAGCGCTCTACACTGCAAAGAAAGCTGGTAGAGACTGTATGGTTGAACTGTAGGGAGCAAAGCTGCTTTCAGGATCAAACAAAGCTGTCAGCCATTCTGTTTGCGGATACCTATCAGCAAGAGTACGGATGCCCAGGTAAAACCTGCCGCAGCAGCGCTTAAGGGCACCAGACCAAACTTAATAAACGGAGCGACGCAGGCCGTACCCGTAGCCGCTGTTAACAGGACGTAGAGCAACAACAGAGCGGCGCCTCGTGCGTCATTGTCTCCGGCGGCAACCACAGCCTGATAAAATCCTGGTGGCCCGCGCAGCCCCAATCCGAAGTTGGATATAACAAACAGGCCCCAAAGCATTCTGGGATTTTCACCACCAGCCAGCGCGTAGATCAGGATCAAACTAAATCCTGTTGCTCCCAATAGTGAGCCCGCGAGGATTAGACGCTCAGAACCAAACCTCTCTGCCAGGCCACCGGATGTGTTGGCGGCAAGAATGAAAAACACAATGCCAATGACCTGCATCACCACAAAATCCGTGAGTGAGCCATTCATGGTGAGCGTGATCACGGTTGGTGCGCCAAACACAAACACCAGCAACCCCCCCAAGGTGAAGGCCATGCTCATCGCATATTTCTGATACACAGGGTTTGTGAGCAACGAGACGTAGCCAGAACCGCTGGCTTGTCTACGTTCTTCACGAGGCAGAAGCTGAGGGAAACCTCCCCAGATGACAGCCAAAGCCATTGCCACAACGGCGATCAGCACAAATGAGGATCGCCAATCAAAATATACGAGCAGCCATGCGCCAAGTACTGGCGCAAGGGCAGGGACAACGGATTCGATACTGCCCATCAGGCCCAGCGCCCGCACAGAGCCGGTTTCGCCGTAGGTTTTGCGTATCATGCCCGGGGCAAAAACAGCCGCCGCTGAGCCAGCCAGGCCCTGCAGAAAACGGATAGCTACCAGCGCGGTAATGGTGTCGGCCAAGGTAGCAGCAGCGGACAGTGCGGCGTAGCTAGCCAGTGAGATAACCAGTAATTTACGCTGGTCAAAACGTGCACCAAGTTCGCCAAATAGCAAGAGTCCGATACCCGTGCCGGCCGCAAATGTCGCCAGCACCAGTTGTGCTTGTTCAATGCTGCCTTCAAGGACCTCGGGCAACACGGGTATTGCTGGCAGCACAAGGTCGGTGCCTGCAAGTCCAATGACGGTAGAACAGATTAGCAGCGCGAAGGTAAATGACGCGTGCCTGTTGGTACTGGATTTACTCACCCCAGATACTTGATGTCTCGAATGAGCTCCTCGCTGTAGCCTGACTTTTGATAGACAGCCCGTGCGCGTTTATTGTTGCCAAACACATGCAGCGTCATTGTTTTTGCGCCAGCATCCTGCGCTCGCTGTTCTGCGTTTGTGAGTAACTGTTTGCCCAGACCAAGACCGCGCGCTTCCTCAGCCACAACGATGGCTTCGAGGTGTGCGCTGGGCTCGTGACTCATGAGTTCTTCACGTAAACGCACGATTGTGAAACCAGCAATGGTGCCGGAGTTGCTCTGGGCAACATGAACCATGACCTGAGGTTCGCGGCCGTCTCGCCAGCGGTGCAGTGTTTCGAGGTCGCCGTGCCAAAGGTCTTTGGGGTTACGCCCCTGTGGCACCTCAAAGGTGGCAAGTTCTGGCAAGAGGCTGGCGATACTGGCTACGTCTTGGAGTTGACCAGGACGAATTTCATAAGAGGGTAACCCGGTATTTTCATTGTCGGTTTGTTTGGTGTTCAACGACGTTCTCCTGGCTGTCTGCTCAGACCTAGCGACTGATTCGTTTATGTACCAGTCTGGAGGGGGTCGCTTCGTCGCCGAGTCGGCGCTTGCGGTCTGCTTCATAGTCACTGAAGTTGCCAGCGAACCACTCCACATGGCTCGAGCCTTCAAAGGCGAGCATGTGCGTTGCTATGCGATCGAGAAACCATCTGTCGTGCGAGATCACCAAAACGGTGCCCGGGAAATTGAGCACCGCTTCTTCCAGAGCTCGCAGCGTTTCTACATCGAGATCGTTGGTTGGTTCGTCAAGCAAGAGAACGTTGGCGCCCCGGCGCAGTAACTTTGCCAGGTGAACCCGGTTGCGCTCGCCACCTGAGAGAGTGCCGATGTGTTTTTGCTGATCCGGGCCCTTGAAGTTGAATCGACTTACGTAGCCACGACTGGCTGTTTCGTACTTACCGATTTTCATGATGTCAGCGCCCTCGGAGATTTCCTCCCATACGGTTTTGCTGTCATCCAGTGCGTCACGACTTTGGTCGACATACGCAAGATCAACGGTTTCACCAAGTTCTATGCTGCCGCTGTCGGGCGTATCAACCCCGGTAAGCATGCGGAAGAAGGTGGATTTCCCTGCACCGTTGCCGCCGATAATGCCAACTATGGCGCCCTGAGGGATTTCGCAGGAGAGGTCGTCGATGAGCAAGCGATCATCGAATCCTTTTGTCAGATTCTTGATGTGAATGACTTTCTCGCCCAGTCGCTCGCCAGGTGGAATATACAGTTCAGTAGTTTCTGCACGTTTCTGGCTGTCATCGCTCATCAGTTCTTCAAAGCGCGCCAGGCGAGCTTTGCTCTTTGACTGGCGACCTTTGGCGTTACTGCGTACCCACTCCAGTTCTGACTTGATTGCCCGCTGCCGTGCCTTTTCCTGATTCGCCTCGGTGGCAAGACGTGCGTCTTTGGTTTCAAGCCAGGCAGAGTAGTTCCCTTCATAGGGAATGCCGCGGCCGCGGTCGAGTTCCAAAATCCAGCCTGCCACGTTATCCAGAAAATAGCGGTCGTGAGTTACCGCAACTACGGTGCCCGGGAAGGTGTCGAGAAACCGTTCAAGCCAGGCCACACTTTCGGCATCCAGGTGGTTGGTGGGCTCGTCGAGGAGCAGCATGTCAGGTTTTGACAGCAGTAGTGCGCATAGCGCAACACGGCGTGCTTCACCCCCCGACAGCGTGTCGATAGACGATTCCCATGAGGGTAATCGCAGTGCATCGGCGGCGATCTCCAGCGTACGGTCGATGTCCCAACCGTCTGCAGCGTCGATGGCCGTTTGCAGCTCGCCTTGACGTTCGAGCAGCTCATTCATCTCGTCATCGGACATAGGTTCAGCGAATTTATCGCTGATTGCGTTGAACTCATTCAAGAGCGTCATTATCTCGCCGAGCCCCTGCTCGACGTTGCCGCGAACATCGAGTGCCGGGTCGAGTCTGGGTTCCTGGGGGAGATAGCCCACGCGAATGTCTTTTTGTGGGCGCGCTTCGCCGTCGAACTCCTTGTCCTCGCCGGCCATGATGCGCAACAGGCTCGATTTTCCGGCGCCGTTTAGTCCCAGCACGCCGATCTTGGCGCCGGGAAAGAAGCTGAGGTGAATATTCTCCAGAATGACCCGCTTTGGGGGAACGATTTTGGAGACACCCTGCATGGTGTAAACGTATTGGGCCATCTTTAGTTACCAGGGACTTATAACAGGAACGGGGTATTGCTCGAACATGATCTGACGGCGGGATTATTCGGGGTTTGGAGCCTAGTGCCAAGTCTCTTTGAGCTAATAGCTATTTCATGGTGTAGATGAAGAAGACTCGCGCAGCAAAGCTATAGGGTGTCCGGGTGGCTGGGATACAATAGCCGCTTTAACCCATACCAATTTGCCAGACCGTTGATAAGGCGGTCGCATGACGTTTAAAGGACGCCGAACCATGGCTGAACCCCGTTCTTCTGCTATCGCGGATTTTGACAATGATTTGTGGCGCGCTATCGAGCAAGAAAATCGCCGCCAGGAAGAGCATGTCGAGTTAATTGCATCGGAGAACTACACAAGCCCCAGGGTTATGGAAGCCCAGGGCAGCCAGCTCACCAACAAATACGCGGAAGGGTACCCCGGCAAGCGCTACTACGGTGGCTGCGAGTTTGTCGATGAGGTGGAAGTGCTGGCGATAGAGCGTGCCAAAACCCTGTTTGGTGCAGACTATGCAAACGTTCAGCCGCATTCCGGCTCCCAGGCTAACGCTGCGGTGTTTCTTGCACTTTTGGCGGGAGGGGACACGATTCTTGGCATGAGCCTGGATGCCGGTGGTCATCTCACCCATGGCGCTGCGCCAAATTTTTCCGGCAAGCTGTATAACGCGGTGCAGTATGGACTGAACCCGGATACGGGAGAGGTCGACTATGACGAGGTTGCAGCGCTGGCTGCGCAGCATAAGCCGAAAATGATCATTGCCGGCTTCTCGGCTTACTCGCAAATACTCGACTGGGCGCGCTTCCGGGAAATTGCTGACTCTGTCGGGGCCTATTTCATGGTGGATATGGCTCATGTCGCGGGTTTGGTGGCGGCGGGTGAGTATCCGAATCCGATACCCTACGCGGATGTCGTGACATCCACCACCCACAAGACGTTGGCGGGTCCGCGCGGCGGGATCATTTTGGCGCGAGCCAATGAGGCCATAGAGAAGAAACTGAATTCAGCACTTTTTCCGGGGTCGCAAGGCGGACCGCTGATGCATGTTATAGCGGGCAAGGCGGTGTGCTTCAAAGAGGCCATGACCGATGAGTTTCGCGCTTATCAGAAACGAGTGGTGGCAAACGCCCAGACAATGGCTCGAGTGTTTCAGGAGCGAGGTTATGACATTGTTTCCGGCGGCACAGAGAACCATTTGTTCTTGCTGGATCTGATCAGCAAAGACATCACTGGCAAAGCGGCCGACGCGGCCCTGGGCCGTGCGAACATCACAGTGAACAAGAATGCGGTTCCCAATGATCCACGGTCGCCTTTTGTTACCTCCGGGTTACGCATCGGTTCACCTGCCGTCACCCGGCGGGGCTTTGACGAAGACGACTGTGCAACGCTTACGGGCTGGATGTGTGATGTGCTGGATGACATCGAAAACGACAATATGATTGAAACCGTGCGTCGTCGGGTGCTGGAGCTGTGCGCAAAACATCCCGTGTACAGCCACAACCTCAAACACAACGCTTAGGTTTAGGTAGACAGTGCATTGCCCCTTCTGCGGTGCTGATGACACCAAGGTGATTGATTCGCGCCTGGTTGCGGAGGGTGATCAGGTGCGCAGGCGGCGGTCTTGCCAAACTTGTGAGGAGCGCTTCACCACGTTTGAAACCGCTGAGCTGGTAATGCCGTGGGTGGTTAAGAGTAATGGTGGACGTGAGCCTTTTAACGAAGACAAACTCCGTGCCGGTCTGCAGCGATCGCTTGAGAAGCGACCGGTAAGTGCCGAGATCCTGGAGTCGGCGCTGTTACGCATCATGCATCGATTGCGCAGCACAGGAGAACGCGAACTCCCCTCCAGAGCTGTTGGTGAGATGGTCATGGAAGAGCTCAAAGAGATCGACGCTGTAGCCTATGTCCGGTTTGCATCGGTTTATCGAGATTTTCAGGACATCGAGGAATTTCAGGCGGAGATCACGCGTCTGACTGCACTCGATCCAAACGATGAGTCTGTCGCAGAGGCGGCGCGTCGATCGCGTACGGACCCAAAAAGCAAATGATTGATAGTGCCGACCAGCTGTTGCTGACTCGAGCTATTGAGCTTGCTGAACAGGGAATGTTTTCTGTTACTGCCAATCCGCGAGTGGGCTGCGTGCTGGCAAAAAATGGCCGGGTTATTGGCCGTGGCTATCATCAGCAGGCGGGTCTTGGGCACGCGGAAGTCAACGCACTTGAAGATGCGCGGCGTTCCAACAGGTCCGCTGATATTGCGGGTTCAACAGCCTATGTGTCGCTTGAGCCCTGTTGTCACGCGGGTCGAACCCGTGCCTGCACGGAGGTTTTGACCGAGGCTGGCATCATCCGGGTAGTTGTGGCGATGCTTGACCCTCATCCGGAAGTAGCTGGCGAAGGAGTGAACCGATTGCGCGCGGCTGGCATTCAGGTGGATGTTGCGGATCGAGTGGACGCGCAGCGTCTGAACTACGGGCATGTTAAGCGCATGCGTAGCGGTTTGCCCTATGTCCGAATAAAAGTCGCTCAATCTCTGGATGGCAGAACGGCGATGGCCTCTGGGGAGAGCCAATGGATCACTTCAGAAGTGGCGCGGCGCGATGTGCAGTATTGGCGGGCGCGAAGCGGCGCGGTAGTCACTGGTATCGGCACGGCCCTCGCGGACGACCCTTCGCTGAATGTGCGATTGTCTGAGCTAAGTGCGGAAATAGCAGGCCAGCAGATGCTGCGCCAACCCTTGCGCGTGTTGCTTGATAGCCATGCCCGGGCAGATCGAGCTTGCAAGCTTCTGACCGACGGTCATCCCACGCTCTGGGTCGTTGCGGGATCTGTCTCAGATGCCCCGGAGCTAAGCGCCAGGGCTGCCTGCGAAGTGCTTGAATTGCCCTCTGAAGGGCCTGGTCATCGACTGGGACTGAGTGAGCTACTCAAGGAACTTGCCGGACGCGGCTGTAACGAAGTACTTGTTGAGGCCGGGGCGACACTGGTGGGAGAGTGCCTGGCACAGGGACTATGGGACGAATTATTGATTTATACCGCACCTAAACTGCTGGGCAGTGACGCACGTCCCACTGCACAATTGGCGCTGACCAGCATGTCACAGGCCATTGAGGCTAAAATAGCGTCGGTAGACCTGGTGGGCAGTGATGTGCGAACCCGTCTGGTTCGGCTCGATGCCGATCTCGACAGGCTCGATTGCTCGCCGCTTGGTGTGCCCCCAGGGTTTCTGTCGGTCTGAACCGGCAGATAGATTAGTCCACAGGCTTGCCCATAAACTTATAGTCCGACATGCCGATCATTTGAAGAACTACGCAAATAGAACAAGGCGAACTTAGATCATGACAACTGCACATTCCTCCTCAGCCATCATGGGCTCCCTAAACGGCTCCGGTAAGAAATTTGCTTTGGTGGCGGGACGCTTCAACGAGTACATCGTGGACTCGCTGGTTCGCGGGGCGCGAAACACGCTTGAGCAACATGGCGTCGCTGCACAAGACATTATGCTGGTGCAGGTCCCCGGTTGTTTTGAGCTGCCCCTGGCGGTGCGTCAGGTTGCGCGTTCGCAGAAAAATCTTGCCGGCATAGTGGCGCTGGGCGCCGTGATTCGTGGTGCCACACCCCACTTTGATTATGTGGCTGGTGAGTGTGCGAGTGGTTTGCGGCAGGTTTCAATGGAATTGGATTTGCCGGTTGGGTTTGGTGTGCTCACCACAGAGACCATTGAGCAGGCGATCGAACGAGCCGGCACCAAGGCGGGTAACAAAGGCGCTGACGTTGCACTTACGGTGCTTGAGATGTCGAACCTTGCAGATGCTTTAGTGAATGACGCCTTTCGGGGCGGTGCCTAGTGGCCGCAGGTTCCGACCGCTGGAAGCGGCACCGAACTCGAGTTGCTTTGGTACAAGCGCTATACCAATGGCAGTTTGCCAATTCGGCCACGCATGAGCTTGAGCAGCAGTTTGCAAGTGCCGGGAAACTTGCCAAGGTGGATCGCAAGTTCTTTCGCAATGCACTGAAAGTCATCATGCATCAAACAGAAACCTTTGAAGAGTTGCTTGCACCGGTTATGACTCGAACTGCAGAAGAACTGGGTAAGGTCGAACGAGGGATATTGTTTTTAGGCTGTTACGAGCTGCGGGACTGTGAAGAGATTCCATTTCGAGTCGTCATCTCGGAAGGCGTTGAGTTAGCTAAAAGTTACGGCGCTGAGGATAGCCACAAGTTTGTAAATGCCGTGCTCGATCGGCTCGCGAATATCTTGCGTCCGGTAGAAACTGCCGCGGTCTCCTAGAGCTCGCCATGGGCGAATTTGAACTGATCGATGAGATTGTTGCGCAACTGGGTGACGCAGCGGATAGCCCTGCAGTGATCATTGGCCCGGGCGACGACGCGGCGGTAATAGCGGTGCCCGATGGACATCATCTTGTGACGTCGGTAGACACCCTGGTTGCTGATCTGCATTTTCCTCGCGAGGCGCCTGCTGAGCTGATTGCCCAGCGTGCGATGCGGATCAGTGTTTCGGATTTGGCAGCCATGGGAGCCGAACCGCTGGCAGCGGTGATTGCACTGGTTCTGCCTCAACACACCTGCGTAGACTGGGTGCGTGGTTTGAGTCAGGGGTTTGCTCAAGCGGCCAAGACTCTTGGCTGTCCTGTCACAGGCGGCAATCTCACGGCCGGCGAGCTAGCTATCAGCGTTACCGTGCAAGGTGTGGTGCCTGCAGGAGATGCGATTGTTCGTAGTGGAGCGCGCAGCGGCGATAGAGTTTGGGTGAGTGGTGCGTTGGGTGGCGCGGCAACGGCGCTTGCCCAGGGAAACCTTGCGCAGGTTGACGCAGACAGTCTGTCGCTGGATGCAGCCCAAACCCATTACTATTTACCGGCGCCGCAGATAGAGTTGGGCGTTGCCCTGCGATCTATTGCGACTTCCGCCATCGATATTTCAGACGGTTTTGCGGCAGACTTGGGGCATATCGCTGCAAGCAGCGGGATAGCTATTGAACTTGATGAGGCGGCTATTCCACGGTTTCAGAGTGCAACAAAAACAGCCGTGTTGCATGGCGGAGACGACTACATGCTTTGTTTCACGGCGCCGCAACAGTATTCCAGTGCTATTTTAGATATCGCGCCAGATGCTCGTGCAGTAGGTGTGTGCATACCCTGGAATGCGCAATTCAACAGCCGGTTGTTTCTTGATGGCAAGCCCTTGCGTGCAGCTGGCTTTGATCATTTCTCGCCGTCGAGTGACAGAGGTTAGCGTGTCAACACTAAGCATTGCCGACCTTCGCTATCCATCGGTGTTTTATGCCTGCGGTTTTGGCAGTGGCATGTTGCCAAAGGCGCCGGGAACCTGGGGTTCTGTACTTGGTGTTGTGCTGTGGGTTTTGACGGTTGGGCACTTGTCGCCCGTATGGCAGGCGCTGGTGTTTGCGTTGGTATTTGTGTTGGGTGTCGTTGCTATTGGCGCTATGCAAAAACGCTTTGGTGTTATGGATGCACCGGAAATCGTCATCGACGAGATTCTGGGTGTCTGGATTGCGCTTTTGTTTGCACCCATGTTTTGGTGGGTGGCACTACTTGGGTTTCTGGCGTTTCGATTGTTTGATATCTGGAAGCCCTGGCCGGTAAGCTGGGCTGATCGCATTC
>CAZWMD010000043.1:2384-37823 GCA_964634815.1 uncultured Pseudomonadales bacterium | reverse complement strand
CATGCCACGGCTTTCGATTGCTCATGGCGGTGTGCATGGCCTGCCAATCATCTGCACCCAGCCGCGCTGGAGGCCTGAATCGGTTGGTGATTGTGAGCGTATTTGGGTCGAAGTGAACTTCAGAGAAGTAGCTGCCTGATCCAAAACCCACCTGGTTATAGAACCCCTGGTCAAACATCCCAAGAGCTGCGATCTCGGCACCCTCTTCAGCAAGGGTTGCCAGAGAATCTGCCGTTAATTTCCTGGCTGCCCCCATTCTTTTCGCAACGTGGCTTGTGGTGACAGCGGAGATGATGCCCAGATCGAGATCTTCGCTGAGATAGCGCATGTGGCCGCGTTGAGATATGACGCTACATTCTGCAATGCCGCGTACGGGAAACACGATGGTCTTGCTGCACCCCAGCATGAGTTCCAGACCCTTTTCATCGTCTTCAAAATCGTCCGCATCAAGCCATCCGACGTCGATCCAGATCTGCCGGACGGCCTCGTAATCACGCTCGTGGTTGTAGTCGAGGATTTCGAACTGGTCTGGTTGGCTACTTCCCCGTTGGTTCGATGACATATTCCTGATCCCACTTTGTCCGTATGCTAATGGTACACAGTTAGCCCGATCAGATACCCTGAGCGAATGCCCTATCAGCCGTGCCAGCCCAAACCCGCGATTGCGCCAAAATTCCTGTTGAGTCGTACGTGCTGGAGTTGGCCCTGTGGATCAATCCGCTGCCAGAGGCTCACCGGAGTAAGTTTATAGTGTCGACCCGAAAGAAATATGAATCCAGCAGGCAGCTGGAGCGGCAAGCACACATTCTGGCCACGGCGCGACAAATGCTTGCAGAGCTTGGCTATAACGGTATGACCATGCGCAACCTGGCGGAGCGGGCGGGTGTCGTGCCGGCTACACTTTATAACCTCTATGGAGGCAAAGATGAGCTTATGCTGGCCGCTCTTGATGGCCAGCTGCGACAACTGTGGGTCGAAGCGCTCGATGATGCTGAAGAGGGAGTTGATGCCATTCTTGGCGTTGCTATTGTCTCGGGTCGTCACAGTGAGGAAACGCCAAGTTACGCGGCAGCCCTTGCTCGCTCGCTGCACAATATTGACCGTGATCATCCTGCCGTTGATGGGTTGTATGCGCGTTCGTTACCGTATTTTTTGCACCATCTGAACGTTGCTCAAACCCAGGGTCAGCTCGAAGGGGCAACCGACATTGAAGCAGTTGCAAAGCATCTGGTTGGGCAGGGTTGGAGTGTTATCTGGTCCTGGATGATGGGGCTTGTTGAGCGCAGCGATATTTGTCGCGAATATGAAAGATCCTACCTTATGACGCTGATTAGCGTTGCTGATGGCGAGACGCTGGAGCGCTTGCGTCGTCGACTTACCGACTTGAATCAACCCAAGAGAAAAAATGACAGTTAAAGACAAAGTCGTATTTGTAACCGGTGCGTCGACAGGCATCGGTTCTGAAGTGTGTCGAGCCTTTGCCCGGCAAGGGGCTCGGGTTGCGGTTTGTGATATCAATGCTGATGCCGGTGTTGCCCTGGCTGCCGAAATAGGCGGTGAGTTCATAAGCTGTGATGTCACTGACTTTGATCGGGTCGAGGCGGCGGTGGCACGCTGTGTTAAGCAGTTGGGTGTGCCCAGTTATGCCCATCTCAACGCAGGTATCATGACCGTACCCACTAACGATCCGTTTCTGGCAATTGAAGATGTCACCTCTGCTCAATATCGAAAAATTGTTGGGGTGAATCTCGACGGGATGTTTCACGGGGTAAAGGCTTTGTTGCCTTACATGCGGGATGTTGATGGCGCAATCACCCTAACCGCATCAACCGCCGGGTTGAGCGTGCTGGGTATTGATCCTATGTACGCCGCAACCAAACACGCAATTATTGGCTTTGGTCGTGCAGTTGCTGCGGCCAACGAGCTACACAAGATTCGCATCAATGTGATCTGCCCTGGCGTAGTAGAGACAGCCATTGTGCCCGACGCCTTCAAGGGTCCAGAGTTTGCCATGATGCCACCTGCCACCATGGCGGCCGAAGTTGTCGATCTGCTGGTTAACGGATCAAATGGCGAAGTGCGGGTGAAAAATTCTGCTGAGGCTCCGGGCTTTGTTGTACCTCCTCAAAGCGAGAGTTTTTAGTATGCACTTGCCGATACGCACCAGTATGTCCGTGCTTCGGGCCATGACGTTGATCTGCGGAGTACTTGTGTTTGGGGGTTGCGCAAGCTCCCCGGTATCTACGACGGATACTCTTGTCATCCTGCACACCAATGATTTTCATGGCCACATTGCCCAGTCTGACGAGTCTCTGGGTGCGGCGCGCATTGCCGCGTTTTTTGATGAAATGCGTAAGCAACATGAACATGTGTTGGTAGTAGATGCAGGGGATGCGATCTCTGGCACGCCTGTTTCTACCTTGTTTTCCGGATTACCCGTGTTTGAGGTTATGAATCGCATGGGGTACGACCTGGGGTTACTGGGCAATCACGAGTTTGATCACGGTTATCGCCAAATTCAAAAGTTTCGTGAAGTGGCTGATTATCCGCTGCTGTCGGCCAACGCCCGGGGACCCAATGGCCAACTGTTGGGTGATGCCCCCTACGCCATTATTAAACGTGGTGACCTCGACATTGGTGTGATTGGTGTGGTCACAGAGACCACCCCAAATCTCATTACGCCACTGGGCAATCAAAACCTGAGCTTTGACTCGGTAGAAAATACCCTGCGCGAACTGGTCAGTGAACTTCGCCCACGCGTTGACGTGCTTGTTGTTCTGTCTCATGCGGGACACCAAAAGGAGCTTGAGCTGGCGTCAGCGGTGTCCGGGATTGATGTGATTGTGGGTGGTCATTCGCACAGCAAGGTTGATGAACCGGTGCAGGTGAATAACACGCTGGTTGTTCAGGCCCATGAATACGGTAAGGCGGTAGGGGTGCTCGAACTGCAGATTCAGCGAGTGGCCGAAGGGTTGGATCAGGCACAGACCCGAGTCAGTTTGCAGCGCGGATACCTGGCGGCTGCTGATGCCGTTCCGGTTGTGGCCGCAGATTCGGAAGTGGCGCAGTTGGTTGCCAATTGGGAAGCAAGAGTCAGTGACCAGGTTGATGTGGAGCTGGCTCAGTCGGAATCACTGATTGTGCCTGGACAGCTGCGAATGTGGATGGAGCAGGTGATTCGCGAACACACCGGCGCGGAGCTTGCTTACTACAATCGAGGCGGGGTAAGAGATGCTATTCGTGCCGGTCCGGTCACAATTCGCAGCATCTGGAAGGTCGAGCCGTTTGGCAATTCCATTGTGACCCTGGCGTTGAACGGTTCTCAGGTGCGCCAGTTGCTGGCTGGTAACCGCGACGAGGCTGGCATTGAACTGGATGACCAAAAAACCTATCGCGTTGCGACCAACAGCTTTGTTGGGGCTCATGCGGTAAGAACCTTTGGCCAAGGTGTGGCCCTTCAGGATACTGGGGTGCTGGTGCGCGATGCGCTTATCCAAAGTATTAAAAGCGGCGGTCTGCCCGGGCAATAAACGCGGCAGTTATGTCTCGCTCTGGGACTCTGCAGCTTCTACCGGGAAACCGAGTTCGAGCCACCGCGTCATGCCGCCAGACACCGGGTACACGTTTTGCACTCCGTGCTTTTTCAGGAACAGCGCTACACGAGCGCTGGAAGCTTCACTGGGTCAGGTGCAGACCAGGGCAACGTCCAGATGATCAGGTATCTGATGTTGGCGTTGTGGTATCTCGGAGATTGGGATTCGCAAGGCACCGGGAATAACGTAAGGCTGGAGTTCATAGTCGAGCCGCTGGCGCAGATCTATGACGGTGAGCGCATCGCCACGCTCGCGCCGGGCATTTAACTCCTCTGCGGTGAGCCGTCTAAGCTTGTGACCGCGAAAGAAGACGACCCACTGGCCGGCCTTAAAGGCGATGTAGCCACCAAACAGGCCAACCAGCATAAGCCCCAGGCCGCCGCTGATGTCGCCCAATGCGTTTAGCGCTGTCACCAGTTGCGGTTGAAACAGATACCCGCCGACAACAAAGGGTATAACGTAGAGCAGGGTGCCGATGACATCGAGGAGTAAGAAACCAGCAAAGGGCGCGCGGACAAAACCGGCAGAGGCGGGTGCAAGGGTTTGTACCCCGGGCAGGTATTTGGCAATGACAATAGTTATTGGGCCAAAACGACCAAACGCGTTGCGGGTGGTGGTGACACAACTGTCTGGTTCAAGAGACAGTTTGCAGACATAGCTAATGGCCTTGTCGCCGCCGCGCTTGCCGAGTTGATACCAGATCACATCCGCAAGAAGAGCGGCAAAACTAGCCGCAGCGATTACCCACCAAAGGTCCAGTGCGCCCGTTGCAACCAGCGCGCCAGCAGCGATAAGCACAGGAATTGCGGGCAGCGGCAGGGCTGCCTGATCCAGAAATACCCAAACGAAAACGATGAGGTAGCCGTGCGTGGCAAGAATCTGAGTAGCGGCTAGGAGGGCTTCTTCCAAAACGAATCCTTCTGTTGGGATTCGATTTTAGTCGACTGAAGCAGCTGTGCCCACAGTGCCGGCACACCGATTTTTGCCAGCGTGCCCAGGATGCCAAAACTGGCGCCAAGACTGCCGCGCCAGGTACCGCTGATCTTTGAGACACCAATTCGATGCAGACTGGCGACGGGAACTTCCACCACCTGCATGCCAGCATCCAGGGCTTTCGCCTGCATTTCAACGGTCCAGCCGTAGGCCTGGTCCTGCATGTTGAGGGTTGCCAGATCACTCTGGGCTATGGCTCTGAATGGCCCAAGATCGGTGACCTTTTCTTTTCTGCCGCGTAACCAGATGGCGCTTAGTATGGCGGCGGCGAGCCAGTTGCCCGAACGTTGGTGTGGGGTGAGTGCGCCGGTTTCGAGCCGCCCCGCCTGCTCGCCCAGAGTTCTTGAGCCAATAACAAGCTGTGCGCCTTCGGCAAGCTCGTCGAGCAGCCTGGGTAGATCCTTGGCATCCATCGCGCGATCGCCGTCTACGAAGACAATCCAGTCGACGTCGGGCAGCACTGCAAGCGCTTTCAGGCAGGCCGCGCCATAGCCTTTTTGGGGTTCGGATGTCACCGTGGCACCGGCAGCAGCGGCGATATCTGCCGTTCCGTCGGACGATGCGTTGTCGCAAACCACTATATGGTCTACCACATCGCCTAACGACTGCAGATCGTTGATAACAGCCGCTATGCTTGGCGCCTCGTTATGGGCTGGAATAACAACGCCGATGGTTTTGCCGTGATACATAGAGTTTATGACAACGCCGAGAACACTTAGTTTGCCCCTGATTACAGCGGGATGTCTCAGTACTGCGCTTTATTTGTATATGAGCGTGGTCTCGCACAGCTATGGGGCGGCGAGCTTTGCTCAGGCGGCGGTTGTTTATGGGGGCGCCGGTGGTCTGCTGTTGTTGCTCACCTACTGGTTATCCCGTCAGCAAAACCCGCTGGATGAACAAGCGCATGTCTCGCTCGCCCTTGGGCTCCTGGGGTTTGGTGTGCTGTTTCGGCTCTTGGGTGTGGCCAGTTTTCCGGTCCTGGAAGACGATTTCTATCGTTATCTGTGGGACGGCCGGCTGTTTATTGAGACGGGTCAACCCTATGGCGTTGCGCCGTCAGACTACTTTGGAAGTGACGAGCTGTCGGAGCGGTTCGAAACCATCCTTGATGGCATTAACTACCCCGGAGTGGCGACTGTCTATGGTCCAACCCTGCAGCTTGTTTTTGGTCTGTGTTATCTGATTGCCCCGGGCGAAGTCTGGCCTGTGCAGTTAGTTGTTGCTCTGGCTGATTTAGTGATCTTGCTTGTTTTGTTCCGCTGGACCGGGGCTGATACCCCTGGGCGATTGCTTGGCTTTGGGCTCTATGCCTGGTCGCCCCTGCTGATTAAGGAGTTTGCGACAACAGCGCATCCCGATATTTTAGGCGCCGCCCTGGTGTTTGTGGCCTACGGTTTTTGGCGGCGTGCCAGCTCGTTTGAAAAACACAGCCCAACCACTGTATTGATAAGGGTTTTGACGGGCATGCTGCTTGCGTTTGCCGTTGGTGTGAAACCCTTTGCGCTCATCTTCGCGCCTTTTTTGATTGGTTTTTCAGTCCCAAACATAGTGGGTTTTGTACTTGGTGCGGTGCTGGTGAGCCTGCCCTTCACTGGCCTGGATCCGTCTCTTGTCGCCGCCGTCTGGCTGCCCGAGGGGTTGCGAGCCATGGGACAGGGCTGGCTTTTCAATGCCGGACTCTATGAGTTGTTTCTTTGGTTAGGCGTTGAGCAACTTGGGGGGGTGCGTTTGGGGACGTTGCTTGTTTTTGCGCTGATCTGGCTGGTGGTATTGCTGCGATTTCTCTTTACACAGAGAGTTACAGGAAAAACCGCAGAACAGCCGCACGCTCTGGCCCGATCCTTTGTCTGGCTGTTTGGTGTGTTTTTACTGATTTTGCCCGCGCTGAACCCCTGGTACTTGGCCTGGTGGCTGCCTTTTGCGGTGCTTAGTCCCTGGATTACACCCTGGGTGGCGTCATTTGCGGTACTGCTGAGCTATGTCAGCGGCATCAATGTCGCGGGTGACGCTGGAGTGTATGCCTACGACGCCCTCTACAGCCTGCCCGGTTGGGTACTGGCTGTAGAGTTCCTCGTTATTGCTTTGGCGTTAGTCGTCGATGTTCGACGGCATCGTCTGGTTAGGACGAACCCTGCAAATTGAGCTTGAAGCGCTTATTCAGGTAGTAAAGAACGTATGCGATCTCTTCTTTTTCTACCCCACGCAGGGCCAGCTGGTCTGGCTGGTTGCAGTTGTAAAGAGCATTGGCGAAGTCGTTTTGACTCGCTCCTTTGTAGCTCCTTAGGGTGCGGCCGCGCAGTTTCTTCGGCTCACCATCAACCTTGACGCAGTAGTCGATTTTTTGCGCACCGGGTGCACGGCCCAGGTACAGGGCCTTGCCAAATTCATAGACCTGGTCGACTTCACGCGGAGGTGCAACTCGACCACTGCCGCCGCTGAAACCGCCGCCACCACCACCGCCGCCGCCGGAATAACCCGAGGCCAGGGCACTGGATGTGAAAGGGATTAGGAGTAAGGCGCACATAATCGCGCCCGGTATTCGCTGATTGAAAAGTGTGTTGGTGAACAAAATCTTCCGCTCCGGGTCGTAAAATAAGTCTTACCCTATGACCTGCAAATTCGTGCTGAGTTTCAATATCGAGATGCAAAAATGACCAATTTCTCGAAATTTTCCGGATCTTCCCTGATGCCGGCGCGCCGCAGGTACCAAAGGCTTGGGTTTTGGGTGCTTCTGAGTCTACTCCTGAGCGCTTTATTGTCTAACAATACCTACGCCAGAGACCCGTCATCAGCGGCCCGGCGTTTGGCTGCACTGTCGGAGGACGTGCAGGAAGACTATCCGGGGGTCCGGCATATCTCGGTGACTGAGCTGAAGCAGGATTTTGCGGATGCCTTGCTGGTAGACGTTCGACGCCTTGAGGAATACGAAACCAGTCATCTGCCTGGTGCCGTGCATGCACCCGAACCTGAGGATATCGATCGACTTCGAGCCCAATACCCCAACACACCTATGGTGATGTATTGCACGGTGGGGGTTAGGTCTGCGGTTGCCGTGCGGGATCTGCTGGCGCGAGACCCCTCCCAACAAAAACCGCCAGTAGTTAATCTGGCGGGTTCAATCTTTGCCTGGGCAAACAGTGGTGAACCGCTGGAAGATGCGTCTGGGCCTACCAGCCGCGTGCATCCTTACAATGCCTGGTGGGGGTGGCGCTATCTGGATAACAACCGCCCCCGTCCGGAGCCTACAGGCCCTCGTAACCCAGAATAATGTTGCCCAGACGGCGTCTGGCTTCTTCCCAGTCGTCAGGATTATTCGACCAGCTTGGTGCCTTGTGCACATAGGTGGGATCGTCTGGGTTGGCGACGCCAAGTTCCCACATAACCTCTGGCACCATCTCGTTGAGAATGGCCTGAGTGGCGTTGGCGTCCGCTGCCATGGCCTGCTCAAGGTAAATCACATCCTGCACGCCGCGCCGCCAGTGCTTTAAACGCAGGCTTGCGATGGGTCCTGCGAGTCCTTTGCTTTCTGCGGGGAATACCTGATCGGTACCCGGATAGAACAGCAAGCCATCACCGTTTGAGTAGTTCCAGCCTGTTTCACCAATCGACGGATCGAAGTGGGTGTGTCCGCCAAAGGTCTGAGCGCTTTGAAACACATTGGTGTGGGTGCCACTTCGGTAATTTGGACCTTGCGGGTCAACTTCACTGAGGTCCCGAACAGCCGGTCCGCCCTGGAAGTTGTTGTAGTAGGTGCTGTTCCAATAGAACCAGCGCTCAATACCTGTCTTGTACTGGCCCCAGGGCAATTCGCGTAGCGCAACACCGTCGTCGTCGATAACAAATGTGCCAGAAGCCGGGCGTCGGCCGTTGTACATGAAGTACTCGCGGTCTGGATCAGCGGTTAACGCAGCGGTTGCCTCGTTCCATTCATCGGTCTCGCCGTGCGCGATAACGTCACCAAGTATCGAGGTATTGGGCAGTTCGTGTTCGTAGCCGAGCGGGCTTGAAGTGATGAATGTTTGCAGACTGCCACCTGGTCCAGGATTGTTTTTCACAACCTCGCTGATCAGGTTGGCGAAGTCGATGGTCGAGAAGTTTGGATCTCTTGAGGTAGTAAAAGTTGGTTCGTCGTCGGCATACAGAAACCGTTTCACGCCGGGGGCGTTGTTTCGGAACCAGGTTTCCCACTGATCAGTGCGTGCGCGCAACGTGTTCACAAAAGTTTGGCGCGGCAAGCTGGCGTCATAGAAAGGATAGGTGGGATCGTAGTTCTGCAGGTTCCACCATCGCAGCCAGTTGGAATAGGTGCCTACGCTAAACACGTCGTGAGGCAGGTTTTGACCCGGACCCGCATAGCCGTTGGCAGCGGTATAGAGTTCGCCGCGCAAGCGCTTTTGCCAATCTTCGTTGGGTGCATCGGTAGGTGTGGTTGAGAAAGCGACAAGGGCGTTGCCATCAATAAGGCTGACACGATGTCGCCAGGCGAGCATGAAGTGTCGGTCAACCACCTGCCGATAAGCCGGATAGCTTGACTGTGGCAGAGACCCTGCGGCACCTGGTCCGGTGAAGTAGCGTTCTGCGAGATCTGTATCGCCCAGGAAGACCATCGACTTGGCCTTGCTTTCGTCCTTAAGCGTGAAGTCGGCGACCGTGACTTCTACAGGAAGATTGGCAATGGGGGTGCCAGCATTTGTTACGCGCACCGTACCTCTAAGCACTCCGGCGGGCACGTCTTTAGGCAGGTAAATGTCTACCCAAAAGCTCTGTGAGTTGCCAGAGCGAACCACCGTCTGCGGTTGTACTTCCTGAGGAATTGCGATGTCGGGATATGAGGTGCCGTGGTGTGGGCGGTCAAACCAGGTACCGCTGCCGATCGCTGGCGCCTGGGGCTGCAAATCCCGATAGGGGCGGCGGAAGCTTTCTGGGGTATGCGTCTCGTCGTATAACTCATACGCGATTCTGCTCAGGCCGTGGATCCTCAGGTAACCGACGCTGAACACTTCGATCGGGCGGGTTCGCCAATCGAATACAGTGTCAGCATTAGAATTGGTTGTCGTCAGTGCATAGTTGGCGCTGTCCAGTCGGTCGAAATCAACGCGCACCGCACTCAGGTCTGGGCCACGGTTATCGACAATCACGTTGAATGAAATGACTTCATTGCGTGCGCCAAAGGTGCGGATGGTGGTGCCGTCCCAAAGACTATTGTTTGTTGACTGCGTGAACGATCGGGTTTCTTCCTGAATGATCTTCTCGCCGCCATCGTTGGCCCAAACCACAACGTTGGTACTACTGGGAATGTTGACGGGTTCTGGTGTAGGCGCAGTTGTGGGTGCCGGTGGCGAAACAACCGGTGCCGGAGCCGCTACAGGTTGTGGCGCTACCGGAGCCTGTGCAGCGCTATTTCCTGCTGCAAAAGGAATGCGCAGGTCGGTCATGCCTGATGCTGACAGTGTGATCGCACCGAGTCCGCCGTATTCACTAACGACATAGCCATAGAGCGTGAACTCGGTGCTGCCCGGGGCTAATGAGACGGGGTCATTGCGATAGCTGGCGCATTGATCCGTTGACACATGTACCCCGCCACCAGGATTCAGTGTTACGTCGCGCGCGTTGTTTAATGCGGCGATATTGCCAGCGGCATCTCTGAGAGTAACGCTCACTGCGGTGCAAGAACCCAATTGCAACCTGGGTGTGTCGCCGACCAACTGGAATTGGCTAGGTGTGCCAGCACTGGGTTGCGACACTGGCGCTGCGACAGTGTTGTTAGTGGCGTTCAGTGTTGTTGGGCCCAGGCTTGAACGGCTGACAAGCAAGGCTTGGGCCGTGCTGCCATTGGGATGGGTAATCCGCACACCGTTGGAACCTTCAACCAGGCTGCGTACATATACCGTGTAGACATCCTGTCCCGGTGCAGTAACGAAGGTCTCGGTGTAGTCGGTGCTTGCGCAGCGCTGGACCATGCAAGGAAACACCGCGGACGGTGCAATATTGATTGTCCGCCCAGGTTCTGGCGCAACGGTGGATCCCGACGAGTCGGTAAAACGCACTTGAATGGCGACGACCTCGTCAACACGCACTTCGGCGGGAGCGTCTATTCGCACCCCCGTGACGTATTCCTGGTTCGCCAAGACGTTGGGCGACAGACCAGCTGTTAAAAAGCTTGTCGCTAACAGAAGGGTGGCAAAGCCGCGTGAAAGTGGTGTGCTGTCCAGAAAGGCCAACGTTCTACGCAGTGCGATTTCATAAGATCGCACAGCACGGCGACGCCCTCGAGGAGCGCAGCCAGAGACACAAATTTTCAAACTCAACTCCAGGTCGGTTGCTTACGCCACGACCGCTCCCGCAAACGGCTCCGATCCAGCGGAGCTCGGGGGCCAAGCGCGACGTATGCGCCCGAAAATCACATAGGCCAGTAGGGCCTTTTCAAATTTTGCATTTTGTGACAATGGGGCCGTCGATCCATTGGCGGCTTCCGAAACGTTCTGTCAGCAGAAATGCGCTTTGCGCTGAACTCGACCAAATTGAACAGGCGTATAACTCGCGCCAGTTGTCGCAGTGATCAGCAGGGGGCACTGTAAAGCAGTATGGCGTTTGGGTAAAACCACAACTCGTTTCAAATTGTTACTTCAGGGATGTAAAGAATTGCAAATAAAATTGTAATTACAATCGTTCCGAACAGGTATCCACTAACCGACATCCACGAACGGATACCACCTGTAAATTGTCGCGAACATTTTTTGCGTGGCAACCTAAAGTCAAACAAAACGGGTTACCATGCTGACAACTAGGTTGCACCCTACCCGTAGCGGTGTGCCTGGGTTTTCAGAATTAAAAAAACAAAGAACAACAAAAGAACAACAGACGAACGTCGCGGTGATTCATTCTCACGCGGCAAGATTTTCCATTAGCCGTTGATACAGGGGGAAGCTGTGACGGTAACTATTAATTCCATTTTGGGCTCGTGGAAACGAGCTCTGCTGGCGAGCGCCTTTGTGCTGCTCGCCCCGTTTGCCCTGGCAAACGACCCAGTCAGTGAAATTCGAGTTGTAACCGACCTGGGCGACATTGTTGTCGGCGAGGTAGTTGGGGTTGAGTTTGAATTTTATGACGATCAGGGTCAGCGCATTGCGCTCGCGCCTGAACAAACCATTACCGTGGCTCCGGCCGGGGTGTTTCCTTGCGATCTGCCGGCCTGTACTAACGCAGACTATTCTGAGCAGATAACCACCCAGGCGGGTCGTGAAACCTATCTTGTGTACCTCCGATCGCTGGTGGCAGGTGTTAACTACCTGACACTCATCCATCCGAATGGTACCCGGCTGCAACACCTGTTGAATGCCGTGGACGGCGCAGCAGAACCGCCAGCGCCACCACCTGCGGCAGAACCACCCACCCGCTTTTCTATACTTAGCCAACCAAGCGAACTGACTCCGGGTGCCTGTAGTGAAATTCGCATTGCCTTCCAGTCGGACGCTGGTGATTTTGCGGCATTACCCGAGCCGATTGGTGTTTTCCTCAGTCCGGGTGGCGGATTTCATCCGTCGGTTTCTGCCGACTGCGGTAGTTATCAAAACGATCCGGTAGATATTGCGGCCGGTACCACGGAATTCACCTTCTATGGGTACGTGCTTGATAGTTACACGGGCCTTGGCGCGGTAACGCTGCAAACCTCCGCTGATCCGTTTGATGATCTGCGCGTGTCATTTTTTGGTGAAACACCAGCTACACCAGCCCCGCCTGTACCGACACCGGCGCCAGTGCCGACACCGGCTCCTTCACCAACGCCATTTCCTACACCAGCACCTACACCTACTCCGACACCAACACCCACACCGACGCCAACGCCTGCTCCAGGACCTGCACCTTCCGGTGTTGATATTCAGGTATGGGCCAACGATGGCGGCGACAAGGTAGTGCAAGAAGAGATTCGTTCTTACACCGGCCAAAACCTGACCAACTCGGTATGGGATGGCGATCGTATCCGCACCTTTGGTGCGCGCAACGAGGTGGTCGCGTTCAACGTGGTCGTTGATAACAATGGCCCCGATCTGCCGGCCGTGGCGGTCGACTTCAGATCGCTCACTAATGGTGACTATGCGTTAACCACAACAAACACCTCCTCTGCAGCCTTGTTTGACTGGAACGCACGGCCGATTGAAGTGTTTGCCGTGGGTTACCTAAGGATTCATGGGTTATCGAGAATTGCCTATGAGCTTTACGACGAAACCCACATCCCTGAAGAACTGCGACGCCCCTTCCAGAGTTTTCAGCCGGCAGCACCAGCGGTTGGCAGCGGTGGCTGGGAAGATCGTCAGAATCACGACAAGTCTTATCCGGATATTGCAGAGCCCATCGAAATTCGTGGCTTTGTTCCTGTAAGCAGCGGCAACAGCCAAAGCTTCTGGGTAGATGTCTACATTCCCAAGAACGCGCCTGCAGGGATCCTTAGCGGAGAACTGTCGGTTCGCGTCGGTAATGAGGTGAATCAAACGATTCCGGTGCAGATTCAGGTAGTGGATATCACCCTGCCGGATCAAAGTGCTGCACGCACCATGGTGCACATGGCCGGTGAGCCAGTGATTGAACGCTACTTCCTGGGCACAACAAACGGCGTTATTGCCGCGTCTGAAGATGCGCGCTATCGGCGCATTGTAGACAACCACTTCAAACTGGCGTGGCGCCACGGACTGTCGATGGTTGATCTCAATGAGCTGGTGCCTGACAAGATTCTGCCGGCGAATGAGCCTAACGAAGACTGGGCCCGTCGACTCACCGGTGGACTCTACACCGCGGTTAATGGTTACGCGGGACCGGGTCAGAATTTAGCTCACGACGTATACAGTGTGGGCACCTATGGCAGCTGGTCAAATCTGTGGGGACTGCGCCGCTTCGATCCTGAACAGACAGATGTGTTTGATGCCAATGCGCCGCTGTCTGAACTGCGGGCTGAACTTGAGGTGCGAACAGACTCCTGGGAGCGCTGGTTCCGTGCTAATGCGCCGGATACAGAGCGCTTCCTCTACGTTGATGATGAGCCGTCGGTCTCCTTTATTAACTCTGGACCTCGCCTGCCTATTGAATACGCAGATATCGTGAGCCGGTTTGTTGCAGAAAATCCTGGCCCGGGCGGTGATCTCGACACCTTCATTACGGCGTCACCCCTGGAATATGACACTGATCTGCCGTCCACCAATATTCTGGGTACGGTGATTTCTGTGGGACAGACCGCGCGTTGGGAGGAAGCAACCGCTGCGCTGAATGCTGATCCCGATCGTCGTTACTTCATGTACAACGGTCGTCGCCCGGCTTCGGGTACCTTTGCCACTGACGACGACGGCGTTGCGCTTCGGGAATTGCCCTGGGGTCAGTTCAAGACAGGTATTTCGCGCTGGTATTACTGGAATTCCAACTACTGGAACAACTTCCTGGGTGGCCCCGCTGTTCGGGATCTGACTCAGGTTGATCCCCAGGGGGCCAGCTACCGGCTTGGAACCCATACCAACGTATTCAAGAGCGCTCATACCTTTGGCAGCCACGATTTCTTTGACCCCATTATTGGTGAAACTGGTGTCTTCAATTACTCCAACGGTGATGGCGTACTGATGTACCCCGGTACTGATCGAGTGTTTCCGGCAGAGAGTCGGGGCATCGATGGTCCTATTGCGTCACTGCGGATGAAGCACTGGCGGCGGGGTATTCAGGATGTGAAGTACATCGAACTGGCAATGCAGGTGAATGCAGCGGCCACCCAGGCGATCATAAATTCCATGGTGCCCAAGGCGATGTGGGAGATTGGGGTGGCGGATGAAAACGATCCAACCTTTGTCCATGAACCCCCCAGCTGGTCGACAGATCCAGATGATTGGGAGGCTGCGCGGGCCCAGCTGATCAACATTATCCTGGGCAGCAATGCCGTGGCCTTTTAGGGGGCCCTTGCCTAAAACTGACACAAGGACTAACTTCTAGGTTAGTTCGGATGGCCAGCGAGGTTTTCACCGAGCTGGCCTTTTTTTTACTGGGTGCGTTAGGTGCTTGGGGCTGACGAGGGAGACGAGGGAGATTTATGGGACAGGCAGTATCCATTAACGACAATGTTCTGGAATTAACGGGCGATGGCCCAAAACTTAAAGGGTCGGTGTGCGACGATTGCGGGACCCATGTGTTTCCTGCGGCGTCGGGATGTTCAAAATGCACCGGCACCTCCATGTCTGATGCGGTTCTGGGCACCGAAGGCACGCTGTGGGCCTGGACCGTGCAGGGTTTTCCGCCCAAAGCACCGCCCTATCTGGGCGAAACTGACCCCGCCAAGTTTGTCCCTTATGGTGTCGGCTATGTTGATATCAAGGACCAGCTTAAGATTGAGGCACGCCTGACCGAGGCGGATTCGAAAGTACTAAAGAGCGGCATGAACATGCGTTTAACGACCGTGGTCATTGCCCAGGATGAAGACGGCAATGACATTCACACGTTTGCGTTTGAGCCGTCTTAAATACGCATTAAAGACCGTACACAGGGACCAGAGAGAACACAGAGGGTAAAGAGGAAACCACGATGACAGATGTAGCAATTGTTGGAATTGGAATGCACGAATTTGGCCGTCACGAAGGCGTGAGCGGCATGGAACAAGGCGCCATTGCCGTTCGGCGCGCGCTGTCTGATGCGGGCATTCAATGGGACGACGTTGAGTTTGCCTATGGCGGCAGTGCCGCAGCCGGTTCGCCCGACCACATGGTGAAAATGCTGGGCCTGACCGGTTTGCAGTTCATCAATGTGTCGAATGGCTGTGCAACTGGCGGCTCAGCGTTGTCGTCTGCGTACAACGCGATCCGCTCCGGCGCTTACGAGCTGGGGATGGCCATTGGTTTTGACAAGCATCCACGCGGTGCATTTAACCCCTCTGGTCCTGAAGGCGAGGGACGCGATTGGTACGGTGGCAGTGGCATGGCCCTGACAACCCAGTTCTTCGGCATGAAGATCAATCACTACATGGAAGCGCACGGCATTAGCGACCGAACGCTTGCTCGTGTTGCCGCCAAAGCATTCCGTAACGGTGAAAAGAACCCGATGGCCTGGCGCCGCAAGCCGCTGTCTGAAGATGAAATTCTGCAGGCGCAGATGCTTTCTTACCCGCTTACGCAATACATGTTCTGTAATCCGGGCGAAGGCGGTGTGGCGCTGGTGATGTGCAAGGCCGACGTTGCCCACAAGTACTCCAAGAACCCAATTTATCTGAACGCCTCCGTGGTTCGATCACGGCGCTTCGGTAGCTTTGAGGTGACCGCACCATCGCTTGCGACCGAGCACAATGGCGGCCCCACCTACGATGCGGCAAAGGCCGCGTTTGAAATTGCAGGCATTGGTCCGGAAGACATTGATCTGGCGCAACTGCAAGACACCGAGAGCGGTGCTGAAGTGATGCACATGGCCGAAAACGGCTTCTGTGAGCATGGCGAGCAGGAGGCTATGTTAGCCAATGGTGATACCGAGATTGGTGGGCGTTTGCCGGTGAATACCGATGGCGGTTGCCTGGCCAATGGCGAACCCATTGGGGCTTCTGGCTTGCGACAGGTCTACGAAAACGTGTTGCAACTGCGCGGTGACGCGGGGGTTCGTCAGGTGCCTAATGATCCCAAGGTCGCTTATACCCATGTTTATGGTGCGCCTGGAATCAGTGGCGTCACCATTCTTTCCAAGTAGATCAGCTAGCTAAATCGCTAGTTAAACCTGAAGTGGTCTGGCGCGGCAGTGCGCCAGACCCACCCCGTCTAGCTAGTCGGGCTCGGTCGCGAACAATTCCAGGAACTCGCCCAACACGAAGAGCGTGAAACTGTCTTCGGTAACGATTTGCGGATGACCGCCACCGCCCGCGGCAAAATCGAGCAGCTCATCCGGGTGACCCGGGTCAGCATCAAGGTAGCTCGAGAGCACAGCAAAGTTGTTGTCTTGATAGCCAACAATTTCGTCAATTTGGAACACCAGCGCTGTATCAGCGGCGGAGCCGCCGACCATGTGGCACGAGGTGCATTCGTTCTGTAACACCTGGTCGACGATGTTGTCATCAAAGAAAGTTCGGGCTGATGGGCCGCCACCGGCTACGGCAACACTGGTGGCACCACGGATATTCCCAAACTCGTCAATGAACTCGACTGCGGTGCGTCGATTGGTTGCATCCAGGAGAATGCGCGTGTTTGCATTAATAAACACCGAGTAGGTGCGGGTGCCGTCTTCAGCCAGGAAGCCGGTGGTAGACGCCATGGGCTCTTCCAGGCAATCACCGGTGTCCTGATTGGTTTCACAAATCAAGATAAAGCCATCGAGTCCGGCGAGATCCTGAGGCTGCGCGGTGATGGTTGCGTCGACACCCACGTTGGTGGTTGCCAGAGACATCAGACCGAACACACCGTCTCGGGGTATTTCCGCGATGCCGTCTCTGGATGGGGTGAGCGCAACGGCTACCACATCAGCGGTTGGCGTGCTGTTTCCCGACAACAACAGGGTGTTGATACCCGGTGAGCTGATCGCCGTACCCGTGCTGCAGGTAAAGTCGAACTCAACGGTTGCCGCGAAGAAGTCCGAGTTTGGCGTCATGCCAATAACAAACGACTGCGAAAGACCGGCAGGGATGTTAGCCGGCGTATTAATAGTGCCGGTGACCTCGTTGGTTGCCGGATCGGTGGTTTGATAAAAGAAATCTGCATCCACGCCGGTGGTGGGTGTAATGCTGCAGTTTTCTGCCATCACGTCTAGCGGGTTGAGTACGGTGGCAAACGCTGTCGCGGTGGTGCCAATATCAACGGAGCGGCTGGATGGCAGCACCGCGGCGAATGGTGTTGCTGCCGCCGGCAGCGCCTGCATGCAGGCCAGTGTTAAAAGCACTGCGCCGACAGATAGGTGGTTTGGAATCCGTGTCATGGTGACAATACCTGGGTAATTGATGTTCTGGTTGGACCAAATAGGCTAGCAGAAAAATGCCATTGTCTTGGCAAAAGAGCAAATTAATTTACATACATTTAAGCTTGCGGACACCGCTGAAATTATCGAGCCGCTGGCGCCGACAATCCTGCCGCTCTACACTGCCGTTCTCTCCCACGCGAACCCAATCAAGCGAGCCCCTGTGTGACGGATTCTGGCGGAAGCAGTATTAGCAGTATGGCCGCGGGCGTGATTGCCCCGCCGCTGGAACACGATCCCGAAGTTAACGAGACCGTTGATTTTGGTGAGCTGGACTCACGCAAGGTGATGTTCATTACTCCACCTTACGAGCGTATAGCGCCAGGCTACGAGTTCGTAAAACACATCACCAATCGCTCACCATCGTTGGGGCTTTTACACCTGGCCGCTGCGGTGCGCGAAGAAGGCTATAACCCCAGTATTCTTGAAAGTGACATCTTTGATCTGTCACCCGACGAGGTGGTTGCACGGGTAATAGAAGAAAAGCCGGCGTTTGTTGGCATCACCCTGTTCACAGTGGGTACCTGGATTGCCTCCGAGATCGCCCAGAAAATCAAAGCTCAGTGTCCGGGCATCAAGATTATTGTCGGTGGCCCCCACGTGTCTTCCATGGGTGAGGAAACCATTGAGCGGTTCCCCGAGTTTGATGTGGCGGTGGTGGGTGAAGGCGAAGAGATTATTGTTCGCCTGCTTAAGGCCTACCGCGAGGGCTCTGATCTAACCACCGTACCGGCGCTGATCTATCTTGATCCCAACTCGATTACCCGGCGAGTTATCAAGACGCCAAAGCTTGCCATTAATAAAGACCTGGATCGGCTGCCCACACCAGCCTGGGATCTGTTGCCTGATTTTCCCAACGCCTATAAGCCGGCGGTCTACGATTTTCCGGCAGGTCCTGTTGCCTCTATTGCGGCGTCTCGGGGTTGCCCGTTTCATTGCAAGTTTTGCGACACCTCAACCTTTGGCGCAAGCGTTCGCGCTTATACCCCGGAACGCATCTTTGAAATGATGCAGCACCTGAACAAGACCTGGGGCATCAAGCACGTGATGTTTGTGGACGATCTGTTCACCGCCAGCAAAAAACGCACCACAGCGCTATGTAACCTCATTATTGAAAGTGGTCTGAAAATGACCTGGAGCTGTGCATCACGCGTTGATGTTATTAACCCTGATACGCTCAAGCTCATGAAGCAGGCCGGTTGTTGGGAAATGAGTTTTGGCCTGGAGTCGGGTTCCAACGAACTTTTGCAAAAGATGGATAAGTCCGCATCCCTCGACAAGAGCGTGCGCGCGATTAACTGGACCAACGATGTAGGCATTCGCTCAAAAGGCTTGTTTATGTTGGGTTACCCCGGGGAAACCACGGAGACCATGGCAAAAACCAAGGCGTTTGTGCAGGACATTCCGCTGACCATCATGAACCTGACCAAGTTCACGCCGTATCCCGGCTCGCCCATCTATCGCGATATCTATGGCACCAGCATTCGCGATGACCACTGGGAAAAGATGAACGGGATGAACTTCATCTGGACCGCTGAAGGCCTGACTCAGGATCAGCTTGATAAAAACTACAAAGATATTCTGACCAGTTTTTATATGCAGCATCGGGTGCAAAAACACTACGCCAGTTTCACCTTTCGTCATCCGCACCATCTGGGCAGACTGATCAAGTTCCTGCTATTGATGAGCAAGTCCAAGGCGAAGAACACTATCGCCCGATGGCTGGGGCGGAACAACGAAACCAGAGTTCACCTCGACTAAGCTGGGGTTGTGACTGGCTGATGACTAAACCCACCGTCGCCATTAATGGTTTTGGGCGCATGGGCCGCCTGGCGCTGCGGCAGTTCCTTGAGCAGGATAGCCAGGCACAAGACTACAAAGTGGTATTGATTAACGACGCCGCCGGCGACGTGCAGACCGCCGCACACTTATTGCAATTTGACTCGGTGCACGGGCGCCTGGATCAGCTTGAGCTGCCAGAGATTGGCTTCGATCCAAAAACCTCTGGTTTGTTAATTGCTGGACAGCCCGTTCGTTATTCATCAAACCGGGCCATAGAAGATAGCGACTGGCAGGGTGTCGATATAGTACTCGACTGCACCGGCGCCTTTCGTACATCTAAAGCGCTGGAGCCCTACTTTGCTGCAGGGGTGAAAAAAGTGCTGGTGTCTGCGCCGGTGAAAGATGGCCCGCTTAATGTGGTGTACGGGGTAAATCACGAGCGCTACGACGCGGACAAAAACCACATCGTGACCGCAGCCTCTTGTACCACCAACTGTATCGCGCCAGTGATTGGGGTATTGCTTGAGAACTTTGGAATACGCCGCGGCGCGTTTACCACCATTCATGCATTAACCAACACCCAGCGCGTGCTGGATGGCTTTCATAAGGATCTGCGTCGGGCGCGCTCCAGCGCCACCTCGCTTATTCCAACCTCAACGGGATCCGCAAGCGCCATCTTTGAGATTTTCCCGGAGCTGCGCGGCAGACTGGATGGCCTTGCCGTGCGAGTGCCGCTGGCCCAGGCCTCCATTGCGGATTGCACGTTTGAACTGGCAAACCAGGTGAGTGCGGACGAGGTTAACCAGGCTTTTGTGGATGCCGAGGCCGGCGCGCTTGCGGGTGTGCTGGGTGTCGAGCCACGACCGCTGGTGTCGATAGACTATGAAGGCGAACGACGTTCGGCAGTGATAGATGCATCCACCACTGCGGTAATTGATGGGTCGCTTGTGAAACTACTCGCGTGGTACGACAACGAAACCGGTTACGTCGCGCGAATGATGCAACTACTGTCTCTGGTCGCGCAAAAACTCTAGTGAAACAGTATGCGTTGATCACAGCGAGCTATTGGGGGTTTACGCTCACCGATGGCGCGCTGCGAATGTTGGTGGTGCTGTATTTTCATCAGTTGGGCTATGGCCCGCTGGCCATTGCCTCGCTGTTTTTACTCTACGAGTTCTTTGGCGTAGTCACCAACCTGGTTGGTGGCTGGCTGGGCGCGCGACTGGGTCTTGGGGCCACTCTTCTGCTTGGGCTGGGTTTGCAAATCCTGGCACTGAGTATGTTGCTGGTTGATCCGGTCAGTCTCACCGTTTTCTGGGTAATGAGTGCCCAGGCGTTGTCAGGGATTGCAAAAGACCTGACCAAGATGAGCGCCAAGAGTGGGGTGAAAACCCTGGTCCCTGATAATCAGGATCAAAAGCTGTTTCGCTGGGTGGCAACGCTTACCGGGTCAAAGAACGCGCTCAAAGGGCTGGGTTTCTTTCTTGGTGGTGTGCTTCTCAGCGGTCTTGGGTTCCGCGGTGCCATTGGTGTCCTGGCCGGTGGCCTGACACTGATATTACTTGGTGCCTGGCTTTGGCTTGATCACTCCGCCGGCCAGGCCAGTTTCAAACCAAAGTTCAAAGACCTGTTTTCCAAAAGCCCGGCGGTGAATACGCTGGCTGCGGCCAGGCTCTTCCTGTTTGGCGCCAGAGATGTGTGGTTTGTGGTGGCGCTGCCGGTGTATCTGCAACTCGAACAGCAGTGGAGTGCGCTGCAAGTGAGTACGCTGCTTGCAGTGTGGGTCATTGGCTATGGGGTGGTTCAGGCCCTGACACCTCGACTGCTTGGCTTTACATCAAGCGAGGTGCCTGGCGGCAGAGTGGCAGTAGTCTGGGGTGGGATACTTGCGCTTACCAGTGCCCTGGTACTCACGCTGTTGGTGCTAGGCGCTCCGACCTGGCTCGCCGTAGTGGGTGGCTTGCTGCTGTTTGGTGCGGTCTTTGCGATGAACTCGTCGCTGCACTCTTTTCTGATTGTGCGTTACGCCGAAGCCGATGGCGTGAGCCTCGATGTGGGTTTCTACTACATGGCCAATGCCATGGGTCGACTACTGGGCACGCTGCTGTCCGGGTTGGTGTATCAGCTTGCCGGCTTTGCTGCCTGTCTCATGGTCACGCTTGTGGCGGTGTTGATTGCGACGTTGATGTCGCGGCGTTTGCCAACAGCAACAGCGTCAGCACCCGGTTGAATTCGCAACCGTCTGTCACAAAACAGACACACAGCTTTAATCGAAGCGTCACATACCCGAGCTAGCCTGCTCCCATCTTGAATAGCGCCTATTACGGCGCCTATCAAAGCGCTGCATTGCGCACCGCATCTGTGCACATCAACAGGCCAGGTTTGGCCCGAGCTTAACCATAAGGGAAACGCCCAAATGTTCTTTTCAACCCAATGGAAATCATCTGTTGCTGGTCTTGCCGCGGCCACCTTGCTTGCGGCCTGTGGCGGAGGCGACATTGTGATCGCGCCGGTAACCAATGAAGGGGATGTCACCAATCCTCCACCGGACACTACTCCGGCAGCCACAAATGATTGCGCGTCCTACATGACTGACGCGGGCCAGCTCATACAGGGAAGCACCAGCGGCGCTGATTGCATCTATTCCTCAGCGTTTGTAGACGCGGGCAATAATCTGGCTTTTGATGTGACCTTTAGCGATCTGGCTGACAACGGCTCGCACATTTTTGAAGGCAGCCTGTTTGTTGGCGAAACCTTCGATACCGACGCTGACCTGGCTGCAGCGGGAATCACCGAGGGCGGTGATGGACCAACACTCACCATTGAGGCCGGTGCCACGCTGGCTTTTCAGACCAGCGCTGACTTCATCATTATCAACCGCGGCTCCCAGATATTTGCCGTGGGTACCGTTGATGCGCCTATTACTCTAACTTCTGTTTCTGACATCGAAAATACGGTGGGCCCGGAAGATGTGCAGCAGTGGGGCGGCATGGTTATTAACGGGTTTGGTGTTACCAACCGCTGTTCATACACCGGATCGGTTGCCGGTGGCGATCTTGCCACAACCGATTGCCACGTAGACGCTGAAGGCGCTGCTGGCCTCGATGAAAGCCAGTACGGCGGAGACAACAACGACGACAGCTCAGGCCGGTTAGAGTTTGTTGTGGTTAAGCACTCTGGCGCTACGGTAGGTAATGGTGATGAGTTAAACGGTATTTCCTTTGGTGGCGTGGGACGCAACACCATTGTTGAAAATCTGGAGGTCTACTCTACGTTTGACGATGGCATCGAAATGTTTGGTGGCGCGGTTAACTTCACCAACTTTGCAGCGGTCTATGTCAGAGATGACGCCATTGATGTTGATGACGGATACTCTGGCACCATCACCAACGCTCTGGTGATTCAAAGCGAAACCGATGGCAACCACTGCATAGAGGCCGACGGCATTGGCTCGTTCTCAAGCTTAAGCGCCTCTGAGATCGAAGATCAGATTGCGCAAGGAATCAACAGCCGTCCGGTCATCAATAACCTGACGTGCATCATTTCGCCGAACGGCTCAGACACAGCGACCCACGATCCGGGTGCGGGCTGGCGTTTGCGAGAAGCTGTGGCGCCAACCATCAACAACGCTTTGGTGATTGGTTCTTTTGCGGCTACCGACGCAACCTCTGTGAACGACAACTACTGTCTGCGTATCGACAATCGCTCCCAGGACGAAGCACTCGCCGGAAACCTGAGTATCAACTCATCTATTTTTGCCTGCGAAGAGCCAACCCGTGGTCAAACCTTCTCCGACGGCACCACCACAGAGCAGAGCTTTGCAGAAGCCACAGGCAACGTGTTTGCCACCTTCACCGGCGCAACCAATGCAACGGCTGTCGCAGATACCCAACTGCAGCTGCTGGAAAGCGATGGCAATGTACCCATTTTCTCCATCGACTACGCCACATCAGTTGTGGATGGGGCAGCCCCCACCGGCGATGCGCCAGCAGCGGGTTTCTCCGGAGCGCTTAGCCTTGGCACCTTTAACTGGGCGGCCGGCTGGACCTTTGGAATATTCCCCGATAACCGCTCGCAACCTTTGTGGTTTGAGTAACCAATAACCTGTTGCCCCCAAAGCCGTTGACGCATAGGAAATGAGTTCATGAATGTTCGATCAGTTCTTGGTGCAATTCTGGGATTGTCGTTGACCAACCCGGCCTTTGCGCAAGACGAGCCAGCTGGACCTGTCGAAGAAGTAGTGGTTATTGGTCGACTGATCGACTCCGCCCAGGCACTCATCGAAGAGCGTCTGGATGACGAAGTGGTTAGTGACGTGTTGGATGCAGAGAGCATTGCGCGACTGGGAGACTCTACGGTTGCGGCTTCACTGGGCCGAATCTCTGGTTTGTCTGTGGTTAACGGCCAGTTTGTCTATGTCCGCGGGTTGGGCGAGCGCTACTCAAGTACGTCCTTGAATGGCGCGGTGGTGCCGTCACCAGACCTAACAAGAAATGTGCTGCCGCTGGATATCTTTCCAACCTCTATTGTGCAATCGCTGCAGGTGCAAAAAAGCTATTCAGCAGATCGCTCGGCAAGTTTTGGTGGCGGCGCAATTAATATTCGCACCAAGGGCATTCCCGATGAGTTCACCTATTCTTTAGAGCTTGGTTCGGGCTACAACTTTCAGAACGATGGTGATGTCTTTACCTATTCCGGTGGTAGCGATGATGAGTTTGGAGCCGACGATGGAACCCGGGCGCTGTCTAATGAGATCGAAGCCTCACTAGGCCAGTTTGCGGGCGATCTGGATACCCAGAGCATTCTCAATCGTCTGCGTATTACCGGGCAACCCAACGCAACACCTGCAGATGCGCAGGCGATAAACCGTGGACTTGCGCAACAGCTTAATCGCGATATCAGTTTGCGAGAGCGTTCGGATAATCCGGACTATAACGTGCGCGGCAGCATTGGTAACAACTGGATTCTTGGGCCAGATTGGGAAGCGGGCGTTTTGGTGGCTGGCGCTTACCAAACCAGCTGGCGCGAGAACACACGCGTGAACCGAAACTTCAGTTTTCCGGTTGAGCGGACCGACACTGAAATTGAGTCTGTACGTAATACACAGATCAATGGCGTCGCTAACCTGGGCTTCCGTTTCACAGATGACCACGAAGTTTCAGCCACAACGATATTCCTTCGTAACACCGACGACGAGACCGCTGTGCGCGACTTCTTTAATGAAAATAGAGAACTGTCGGATGGTTTGGGATTTCGAGAGTTTCGGCTCGACTTTGAAGAGCGCAACATGATCGTTAATCAGGCCAAAGGCACACACCGATTTGGCGAAGCAACGCTTTCTGCGGTACCCGGCTGGTTAGGCAAAGCCATTGGATGGATACCGGATGAGTTTGAGTTCTCATGGTTTTTTTCTGAGGCCCGGGCAACCACCGACATTCCAAACCAGATAAGGGTAGCTGCCCAGACGGTGACGGATCGAATCACGGGTGACGTGCTGGCTTCTCAAGTCAGCCTTGATGCAACGGCTGCTGATTTTCGTTTTACAGAGCTGGAAGACGAGGTCACAAACTATGGCTGGGAAGCAACGCTGCCCTATTTTGGTCAAGACTACTTCCTGGAACTGTCTGGTGGATACAACTATGCCAGCAAGAATCGGGTATACGAACAGGCTCAGTTTGGTCTGGGTTTTACCGGGGTTGAAGATGTTGCCTTGTTACAGGGAGATCTGGGTGATGTGTTCTCTGATGCCAACCTGTTAAACCCGGCTAACGACGTGGTGTTTGATCGGCAAGGCACCAACAACCAGAGTTATATCGCGGCCACCATTACCGAAGGCGCCTTTGCGAAGTTTGACTACACGTTGCGCGATCGGTGGCGTGCATCTGCTGGGGTCCGCTGGGAGCAGTACTCTCAGGTTGCACTCGATTTCAATCTCTTTGGCTTCACCGCAGACGACCCCCAGATCACCCAGGACCCCGAAGCGCTGGCCGAAGGAACCTTCGAAAGAGAAGACTGGTTTCCATCGGTCGCTCTGACCTACATTGGTAACTGGTGGGCAGAGACCTTTCAGCTACGATTTGGCTGGAGCGAGACGGTGGTGCGGCCTGATCTTCGGGAGATCACCGATGCCAGCTACATCGACCCAATCACCACCGATCTGGTCGACGGTAATCCCGGTGTGTCGCCATCAGATATCACTAACTACGACATTCGTGCGGAATGGTTTTTCACCAGTGGCGATAATCTGACGCTGTCTGCTTACTACAAAGACATCGACACCCCTATTGAATTTTTTGAATCCGCTGCATCTGACACCAATACCACCCGTGAGATTGTTAACGCAGAAAGTGCTGAGGTGTATGGCATAGAGATTGAGGGTCTGAAGAACCTGGCGTTTCTGGCACCAGAGCTGTCCGGATTTTATGTGCAGGCCAACGTGACGTTGCAGAAAAGTGAGTTGGTGGCAGGTGATGAAGCGGATGCGCCAACCAATAATCGTCGCGATCTTGTTGGGGCCTCTGAGTACATTGTGAACGCGCAGCTTGGTTACGATTCAACCAACGCACGTCACGCGGCTACGCTTGCGTACAATCTGTTTGGTGAACGACTGTTTGTCGCCGGCCGCAACGGGGCACCAGATGGATTCCAAAAACCCTATCATTCACTTGATCTGACCTATAGCTGGTTTCCAACCGACACCCTGACTATCAAGGCCAGGATAAAGAATATTCTTGACGAATCGGTTGAGATCGAGCGTGAGGGAGTAACCGTGTTCTCTGAAAAAGACGGTACCCAGGCCTCGCTGAGCCTTAAATGGCAATTTTGAGTAATAGGTCCGCATAGCCGTTAATCTGTCATAGAACCGTAACTTTCGGGCGATAGGGTGGGTTCATGAACACATGCACCCCAACCCGGCGCCCTGTTTCTTATATCGCTCTTGCGATCGCTGCCTCGCTGCTGCTTGGTGGCTGTACCACCTCTCAGGTGCAGTACGGCTGGAGCCACAACCAGAGCGGCGACTACCTGTTTGCCTTCGATAGCGCCAATTGCGAGCAATCGACGGGCAACACCTCAGATCTGGCGTTCTTTTCCTGCATGGAAAATCTGGGTTATTTCCGCATTGATCCGGTTACCGGTGCCCCCATTGCGTCGGTTCAAACTGACGACGCGGTGACCGACGAAACCCTGGCCACCACCCCGGTTGCTACCGCAGGGTCATCCTCGGGACGCTAGAGCGCGCTCTAAAACAAGGCTATCTCCGGCGTTTTCTCCGGCTTTTTGCCGGGTGGGTCGCAGTTTTTCCTTGAATCTGCAATTTTTCACAAAATTTCATCCTACCGCGATAGACGCGGATACTCGGTTGTGGATATCTTTGGTGGCATAGCAGTGTCACACAGATGTCACATTGGGAAGTTTTTATGAAGTTTATTATGAAGATTATTGATAAAACCCTTAGGGTCGCCGCCCTCTTTGTTGCGGCAAGCGTTATTGGCGGTTGCGCCAACACCGCCCCCCAGGTCACTCACCACTGGGTATCTCAAGATAAGGTTGCCGGTAACACCTACAGAAACGATGTGGCGGCTTGCTCCCAGGGCGATGCCACGCTGGATGCCACCAGTGCTGAGTTCTCTGCATACCAGAATTGCATGAAAGAGCGCGGCTATTCGCTGGTTGCAGCCACTGACCTGGATGAGGCAAAAACGCAGCCTGCGGTAAACACCCGCTACTAGTCGCTTAACCGGCTACATTTCCGACTGATCTACAACCGGCGCTATCTGGTTCTGCCAATCCCGGTTGTGGACAAACTCCTGGCCCTGCCAGAACCCCCATTCATTGCTCTTCGGTCCGGTGACCACCAGGGTCCAGGATGGGGCCTGGGTGATCTCCACCCGATGACGAAAGTTTGACGCGCGAAAGTGCGGTCGCCAGGCGGTCACCGTCCGATAGATCTCTTGTGCATCTGTATGTCCATCCTTCCCCTTCGGCTCAATAAACTCGCCGTAGCTTGCAAAGGGCAGGGTAATGAACCACCAGGGGTGGTCATGTACGGCCCGATCTTCGTCACTGGCCAAAAATCGGTGAAGGCGCAGCGTGATGCCACACCAGAGTATCCATCGTTCCAGATAGGGCTGGTCGGCGTTGTAGATCGTGTCGTGGGTAAAGCCAAATTGATAACGGCCGAGGGCAAACTTCATGGGGTGGGTGAGGCCTTGGAATTCATCAAAATAAACAGCGCCGCAGGGTGCCAGACCCTGAGGCTGCTCTCAAGAGAGTTAAACAATTTGGCAGATTTGGGTAAGCAGTTTTTGCAGATTGCCCGTAAGCTGGGGCAGATAGATATAAAGCACCAAACTGAGAACAAAGAGGCAATGGCATGAATAAAGGTAACCGATCTGATGCCCGTTTGATGGCCCTGGGTGTGGGTACGATCTGGCTCGCGCTGTCTGCCTGCGCCCTTCAGGCTGCAGATGAGGTTCGGGGAAGAGACGTTCAGGTAAGTGGCGTGCAAGTCAGTGACGCGCCGATCATTGAAGTCCCGACTGATCAGGCGCCACCCGAAGATCCGGGATTTATGGACAATGCCCGGCTCGACTTTCTCCTGAAATCACTTGATCCGGAAACCAGCGGCCGACCCGGTAACTGGGTAGTGACCTTTCGTGACATCTCAGCCCAGGTGCTCACCGATGAGCGTGCAGATCGCATGCGGATCATGATCCCCATTGCCGACGCCAGCGATCTGGAAAAAGACCAGCTTTATCGCATGCTGCAAGCCAATTACGAATCTGCCCTTGATGCACGCTACGCCATTGCCCAGGGGCTGGTTTGGGTTGCCTTTATTCATCCCTTGTCGCCGCTGACTGAAGGCGAGCTGTTGCTTGCGCTGGCACAAACCTATAACGCGGCTGAGACCTACGGCAGCAGTTTTTCTGGCGGCCTGTTTCAGTTTGGTGGCGGCGACAACAGAAGTGAAATCTTTGACGAAATTTTAGAGAAGGGCACGCCGCTGTAGCCGCCCCGCTCTAATCGAAGTGTGCCTCAGGGCAGTTCAGGCAACAGCGCTGCAAAGGTGTCGTTGTAAGGGTAACCCCCTGCTGTCCAGCCGAGTCGTACGATGACCAGCCCACGACTTGGAATCATCAAAACAATCTGCGCCCGATTGCCCTGCATGGCAAAAGCGTCTTCCGGCAGATCTGGCCAGCGTAGTTCGTCACCGCCGCGGTTCAACCACAGTTGATACCCATAGCGTGGTTCATTGCCTGAGCTGTTGGGTGTGGTGGCGCGCTTGATCCAGTCAGAACTTAACAAGCGCTGGTTGTTGTAGATGCCGTCTGCCGCTAACAACATGCCCAGTTGGCCCCAGTCTCTGGCGCTTGCGTAAACATAAGAACTGCCAACAAACACACCGCTTGGATCCGGTTCAACCACCGTATGCGCAAGCTTTAACGGCGCTAACAGTTCTTCATGAAGAAATCTGTACGCGGCATCTGTACCGCCCAGGCGTTCAACCAGGAACCGGGAGAGCAGATTGGTGGTGCCCGATGAGTAGGCAAAGTGGCTGCCCGTGGGATGCGCCAGGGGTTTTTCAAGCGGTACTGCGGATGCGCTGTGTTCATTGAACAGCATGCGGGTGGCGTCAGAACCCGGCGCGTAGACTTCGTCAAACTGAAGTCCGGAACTCATATTCAGCAGTGCCTTAAGGCTTATGTTGCTGCGCTCATCCTGCCACTCATCAAAGAGTTTGGTTTGTGCCACGTTTAGATTGGTTTTCTGTTCCAGCCGGCCAAACAACATTGCCACCAGACTCTTGCCCATCGACCAGCCAAGATGCCGGCTGGTTGAATCAAAGCCCGGGGCGTTTGCTTCACCAATTACCTGAGAGTTATGCATCACCAGTAACGCACGCGTTTGCAGACCCTTTGCGTTGTCGGCAGCAAGCTGGGTTGCAAGCAACTCATCCACCGCGCCGCTGTTTGGATTGGCACCAAGACCTTCGTCAGACGCAACAACCGGCCAACTGCCGGGATCCAGCGCATCCAGGTTGCTGGTGTCTCCAATATCCAGGCTGCAACCAATACCGGGTCGATAAGAGGCACTGTGTCGTTTACCTGGTGCAAGCCGTGCGGTTACCCGGTAAAGGGTGTCGTCGTTAGTTATGCTGACAAGGCTATACAGCCCCGAGTAACTGGCCAGATCAGACTTAACCTGCTGTTCGTTCAAACCGGTGATGTAGCGGCCTGAGCAGCCGAGCTTGGCTGCCATGCCACCTGCAACATCAAATACAGCACCGGGTGTGGGTAGGGCAACACCCAGGCCAAATCGCACAAACAGAGCGCCGCCAACCAGCAACAGGATGATTAATGTCAGCAGAGCAAGGAGTAGTCGTTTCAAAGATGGGATCCAGAGTAAGTTAGATGTTTTGGAAACACATATTCAGCACAGAAAGTTAACCAACAGCGTCGCGCGCCGCCAGTTGGTTGAGTATGGATGACCGCTGTTCGGCCCGCAGTTCAAAGCGTGTGAACATGGCAGCCCCCACTGCGTAACAAACCAGCGGCAACAGCCCCAGAATACCGCACAGGGCAAGCTGCACACTAAAGGGCTGATCAATGTTGGGTACAAAACCAATCGCTGAGAGCACAAAACCGGTGATCATCACCGTCACGCCCTGGGCACTTTTAGCCGCCAGATTGAACAGCGCAAAAAACGCCCCTTCTTTTCTTGTGCCGGTGGCAAGGTCGTCTTCGTCGATAATATCGCTGAGCACCGAGGGCGCCAGGGTATGACCGCAGCCACTCATGGCGCCGCTCAATATGCACAGCACAATCAGTGCGCTGGTTTGCACATTGCCCTGGGGCAAAAAAACCAGGCCAAACAGGCCGCCGTAAAACAGCGCACTGCCCATCATGGTGATGATCCACAACGATACTTTTTCGATGCGCTTAGAAAGCCTGACCCATAAAGGTATAGAGAAGGTGGACATCAGCAGATAACACACCATCGCCAGCGGCGCGATCTCGATATTCCCCATAACGTACTGAGCGACATAAAGGGCCGCTGCTCCCAGCGCACCGGCCCCAATAGATTCAATGAACTGCACCGTAAGCAGCAGACGCGCGTTGCGGTTTTTCAGAATGTGCACACTGGCGCTGTAGATTGGCTCGGACGGATTGGATTGTTGGCTGGCTCGCTGAGTTGGCGCCTGCGATTCGCGGAACCGTAACGCTGTGGCGAGTACGCCGGCGACACACAGAATGCTTGCTACAACCGCCGAGCGAATGGATGCCTCACGCAAGCGCTCGGTGTCTGTTTGATCGATGCTGGTGAGCCAGGCCAAGGTGGCCAAAGCGATCATCGAGCCCACCCCAATCATGGCATGGCGCATACCAAAGAGTTTGTTGCGGGTGTAGCTGTCACGGGTTGCCTCGGCACCCAGAGAGTAGTGGGGGACAGAAATGGCGGTCATCGCTGTGTAAAAACCAAATACGGCAATGGCCATCCACAGGGTAGCGGGTGCGGTTGCCATGCCCACCGGGCTTGCGTAAAGCATGATGTAGAACAAGACAGCCGGGCCCACCCCCAGGGCCAGCCAGATTCGTCGCCGGCCAAGCCTGCTGCGGGTGCGATCGCTCAAATAGCCCACAACCGGGTCGGTCAGGGCATCCCAAATTCGGGCTAAGCCAAAAATGCTGCCCATGATGGCGGGCGCGATCAGCAAGACGTCGGTGGCGTACTTCAGAACATAGATGTTCAGCAGCATGAAGGTATAGCCAATAGCGAGCGCCGGAATGCCGTAAAGGGCGAGCTGAGAATTGGGCAGGGTGTTTTTCAGGCTTGGCTCTTTGGTGTGTTATTTGGCTGACTGTTGGTATTGTGAGTACTCTTTTGAAAATGTATAGCCATTGGTGCCTCGTTGATGAACTCTTTCTCCCTACTGTGTGGCCTGCGCCGCCTGTGTTTACTGCTGGCGATCAGCCTTTCCTCAACCCTGATGTTGGGAACCTCGTCTGCCCTGGCAGATGATCTCAGCGATGACATCGCCAGTGATTATTCGAAGCACCTTGGCCCATTGTGGGACCACTTCCACCGCAATCCTGAACTGTCGTTAATGGAGTTCAAAACGGCCAAGCGATTGGCCAAAGAGCTTCGAGCCGTTAAGTTCAAGGTCACCGAAGGCGTGGGCGGCACAGGCATTGTGGCCGTGATGAAAAATGGCCCCGGACCGATGGTTATGGTGCGAGCAGACATGGACGGCTTGCCCGTGAAAGAGCTTTCCGGTTTGCCCAATGCCTCCACCGTTATGAGCACCGACTGGGACGGCAACGAAGTGCCGGTGATGCACGCCTGTGGTCATGATGTTCACATTACCTCTCTGGTAGGAACAGCACGCTACATGTCGGCAAATCGTGATCTTTGGTCTGGCACGCTGATGCTGATTGGTCAGCCTGCAGAAGAGCGCGGCCCCGGGGCATCGGCCATGATGAAAGATAACCTGTGGCAGCGCTTTGGCCAGCCCGACTACGCACTTGCCTTTCATGTCAGCGCAGATTCTTTGGCTGGAAAGATCATTGTTGATGAAGGCTCACCCTATGCGGGTGCAGATACTGTCGACATTATTATCCATGGCGTTGGTGCCCACGGCGCATCACCCCACCAAGGCAAAGACCCAATTATGATTGGCGCGCAGTTAGTGAATAACCTGCAAACCATCGTTAGCCGCGAACTGGCACCACGCGATGCCGGGGTGATTACCGTTGGCGCCTTTCATGCCGGCAGCAAGCACAACATTATTTCCGCCCGAGCCCATCTGCAGCTCACAGTGCGTAGCCTGAACCCTCGGGTGCGTACTCAGTTGTTAGAGGCAATTGAGCGGGTAGCCAAGGGCACCGCGCGTACCGCGGGTATCGCTGAAGACATGCTGCCCGAAGTGACCGTCAGCGAATTTTCGTTTCCACCGACCTTTAATGACGGGCCGCTCGCTCGTCGCCTCAAAACCGTATTAACCGAGAAAATGGGTAAAGAGGCGCTGATTGAGCCCTCCGTGCTGGGGATGGGCGCGGAAGACTTTGGCTTCTTCACCACCGAGCCGTACATTCCCAGCGTGTATTTTGCCGTTGGCGGCACACCCTCTGCTGACTTTGAACGTGCACGAGCCGGCGGCCCCCAGGTAGGCAGCCATCACAGCCCGCAGTTTAAAGTGTCAGCAGAGCCCGCGGTGAAATCTGGCGTGGAAGCCACTGTTCACTCACTCATGAACCTGATGCCTAAAAGCTAGAACGCCGGGTTTAACAGGGAATCTACAGCGCGCTAACGCTGGTGCCGTAGCGCGCTTCATGGGCTTTGCTGGCTTCAATCCGTTCGAGTTCTTTGGGGCTTAGGGGCACCATGCTTTGCGCATAATCTTGAAGCCGGCCGTCCTTTGCCAGTTGATCGCGCATTTCAGTCTCTAGCTCAGCGATCACTAAAGAGCGACGCTCAATATTTGCCTGAATGGCATCAAGCTCTTGCTGCGTGTAACTCATCCCCAGAAAGGCATCTATCCATACCGGTGCAGATTGGCCCCTGGTGCTCATAACAGAGACCTCATAACCAAAGGCCCCGTTCCACAGCGAGTTGCCTTCAGAGTCTTTGAAGGATGCAAGCCGACTGGGCGTATTGCTTTGCACAGAATCCACGCTGGCACCTATTGATGCGAGTGCAGATTCGTAGGAGACCGGTGGGTAACTGGTATAAGGAAATCGAAGTGGCTGATGCGCATCATCCAGCGTTAATCCCAGTGCGTCTTGGTCGATCGCCTCAGAAAACGCGAGGAGCGATTCGAAGCCAAGTTGTTCGTAGCCCTCAACGCTTTGGTTGAGTGACGACAGCTCGAGCAGTAGCAGAGTGTCGCCTGCGTTGTTTCGAAACAGCACCTGATATCGGTCACCAGAAGAAATCTCTGGAACCTTATCGTCGATGAGCAGCACCTCAACCTCGCTGGCCGCGGCCATGAAATCGAGACCTATGGGTTTGTCTTCTCTCGCAGCCACTGCGCTCAACACCTCGGGCGCATGTTCGGTTAAGTGCTGTACCCGTGCCCAGGCGCGTTGGTCTGCGACTATTTCGAACACCGAGTCTACGCCGGGTTCGGCGGTGTCCACATCCACAGGCGCTTCAACTTCAGCCGGGGTGATGGTCACTGTGTCGAGAGCAGCCAACTGAGCGTGACCCAAACTGGTGCTGGGAGTGTTGATTGGCTTTGTCGGGATGATTGCACCGGTGAGAGCGCTGTGCCCAGGTTTGGTGAAGGGCACAGGCAAAACCAGCGCCGCAAGCAAGCAGGCGCCCAGAACAAGGGGTTTTGTGGTTACCGGGCCCTTGGTCGCCCAGCTTGTGTTGGTTTGCTGCGTCAGTTTGTTGCCCCTCGCCTGGGGTATCTGGGTAAGCTGGCAGTATTGCACCGCAGGTCTGACGAGCTGTATTGAGGGTGTGGAGAATTGTAGGGACGGCACGCATCAGTTGTGTGATATTTGTGAATACGGCATTCCGATAATGGCATTTCGATAGATAAACATGCGATTAGATTCTGCGGCGAGCGAAGAACGCGATCTACTGGAGCTGGTTGAGCAGGCGCTTGATCAACCAGCGGCGGAGCGTGAGGCCTGGCTCGAGACAAACTGTGGAAGCGGTTCGGAGAAACTTGTGCGAGCGCGCCGGTTACTCAAACGCATAGGTGACACCCAGCCAGACTCCTACGCGCACCTCGCGGAAAAAGGCGACTGGACCCAGAAAAGCCTGGGCATTCCCAACTACCGGATACTGCGCAAAATTGGCTCTGGCGGCATGGCCGACGTGTTTGAGGCCGAACGCTCTGATGGCGAGTTTGTGGTGCGTGTTGCCGTGAAGGTGATTAAGCGCAATCAACTCAGCGAACAGCTTCTGCAGCAGTTTGCGGTAGAACGTCAGACTCTTGCCAATCTCAAACACCCAAACATTGTCTCTCTACTCGACGGAGGAACCACCGCCAACCGGCTGCCCTATGTGGTCATGGAGTTGGTAGATGGATTGCCACTCGACCGGTACCTGGCGCACACCCAACCCTCTACATCAGAGCGGTTGCAGCTCTTTGACAAAATCTGTGCGGCCGTTGAGCACGCCCATTCTGCTTTGGTAATACACCGCGACATTAAGCCCAGAAACATACTGGTGTCAGCAAACGGCGAACCCAAACTGCTCGACTTTGGCCTGGCCAAAGTACTGGAAAGCGAGGATCGGGAACACACGGTGGCCGGCGCGTTCACGCCAGCCTACGCCAGCCCCGAACAGGTTCGAGGTGGTACCTTGTCTGCGGCCACAGACATCTATTCTCTGGGGGCCGTGCTCTATTACATGCTCACGGAGAATCTGGTTCACGACACCAGCGAGCTCTCAGCGCTGGATGCGGTGAATCTGGTGTGCTCCGGCGACATAGAACGCCCGAGTGAAAACACCACAAGCAAAGGTCTGCGAAGTGGCATCACTCAAGATCTGGACGCCATTACGTTAAAGGCCCTGGCGTTAGAGCCCGAGCGCCGCTACCCGTCCGTGAGTTCCTTGCGCAATGATCTTGCAAACTTTGCGGCTCGACTGCCCGTGGTTGCGCAACTCGACTCTCGACTTTACCGGCTACAAAAGTTCATCTCGCGTAACCGGGCGGGAGTGGTCGCCGGCATTGTGTCTTTTGTGGCACTGGTTGGTGGCCTTGCGGTATCTATCCAGCAAACCCGGGTTGCCAACGAACAACTGGAACGGGCCACCATTGTGCGCGATCTGATGGGCGACATTTTGATGTCGCCGGCGTCGCGTTGGGATGTCGATCTGTCTGCCGGCCCCGATGCCAGAATGAGTGATGTGCTGGAGCTTGCAGGGCAGCACATTGAAACCAACCTGGGCGACTATCCTGATGTGCAGATAGAGCTGCTATCGCGTTTGTCGGTAGCGCTTGAACGATTATCCAAAAACGATCTCGCCGTGCAGTTCAGCGAGACCGCTATGCAGCTTGTAGAGACCATCGATTCCCCGGAACTGAAGCTACAAGCGCTTATTACCCACGGAAAGAACCTGACCCGCCGCGGGCGCTCAGAAGTGGGCTTGCAGATGTTGT
>CAZWMD010000043.1:0-2284 GCA_964634815.1 uncultured Pseudomonadales bacterium | reverse complement strand
CACGGAAAGAACCTGACCCGCCGCGGGCGCTCAGAAGTGGGCTTGCAGATGTTGTTAAAGGCTGAGCAGATATTGATTGCCGACGGAAAAGGACGTTCGCTGCCTTATCTGTACCTGCTAAACGACATCGGCAACGCCCAGGGCATGCTTGATCGTCACGAAGAGCAGGTAGCCACAATGAATAGAGGCATTGCGCTGTTCAAAGAGGTTGTGCCCGATGCCAATCATCCGGCCCTGGCCGGTGGTGTGAATAATCTTGCGTCAGCGCTGCTGAACCTGGGGCGTCGTGATGAGGCCCGAGTGGCGTTGGAGGAAGCCAAAGCCATTGTCGATTTACCTCGCAACCAAGACGAGGTGGCACACGCCTACGTTTATATGTATTTCAGTGTGCTGGAGATGAGCGACGGTAATTTGGAAGTTGCTGAGAAGTACAATCTAAAAGCCATCGAAGAATTATCACGCTTGCTGGGGGATGAAACCAAAGAGCTGTCGGTGGCCATGGCTCGGCAAGCCATTATCTATCGCTTGATGCGACAGCAAGAAGACGCTGAGCTATGGCTAAGCCGCGCACTTGCTGCCTCCAAACGGGCGAACTTTCGCGGTAGCGACCAGATCGCCGCTGAGGCCATGCTTGCCAATCGGCGCGGTGATTACCAAACAACCGTGCTAGCCGTAGGCAAAAACAGACCGTTTGATGCAAACAACTTCTTTAATGTGCTGAGCATGTTTGAAGTTGGCATTGCCAAGGGCCAGCTTGGCGACGTTGAAGGCGGCTGCCAACTCATCAAACAATCCATGCAAACCATCATCAATCGTTATGACGGTGCGTTGCTTGAGTATATGCGGCAGAATTTGCAGCTTAGTTGGTTTGTTCGGGAAGGGGCGTGCTAATCAGCCGCTCCAGTCAACGCCCAGATCCAGCCACTTTGCGCGGCGAAACTCTTCCTGCATCGCTTCTCTTTCAGCCTTCGTACGATTTGCAGATCTGTGCTGTTGACGAATGAGCACTTCGCACGCTCGACTTCGTGGCTGGTCAATATTGAGTAGCTCGCGGATTTGATACAGCTTGCATCCATCACCGACCGTCACATCGTTAGCATCGATAGTCAGTGGAAAAACGCAGAGACCGATCCTGAAACTTTCGATGTGATCGTTTTTGCCTAGTACCAGATAAGGCCTGCCAATGTGCACTCCCGGTGATCCCCAGGCGGGATCGGGTGTGTCGACTTCAAATGGGATAAGCGGTTCTGATTTGCCGCGCAAGATTTCTACAATTTTCAGCTCGCCAATTGTTTTTGGTGCGTCAGCAGTAGCGTTGGTAGCAAGTCGGCTACTCACCGGCACACCTACCACTATAGTTTTAGAGCTGTTTTTTCCATTGACTATGTTGTCAGCCCTGGGAGACCCACAAGAAAGCGCCTGAACCCCAGTTGCCCCGGTAATGAACAGCAGACCTAGCGCTGCCTGGTATAAGCGAATGCTCAGATGCATTTAAGGTTCCGAACCTCTGTGTGAAAAATCTGCCGGCGACTCATAAGGTTTTTGATACAGAATTTTGTTGGGTACAGATTTGCCATCCCACTGATGGCCTGTTGCGCGATACCAAATGCCTTTGAGCGCACTTAGTCGATCTTCTCCTTTAGGTGTAGTGGACGTTACGTTCAACCGGTCGAGATAACTTGCGATGGAGGCGGCTTCGCAGCGTGCGCTATAGGGTGCAGCGTCGCTTGCTAACCGGCGATAGCGATACAGCTGACAGTCGTTTGCTTCCTCAAGGGGTACCATCCAATACTTCGAGCATTGCTCCCAACGAATAGTGCCTTGATCTCCCGAGACGATGAAACGCTTGCCCAGTGGAATGACGGTATTGATAGTGTAGCCGCCAATGCTCAGCGGTCCGGCAATGCCTGACACGGCATCTCTAGAGCCGCGAAGTACTTCCTCTACCTCATAGTCGATCGTTACGCTGCCTAACTTTGGGAAGATGGGTGGCGGGGTGTCATCAAGGTTAGCAGCAGTGAGCCTAACCAGTAACGTGTTATCAAAATGCAGATAGACGTGTTCGACCGGCCAGGGCCGGCAATCACGTCTGCTTTCGGCTCTAGCCCAATTTTTTTCCAGGAGGGGCGCGTTGACGGTGAGCGACAACGTATTTATGTCAGGCAGAACTTCAGCCCGCGTACCATCAGCGCACTCAAAGTGCAGTTCAAGCTGTGTGGCATCAAGCAGCACGCGCGGTGTGATGATAAGAAGCAGTGCCTGAGGCGTACGTGCTTGCAGATCG
>CAZWMD010000042.1:30247-38213 GCA_964634815.1 uncultured Pseudomonadales bacterium | reverse complement strand
AAAAACGAACTGCGCGCTGGCCAATCAATGCCGGTAACCGCCGAAATGGCTCCGGCCAGTATCCAGACATGCCACACGGTAAGCGCGCCGGAAAAATCAAGAATAGCCAGAAGAAAAAGCAATGAAGAGTTGGCGATGGTAGTGGTCATCAACACCCGTCGTTTATCGAACCGATCTGCGATCACACCGCCAACCAATGTGATGATAACTGCCGGGAGCGCGCTAGCAGCACCGAGGATGCCCAGATCCAGTGCTTTGCCCGAGAGCTCAAACACCTTCCAGCCCATTGTCAGATTAGCAATTGTCCACGCACCTACGCTTGCGAGTGAGGCAAGCCAATAGCGTCGGTACAGCTTGAACCCGAGTGCGGGGTAGTGCTGAAGCAGCCAGCCAGCGACGTTCAAGCTACTTTTTTCTGTGCGAGTTCTGCCCGAATGGCCTGATGGCGCTCTTTGTCGATACTGTATTTGCCGTAGAAGTAAATTGCACCGATAACCGGCAGCACAGCAATGATGGCTTCAAAGATACCCAGATCAAAGATCACCTGGGCGGGAACCTCGCCAACAACTGCTTTTGCCGGGAAACCAATCACATCAATGGCAATGCCGGCCAGTAAATGCCCCAGCCCGTTTGCAACCTTGGCAAAGAAGGTGCGCACGGCATAGAAGATGCCTTCCTGACGCAGACCGCTGCTCAGTTCTTGCTCATCCACAACATCGGCAATGGCGGAGTAAACGGTGGTGTTTAACACGGCCAGACAGCCGTAGTAGAAGAACACGGACATACAGACTATGGGAAAGATCCAGGCTGATCCGTTATCGGGTAACAGTCCCAGTGAACGCAGGGTGACAGGCAGGCTGGCGGCGATCGCGGCTACTAAAACGACACCACGCATGGTGCCGCCTTTCTCAAAACGATTATTCAAGTAAGCCACCAGCATCATTGCGGGGATGTAGCTCACGGCCGCAACAATGGGGAACAGGGCAATAAGCGGAGCCGGGATCTCCCAGTAGTAGAGGCTCATGTTGGCGCCCAGCGTTTCTCGCACACCGATCATGGGCGACAGGAAAAACAGGCCAAAGAACAGCATCATGTAGTTGCGGTTTTTAAAGACAACGCTTGCGTCTTTAAGAAAGGTAAGAAAGGCAAAGGGCGCTTGATCTGCAGGAGGTTGTGGCAGGTGTGGGATACGCTCTCGAGTGAGGTAGGCGGTGAGGAAAATAACGATTGCGCCAAAGACGGCAAGAATGCTTGCAAACCAACTGGTGTCGATCTCGGCGATTGGTTTGTCGCCCACTACCAGGTTGTAAAAACTCCAGGAAAGTACCGCACCACCGCCAAAGGAGAACAGGGTGTTGTAACGGAATATTCGGGTCCGCTCCAGGTAGTTGTCGCTGAGCTCAGAACCAAGGGCCAGATGCGGCAGGTGATAACAGGTAAGAAAGAACTTCAGCAAGCTGGCAAACACAAACAACCAGAGTGTCAGTAACCATTGTGTTCCGGTGGCTTCCAATCCAAAAACAGACAGTAGATCACCACCGCTTGCCAGCAGGCTTGCCGGGGGTTGGTAGATGCAATAGATGGCCGCGCCCAGGGGAAGGGCTGCGAAATAGATGAACGGGTGGCGACGCCCCCAGCGAGATTTCCAGCGGTCGGACAAATAGCCAATGAGTGGATCGGAGACAGCATCAAGAATAATTGACAGAAAGACTGCGCCGCCGGCAAGGGTGCCTGGCAAGCCAAACACAACGGTGTAGATTATGAAATTGAAGCCGTTGAAGGCGTAGGTGATGGATCCTTCGGCTGCGCCGCCCATCGCGTAGCGCAGTTTCAGGCCGAGGCTCAATGAACCGCTGGTTTCTGTATCAGCCAAAATGAATCCTCTAGACAAACGCTACAAAACAAACTCTACAAAAGCACAGGTAGGCGGGTTGGATGAGTCTGTGATCAGACCAGCCGGAATCCCTGTTTGTTCAGAGGCATGGAACGAATGCGCTGACCGGTAGCGTTGAAGATGGCGTTGGCAACCGCTGGTGCAAGAGGCGGCAGGGCAGGTTCTCCGAGGCCCGTGGGTGCAAAGTCACTCTGGATGAAGTGCACGTCTATGAGTGGTGTTGCCGCCATTCTCAGTACTGGGTACTGATGAAAGTTGTCCTGCTCTATGGCGCCGTTTTGCATGGTTATCTGCTGGGCGGCCATCGTGCTCAAACCATCAACAATGGAACCCTGGACCTGATTTGTTGCGCCGCTCATATTGATAATGGGCCCAACATCAACCGCAACGGTCACCTTGTCGACATGGAAATTGTTGTCTTTATCCACAGACACTTCAGCCACTTCGGCGACGTGAGCGGCATGGCAGAAATAAAACGCAAGCCCCAGGCCCTTTCTGTTTGCCTTTTTCTGTTTAGCGTCTGGCGCGGTAGCGGGCCAATTTTTCCAACCCGATTTTTCGGCAGCCAGTCTTATGACGTCTATGGCGCGTCCGGTATTGAGTGCGCCAATTTCACCCTCTTTGGTCCAGCGCCGCTCCCCCATAAGTTCCAGAAGAAATTCCAGATGATCACGCTCAGCCAAAGTAGCCAGCTCGTGAATAAAGCACTGCTCAACAAAGGCATTGGTGTTTGAACCTGGTGCGCGCCATGCACCACAGGCGGTGTTCACTTCCATAATGGTTTGGCTGATACGGGCGTTATCAAAGGCGACAGCCGGAAGCTCGCTACCCCGCAAACCAGAACCGGTAGCCGGCTTGCCACCAGAACCAAAACCTATGTAGTGCTGGTCCCAGGCGGCAAGTTTGCCATGTTCATCAACTGCGCCCTTAAGATTTTCGAAGCCGCCGGCGCGGAAGAAATCGTTGTGAATATCGTCGGTGCGCGACCAGGTGAGTTTGACCGGTGCGCCGATCCGGTGTGAGATGGCCATGGCTTCTGTGGCGTAGTCGTGCAGAGCCCGACGACCAAAGCCGCCACCCATGCGTCGCAAGTTAATTTTGACGTTCTCAGGCGCAAGGCCAAGCAGGTTGAACGCTACCTCCTTCACCTGTTCGGGGAACTGGCTGCCCAGCCAAATCTCCAGTGAGTCGGCTGCGCCGTTTGCCCCTTTTCTGAAATCAGCGGTGCAGTTCATTGGCTCCATGCAAACGTGGGCGACAAAGGGAAAGTCGTAAAACGACTCCAGTGTTTTATTTCCTGGTTTGCTTAGTGCCCCGTCAACGTTGGGACCTGCCTTTAAGAGCTCGCCCTGGTTAGTAGCGACAGCCTGTTTGGCTTGTTCGATGAAAGCCGACCAACTGTCGGATGATGCGTTTTGCTCATCCCAGCGAACATCGAGTTTGGTCTTTGCGTTTAGTACAGACCAGGTGTCCTCGCCGATGATGGCAACACCGCCGCGCAACGCTGATGCGCCATTCATAAACGCGTACTGCGCCTTGCCGGCTTTTTCGTTGGGTTCGAAAATGAAGGCATCGACAACGCCTGGCAGGGCCAAAATTGTTTTGCGATTGAATTCAACGGCCTTGCCGCCGGGTCTTGGGCAACGGGTGTAGCTTGCGTACTTCATGCCTGGAATGTCCACATCCAGGCCAAATTCGCTCTGGCCAGTCACCAGATCCAGTGTGTCGACGCTCTTCACAGAAGTGCCGATGATGCGATAGGCGCTTGGGTCTTTGAACGTTAACGTATCTGGGTTAGGTACCTTTTGTTCTGCAGCCAGCGTTGCCAGCTGACCAAACGTCATACTTCGGCCAGAGCTGTGCACAACGGTGCTGTCCACTGCTTTGAGTTCTGACTTGTCAACCTCCAGGGCAAACGCACCCGCATCCAGTAACATTTCGCGCGCGGATGCACCCAGCCTGCGCATGGCATTGAAGTTTCGTGGGACGGACCGCGACCCGCCAGAACCTTGCAAACCAAAGCGAGAGCTGTCGACGGGCGCCTGCAGCACCTTAACGTCTTCCCATTTTGCGCCCATCTCTTCTGCAATGATCATGGGCAATGTGGTTTTTATGCCCTGTCCCATTTCCGGGTTTTGGGCGTAGATGGTGATCTGGCCGTCGGAGGCAATCTCAACATAGACATTCAGCTCCTTTGCCTCAACCAGAGCCTGGGCATTTTGGTCTTCGGGTGTCGCCGCGCTAGCCTTCTGCAGAATATTCAGCTGAAGCAGCATGCCGCCGCCAGCCAGTGCCGAAGCTTTCAGGAGGTTTCGACGATTGGCGTTTAGGGTGCTCATGAGTTTGCACCTTGCTTGTCTGCTGCCGCATCGTAGAAACTGGCGGCGGTATGTACCGCCGCACGAATTCGGGTGTAGGTTCCACAGCGACAGTAGTTACCCGCCATCGCGCGATCGATGTCCTTGTCAGAAGGTGTTTTGTTGGTAGCAAGCAAGGCGGCTGCACTCATGATCTGGCCCGCCTGGCAGTAACCGCATTGGGGAACATCGTGTTCAATCCAGGCACTTTGCAATGGATGCAGAGCCTCTCCTTCGGTTAGACCCTCGATGGTTGTGACTGCGCCGGTGACCGCAGAAACAGGCATTACGCAGGAGCGAACGGGAGTGCCATCAATGTGGACGGTGCAGGCGCCGCACTGGGCGATGCCACAGCCAAATTTTGTGCCTTTCAGCTTCAGCTTGTCTCGTAGCACCCAAAGCAGCGGCATGTCTGGACTGACATCCAGTTCGATGCGGTTACCATTAACCTGCAGAGTTTGTTTACTCATCTCAGCGTCTCCCCTCGTTGAGCCCCAAGCGTCGCGGTTAATCGCGTGGGGGTCAAGCCGGTTGCTCAAGGTGTTACGAATGCACTACTCTGGTGGGAGTTGCGAGAAGACAAGAAAGGGTTGGGGAATTGACATCAAACACAGCAAAACCAGCCAGGCGTGCACGCGCCCAAAGCCTTGCAGAATTGCCGGAGATCATGGCGCCCCTGTTTTCTGGGGAAGGGGTGAAAAAAGGTCTGGAGCTTAGGCTGCGTGAATCCGATGTGGTGATTACCCCCTATGGCAAGAGCGGGACCACCTGGACCCAGCAGATCGTCCATACCCTGCGCACCGGCGGCGATATGGATTTTGACGATATTTCTCGAGTAGTGCCCTGGATTGAAACCAGTGCGCTTCTGGGTATCGATCTGAATGCAGAGCAGCGCGCCAATCCGCGTGCATTCAAGAGCCATCTCAGCGCGGAAAAGATCCCCAAAGGGGGCCGCTACATAAACGTTATGCGTCACCCGGCAGACGTGTTGGTGTCGATGTTTAAGTTTCAGGAGGGGTGGTTTTTAGAACCCGGAGCGGTTGATATTAATGAGTTTGGCCAGGTTTGGATCAAGCGCCCAGAAGGTTACTTTGATCATCTGCGTAGCTGGTGGCCGCGGCGCAATGATGCAGACGTTCTGTTTCTGGCCTATGAGCAAATGTTGAAGCAGGCGCCAGACACCATCACTCGTATTGCCAAGTTTATTGGTGTTCCCCTGAACGATGATTTGCTCGAACTGACCTTGGAACATTCCTCAATTGACTTCATGCTCAAACACAAAGACCGGTTTGACGACGCGCTTATGCGCCGGGCCAGCGAAGAGCTGTGCGGTCTGCCTCCGGGCAGTGATAGTGCCAAGGTTCGCGCCGGTAAAGCCGGGTCTGGGCAGTTGCTGTCGCGGCAGACGCTTGCGCTGATCGACGAGTGCTGGCACGAGCAGATCAACAAGCCTTTGGGGTTCGAGAACTACGAGGCAATGCTTGGGGCGTTGTCGATCGCGTAACCAGATTCAGGACGTCGATGACAAATAACTCCCAGTCAATGCCGGGTACCGGCCGGCGTTATGCAAACTACGTGTTGTTTGTATTGGTTCTGGTCTACGTCTTCAACTTTGTGGATCGACAGGTGCTGTCCATTCTCGCTGAAGACATCAAGGCAGATCTTGGGATCAGCGATTCACAGATGGGGTTCCTGTACGGCACGGTGTTCGCTGTGTTTTATTCGGTGTTTGGCATTCCTTTGGCCAGACTGGCTGACGTCTGGACCCGGCGTACGCTGATCTCTCTTGGGCTCGCCTTCTGGAGTCTGATGACGGTGTTGTCCGGAACAGCGCGTTCGTTTGTGCCCTTGGCACTGTACCGGGTAGGCGTTGGCGTCGGTGAAGCCAGTGCCTCTCCCGCGGCTTACTCGATGCTGTCGGATTACTATCACCCCAAGCTTCGGGCAACCGTTATTGCCATCTACTCCTCCGGGGTATACATCGGCGGTGGCCTTGGGCTGATCATCGGTGGCGTGGTGCTCGATGGTTGGCAGTCGGCCTATCCGGTTGATGCGCCCTATGGGCTCAAAGGTTGGCAGGTGGCTTTTTTTGCCGTGGGGTTGCCTGGGTTGCTGTTGTCTATTTGGGTACGCACCTTAAAAGAACCTGTGCGAGGGCAGAGTGAGGGGCTCATAGCTCCGCCAGCAGAAGATGACCCCTTGCGTCTACTGGGCCGAGAGCTGGCTGCGGTCATACCACCATTCACCCTGTTCAGCGTGCACAAGCATGGCGGTTCGCTGACGCATAATCTTTTGGCCGCGATTGCCATTGGCGTTATTTGTTACGGCCTTGTGGCTCTGACCGGTAGCGTGGTGCAATGGATCGCACTTGGCACGGGCGCATACATTACTTTTAGTTGGGCGCAATCGCTGGCGGGAAGAGATCCGGCGACGTTTGCGATGATGTTTCGTTCCCGGGCATTGATTTACACCACGCTTGCGTTCCCCTGTATTGCCTTTTTCACATATGGCGCGAGTTTCTGGACCGTGCCTTATCTCATACGCAACTTTGATGTGTCGGCTTCTGATGTTGGGATTTACGTGGGTCTTGGCAATGCCGTTGGCGGCCTGATTGGCGTGACCGCAGGCGGCATGTTGGCCGACAGACTGAAACTGACGCGCCCCAATGGCCGGCTTTATATTGGCTTTATCACCATAGCTTTCACAGTGCCCGGGGTGCTGCTGATGCTGTACACCGATAGTCTTGTGTTCGCCTTTGTCATGAACTTTGTGTATCACATCCCTGCTGCAATGTGGGTGGGCATTCCCAGTGCCACAGCCACGGACATTGTGATGCCACGCATGCGGGCAATTGCAACTGCCTACTTCCTGTTGATGAACACGTTCATTGGGCTGGCGCTTGGCCCCTATGTGATTGGACGCATCAGCGACGCGGTTCTGGCAACCGGGCAGAATGACGCGGATGCGCTGCGCTCAGCCATTGCCTATGCGCTTGTCATTTTTGTGTTGAGCTCCGTGTTTTTACTGCTTGCCATGCGTCATCTGCCGAAGGATGAAGGCAATCGGTTGGAGCGGGCCAAAGCACTTGGAGAACCCGACGGTTCTTGACAATAACGACTTGAACTGTCAATTTTGACCGCACTTGAATTGATGCCGGGTGGTTCTCGCCCGGGGTGCCTATGTCTGAACCACAACCCCGGTCCCGATCGCTGTCAGTCACTGCGCTGGCCAGTGAAGATGCTCCGGCGTCCTGTCTGGCCGCAATAGAAGAATTTGCCCGTTTTGGGTTCCGACGAACCTCAATGGTTGGCCTGGCCGACGCTGTTGGTGTCTCGCGGCAAACACTCTACAACCGTTTTGGTAACAAGGAAGCCGTATTGGCCTGGGCTGTTGATGGTGTGGCGGTCTCGCTACGCGACGACGCCCTGTCGTACCTGGCGATTGGCGCAGGTTCGCCGGGAAAGGTGCTGGAGGAAGTGTTCTGGCGCTGGCTTGGGGTGATTGCAGTGATGCTGCACCGGCATCAACACGCAGAAGAAATTTTTGGTCTTAGCAAGGCGGAGCTGGCGCGCAGCCGGCGTGATCCATTGGAAGGCATTTCGTCAGAGCTGGGCGGGTACTTGCTAAGTAACGAGTTGCGCCAGAGCCCGGAGGAGGCGAGCGATACCGCCTTTTTGCTGGCGATGGCGGCAAAAGGACTGATGCACAGCTGTGG
>CAZWMD010000042.1:24533-30147 GCA_964634815.1 uncultured Pseudomonadales bacterium | reverse complement strand
GCATCCATTAACAGCCATCCACCAAAACAACCTTGTTATTCAAATTTGGAGTATAGCGGTCATGATCGAATTCACGTTAAACGGCGCCCAAGTGCGCACCGACGATGCGCCAGATACGCCGCTTCTGTGGGCGGTACGAGATACCTTTAAGCTCAAGGGATCCAAATTTGGCTGCGGTGCCGGCCTGTGCGGTGCCTGCACCATGCACCTTGATGGACAGGCCGTTCGAACCTGTGTGTTACCCATTGCGGCCGTTGCCGGCAAATCGGTTACTACCATCGAGGGCATAGGTACACCGGAGGCAATGCACCCTGTGCAGCAAGCCTGGGTCGATCACAGCGTGCCCCAGTGTGGCTATTGTCAGTCTGGACAGATCATGTCTGCCACCGCGTTGCTTGCCAGCAATCCGAATCCCACCGCAGAAGAAGTGGAGAACGCCATGGCCGGAAATATCTGTCGTTGCGGTTGTTATCCACGGATTAAAAAAGCCATCCTGTCGGCTGCAGATGCCTCGCAGCTTGCCTATGAGGTTGGCGGTGACGGGGTTGAAGTCAGTAGCGAGGTGCAAGCATGAGTCAGCTCACCGTTTCCCGACGCGGCTTTCTGCGCACCTCATCTGTTGCTGGTGGCGGATTACTGATTGGTTTTTCTCTGTCCGGCTGTTCAACGCCGGAGCTTCCCATTGCACAGATAGCGGGCAGTTTTGTACCTAATGCATTTTTGCAGTTCGGTCAGGACGGCAGCATTCGATTTTTCTGTCCGCGTGACGAGATGGGGCAAGGGGTGACGACGGGGCTAACCACTATTGTTGCCGAAGAACTGGACATTGATCCTGCCCGTTTGGTTGTTGAGCTTGCTGGCGCGCATCCAGACTACGCCAACCCTGATTTTGGTGCGCAGATGACTGGCGGCAGCACCTCTGTTAAGGCTCACTGGCAGCAGTTGCGCCAGGTAGGGGCAGATGTCCGTGCGCTGCTGTTGGACGCCGCTGCTGCAGATCTTGATGTGGCGCGCGATTCACTGTCGACCGATAACGGTCATGTGCTTGTTGCTGGCGGGAATGAACGCCATGCCTACAACAACTTCATAGCAACGGCCGCGCAACTCAGGATTCCCGAGGAAACCCCTCTGAAGGAGCCGTCAACCTTTAAATATATTGGTCATCACTTTCCACGTCTTGATGGCACCGCCAAAGCGACTGGAACCGCGGAATATGGCATCGATGTTGATGTGCCTGGAATGCAATACGCCGTAGTACGTCGCTCTCCGGTTGCGGGTGGTGCGGTTAAGCAGGTCAATAGCACTGCTGCAAAGGCGATGCCGGGGGTTATCGAGATAGTTCCTGTCATCACTGGCATAGCGGTTGTCGCCGAAAAGTACTGGCAAGCGAAACAGGCAGCCGCCAAGCTGGAGATCGACTGGGATTTGCCCGAGCTTGCCTCAGTGTCCAGCGATCAGATCGAAGCGGATTACAAGGCCGCCATGATCAACGACGCCGGTGATACCGCAGATTCTCATGGCGATGTTGAAGATGCCCTGAAAAATGCTACTGCGGGATTGGACGCGCAGTATTGGGCACCCTATCTGTCGCACGCACCGATGGAACCCATGAACGCTGTGGTCCGTGTTGGTGAGAATGATGCAGAGGTTTGGTCAGGGACCCAGGGACCTGGCGCCGCTGCGGGCCTGGTGGCCCGGTTTGCCGACCTGGATGTTGAGCAGGTGCAATCGCATCAGACCTATCTTGGCGGAGCCTTTGGCCGGCGCGCTACGCTGCACCATGTCATTGAGGCAACCCAGGCATCGATGGTGACCAGGCAGCCAGTTAAGGTGGTGTGGTCAAGAGAAGATGACATCAAATCGGGAATTTACCGGCCGGCATCGCTCATGAACATCAAGGCGGGCCTTGATGACAACGGCAAGATCAGCGCCTGGCAGGCAAAGCGGGTGGGGGGCAACATCACACCGGAAACGCTGCGCAATATTCTCCCTGCCGTGCTGCCGGGCATGCCGAATGGCATCACAGACTTTGTGGTTGGCATGGCTACCACCGTCACAGACGGCTGGGTGGTCGATCCTGCGAGTGTGGAAGGCCTTGCCGAAGACTATGATTTTCAGAATTACGAACTCAGTCATGTGAGCCAGGATCATGGTCTGCCGCTCACCTTCTGGCGCTCGGTGGGTCATTCCTATACTGCGTTTGCCAAAGAAGCAGCGATGGATGAGCTGGCAGAGCTTGCCAACAAAGACGCTGTGGGGTTTCGTTCTGAGCATTTGCAGAACAACCCGCGGCTTGCCAAGGTCGTGCGCAAAGCAGGTGAACTAATGGCGCAGATGTCTCCAGCCGAGGGGCACCATCTGGGCTTTGCCGCCCACACGTCTTTTGGTTCTTATGTGGCCGAAGTGGCAGAGGTATCAGTTGCTGCCGGTGCGATCAAAGTCCACAGGGTGCTCTGTGTGGTTGATTGTGGTCGAGCGGTTAATCCGGACATTGTGAGGTCGCAGATGGAAGGCGCAGTGATGTATGGTTTAACGGCGGCGTTGCATGGCAATCATCAGCTCCAGGACGGCCAGATTCAGGAGAGCAACTTTCACGACTACCCGATTCTCCGAATGAACGAGGCACCAGACGTTGATGTGGTCATAATCGACAGCAACGAAGCGCCCACGGGTGTGGGTGAACCAGGCCTGCCGCCGATTGCACCAGCCGTTGCAAACGCGGTTTATCGGGCAACCGGCCAGCGTTTGCGAAGCTTGCCGCTAAAACTGGCTTAACAGGGTTTAGGAGAAATTATGTCTGAGTACAAAGCGCTCACGCCAATTGAGCAACAGGTGATTTTGCACAAGGGCACAGAGCCGCCCTTTGTTGGCGAATACACAGATCACTTCGAAGCCGGTGGACACTATGTGTGCCGTCAATGTGAGGCGCCGCTGTATCGATCGGCGGACAAGTTTCATTCAAGCTGCGGCTGGCCGGCGTTTGATGACGAGATCGAGGGTGCTGTACGCCATGCTCCGGACGCAGACGGCTTTCGAACCGAGATTCTCTGTGCTAACTGTGACGGCCATCTGGGGCATGTATTTAAAGGCGAAGGCTTTACCCCAAAGAACACCCGACACTGTGTCAATTCAATCTCCATGACCTTTGTTGCCACGGAAGATAAACAGGGATGAAAATTAATATAGAAGTAGATCTGTCGCCTGAAGAGATGCGCGAACTGATGGGCTTGCCAGAGTTAAAAGGCCTGCATGAGGCGGTGCTGGGTCAGGTCACTGATCGGTTGAAAAACTCAGTGGAGCAGGGCGATGCCTTTGCTCAGACGTTACTCAGCGGCGCCATGGAGCCCTGGAAGCTGATGGCCAAGATGGTGAACGCCGGGGCTGAGAAGGCGACGGGTAAAGACGGGTCTGATTCCACCTAAACCTGATTTCATAGAAGTCTGATTTCAAATAGGGGTACCCCATGGCCGACACTTCATCACTGGGCACCAGGCCTTACCATCTGGGGCTGCATGATCTGGGCAATGGCGGTTATGCCTGGCTGCAACCCGATGGTGGCTGGGGGTTCAGTAATGCCGGACTTATTGTTGACGGCGAAGAATCCCTGTTGGTTGATACCCTGTTTGATAAACCGCTCACCAGCAACATGCTTGATGCCATGCGGGCAGCAGAGCCTGTTGCGGCGAAAAATATTGGGCAGCTTGTTAATACCCATTCCAACGGTGATCACTGCAACGGCAATGAGTTGGTGCATGGTGCCGACATCATCATGTCGGCGGCTACTGCTGAAGAGTTCGCTCATGAGAACCCGGCGATGATGCAGAATCTGATCGAGCAGGCACCGCAGATGGGGGATACCGGAGAATTTTTCCTGCATTGTTTCAGCGCCTTTGACTTCCGTGACATCAATCCACCGCCACCAACAAAAACCTTCAGCGATGAACTTAGCCTTAAGGTAGGCGATAAATCGATTCACTTGAAACAGGTTGGACCCGCCCATACCGCGGGTGACATTATTGTGCACGTGCCAGCGGATGGCCTGGTTTTCACAGGCGATATTCTGTTTATCGAGGGACACCCGATATTGTGGGCAGGTCCGGTCCAGAACTGGATTGAGGCCTGTGATTATCTGTGCGCTCTGGAGGTGGAATCGATTATTCCGGGGCATGGACCAATCACTGATAAACGTGGTGTGCGCGCTTTGCGGGGTTACCTTGTATACATAGCCGCTGAGGCAAAAAAGCGCTTTGATGCAGGCCTTTCGGTATTCGATGCAGCCATGGATATCGCGCTTACCGACTACGACAGCTGGGGTGATAGCGAACGCATTGTGGTGAATGTTGCCTGCCTGTATCGAGAGTTTGAGGGGCGCAAAGAACCGGATAACGTTGTGGAGCTGTTTGGATTGATGGCCAAGGCACATCGATTGTTGGGCCGGCGTTAAGGCACCTGGCCGTTACAAAACCTTGGGGGCAACAGGTTTAAACAGAGTCTGGACAACGATTTTTGGTGCAGAGAACGCCACAAAAAAACCGGCATTTTCAACATCAATCAGCTCAATCAGGTTTGATCTTTCGTGCAGCGCCGCCGCTCGGTAACGGCGATCGGGCTGATCCTGATCGCCCAGCATAATACGCAGTGGTACGGGTGTAGAAACAAAGTCATCCGACCAGTCGTCAACAAACGCCTGCTCATCAACCAGGAAACCACGATAACCCTGGGCCAGAGTCAGGCGGCCACCGTGGTCCAGATCCTTAAGGGGTTGCGGTGTGTTGATCACATCAAAGTCAACGGCTGTGTTGCCGTAGACTTTTTCCAGGAAGCGTTTGGTTCCTACCCGGGCGTACATGGCAAAACCGGCCTGTACGGCAAAGCGCAACATGGAAGGTGCCAGGCGACTCATCTCAATCACAAAAGCGGCGTAGCGATTTTGCTGATTTTGTCCCCGATCCCCAGGCAACGACGCTGCAAGGCTGGTGATTGAAGTGCAGCGTTGTGGATAGGCCCGCGCAAAATGGCAGGCGAAGAAAATACCGTTGCCATGAGCAAGTAGTGGGGCTGCGCAGAGCTCGGGTAGCAGCGTAGAGATGAGCTCATTGAGAGCCTGCACCTGCTTTGGGGTTTCGACAAAATCGAGTTCGCCAGCACTTGGCGGACTTGTGGCGCCATACCCGGGACGGGGAACCACCAGCCAGCGATAACCGGGCGCTTCGCGCATCAGTGGTAAAACAAACCCGTCGCCAATCACCTCGTCGTGAAAAACCAGCACTGGTGGAGCATCATCCGCACCGTACTGCACCAGTTCGATGTCTGCCCCGCTGCCAAGACGAAGTACCCGACTCTTGGGCACTTCGGAGAACCGCTCCATCGACCCTTCTTCCGGTTGAAAACGGAGCGGGCCAGTTGATGCACCGGGGGAGCCAGCGAGTGCCGGGGTGCCGCTGCGCGCCTCGGCCTGTTGGGACATCATCGAGAAGCCAATCGTCATGCGAGTCAGTTCAAGCTGACTGTGGGTGCCGGTTTTTGACAGTATCTGTCTGATCTGGGTGCGTACGGTTTCTTTGGAGGTGCCGCGATTCTTTGCGATATTTTGCGTGTTTTGTCCGGCCAGCAG
>CAZWMD010000042.1:23346-24433 GCA_964634815.1 uncultured Pseudomonadales bacterium | reverse complement strand
GGCTCACCGGTGCGGGCGCTGAGCAGTGCGGTGGCGCCCACGTTGGTTTTCAGAACCTTGCCTGAAGGGCTGAGCAGTATTTCCGGCATGGTGGCGGGCGGCTGAGCGGCTTCCCAATCATCCCGGTGTACCCGCTCCAGAATGGTACTGGCGCGATCAAAGTGATCTGCCAGGGGTGAGTTGGTCTCACCGACATCCGCCTGGTCGGGTTTGGCCTGAGTCAGTTCGTGGTGCCACTGGGTAACGAGCTCATCATAGCGTCCCGGATCGAGCGCAACCTCATACACCGCGTCAACCAGGCTGTCATGAGCTGAGGTGGAGTTGGGATCGGGTTGCTTGGAGGTGTCGTCGGCCATGAATTATTGATCATACCTAATATTTTTGTCTAACACGGGCTTACTGGCCCTCTTGGCCTACCGAATCGCCTGGTGGCGTGGGAGAATCGGGGTTTTGTTGTAATCCTGATCGCTATGACCCTAATCAAGCAAGACGACCTGATCCAGAGTGTGGCAGACGCTCTGCAGTTTATTTCCTATTACCACCCGCTGGATTTTATCCGGGCACTGCGCGGTGCTTACGAGCGAGAGGAATCTCCGGCCGCCAAGGCTGCATTGAATCAGGTGTTGGTTAACTCCCGCATGTGCGCGATTGGCAAGCGACCGATTTGCCAGGATACCGGCATTGTCATTGTCTATGTGGATGTTGGAATGGATGTCCAGTGGGACGCGCAGTTGTCTGTTGACGAGATGATCAACGAAGGCGTACGGCGCGGTTATAACCACCCCGAAAACGTGTTGCGGGCGTCTGTACTCCAGGACCCGGACGGGTTGCGCGCGAACACCAAGGACAACACGCCGGCGGTTATTCACTACCGGATGGTGCCTGGTGACAAGCTGAGTATTGAGGTGGCTGCAAAGGGCGGTGGCAGCGAGGCGAAAGCCAAGTTCGCCATGCTAAATCCATCGGACAACCTGGTCGACTGGATCACAAGCGTTGTACCCACCATGGGGGCTGGCTGGTGTCCTCCAGGCATCCTGGGGGTAGGCATAGGCGGCACACCTGAGAAAGCGATGATGCTGGCCAAAGA
>CAZWMD010000042.1:2016-23246 GCA_964634815.1 uncultured Pseudomonadales bacterium | reverse complement strand
GCGCACAAGCGTATGGTGGATCTGATCGAGAAAGGCGAACCGCTGCCGGTCGACTTTAAGAATCGGATGATTTACTACGTGGGACCGGTCGATCCGGTGGCCGGTGAAGTAGTCGGTCCCGCCGGACCAACCACCGCAACGCGGATGGACAAGTTCACCGACACCTTGCTCGCAGAAACCGGATTGCTTGGCATGGTTGGCAAAGCTGAGCGTGGTCCTGCCGCCATTGAAGCGATCAAGAAACATAAAGCGGTGTCGATGATTGCTGTAGGTGGTGCGGCCTACCTTGTCGCCAAGGCCATTGTTGGTTCCAAGGTGGTGGCCTTTGATGATCTGGGTATGGAAGCCATCCACGAGTTCACGGTGAAGGACATGCCGGTGACGCTGGCTGTTGATGCGTCAGGCGCCTCTGTGCACACCGAAGGGCCAAAAATCTGGTCCGGGAAAATTGCGGAAAAAATCGCGCTTACCGACGTGAGCTAAGCCAACAAGGTAAACCCGGTCTCACAGAAACCATACTGCCCGCAGGTAAAGCTGACGAGAGGTGGCGCTAAGCAGTGGGTCGAGGGTAGATTCGGGGAGGAGGAGTTGTGGGTCTTGCAGTACAACACCACCAAACTCGTCACCCGCCCCACCCAGGGGCAGGATGCCACCAAATTCCAGTGTGAGATTGTTGCCCGCCGTGTAGTTCAGCGCACTCTGCACAAGCGGTGCGCCATCTTGCAGGTTGATGAGGGCGGTTGTATTAAGGTTGAGCAATGGCGACAGCCCCAGTGAGGTACCAAGGGCTGCATAGTTTCTCTCCAACACAAACAGCTCACCTCGAGCCAGCCGCTCCAGGGCATCCGGCTGCAGGTTGATGATGTTGTCTGCCGCATCGTTGCTGCCAAACCCGTTGTGGTAATACTCAAGGAAGGCATAACCGGATTGATCGCCAAAACCAAAGGCGTAGTCGATGTTTGCAACCAGCGAATGGGTTAACTCATCGTTGTCCCAGGAACCCACCCAGTCTACTCGCCACACGGCGCCAGCGGCAGGACCGGACAGACTGGCCATCGCAACCTGGTCATCAAAATGTTGGGCGGCAACAAACTCATAGCCAATGGCACCGGCAGCCCCGCGATAGCGCAGTCCGTAGGACCCCTGACTGGCCTGCAGACGTTTGCGACCCGGTGCTCGTCGCTGGACCACAATGGCCTCCAATTCTGCCCCGCTGTCTGCCAGGCGGGTGACCAGAAGAGCGTCCTCGCCATTTTTGAAATCTCTATCGGTGGCGGTAGGTGCAAAAGGGCTGAAGATATCCATTGGGTTAAACACTCGCCCATGACCCAGCGACAGGGCTTGTCTGCCGGCCTGAACCCGCCACTTGCCGCTTTCCCAGATAAGTTGGGCGCGATCCAGCCGGGTGTTTACCGCGTGTCGGGAACCGCTGCTGATGGACTGCGTCAGATTTATCGCCCGGCGGGCATCAGTTAGCAACGCGGTTGTTTCTCCAGAGGACTGGCCACTAAACAGAGTACTGTTCTCAACCACATCGCCTTGTAGCGCGGTGATCTCAGCGGCCAGTTCCCAGCGCCAGGTACCAGAGTTCCCGGAACTTGCCGAGGTGCTGGTGGCGTCCGGCGTGAGGGTAAAGCGCAGGTCAAAATTTGCGCCATAAGCAGGATCTACCCCAAAGCTCGACACAATATCTCTTGAATCAGCGTCCAGCCAGTTCGCCACAGCCTTGACACGGGTATCCAGCTCTACGCCGGACGCATGCTCAACCGCAAGCGGCGTGAGACACAGCGTTGTGAAGACAGCACTCAGAACAATCTGTTGTCTGTTACTTCCGGGAAGGGGCACCAGAAGTCTCTGTCTGTGACTCTTCGGATGAAAAATCGGAAGACACATCGCTCACGATCTTGCCGTCACGCATTTTCACCTGACGGTTTGCATAGTGCATGACTTCCACGTCGTGGGTAACCATAACTATCGTGGTCTGTAGTTGTTCATTAAGCGTTACCAGAAGCTGCATCAAGTCAGCGGTGGTTGCCGAGTCAAGATTGGCGCTGGGCTCGTCCGCCAGCAATACATCAGGTTCACTGGCAAGGGCTCGAGCTATGGCAACGCGTTGTTGTTGTCCGCCGGACATTTCACTGGGCTTGCGATCTTTAAGCTCGGCAAGGCCAACCCGATCGAGCATCGAGAGTGCTTTCTCGCGTCTGTCAGTGGATGCTGCCCCCTGCAATTGCAAAACAAACTCGACGTTCTCCATGGCGCTAAGCACGGGGATCAGATTATAGGATTGGAAAACAAAACCAAGCCGACGCAGACGCAGATCGGCGAGCTGGGCCTTGGACAGGCCGTTGAGCAACTCATCTTGAATCCAGATTTCTCCAGAGGTGGGCTGATCGAGTGCGCCCAACAAATTCAGCAGTGTGGATTTTCCTGAACCGGAAGGGCCCGCGATGCTCAGGAATTCGCCCCGGCGAACCTCGAGGTTTACCTCATCGAGGGCTCGTACCTCGATGGCGCCCTGTTGATAGTAGCGACTCAGTGAGTCGCAGCGGATGATCATGTTGTGAGCTTCCATAGGTCTAGTGATGCCCGGCAATGTTCAGTGTTTGTTTAAGGCAGCTATCGGATTGAGTGCAACCGCGCGTCTCGCTGGATAAATACTGGCGAGAAATCCAAATATCAGAATGATGAGGGTGAGCGTCACAATGTCTTCGGCAAAGACCACCGGGTACAGCGGCCGATTCATGCCCACCAGTTCCATACCTCCGGTAAACGAACTGACATCAATTCCATCGGCCAACAGGTAGTAGATGGCCGTAGCGGCACAGCCGCCGGCGACGAGCCCGGAAAACAGAATCAACCAGGATTCAAAGAGCACCTGTTTCAGGATGGCGCCGGGCTTCATACCCACTGCCAGGAGCAAGCCAAATTCTCTGGTGCGTTCCAGTACCGCCGCAACCAATGTGTTCACCAGGCCAAACACCAGCGCTGCCAGAAAAACGATTTGCCAGATAACCACCATACCTTCCACAAGTTTGTAGATGGCCCACACGCCGGGTGCTACCTCGCGCCAATCGCGCACTCTGGCAGCCTTCGGCAAACTGGCTTTGAGGGTCTGGACCTCTTTGGAGGTGTCCAGCAGGTTGGGAGTATGTAGCACTATCTCCGTGCTGCGATTGCGTAGCTTGAGCAGTTTTTGCGCAGCGCTTTTGTGCATATAAACGGCTTTTCGTTCTGCAGCTCTTGAGTTTGCCCGGTAGATGCCGATGATGCGTAAACCTATCTCCTGGCGTTTGTCATTGGCGTCAAGGGCAAGCAATACCAACCGTTTACCCAGCCGGGTTTCCAGGTCGTCAGCGAGCGCTGCGCCAATGACGATGCCTGGCTCGTTAGGGTTAAGAAAATCGCCTTCGATTCTCAGACGTTTTAGTGAGGTTTCTTTGAGTTCGCGCTCAGCGTCTATGCCGTATAGCGTGGCCCCGCGGGTTTCTCTCTCGCTTTGCAGGGTAATGTCTGCAACGATGCGATCAAGCCATACCAGAGAGCTTTGTTCCAACGCCTGCAAGGTTTGAGGTCCCAGCTCCAGGCTGTGTGATGCTTTGGGGTCTTCTGGCCAGTGCTGTTGGTGAATGAGTACCGTGCCGCCAAAGCGTTCAACCGTTTCTTCGAGCGTTGATAATTGCCAACCACGGATGAGAAAACCGCCGGCCAGAGTGGCTGCCATGCCAATGGCCACGGCAAGTAAGAGTGATGCGTTTCTGCGCCGCTGGCGCCAAAAGTTTCGTAGCGCAAGATGCAGGATCAGACCCCACTCGCCGTTGCCGGTACCTGAAGATTGAGCCATTGCTACAACTCCTCGCGAATGGCTTCGACAATTTGCATGCTGTGTACCCGTCGGGTGGCAATAAACGCTGCGATCTGGGTGGTACAAATCATAAGCAGAGAGGTGCTTAGCAACGCAGGCCAGGCCACACCGAAGTAGATGCGTTCCGGCATTTGAAATTGAGCGAGTACCGATTCGGCCTCGGAACCGAGGCTGATACCGTAGGCGCCCACGTAGTGCGATACCAGGGCGCCGAGCAGGGCACCCACCAGCGCGCCAAGCCCGGCGAGCATTAAGGTTTCCAGCGCAATAGTGCCGCGTAGGGTTCCCGGACGTGCTCCCATCGCCAGAAGCGAACCAAACTCACGAGTGCGTTCAAACAGCATCATCACAAAGGTATTGGCAATGGAGAAGGTGGCAAGCAGTACGAGAACGGTATACATGACGGCGGCACTGGCCTTGTCGCTGGCAATAGCCCCTTCGATTTCGGGCAACAAGCGATTCCATAACGCAACCCCGGGCACTCCGGGTTGACCCTCAAGGCTCGATTCGAGGGTGGCATGCTCAGATTCAGCGTCGCTGTAGTTTTGGTACATCACCGCGACAGAATGGGCGCTATCGACCATGTCGAAGGCTTCCTGGAAGAGCCCAAGCGGGACGTGCACGATCGCTCGATCCAACGCGGGCTGGCCGGTTGCAACCAACCCAACGATTTCAGCGACCAGTACCGCCATGCCGTCTTTGGGAGTGACGCCGAGCAGCACCAGTTCATCACCCAGACCAATCTTCAGATTCTGTGCGAGTATTTCTCCTACAACGGCTTCGGCCTTGGGCACAGCATCGGAGGGTGAAGCTGAAAGGTAGCGTCCCTGGCTTAGTGCACCGGGTAGCCAGGACACCTCTGCCTCCCAGCGAGGATCAACACCCACTACCAGTGCGCCGTAGGTGGCTTCGTCTTTGCTTGCCAGGGCTGAGCTCATTGCTCGCGGGGTTGCTGCCCGGACAGCGTCCATTGCCCTTATGCGATTTAGGATGGCCTGCGGATTGTTGAGTACATGTCTTACTCTGGGTTCATCAACGTATTCTGCGTGTTGCACCTGAGCATGCCCGTGTAAAACACTGGCGGCGTGATCAACCATACTGTCGTAGCTGCCGAGCTGCATGGATTGCACAAACACCAGCAGAAACACCATGGCGCCCACAGCACTTGCGGACAACAGTGTGCGTCTGGGATTACGCCACAGGTTGCGCCAGGCGAGAGCAAGCATGAGTTTCATCAGGGATTTTTCAGCGTGAACTGGGTGAACAGTCGGTCGTCGAGGTCAACGTTGAAATCCAGAGTGTTGTACACCAGTTCCGTCCAGTGATCCTGTTCCTCCAATGAGTGCATGCGCATGCGCATGGCGATGATGCGGCCATCACCCAGATCCTTGATATCGTGGCCGGTCATGCGCTTAAGCGGTTTCATGTCTTGATCAAAGAAGGTCTGCTCAAGCAGCACGATGTCATCGCGGATTTTCAGAACCTGTTTGCCCCAGATTACCGGGGCATCAGCAAAGGGTATGGACGTGACGGTATACACCCGGTGACCGTCAACTTTTTCAGAGACTTCCAGAGAGTGATTGAACCAGACCTTCAGTTCGTCACTGCGGGCGAGATCACTGTAGGAAAAGTCTGACCCGCCCCAACTTTGGCCCATGAGAGAGCTCGGTAGCCGAATAACCCGGTTCAATCGGGGAGTGTAGGTCCACATCTGGTTGTCGTTTTTCAGGGTGCCGTTGCCGGCTTCCCGAGCGGGGGCAGTGAAACGGATCAGGCTGTCTGATTGGCCCCGCGTCCAGGCTTTGAGTGCCGAAGTCCGTTCCCACTTGGGTCTGTGCACAGTCATGGAAAGTTCGGAATAAGAAGCAAGGCCTCTGCTGCGTTCGAGAACATCTTCAATGAGCTGTTCGGCAGATAGCGCTCCAGCGTCCGGTGCTGTGTTATTGATCTGGTCCTGCGCAGTTGTGCCTGTAGTGGTGGCGATCAAGGTGGCCAGGGTTATTCGCAAGACCAGTGTTTTGAGGCTCATGTTGTCTCCAGATTTTTGAGCTGGGTAATGAAGGCTTGCAGCTCTTCGCAAGACAGGTCTGTAAGTGGTAGCGCACCCTGCACGCTGTTGGGTGGTGCTCCAAGGATCTGCTCGAGCGCGTATTGCAGAAACTCAAGCTGATCCAGAATCCCCCTGGCATCAAACTGGCCATCCACGGCCTGTCTGATAATGCGTACCATCCCATCGGACAGCATCGGCAGGATCAGTTCTGTTGCAAGCGCAGCGCTTGGTACCTGGAATACGCCTGCTTCGATACCCTGGGTAATGATGTCTTCCAGTAGCGGCTGGCATACGCACTGCTCTGTGGCGCTAACCCGCTGACGTAATTCACTGTTCTCGGGTTTCAGCATGACGTAGAAAATCTGGGTGCTTACAGTACGGTGGCTCTCATGCCACTCCCAGCCAGAACGCAGGAAGGCACACAGCCGCTCGAGTGCACTCGCACCTTCATTGTCCGCAGCAACCCGCTCAGTGACTTCCTTTGTGAGCATTTCTACCACGGCGTCAACAACCGCCGCCTTGCTTTGAAAATGGTGGTAGAGGCTGCCCTTGGAAATGCCCATTTCCGCAATCAAGCTGTTGAGGCTGGTCGCGTCATAGCCGCGCTCGCTGATCAGTTTCCAGGCAGTAGCAACAATCTCCTGGCGGCGCTGGATGTTGCGTGCGGGTCTGTTCATGGGCTCAGACTAAAGTAAATTAGACTGATGGTCTAGACCGGTGGTCTGGTTAGGAAATTGGCCCCAACCCGATATACTTCTGCGCGTCGATCTTTCTGTTCAATTTTCTACTCCCTGTTTGCAGCTGGCCAAGGAGCACACCATCCGATGACGTCGCTAGAAGTTCCGGTGATCGATCTTGCGGACCCCTTAAGCGCCGTAGCTATCAAACGCGCTTGTCGAGAATGGGGTTTCTTTCAAGTTGTTGGTCACGACATTGGGCCAGAGTTGCGTGAGTCGGTGCAGCACGCTGCCCGCGAGTTTTTTGCCCAGTCTGGTTCACAGAAGAACCTTATTCGACGCAGCGCCGAAAACCCCTGGGGGTTTTACGATTCAGAACTCACCAAAAACGTCCAGGACTGGAAAGAGATTATCGACATTGGCCGAAGTCAGGGGACCGAGATTGCGCAATGGCCAAGCGAGCCAAAACAGTTTCGTGAGGTCATGGAGCGCTTCACCAACGCTGCCCGGAACCTTGCCTGGCAGATCACCAAAATCATTCTCGAAAGCCTTGGTGATACTACCTGCCGTGAACTTCAGGGATTCAGTGAAGACACCAGTTTTTTGCGACTCAATTATTATCCAGCTTGCCCAAATCCCGCGCCGGAAGATCTGCCGCTGAGCATTCCCGCGGATGAATCCACAGGTCGGTTAGGGATTAGTCACCACACCGATGCGGGTGCGCTGACCGTGCTGCAGCAGGTTGGGCCCGAAGGGCTGCAGGTGTTACGCGACAACAACTGGTATCGAGTCAGGGTGCTGCCCGATGCATTGGTTATCAACATCGGAGATGTTGCCCAGGTGTGGTCCAACGACCAGTATCCCGCGCCGCTACACCGGGTACTGGCGAACCAACACAAAGAGCGATATAGCGCCGCCTATTTTTTCAATCCCGCCTACGACTACAGCTATGCGCCGCTGTGCGGGGAAGAAGCGTCCAGATATCGACCAATAAACTGGCGCGAATTCCGATCTGGTCGGGCAGCGGGTGACTATGCGGATCAGGGCGATGAAATCCAGATCGCTGATTACCTGATAGGCTGAACTACCCGGTTAACTCGATTCATTTCAAACGTCCAAATCTTTACTTAAGGCAAACTGTTTTCATGACCCTACCTTCCCAGAGATCCATCTTTCAGTCACAACGTTCCAACATTGCCAGCGCAAAAATTGTGCGTGCCGATATTGACGAGCTTGCCAGCGGTGAAGTGCTGATTGCCGTTGATAGTTTTGCGTTAACCGCCAACAACATCACCTATGGGATTGCTGGTGACACCATTGGTTACTGGCAGTTTTTCCCGGCTCATGATCCGGCTGAGGAAGGTTACGGTTGTATACCGGTTTGGGGCTTTGGTGAGGTTGTTGCCTCCGAACATACGGACGTGCCGGTAGGCGAGCGTTTGTATGGCTATTTTCCGATGGCAAGTCATGTTGTGCTGGCACCGGTAAAGGTGACGACAATGGGGTTGATTGACGGTGCCGCGCATCGCTCGGCATTGCCGGTGGTATACAACCAGTACACGCGCTGCAGCAATGATCCAGCCTATTCGAAGAATCTTGAGGCGGAGCAGATGCTGTATCGCCCGCTATTCACAACGTCATTTTTTCTGGATGACTTTCTGTTTGATAATGATTTCTTTGGCGCTGGCAAGGTCTTGCTTACCAGTGCCTCCAGCAAAACTTCCATTGGTCTTGCGCAGCTGTTGCATGCTAACCGCTCTTGCCAGGTGATCGGCTTAACCTCATCTGGCAACAAGACGTTTGTTGAAGGTCTGGGTTGTTACGATCTGGTGTTGAGCTATGCCGATGTTGCGCAGCTTGAGAAAGCGCCCACCGTCATGGTCGACATGGCGGGCAGCGGTGATGTGCGACGCGACGTGCATACCCATCTGGATAGCGAGCTCAAGTACAGCTGTGCTGTTGGTGCCACGCACTGGGAGTCGGTGACGCTTGGCGGTAACCAAGAGTCGTTGCCGGGGCCCACACCTGAAATGTTCTTTGCACCAACGCAAATTCAGAAACGCTTGAAAGAGTGGGGCCAGGAGGCGTATCAGGAAAAAATGACCATTGCCTGGTCAGAGTTCTTGCAAGAGGCCAAGGGCTGGATTGAGGTTGAGAGCGCAACTGGCGAGCAGGCACTCGCCAGTGTTTATCAGGCCTTTATCGAAGGCCGGGCTGACCCGGCCCGCGGCTACGTGATGTCACTTAAGGTCTAGCAAAAACCCTAGAGTAACTCGCCGCCGCATGCGGATGCGGTGGTGCCGTGCTCTTCGAAAGCCTTAACCACATTGGCACCGGTTCTCCAGCGGTGTACCTCATCGGGACCGTCCACCAGACGTTGGCTGCGAATGCTGGTGTACCAGCGTGCTAGCGGCGTGTCGTGGCTGTAACCCAGGGCGCCGTGCAACTGAATGGCTGTGTCGACCACCTGCTGCACCATGTGCGCCAGAAACACCTTGGCGATGCCGTTTTCCTGACGGAGATCTTCACCGCGCTCCGCCTTGTAGGCGATGTGCAGCAACATGAGTCGTGCTTTGTAGATCTCAGCAGCACAGTCGGCGAGCATCCAGCGCACGCCTTGACGGTCTGCCAGGCGCTTGCCAAAGGTATGACGCTTAACCACATGGCCGGTCGCCAAATCCAGTGCGCGCTGCGCCATGGCGACATTGTGCATACCATGGCGTAGTCGGCCGTAGGCCAGGCGGTGTTGCCCCATGTTGAAGCCCTGGCCGCGACCGCCGAGCAGATTTTCGCGGGGCACAACCAGGTTTTCGATCTTGATTTCGGAATGTGAGCCACCCATTTTCAGACCGATTTCGGTGTGCGGTTGCATGGTCTCGATGTCGCGCAGAATCTCGTAGCCCGGTGAGGGCAGTTCGACGATAAAGGTGCTGTATTGCTCATGACGGGGTGCATCGGGATCGGTTTTGGCCATCACTACGGCGATGTCCGCAACATTGGCTGATGAGCTGAACCACTTTTCGCCGTTCAACACCCAGTTGTCGCCATCAAGCACGGCGCTGGTTTGCATGCCGGTTGCATCAGCGCCGGCCGCCTTCTCGGTCATTGAATAGCAAATTCGCTTCTGCCCATCGAGCAGTGGCGCCAGAAATTTCTCTTTCTGAAAGTCAGTACCGTGCTCAAGCAGGGTGAGCATGGTGGCGTCATCCGGACCTTGAGTGTTGAGTGACAGGGCGCCGAGATGACTCTCGCCGAGTTCCATCTGTACCAGGGCGTTGGCCAGTGGTTTGAGCCCCATCCCGCCATGTTCAGTGGGGATGAAGGGGCACCATAGGCCCTGACTGCGAGCGCTCTCGCGCAGGGTAGCAAGCGTCTTATCAAAGTTCTCGGCAGTCAGGCTGTCCTCAGCCGGTATACATTCGTTTTGTACAAACTTGCGTACTTTGGCACGTACGGCTTTGGTTTCTTCGGGTATCTCAAAATCAATCAAGGTGCTGCTCCTGCTCTGTAACTCGCCATCTCGTGGGGCGTGTGGCCCACTACATATACTACTAGTGACCCGCTACTATAGCCTGAAGAAGCACCCTATGGGCGCCGGTTTAACCGCAGTCTGGTCTGCGCCCGTTCGCTCGTGCTGCGGAGGCGATCTCGGAGGCCTGTGGCGCCCGCTCATCCAGTTTCTTTATCCGATCCTCGGCTGAGGGGTGCGTGGAGAGAAACCCAGGCTGTTGGGAGCCGCCACTGGCAGCACTCATGTTGCGCCACAGATTGCTGGCTTCAGAGGGGCGAAAACCTGCCTTGGCCATGTAATCGAGCCCAAGCAAATCCGCCTCGCTTTCCTGAGCGCGGCCAAATGGCAACAGCACACCCACCTGGGTACCCAGTCCCAACAGGCTGAATAACTCGTTGCGGGCGCCACCTGCGCCGCCGGCAGCAACCGCGGCAACCTGCAGCACACCCTGGCTTGCATAGTTGGTGGAGACGCGCTCATTGCCATGACGAGCGACAACGTGAGCAAGTTCATGGCCAACGACGGCCGCGAGCTGATCCTGATTTTCTGCCACAGCCAACATGCCGGTGTACACCCCAAGCTTGCCGCCCGGTAAGGCAAACGCGTTGGCCTGGTCGCCATCAAACAGGGTGATTTCCCAGTTCTGGGTTGAGAGTTCGGGGTTGGCATCAATGATCGCTCGAGCGACACAGCTGACGTAGCCGTTGGCCCGACCGTCGCTGGAGGCCGGTGTCTGGCTGCGCATCTCCTGATAAGCCAGCGAGCCCATTTCAGCCATTTGCGATTCTGGAAACAGAACCAGTTGGCTGCGGCCCAGAGGGGAAGAGGTACAACCGCCAAGCACGCTAAGCGCCAGGGCGCTGAGGCCCAGAGTACGGGCACAGCGACGAATCCTGTGACTTGCAAGTTGTGTTAACACAGAGGACTTTGGCGCAGAGAAGAAATTGGTAATCATGAATCAAATCCTTTGGCTGGTACTCTGATTGTCGCGCACGGCGCGGTAATTTTCATCATCAGGTCGGACCGGGCGGCCGGTTAGTGTGTAAACATAGGTAACGTAAAATAGCAGTAACAGGAGGATGGGCACTATGCAGATTGGATTTAACGGCACAGGCAGCGTGCAGCACGCGGATGTGAAGCGCATTGCAAAAGACGCAGCCACTGCGCGCGACGCCGGCTTAGCCAGTTACTGGCTGGCCGATCATCCTTCAGGCGGTTTTGATGCCATCACCGCACTTGCACTCGCGGGGCAATCGGTTCCAGATCTCGAACTTGGCACAGCCATTGTGCCGAGTTTTCCGCGCCATCCCATGGCTCTGGCGGCTCAGGCGTTGACAGTGAATGAGGCACTCAATGGCCGATTTACCCTGGGAATTGGCCTGTCGCATGCGTCGATGATGCAAGAGCTGGGTATTGAGTTTGCCAAGCCGATTCGGCATCTAAGGGAATACTTATCGATCCTTGGTCCCTTGTTAACAGAAGGGCGCGTCGAGTTTTCGGGCGAACTCCTCAGTTCAACGGCCCGTGTATTCAAGAAGCCCGCTGAGCCTGTGCGGCTGCTGGTTGCAGCGCTTGGGCCTCAGGCACTGAAGGTAACGGGGCGTCTTGCCGATGGCACCACCCTTGCCTGGGTGGGTGAGAAAACTATTCGCGAGCACATCGTGCCAACGATCAGTGACGCGGCTGCGGCAGCTGGCAGGCCGGCGCCACGGGTGCTTGCCACCTTGCCCCTGTGTGTGACCCAGCAGCCCGCAAAGGTTCGTGAAGTGATTGATGCCAATCTTGGGAGTTATGGACAATTGCCCTCGTACAGGGCGATGTTTGAGCGCGAGGGTGTGAGTTCGCCCTCCGGGGTTGCCGTGGTGGGGAGCCGTTCTGAGGTCGAAGACCATATTGGGCGTATCGCTGCAGCCGGGGCCACAGACTTTGCGCCAACGATCTTTGGACTGACCCCGCAAGAGCGCCATGAGTCGATGGAGTTATTGACCGAACTGGCTAGCTAATATAATTAAAAACAATGATTTAAAGGGCAATGTTAAGTGAATTTCGACTTTTCTGAGGATGATTATCTGGTGCGTGACCAGGCCACGAGGCTATTGGCAGACCACTGTTCGCTTGGTGTGGTACGCGCGGTTCTCGACGGGCAAGCCGATGCCGCCGAGCCGGTCTGGCAAGCGCTTGCAGACATGGGGCTGATGGGCACAGCAGTTCCCGAGCGCTTTGGCGGTGCTGGCGCCGGCTACCTGCCGCTGTGTCTGGTGGCCCGGGAACTGGGTGCAGCCCTTGCGCCAGTAGGCTTCTCTTCTTCGGTGTACCTGGTAACTGAAGCGCTGCTTAAGTATGGCAGCGAGTCTCAGCAGGCCAGCTGGCTGCCTGGTCTTGCGCGTGGCGAACTCAAGGGAGCACTTGCCCTGGTTGAAAGCCCACAAGCCTGTACTCCCGAGTCCATTGCGCTCACAGCCAGTAACGGATCCCTCAGCGGGCACAAGCTGCTGGTGACAGATGGCGGCAACGCCGACCTTGCCGTGGTGGTGGCCAGAGACAGTGCGGGTATCAGCCTGTATCTGGCGGATCTGCGCAACAACGGCGTGAGTCGATCTGCCATGGCCACAGTAGATCCAACAAGAGACAGTGCCCGGCTTGAGTTTAAGAACACTAGTGCTGAACTGCTGGGTGAGGCGGGGCAGGGCTGGGAGGCGCTTGCTGAGCTCTATAACCGCGCGGCAGTGCTGTATGCCTTTGAGCAATTGGGTGGCGCGCAGCGGGCACTCGATATGGCCGTTGATTACGCCAAACAGCGATTTGCCTTTGGCCAGGCCATTGGTTCTTTCCAGGCCCTTAAGCACATGATGGCAGACATGTACGTGGCACTGAAGCTGGCGGAATCCAACTGCTACTACGCGGCCTGGGCGCTGGCGAGCGATTCGCCGGAGCTGCCGCTTGCGTCTGCTACGGCACGCGTATCAGCAACGGGCGCCTATCAACTCTGTGCACGCGACAACATTCAGGTGCATGGCGGTATGGGCTTTACCTGGGAGTTTGATTGCCACCTCTACTATCGGCGTTCGAACTATCTTGCCTTGCAACTTGGTGGACTTACCCAGTGGGAAAACAAACTGATATCTGCCCTGCCTCGCTAACGAATTCACTGATTTATTTAAAGAGTAGCTATGAACTTTGACGATACACCTGAAGAAGCCGCTTTCCGCAACGAAGTAAGACAGTGGATAAGCGCCAACGCCCCTGTGCATCTGGCCGAGCCATTGGCCTCCAGCACCTTTGGCGGGATCAACACAGGAGATGAAGACCCACTGGAGGCCGCCAAGCGCTGGCAGAAGGTGAAGGCTGATGCAGGCTGGGCCTGCATTGGCTGGCCCAGCGAATACGGCGGGCGCGGTGCCACGCCGATTCAAAACGTGATCTGGGCGCAGGAAGAGGGTGTTTACGGCAAGCTATCAGCCAGTTTCATAATTGGCCAGGGCATGTGTGGCCCAACGCTTATGGCCTATGCAAGTGAAGACCAGAAAGAGCGTTATTTGCCAAAGCTCGCCAGTGGCGAAGAAGTGTGGTGCCAACTGTTTTCTGAACCTCACGGCGGGTCAGATCTTGCCGGACTAAGGACACGCGCAACAGCGGATGGCGACGAGTGGGTGATCAACGGTCAGAAAATCTGGACCTCTGGAGCGCACTATTCTGATTATGGAATTCTCATTACCCGGACGGACCCCGGTGTGGCCAAGCACAAGGGTCTGACGATGTTTTTTCTGGACATGACATCGCCGGGGATTGATATCCGTCCGATTAAACAGGTTAACGGCCAAAGTGGATTTAATGAGGTGTACTTTGACAACGTTCGAGTTCCAGACAGCCAACGGCTTGGCGGTGTGGGTGATGGCTGGCGAGTTTCCCTCACCACACTAATGAATGAACGGTTGGCTATTGGTGGCAGCATTGCGACCGGTGTGCCAGAAATACAGGAACTGGTGGATGCGTTACCACTGGGTGAGGGGCTTGCCAGTGAGGATGCCGCAGTGCGTTCGAAGCTGGCGGACTGGCATGCGAAGGCAGCGGGTTTGCGAAACACTGCCGCGCGATCGCTCAGTGCCCTGTCAAAAGGCGAGGTGCCGGGACCAGAAAACTCGATTGGCAAACTGGTCGCGGGGGGCATGATGCAAGATATCGCCAAGTTTGCGATGGACCTTCAGGGCCCGGGCGCACTTATTGTGGATCCGAAAATTGCGGAAGGTAACGCACGCTTTCAGGCCATGCTGCTTCGCTCACCAGCGGTACGCATCGAAGGTGGAACAGATCAGATCCTTCGCAATATTATCGCGGAACGCGTACTCGGCTTGCCGGAAGGCATGCGTGCGGACAAGGGCATACCGTTTAAGGAGATTCCCTCTTCGGGCTGATCGCGATGTAGTGATCGGGGCGCGGTCCCTTTCTTGCGACCCGCTCCCTTGCCTCGGTCACCGTCTCGATCAGCTCAGCGCGCTTGATAGCCGCACGATGATTGGTTGGTACCGGTTGGTCGGATGAGGGTGGCGGCATATCGCTTGCGTGGTAGTAGCCTACGGGCGACTTGCTGCCGGTGGTGTCGCGTTCGAGATCAAGGTCTCGTTCGTTTGTGCCTCGGGGCTTGCGCACTTCATCATCGACGATTTCGAGATCCAGCCACCAGCGTTTCACCGGATTGCGCCGACCGTAACCGAGTACATCGTCAAGCTTCACCGCGATGGGAACGAGCCACTTCTTAAGAAAGCGTGCGTTAATTCCCAGCCAACTGCCTAGCCGATGCGTAAGGGCGCCGTCTGCCGTAACCACCTTGTTGAGCGGACAGGTTTTCATGCAGCGCCCGCAAGCTGACCCCTTTGGATTGGCCACGCGATAGTTGGTGCACCTCTCAACGTCCGGCTTCCAGATTTCATAGCCGTTGAACATCACCTTGTCGCCAAAGGGAATAGCGCTAACCGGACATTCCCGGGCACACTTAAGGCAGTTGCTGCAGAACTCCTGAAGACCAAAGTCGATGGGTTTATCAACATCGAGCTCCAGGTCGGTTGTGAGCACTACCGACTTGAAGCGGGGCCCCACAAAGGGGTTGAGCACCAGCTCGCCGATGCGACTGAGTTCACCAAGACCGGCAAGCAAAACCAAAGGGATCTGCAAAACGTCACTGTCGGCATTGGTTTGTGGTCTGGCATCAGCACCGAGTCGGCGCAGAAAATTTGCCATGACGCCGGCGATCTCTGCGCCGCGCAAATAACCGCGCATCGACTGACAACCGGATATCCAGTCGTCGCCGCTCGCGCCTTCCATGGTGTCGTAGCCCTGGTCGATCAGCATAACAACAGCGTATTTATGGTACGGATCGGTGGGCGTCCCATCGGGACGGTGCGAATACCAGGCGTAGTTGGGTATCTTGCAGATGCCCACCAGATCAACGCCCAGGTGATAGGCCAACGCCTGCAGCGCCTGTGTGTTCTCTGTTGAACTGTTGCTGAGTTGCACCTTGTCGAGAGCCGGGTCCGGGAGTGGTACATCATCCTGATGTGGAACCAGTGCGCGCAGTGGTCCCATCATGCCGTGGGTGAGTGGATGCTTGACCGCAAATCGCGAGACTTCCCGCTGCGCTTTCTTGCCCAGATCGCCACCCCGTGCCCGCATGAAGAAGTTGGCGCGTTGGGGTACACGGGGAATTTCGTCGTCGAGGATGAGCGTGGTAGGGCGTTCGATTCGGGCAAGCGTTTCCATGGGGTAACGACTGTAGTGAGCGGGGCGGCGCGCTACTCGACGGTGTTCTCGACCGGACATCGCGCCATTGATTCCAAGCCAGTGTTTGACCGGGTTTATCCGGGCGTTGGTCGCCAACGGCAGCTGCGTTTCCAGTGGATAGTCGCAGGTAACCACTGCGATTTCGAAGGAATCAAAAAACGGCGTCACCAGGCGCTCCGGCTGGCTAACGCGCTGCGCGATTCCCGCCAGTACTGCCAGGCGCTCCAAATCAACAACGGATGCGCCCTTAACCTGTCCCAGAGCCGAGTAACCCAGAGTGCGAATATGCCCTGCGAGGCAGGCCGCAATCTCAGCACCACGCATGCGTGCGATTTCTGCTTCCGAGTTTTTTAACCAGCTTGAACCTGCTGTATTTGGATCTGCCGGGCGTCCGTGCCTGATCGCAAGTACCACGGCATGTGTGTGAGTCTGCTGGCAGTCATTTTGTGTGTCATTGGCCCAGACCGAGTCGGCGAGTTTGCAGATACCTACCAGGTCAGCATCCAGATAGTGGGCTGCACCTTTGATCTCTCTTGTGCGTAGTGCAACGTCGTCTGGCAGGGGAGCTTTGCTGGTCGCCGCCTCGCCACTGAGAAATGGCTGATAGATTTCGAGATGATCTGCTGCTGCCGCTGCCAGTGGAGTGTGCACAGACCTTGTGTGATTTATGCGCTCAAGCGACAGAGGCGGCCTGGAGAGCTCAGCCTCAATAAGAGACGCATCGCGTGCAAGTACCTCCAGTGGGTAGACACCTTTTTCGACACCACGGTTTACTGCCCGATCTCTGATCAGCATGGGTTCAGGTTTCGCTTAACCGCACGGTCTACCCAGATGGTTTCAGTAGTAGGGTTAAAGCGCGCATAAAATGGCCGTTGTAAGTTGCGGCAGAACTCGCGCATTTTTTGCTTGGCGTCCTGCAGTGATGCCGCCGCAAAGTAGATGGGCTGATAGTCGGTGATGGGAAAGTCCTGGGCCGCGGCACGTTCAGGAACCCAGGGTAAAATTTCTGGTGGTTGTCGGTCGCTGTTGTCTTCCAGACAGGCGTAGCGTAGCTCGCCGAAGCTTGAGAGCAGGCCGGCGCCATAGGCTTTCAGTCTGCCCTGTTCGTTCACCAGGCCAAACTCGACCGAATGCCAATAACATCGCGCGAGCGCCTCGATGTCGGCATCACTTGCGCCGAGACTGGCAAGTCCAATCTCTTGTGACAGCACGGCAAACGCAGGATCAGCAAACATGGGAGCATGCCCGAGGAGTTCGTGACATACATCCGGCTCAGGCGTGTAGAGGGGCGTTGATGGGTGCCGTATGTACTGGGTGCAGAAGAAAATACGGAACGCTAACCCGTTGAGGAAATCTCTGGAACTGAGTAACCCAGCCACCGGGCGCAAACGAAAACCCGTTCGCGATTCCAAAAACTCGCTAACGGCGCGACCCTGGGGAATCTTTTCAGCACTAAACTCGCAGTGCTCTTTTAGTGCGACAAGAGCGTCAAGGTAAGCGCTACAGGCATAGTTTGCATGCATTTCTTCAAGGTTGTTGAAGACCTGTCGCCAGGTGTCATTTTCCTGTGGCGTGTATTCAACGTCAGGAATGGCTTCACCGTGCGCGTAGTTGCGAGCCAGGGAATCAATCTCTGCGCGTCGCGCTCGATAGGTGGCATCATTGAATCCTGGATGGTCTGACGTGAGATCCTGGCCGGCATCGAGGGTGCTGTTGGCGATATCATCAAGTTCTGAGATATGTCGTGGAAACCAGGGAACCTTGCGATCGTCCAGCACCAGTAATCCGGCGCCAATTTCCTTGAGTTCATTGAGAACGTTCTGGATCGCTGGCTGATCTGAGTGGCCTTCGCAATCGACAAAAAAATCAAATCGGTGGTTCTTTGCCGGTCGTGATTCTATATGGGTGAGATTAATCTGGTGGCGCGAGAAAGGTTTGAGGGCCAGCGCAAGTGCAGCAGGCTCGTCGGGCAGGTTGATTAAGAGAGACAGTCGGGGTTCGCGACGGCGCGCAGTACGCATGAGATCAAGCTCAGAAAATGGTGAGCGCAGGATACACCTTTCAGATTGTCTTTCAGAATGCCTTTGTCGATACCTGCCCGGGTAGCCTAGCGGGCTGCCTCAAGTGCTGCGATTACCTCGCCTGTACGTTCGATGGTGGCCAGTGCCTCATTTTGATCCGCGCTGATGTTGCGGACAATAACGTCGGTATAGCCCATTTCTTGGAGCGCAAGAACCTGCTCGACAACCTGTTCGACACCGCCATACATAAGCGCTTGTGGGTCCATTCCGCGGTAGCCACGTTCGATATACGAGGACACTACTTTTTGGGCGTGTTCTGTACTTTCCCCAATGAAGATATCGCGGCGAATGGCGCAAGCGCTTGGGGTCCGATCATGCTCTGCACATGCCTGTCTATAACGATTAAGCGAATCACGGGCTTGATCAGGGGGCAGCCCAGGCGAGGCGAGCCAGCCTTCGGCCAGACGAGCCGTTCGATGTATGGCGGCCGGCGCAATGGAGCCGACCCACACATCAATTGGCTCTGGGGGCAGGGGGCTGATGGTGGCGTCCTTGATCTGCCAATAACGGCTTTCTGAGACGGTTTCGCCGCGCCACAAGGCTTGCATCAGGGTGAGTGCCGATTCGAACATGCCAACACGTTGATTGAGCCGGGTGCCCATGCCTTGCGCCTGTCGAACATCTCCACCCAGGCCGCATTGCATGATGAAGCGATTGTTGGTCAGGGTTGAGAGTGTCGCGATCTGTTCAGCAAGCAGGACCGGGTTCCACAACGGCAGCAAGTAAAGGGCGCCGCAAGGCTTATCCGGCCACTCGGCAAGCAATCGCCCCAGCATGGGAGAGTTTTGGTAGTAAGGCTCGCGGGTGACGTGATGATCGCCAACAAACAGTGAATGCAGGTTTGCCTGGTGGGCCTTTTGCACTCGTTCGATCATATTCCGGGCGCCAAGGCGTACGTCAGTGACACGATGATGTGAGGACACCGAAATGCCGATGCGCATGATCAGGCTTCCAGTCCGTGACGTTCGAGGATCAGATTGTTGAACAGCTGTGCCTCCGTGCTGGCAGGTTGTTGCGATGCGTAGGCAATACTGACGGTGTGTTCGGAAAGCTTGACGACGCCTTCGAGTACCCAGAAATCATTTTTCAGCCCTTCAGCAAATGTTTGTGTGGCGTAGTGCATTGGAAACCAGCTGTCGGTTTCTTTCAGTAGTGCCTGCACGGCTTCGAAGCTATCTGTGACGTATCTTGGTTGGGGCGGCGTCAGACTATGGTATGCGTAGCGCTGGGCTGTATCCGAGTAAACGGTTTCCACGCTGCTTGGCAAAATCAGTGGATAGTTAAGTACATCCAGTTCAGTCAGATCTTTCTTTTTACGTAGTGGATGGTCCTTGCGCATCATGCAGCCAAATTGCAGCTTTCGCAGCTCGGTGATGTGCAGTTCCTTCCAGCGGTTCAAGTAGCTTGAGGGTGCAATCATCAGATTGAGTTCGCCGCGCAGCAGGCGCGGGCAAAGTGATTGAGCGGTGCCAAGAATGGTTTCTACCCGAACTTCGGGGTGCTCCCGTGCGATGGTTGTTAACTCCGGCAGGAAAAAGTTTATGTACCCCGATGGCGCAACGCCGATACGCAGTCGGCCCGAGAGTGATGTGGAGGCCTGGCGAATGTCGGTTACCAGATCGTCAACGTCAGAGATAACTTGCCGTGCTCTTTGCACAAATCGCTCGCCGGTTTCGGTCAGCTGTACGCCGCGCGGCAGGCGATGAAATAACTTGGTGCCCAGCTCAGACTCAACCTCGGCCACGCTGCGGGTCAGCGCAGGTTGAGTGAGTGACAAGGTTTCTGCTGCAGTGGTGATCGATTCACAGCGGGCGATTTCGACAATGTAGCGCAAGCGCTTGATATCTATCTGGGTGCGCATGAGGGGTACCTGGGGTCGTTGGTGCTGGTGGCCGGTGCAGCCCGTGCCAAGAATGCCATAAAAATCAGTTATGCCACCTAATAAAATCTACTTTCAAAGCAATGTCAATTCATGTCACCCTCCGGGCGAACGCTGATCCATCCACTGATCCAGCGACCTGGGAGGGTCAAATTGAAAGTTGCATTGATGGAACGAGGTCGAATCTGGGTCGATGATCAGGATTTGCCCGAGCCCGGACCAGGTGAGGTGCTGGTTCGAACCCGTGCTTGCGGCATATGCGGATCCGATCTGCATGCGGCGCAACACACAGAGGATTTTGTAGCGACCAGCCGGGAAACGGGTGGGGCGTTTAAGCTCACAAGTTTTGATCCCGTTGTACTCGGGCACGAGTTTTGTGCCGAGGTGGTCGATTTTGGTCCTGATTGCTCCCGTGCGGCCTTACCAGGGCAGCTAGTGTGCTCCATGCCGGTGTTGCTCCGGCAAACGCCGGTATCTGTAGGGTACGACCCCAGGACTCCCGGTGGCTTCAGCGAGTACATGCGGTTGTCTGAGCGGTTGTTGTTACCTGTACCCCAGGGCACACCCGCACAGGCAGCGGCGCTCACCGAGCCCATGGCCGTGGGCTATCACGCGGTTAACAAGGCGCGCCTCACGGGGGCGGAAACGGCGCTGGTCATTGGCTGTGGGCCGGTAGGGCTTGCGGTCATAACGGCGTTGCGAGCCGCAGGTATTGGCCCGATTGTGGCGGCAGATTATTCAGCGGGGCGACGAAAATTTGCCCTGGGCCAGGGGGCGACCTCGCTTGTCGATCCGGCGGTGGAGGACACCTTTGCAGCGCAAGAAGTCGCTTCTGCCGAGGATTTGGTGGTCTTCGAATGTGTGGGTGTTCCAGGCATGCTGGATCGCGTTTTTGCTGGTGTGCCGCCGAACACGCGCATTGTGGTGGTGGGCGTTTGCTTGCAGATGGACCACGCCCGCCCGCTTATTGCTATCAACAAAGAACTAAACGTTCAGTATGTGCTGGGCTATACGCCCAAAGAATTTGCCACATCCTTGAAACTCATTGCCGACGGCAGCTTTGACGTGGCTGGTCTGGTCACGGCACAGGTGGGCCTGGATGGTGTGGCCAGTGCTTTTGATGAGCTCCGCTCACCGGACATTCACGCCAAGATTTTGGTAACGCCCTGAGTCTGACGCCACCCGCCAACCGCCACCCGCGAGCGCCGATGCTATCTAGCTACCATCACAACTCGACGGTTCTTGGCTTTGTCTTCTTCTGTGACAATACCAAACTGCGGCGCCAGCGGGCCTACGCCATGGCCTTCAAGACGGGCCGGGTCGACCTGATACTCGTTGACGAGCTTGTCGATGACGGCAAGCGCGCGTGATTTCGACAAGGCCATATTGCGT
>CAZWMD010000042.1:0-1916 GCA_964634815.1 uncultured Pseudomonadales bacterium | reverse complement strand
CGATCTGTTAATTGATCCGCTGGTTGTTGACTAAGTGTTTGTTTATTTTTCGAGCAGTAATTGTCTGGTTTTGCCAATCTTCTTCCCAGTTACGTTTTGCTTGTTAACGGCCACTTTGTCAATACTACATATTGCGTATGTGTCGTCTGCTTGACTCTTCTGGCAAGGGGTCGTCGCTGGCCCGACTGGCACCGTTCCGGTTCTGAACTAAACTGAGTTAAATAACAAAAATCACTTTATTGGTGCATGCAAGCGAATAGTGCCAGAGCAGGGAAGGGCATAGCCGGTTTCACGATGGTGGAGCTGGTTGTTGTTATCATTTTGCTGGGGGTATTGGCTGCAACAGCGCTCCCCCGATTTCTAAACGTATCCAGTGAAGCCAGTGCAGCGGCAATCCGCTCCCTGGAAGGGGCGCTGAGAACCGCCATTGGCTTTGCGAAAATGGAAGACTACCTGGCCGGTGGCCGAGGCGAGCCTGTTGATTTCAACGGCAACACCATCACCTTTATCGAGGGCAACCCGCGTCCTGATGCGCGGCAGATGCGCTTTTTGCTTAACACCAGACTGCCCTCGTCAGTGTTTACTCCCAACTGGTCGACAATCCCCTGCAGCGGCGCTGAGTTTTGCCTGGTGGGTAACCGCCCTTTCAGTGATCCCACCCTGCCTTCCATACCCGGTTTCACCAGTGGCACGGGTATTTTCCTCTGGCCAGACGGTTACGTTCTGGCGGACTGTTTTGTTTACTACCTGAATCTGGCAGTGGAGGGGAGTGAACCTCTGGTGGGTTCTGATACGTCTGGTTGTTAGCTATACCCTTAGGCTTAAGCTTAAGGAAAACTCAACTTGGCGGTGCCGAACACGCGAGTCTCATCGCGCTCGTTTTTCACCGTAAGATCAAGTTCGATCAACCCTGACTCTTCGTCGATGTCGGTGACCACGGCATCTACCTTGCAGGGCTCATCTGCAATAAGCGGGGCTCTAAACACCGTATCAATGCTGTTGATTTTAGCTCCGGGTGCCCAGCGATGCACCATGCTGGTGAGGAAACCCATGGCCATAATGCCGGGAACCAGGGCGCCAGGCAGTCCTTCTTTCCTGGCTTTTTCGTGACTGTCAAAGCGCCCGCCTCCCCAGCCAACAGACTCAGCAAAGGGCCTTACTACAGCAAGCGATGTGTCGGGTGTGAAGGTGTTTAGCTCGATGCCAAACTCGACCTGGTCGATGGCGGTGACTGTTGGGGTGGTCATTGGTCTTTTGCCCCCTTAGCGGTTGTCTTGTCTGTGGGTTTCTCACGCACAACCATGCGCGAGTCGCTACTTGCAAGGTGGGTGCCTGCCTCGTCAAATATTTCCATTCTGGATACCAGAAACAACATGCGGCCAGATCGACCCTGCTTGTCGTAGATGTCATGCAGGTGGGTGTTGCCTGTGAGTTTTATGCCGGCTCTCACTGGTGCGTGGCAGGTCACGGCCTTGCCGCCGTCCATAGGGATGCCTCCCAGGCGCGGAAAATCAACGGGTAGATGGCGGCCAGCTGCAAGGCTTGCGATATAACCAGGCAGAGCCTGAAAATCAGGGTCTGTCGGATCACAGAAGCGGGGCTGAGTCTCGCCGCTCATCTGTGCCGCAATTTGGAGTTTTTGGGCATCCAGAACAAAGTCTTTGGTATCAAACTGCAGGTTCAGAAATTGGGCCTTGAGTTGTTCGATATCTGCGCCCTGTGCGGTCGGCTGTTGATGCCTTTTATTATCTGCAGGGTCTTTATTATCCGCAGGGTCTTTATTTGTATTTGGCGTCACGCTACTGCCATCCTCCTCGTTAAGTCTTCCCGAGGCTTATAGTGGTGACTGTCGCTGAGAATGACAAGTCGCCTTGGGCGGTGCATTCTTCGTGAAACAGGATTAGCCATTCAGTGGC
>CAZWMD010000041.1:34489-38690 GCA_964634815.1 uncultured Pseudomonadales bacterium | reverse complement strand
CTGCGTTCGGACAAAGAGTGACTTATGCTGGCGTCTAGCTCAAATGTAGAGATGGGAATCGTGATCCGCGTCACAGGTGTTGCGTGCCTGTTCCGGTTTTCGCCTTTGCTACACTGCTGCTCATGATAGATCTCTACACCTGGGCGACACCCAATGGCCGGAAGGTATCGATTGCTCTTGAAGAACTTGAGATCGAATATCGAGCACTGCCGGTTAATATTGGGGCTGGTGACCAGCACAAGCCAGAATTTCGTGTCCATAACCCTAATGGCAAAATTCCGGTTCTTGTAGACCATGATGAACAGCGCACCCTTGTTGAATCGGGAGCGATCCTTTTGTACCTGGCAGAGAAGACCGGGCGGTTTGACGGCGGCGACAATCGCTGGGAAATGGTGCAATGGCTGATGTTCCAGATGTCTGCCGTTGGGCCGATATTTGGTCAGACGCATCACTTCAATCGATATAATTCAGGCGTCTCCGTTTACGCACAGGAGCGATTTGTTGCTGAAACCCACCGACTGTATGGTGTGCTTGATGAACGCTTTGCCCACAGCGAGTATCTGGCAGGCTCCTACAGCATGGCAGATATAGCAACGTTCCCCTGGATAGCTCGTTGGCCTTGGCATAGCGTCGACTGGTCGGAGTTCCCCAATCTTGCTCGTTGGTATCGCGATCTGGCTGCAAGACCGGCTGTTCAGAAAGGCTATAACGTGCCTGCCAGCGATCAACGAATCGAACTTCCAGATGACTGAACTGATACATACACGCATATGGCGTGGGGCGGTGCTTGTGCTGTGTAGCCTATCCACGGCCCTCGCGGCGACGCCAGAAGTTGCTGGTGATCGACTTGAACTCAGGTACGAGGCTTTTGTTGCCGGCATTCCCGCAGGCGAAGCGGTTATGCAGTTGCAGCGTGAACCGCCTATTCAGGCTGGTGCCTCTGCCTACCGATATAGTGTCGCCGGGAGCGCTCGTTCCACCGGGCTTTGGGAATCGTTTCAGCAATGGCGGGCAGAATATTCGGTCAATGGAAAGGTGATTCGGACCCTTGCAGAAGGCGACAAAAAAACCGGGGTTCAGATAACAGTTTCTCCAGGGCATTTCTTTTCTCTGCAGACGACACCACGCAAGCGCCGCGAGATTCATATTGAAGACGGTATTCTTAGCGAAACCAAAAACCACAAGGTGCGTGATCCAAGACCTGCCCAAACCGGCTACGATCTCTTATCTGCCCTGTTCTTCTTGCCTCCCTGCCATCCAGAACTAAGGGTGCATACCGGACGTGATGGATACACCCTGCAGCGCACCGGGGTTGGCGATAAACCAGCTACCCAGCCGCCCTTGAGCTGCAGTTATCGCGTTCGCGACGACGAGGGGGGAGAGTACAAAATGAAGTTGTCGTATGGCGGTCGTGGCAGTTTCACGGTGCCCGTAGAAATTGTTGTTCATGGGCCTGTGAATGGCCGGATGCGCCTGGTTGAGCCTGTTGTTCGAGCTAGTTCGAAATAAGCGCTTCGCGCAGTGCAACAATCAGGGCCTGAGCATTGGTCTTTTTGTAGTGTTCTGCTGAACCCGCGCTCCAGACCGGGTTAGGCCACGCAGGATCCTGCGAATGACGGCCAATGACATGAATGTGGAGCTGAGGCACCATGTTTCCCAGGGCGGCCACATTGATTTTTGTCGCCTCGGTGTTTTCCAGCAGATATGTCGACAGGGTCTCGACTTCACTCATCATGCTCTGTCTATGTGCGGTAGGCAGATGATGCAGTTCAGTGATGTCTGGTATCCGGGGTATTAGCAGACACCAGGGAAAGCGACTGTCGTTCACTAACCGCAAATCACACAAGGGCAGCTGGCCGACAGTCAGACTATCGGCCCGCAATTGCGGGTGCAGTTGGAATTCGTTGGTTTCGCTCATAGGAGAAGTCTAGTCGATGATGTCCAAGAGCGCTGTGGACAAAAAGCGGGTCGTAGACCCGCCTTTTGGGTTGCCCTAGATCAGGCGGTTTTTAGGCAACCTGGTTTTTCAGATCGGGTTGCGACTGCCATGCCGTTTCCAGATCCTGGATCAGTGATTGCAGCATTTCCAGTGCCTGGGTCACCCGGCGACGCTCGCCTGTGGCAAGCAGATCTGACAGCAAACCACGATAGGAGGCTGCAATCAGCGTAGCAGTGGTGAGGCGCATGTTCTCAGGGCACTTACTGCGCTCTAGGGCGCTCAAGAATGCCGCTACCCAGGGACGCTGCATGTTGCCATGGTAACGCGGAAAGCGTTCTGGCTCTTTGCTTGCCATGCTCTCAATTTCCAGCACCGCCCGTTGTTCCTGGCGACGCTCGGGATCGCTTTGATGCTCCCAAAGAGCGTTCAATGCTGGCGCCATTGAATTGTTGCCAGCAAACGCTTTGGTAAGAACAGAAAGGGCTTCTTGTTGAATGATTTCAAGTGCTTCGGCCAATAACTTCTCTTTGCTTTCAAAGTGATGAAGTAGGGCTGGTGCGGTGAGTTTCAGTTGTCTGGCGATTTCTCGCAGACTGACGTCAGCCAGGCCGTGCTCGCGGATGTAGGCAACAACGTCTTGCAGCAATTCATCCCGGCGGTTAGTTCCGGGTGCACGTTGTGCTGCCTTGGGTGGCTTAGGTGCTCGGGGCTCATCAACGGCACCATGATTTTGGGCCTCTGGTTGCGTGCCCATGCTGTCGTTCATGGTGCCACTGTTGTGGGTTTGGGCAGCCGTGCCTTGGGGCTCTGCCGTTAGCTCGTTGATCTGTGGTTCTGTTGGCATGTGCCTCGTCCTCGTTCGTACCGTCCAGTTGGAGGTGCGATTTGTTATTCGCTATGAATTGCAGTTCTCGTGAGTGCTATTACACCAAGCGGGCTTTATCGGGTGTTCAAGACAATGCATGGAAAATGTAAGGCAGTTATTACGTACGTCCGTGTATGTAAGGCGGATCGATGAGAGTCCGAGAACTTCCAGACGAAGCCAGACAACAAACTAGACAAAACCTGTTCTCGGGTCTGAGCCGAGAGCTTTGTACCTCAGGGTGTTGGGCGAGATCCTTTCAGGGTGGTTCGGTGCATCAGTCGATGATGGCCGTCGTAGCCGCCTGTGGCTTGATGCTGCAGGCAGCGGTTGTCCCAAATCGTCAGCATGTTGGGCTGCCACTGGTGACGATAGACAAATTCTTCCCGGACGCTGTGTTCCAGTAATTGCTTGAGCAGGGCATTGCTTTCGGCGTTACTCATGCCCTCTATAGCGATGGTATAGACCCAGTTTACCCACAGCGTCTTGCGCCCGGTTTCGGGGTGAGTGCAGACCAGCGGGTGGCGCTCAACGGCATAGGCATCGTCGGAGGGGACAATTGCCATCGATCGGGCTTTGCCGCCACTGGCCTCATAACCTGCGTGACTGTAGGACCGACGAGCGCTATGCAGACCAAAACGCGTGTCGATTTTGCTTTTGAGGGCGTCACTAAGTGCATCCCAGGCCAGATAACCGCTGGCGTAGAGAGTGTCACCGCCCTGGGGTGGGATGACTTTTGAGTGCAATAAAGTCGCTGACGGCGGTTCCTGTTTGAATGACCAGTCGGTGTGCCAGGAGGTGCCGAATGGTGCGGGCTTTTCGTCTGCCTTACGCTCCACGACCACAATATTGGGGTGGTCTGACAGTCCTCTCAGGTAGGGTTCATCACCGAATTCGCCAAACGCAAGACTAACGGCTTCAAGCTGTTGATGGTCAAGAGGCTGATCTGGGAAACTCAATACCTGATGCTCAAGCCAGGCCGCTCTCAGCATTGAGAGCCTGGTATCGGGTATAGGCTCTCTCAGATCTATACCGGTGACGCATGCCCCAAAGGGTTGATCTTGTATCGGATCGATTCGAATCAATGTCTTCTTCGGCGTTAAAGCTGGGCGAGACCAAACAGCAGCGCGACAGTAAATGTAGCGCCTATAACCAGAACGAGCACAAAGGTGGTATTGCTCAGTATTGGCGCCTCTCCGTCGGCCTGGCTCAGTCCGCGGCGTCGGCCGACCATATAGACAAGCGACACAAATATGATCGCCGGTATGACAAACTGTATGAAGTAACGCATCGCTAAGCCCTGGGTCGGGAGTGTACGACCTAGCATAGTCTGACTGCCTTGGGCGCAGCAAGCGAGTCACACCGGGTGAGGATGGCAAGGAGTGAAGGGCAAGCAGTGA
>CAZWMD010000041.1:15668-34389 GCA_964634815.1 uncultured Pseudomonadales bacterium | reverse complement strand
AGTGAAGGGCAAGCAGTGATTGGGAAGGCATGCCAGGGGATATGACTGAGCATTGGCTCGCCTATCTGCTGCTCATTGGTTACGGCCTGCTACTGCTCGGCAATGCCTGGCGCGGGCGATCTCAAACCAGCAGCCTCACTGACTACTACGTGGGTGGGCGTCGCTTGTCTGGTTGGGTGGTTGGAGTGTCTTTCTGTGCGACCTATGCCAGTACCAATTCTTATGTGGGCAATGCGGGCAAGGGCTTTACTCTGGGCGCGCCCTGGTTGTTGTTTCCCCTGTTTATGGTGTTTTTTACCTGGGTGTCCTGGACAACCGTTGCGCCGCGTTTAAGAGCGTTCACTGCTCAACTCGATGCGTTGACGTTGCCCGACTACTTTGCACGCCGTTTTGAAAGCCAGTGGGTAGGTCGGTGTGCGGCAGTCATCGTGCTGTTCTCCAGCATTCTCTATCTGGTGGCGATCTTTAAAGGTGCAGGCGTGGTGCTGCAGTGGTTTCTTGACGTGGAGTACGAGGTCGCCGTGATTGTGACACTGGGTATCGTTGTGCTCTATACGTCGATTGGTGGCTTTATCTCCGTAGCCCGAACAGACGTTATGCAAGGGGTATTCATGCTCTTTGGCTCTTTGTTGGCGGGTTACTTTGTATTGTCTCGCGCCATGGAGCTGGCACAACCTGTGAGTGGCGGCGGGCTCTTTAGTGATCCTCGCCTGTTGCCCACACTCGACTGGAATGCTGGTCTGCCTTTTGCGGTGTTGATTGGAATATTTCTTAGCGGGTCTCTGAAGTTGCTTGTTGATCCGCGGCAGATCTCACGATTTTTTGCCCTGGAAGATCAGCGCGCCCTGCGGCGTGGGATGTGGGTTGCTCTGGTGTTGGTTCTTGTGATTCAGCTCGGCCTGTTTCCCGTTGGCGTGTTGGCGCACCTGTTCTTCGATTCCGTTAGCGATACCGACCTGATTATGCCGATGTTATTACAGCGGCCCGATGTCTTTCCTGTGTGGGCGAGTGATGTCCTGCTGGTTGCCATCATTTCTGCGGCAATGTCGTCTATGGACAGTGTGTTGCTGGTTGGGGCTTCTGTGTTTTCGCGGGATCTGCTGGGTGTGAATTCTGACCGCGGTATTGCGGTGACTCGTCGTGCCGTGGTGGGCCTGGCCGTTCTGGCTGCGGTCATCGCATTGCGGCCACCAGGAGATATTGTGACGATCACGATTTTTTCCGGCAGTCTCTATGCGGCCTGTTTTCTGCCCGCTCTGCTATTTTCATTGCACTGGCAGCGTGGCCATGCCGGTGCTGTATTAGGTTCGATGTTAGCTGGAGTTAGTGTTTTGGTGCTGTGGCTGATGACGGGAATGAATCTGGTGTTGCATGAGGTGTTTGCGGGTCTGTGTGCCTCTGCACTTGTGTATGTTGCCGTCAGTTTGTGGCTGCCAGGTCGCCATCCTTCGGCGGCGCAACTCGTCAGTGTTAACCGACAAGGGGCAGAATGATGGGTGACGCGCCGCAGGTGCAGGCACTTGCCGATTATGTGGCCCGTTATCCGAAACTGGTTGTTGTGACCGGTGCCGGTTGCAGTACAGGGTCTGGAATCGGCGACTACCGTGATTCGGAAGGGCGCTGGAAGCACGCTCAGCCCATTCAATACGCTGACTTCATGGCCAGCCAGAAAGTTAGACAGCGCTATTGGGCGCGGTCTTTATTGGGCTGGCCGCAGTTTGCCCGGGCCGAACCAAACTCGGGCCACAGGGCGCTGGTAGCGCTTGAGCGAGCGGATCATCTGGTGGGTCTGATTACCCAGAACGTCGATGGCCTGCATCAGTTTGCGGGGCATCAGCGGGTACTCGATCTGCACGGCCGACTGGATTGGGTAAGCTGTCAGGAATGCCACTCGCGAGTTACGCGTGCATCCATTCAGGATCGGCTTATGGCGTTGAATGGTGCAATGCTGCCTGTTTTGCATGAACAGCAGCGGCTCGAACAGTCCAGCTTGGCGGGGAGGGCTGCTCCGGCACCGGACGGAGACGCCCAACTCACGGTGATCAATGCCGGGTTCAAGGTACCTGAGTGTTTGGCCTGTGGCGGTGTTTTGAAGCCCGATGTGGTGTTTTATGGTCAGTCGGTACCGAAACCCTGGGTTGAACAGGCGTATGAGTGGGTTGCCCAGGCCGATGGCCTGCTGGTGGTGGGGTCATCGCTCATGGTGTTTTCCAGTTTCAGGTTTTGCCGTGCAGCAGCAGCGTCAGACACGCCTATTGCGGTTCTGAATCGAGGCGTGACGCGAGCGGATGACCTCGCTATCCTGAAAGTGAACGGGGAGTGTGGGCAGACATTATGCCAAGTGCTCAAGATTCTGGGCATTGAGGTGCCTGGGGCAAATTCGATTGGGAGTCGACAATGACCTGCCAGATGAAAGCCTTTCTCTCTCTCTCCTGTTGGCTCAAACCACTGGCTGTTTTTTTGCTGCTAGGCGCTATGCCACTGATCTGTGTTGATGTCGCGGCCGAATCAAACAAGCAAGAAAAGGAACGCACCAGCTCAGAGGGAATCGATCCGGACAAGTTACCGCCGGAAATGACCCGCTCGCTTGAAGATCTGCTCAACGATCCGGAGGGTGTTGAGCCAGACCTCGACGAGGTGCGATGCATCAATCGTCGCGCCACTTACCGGTTCGAAATACTCGATGAGGAAAATCTGTTGGTGCGTAGCTCGGTGGGTAAACGTGCCTGGCTCAACCGTATGGAGCGAGGTTGCGTGGGCTTGCGACCAGATATGATCCTTATCATCGAGGGGCGCGGAGCAAATATTTGTCAGCTGGACACAGTGCGAGGGCGCTCCAGAGTAACAGGTGCGGCCATTCAAACCGGCCGCTGCTCACTCGGGAAGTTTGAACCCATAACACCGCTTCATGCTCAAGCGCTGGAAGATACCTTCAAGCTGCGGCGCAAAGAAATCGCTGAGGCTCGACGCAAGGAGCGAGCAGAAAAACGCAAGCAGCGCCGTGCTGCCCGCAAGGAACGTCGTGCGCTGCGCAAGGCAGCAGAGGCAACAACAGGCTGAGTCCAGTGTTTGCAAAGCTTTACCGATTGAGGGCTCAGGTGGCTTTGCTCCTCAAGCTGTTGAGATACCTAGCAAACTGCATCCACTCTTAAGAAACTGGATTACCTGTGGACAAGTTATCTCCAGTGTTTTTCTTTCGTTTTCTGATTTGATTTGTTGTTCGGTATGTCGCGCTAGGATAAAATTTGTCAATTCCAGCACAGGGTTTTCCCCATTGGCCGGCAGCAGTTCGCTCAACAGATCTCTTTCCGCAACATCCTCAGTCGATTCGGTGGGTCAGTACAGCACCTCCGAAGTCGCTGATCTTGTTGGGTTGAAAGCAACACAGGTGCGCCACTACGTGCGCCGGGATTTACTGTCGCCGTTGCGTGGCCGACGTGGCGAGTACCGATTCACGTTCCAAGATGTAGTTATGCTGCGATCGGCGAAAGAGCTGCTTGATGCTCAGGTACCCGTACGTCGCGCCAACCGTGTGCTCCTTGATCTGAAGGCGCGCAATGCACAGGCATCGCGTCCGCTGTCGTCTCTTCGAGTGCAGGCTGAAGGCACCCGAGTTGTGGTTCAGGAAGGCAACAAGGCCTGGGATGCAGAGTCGGGTCAGGGCACGCTGCCGTTTCTGTTTGATGACTCTGATACCGCTAATCCGTCAGACGGCTCAGAGAAGGTTGCCACGCTGTCATTGTTCGGCGCTGACGCAGAGCAGGGTCCAAATCTCACAGGTCAGCGGGATAGTTCGCCACAACAGACGTTTGATAGTCCAGGGTACGATCTTGCTACCCGGGGCCATAGGCCCACAAATCCTCTTGATCAAGAGCGGCGCGATACCGCGAAGCGCTTGCTCGAGACCTTGAGATCATCAGGATTGGGCGATGCTGATGATCGGTCGGGGGCTGATTCAGAGTCCGCGGATACCGATGCGAAGAAATCTGACACCGCAGAGTCAGACAGTCTGGATGGCGACCTGATTAGCGTGCCCGAAGTGGGTCAACTGTCCAGCGACGACTGGTACAACCTGGCGCTGGATTTGGAAGAGGCAGATCCAGGGAAAGCCCCGGCGGCTTATCGACAGGCATTGGCGATTAATCCGCACAACACAGATGCTCAGGTAAATCTGGGGCGACTCTGCCAACTCAAAGGAGACCTCAAACAGGCCCGCCGGCACTACAAGCTGGCGCTGACCCACGCTCCAGATCATCAGTTGGCCAACTACAATATGGGTACCATCTACGACGAGTTGGATGAGTTCGATACGGCATGTAGTTACTACAGTCGTGCCAGTGATATTCCGGATGCCCATTACAATCTGGCGCGGTTGTTTGAAGTGCGCGGCGATGAACTTGCCGCTCTTCGGCATATGCGTGAATACCGCAGGTTACTCGAAGTCGATATCTCGGGTCGTTAGAGCTCCGAGCAGATGTGGCCTCCGTCGACCACTATTGAGGCGCCAGTCATATAGCTTGCAGCATCTGAAGCAAGCAATAGCAACGGGCCATCAAGATCTTCAAATTCGCCGTATCTTCGGGCCGGGATGCCAGTGACAAACTCATCTCCCCGCTCGCTTTCTATTAGCACACGACTGACATCGGTAAGAATGTATCCGGGCGCAAGTGAATTGACGCGTACCCCATAGCGCGCGCCCTCCAGAGCCATGACTTCTGTGGCTTTCTTCACTGCCGCCTTGCTAACCGCGTAGGGAAACTGGCCCTTGATCGTACGCCATGCGGTGATTGAACCGATATTGATGATGCTGCCTGTGCGCGCCTTATCCTGAGCGACATATTCGGTGAAGAGCTTTGAGAGATGCCACAGCGCCTTGAGATTGGTATCGAGCACAAAGTCCCAGTCAGCCTCATCGATCATTGTGAAGGTCTTGGCGCCGGATTCGACGCCGGCATTGTTAACAAGCACCTCCACGCTGCCAAATTCTGCGATACCTTTTGCCAGGAAGGCCTCGAGGGAGGTTGTCTCCAGAACATCGAGCGCCATGCCGACGGCGCGACCGCCATCGAAGCTATTGATTTCGTCCACTCTGTTCTGAATCTTTTCTACTCGCCGGGCGCCGAGTACAACGTTGGCGCCTGCCGCTGCGAGCACACCGGCAAAGTGATGCCCAAAGCCTGAAGACGCTCCAGTGATCAGTGCCGTTTTGCCCCGTAGATCAAAAAGGGTGGGGCGGTGGTGAGGAGACGAACTCATGCAAACTCCTTATTGTGCGGTTGTGAGTGTTAGCTGTGCGGCTGATACTGGAAACATAATGACACAAACAGATGCCCCTGCCGTTTAGTTGGACTCTATGGATGCTGCGATAAACGCCCGAAATACCCCGTTACTGTTACTCAATGAAGATCAAATGCGGGCAAATATTGCGCTGATGCAAACCCGGCTCGACAAGGCCTCCGTGGTGGCGAGACCACACGTTAAAACGGCCAAGAGCCTGCCGGTTGTGGCGCAGATGGTTGCGGCTGATGCTAACCCGCGGTTAACCGTGTCCACTCTGCGCGAAGCCTCGCAGGTGATGGCCGCGGGCTATAAGGACATCCTCTATGCAGTTGGCATGGTTCCCCAGAAGCTACCGGATTTACGTGCTTTAGCGAATCAGCACGGTGCCCGGGTCTCGGTGATCCTGGATAGTTGCGAAATGGCGCAGGCGTTTGTTCAGGAGCAGCAAAAGCACCAGGGTCATGAGAATGCCTTGCCAGATGGCGCCGGTGCTATCGGGCTCGATGCGTTTATCGAGCTGGATGTTGATAACCATCGTGCGGGTGTTCAGCCAGATGGTGAGGAGCTGATGGCCATTGGGCAGATTCTTGGGGCATCGTTGTTGCGCGGCGTAATGACCCATGCTGGCGGCGCGTACGACTGTCATAGTCTTGCTGAGCTTGAAACCATGGCCGAGCGTGAGCGATCTGGTGCGGTTAGGGCGGCAGACGTATTGCGCCGGCTTGGTCTGGATTGTCCAGAAGTCAGTATTGGCTCAACGCCAACGGCCTGTACCGCCCGGTCCTTTTCCGGCGTGAGTGAAGTTCGTGTGGGGGTTTACGTTTTCAATGATCTCGTCATGTCAGGCCTCGGGGTGTGTCAGCAAGAAGACATTGCAATTTCCGTGCTGGCAACTGTTATAGGTCACCAGAGAAGGCGCAACACGCTATTGATTGATGCCGGCTGGATGGCCCTGTCCAGTGATCGTGGCACATCGGGTCACAGGGTCGATCAGGGGCTGGGACTTGTGGTTGCTGCCGGGGCAGCCGGGGCCAACGCCGCTGGGGTTAAAAGTGATGATGATCTTATAGTTGCTCAGGCGAACCAGGAGCATGGCTTGGTGGTTCCCCGTAGCGGAGCGGCACTGGACTTCAGTCGCTATCCCATTGGCTCTCAGCTGCGCATATTGCCCGTCCACGCCTGCGCAACCGCTGCCCAGTTTGATGGCTATCTGGTGAAGGCGCAGGGCCAGCCGGACAGGTTTTGGCCGCGGTTCGGGGGCTGGAATGTTTGACAATAAGTATGCCCTTTCCTGGTGTTTACCGCCGGGCTAATTGTCTGTTCAGCATATCTATATTCGCAAACGTTACTTCCTTTGCGTGCGAGCCTATTTAGTATTTGCAACATGACTATTCGCGGAAAAGAAATAGAGATTGGCCCGTCGCTTGTGAACCTGTTCGTTTCAGCGAATGTTCGCGCCGGAGTGGCTATCGCTTTCTTCATGGCCTATCTGGCTACCGCTCTCGTTCTATAGCTGCGTAAACCATCTAGTCAAAACCACCTAGGCTAGTGGGTCTAGTCCACAGTTGAGCTTGACCGGGGCCGACCATGTATCAGTACAACGATCACGACAAAGCACTGCTTGCCAAACGGCTTGCGCAGTTTAGGGATCAAACCACGCGATATCTGGCAGGTGATCTATCAGACGATGAATACAAGCAGTTGCGGCTGCGCAACGGCGTGTATGAGCAGTTGCACGCGCCAATGCTCCGGGTGGCTATTCCATACGGCATGTTCACTTCTGACCAGATGCGTACCCTGGCGAAGGTAGCAGACGACTACGATCGCGGTTTCGGTCACATGACAACCCGACAAAACCTGCAGTTCAACTGGATTCCGCTAGAGAAGATTCCTGATGCTCTGGAGGAGTTGGCTGAATTCCAGATGCACGCTATCCAAACCAGTGGTAACTGCATACGCAATATCACCAGCGATCCGCTGGCAGGCGCCATTGGCGACGAGATCGAAGACCCGCGCCCCTGGTGCGAACTTATACGGCAATGGTCAAGTTTTCATCCTGAATTCAATTGGTTACCGCGCAAATTTAAAATCGCTGTAACAGGTGCTCGAAACGATCGTGCCGCTATTGAGGTGCACGATATTGGGCTGAGACTGCGCCACGACGAGTCGGGTGAATCGGTTTTTGACGTCTGGGTAGGGGGCGGATTAGGGCGTACGCCGGTCGTTGGCAAGCTCTTGCGCGAGGGTCTTCCGGGCGCTGACCTGTTGACCTATCTCGAAGCCACGTTACGGGTATACAACCGTGCCGGCCGTCGGGACAATCTTTACAAAGCGCGCATCAAGATATTGGTTAATGCCCTGGGGATCGATGCATTTCGTGATCTGGTAGACGCAGAATGGCAGGTCACCCGCAAATCGGTGCGTACCCTGGAAGGGGTGGATATTGATCGCATGCGGTCGTTCTTTCACAAGGAGCTGGCGCCACAAAACGTGGTGGCTGTTGAGCTGGCAGACAGTCCTGCAGACAGTCTGGCAGAGAGTAGCTCTGCACCTGCTTTTAATGCCTGGCTAAAGCAGAACACTCGAGAGCACAGGGTGCCTGGTTATCGGGTAGTGATGATTTCTTTGAAGTCCTCCGAACGGGCTGCGGGCGACATCACTTCGACCCAAATGCGCGGTGTTGCCGATCTGGCTGACACCTACTGCGATGGCGATATCCGCTCTACCCACGATCAAAATCTGGTTTTGGCGCATGTGCCGGTGCAGGATTTGCGTAACCTGTGGACGTCGCTTAAGGAGCTGGATCTTGCGGTGCCGAATATCGGCACGCTCTCGGACATGATTGTGTGTCCTGGACTCGACTACTGCTCGCTGGCAAACGCAACGTCGATTTCAATCTGGGACCAGATTAATGATCGCTTTGATGACCTGGATTATCTGCATGATCTGGGTGATGTGAAGATCAGAATCTCTGGCTGTATGAATGCCTGTGGTCATCATCATGTGGCAGACATCGGTATTCTTGGTGTCGATAAAAAAGGGGTGGAGTGGTACCAGCTCACTCTGGGTGGCCGTTCCACAACCGGTGCCAGAATCGGTAAGCGCATTGGGCCTTCCGTTGCCAAGGCAGATGTGGCGCAAGCGGTAGAACGAATTCTAGAGGTCTATACAACTCTGCGCATAGAAGGCGAATCCTTTGTGAATACGCTGGATCGTATTGGTATCGAACCTTTCCAGGAGCGTGTTTATGCAGTTGCTGCTTAGTCACGAAGGCAACTCCGAGGTCGTTGAGAGTCGCTGGCAATATGTCCTGGAAGATCTGGCGACAGATGCAGAATCAACTCAGCCGGTGCTTGCTGAGGTGTCTGAATCCGAAACGGTGGTCTTGAGTCTTGCTCAGTATTTGCAAGAGCCTTCGGCCTGGCCCGTCACAGATGATCGCTGGACGGTTGTGATTCAGCCGGCTGATGAGCTGGCCGATTTGCCTGTTGAGTTGTTGGATCGAGCAGAGATTCTGGTTTTGTTTCCTGTCTTCACCGACGGCCGGGGCTACAGCCACGCAGCCACCCTGAAGCAGCACTATGCTTATGGCGGTGTTCTTGTCGCGGTGGGTGATATAAGACGCGATCAGCTCGAGTTTATGCGCGAAACCGGATTCACAGCGTTTGAAATAACCGGTAACGACAGTATTGATAGCATGCTTGTGTCTCTGACCGAGCTCGATATGCCACCACACCGTCTTTACTCCGGTGCCGCAATTTCTGCAGAAGGGGGGCTTGGCTCTTGAGTCGTCTAAGCGAACAGGCAATCGATAAAGCGAACACTGTGCTTGCTAATCAGTCTCCCCAAGAGGTGATTGCCTACACTCTTGAACGCGCAGAACGGCCGATACTGACAACCAGCTTCGGAACTCATGCGGCTGTTCTGCTGGATATGGTAACCCGCCAGTTTCCACAGATTCCCGTTGTTTGGGTTGATCATGGCTTTAATACGGGTGAAACCTATCGTTTTGCCCGTTCGCTCATTGAGCGCTTTGAGCTCAATATGAAAATCTATGCGCCTATACAAACGCCGGCCTGGATAACCGCGACGCTGGGTGGTGTTCCTGATATCAATGACCCCGAGCATGCGGAGTTCACTCGTCGCGTGAAACTTGAGCCTTTTGACCGGGCACTTGCGCAACTCAACCCAGATGTCTGGCTCACAGGTATCCGGGCTGAAGAAACCGCCTTGCGCTCAACTCTTGATCATCTGTCTGTTGACGGTAGAGGGGTGTTAAAGGCATCGCCGCTATTGCGCTGGCGTGAAGCCCAGCTCAACGACTACCTGCAAGCTAATGACCTGCCTAGTGAGTCAAACTACTTCGACCCAACTAAAGGTATAGAAGGCCGGGAGTGTGGTCTGCATCAGGATGCGGCCGCCACAGCTGCTTGATACAGCGGTAGACTAGACGCCTAGAAGTACAACGAGGCGGGCCGCATTGGATTATCTTCCTGTTTTTCTAAAGCTCACCGATCAACCGGTGTTGGTTATTGGCGGTGGTGCGGTTGCGGCTCGAAAGGCAGAGCTTCTGCTGGCTGCCCAGCCGAAGGTTACTGTTGTCGCGCCTGAACTGAGCCGCGCTATGCGCGAGCTGGTAGACAAGCATCAGCTGCAGTGGCTAGCCAGAGAGTTCCAGGAGGCGGACCTGACTGGCGCCAAGCTGGCTCTAGCGGCAACGGATTCTGCTGATGTGAATGCTGCCGTGTATGAGGGCGCTGTTGCTCTGAACATTCCGGTCAACGTAGCCGACCAGCCTGAGCTTTGCAGTTTTATATTGCCGGCAATTGTTGATCGTTCACCAGCAATAGTGGCTGTTTCTACCGGCGGACGATCACCGGTTTTGGCGCGCTATCTGAAATCATGGCTGGAGCGACAGCTGCCGTTCGGTTTGCCGAATTTCACAGCACTGCTGGGCGAAATGCGCGATCGGGTGAAAGCACGCTTTGCAGATACCGAGCAGCGCCGTCGTTTTTGGGATCACATAATCGATGGACCTATAGGGTCAGCGGCGCTTGCCGGCCAGATGGATAACGCTCGCCAGAGCATCGGAGAGGCGCTCGATAGTTGGGATGAACAGGCCCAGTCGAAAGGATCGGTGTTCTTGATTGGCGCAGGACCTGGCGATCCTGAATTATTGACGCTCCGTGGGCAGAGACTTTTGCAGCGTGCCGACGTTGTTCTTTACGACCGTCTTATTCCCACTCGCCTGCTGGAACTTTGCCGACGCGAGGCAGAGCTGATTTATGTAGGAAAGCAGGCTAAGTCCCATGTGGTATCGCAGCAAACCATTGGCGAGCTGTTGGTTATGCATGCAAGCGAAGGTAAATGTGTGGCCAGACTCAAAGGCGGTGACCCCTTTGTGTTTGGGCGGGGCGGAGAAGAACTTTCCGATCTGATTGCGGCGGGTATCGATTTCCAGGTTGTTCCGGGGATTTCCGCTGCAAATGGGTGTGCAGCCTATGCAGGTATTCCACTGACTCACCGCGACCATGCGATTGGCGTTAGTTACTGGACGGGTCACATGAAGGAGGGGCAGCTACTATTACCGTGGGCGCAAATGAGCGTAAAGGATCACACTCACGTGATTTTTATGGGCCTGAAATCTCTGCCTCTGGTTTCGGAGCAGCTGTGCCTGCATGGCATGGACCCCAAAACTCCAGCGGCGATGATTTCGGCCGGTACAACAGCGGCGCAGCAAACTATTGTCGGCTCTATCCGCGATTTGCCGGACCTGGTCGAAGAGGCCCAGCTACCGTCTCCCGCGTTGCTGATTGTCGGCGAAGTAGTTGGAATGCATGAAGAAATCAGCTGGTTCAATGGTGTGGAATTGCCTTTAGAAGACTTTCCTTTTCCATCTCATATCTAAGCTTGATCAGATCGCGTTTAGCGCCAGCCGGCCTTGTCGAAGAGCTCAACCGCGGTGCGTTGATTTGTGCCCAGTGTTTGGGCGTTTAGCTCGTCTTCCTTAAAGCTACCCAGGGTTGCAACAGGGCCTGTAACCGCTCCTGTGATTGGGTATTCATTATTGCCTTCAGCGAACAAACGCTGGGCAAAGTCGCTGGTTAGATACTCGAGAAACGCAACGGCATTCGCTCGATTAGGAGCGTGCTTGAGTACGCCAGCGCCACTGATATTTATATGCGCTCCTCGATTTTCCTGATTGGGGAACAGTATCCCGAGAGACGCCATAACCTCCTGGTCTTCAGGAGTGGAAGATCCAGCGAAGCGTCCGATGTAGTAGGTGTTGGCGATGCTCACTCCACATTCACCAGCAGCAACGGCTTTTAGCTGTGCTGTGTCATTACCCCGGGGAGGGCGTGCGAAGTTGGCAACAACGCCACTCGCCCAGGCGAGAGCGGCCTCTTCGCCCTTGTGTTCAATGATTGACCCCAGAAGTGACTGATTATAAATGTTGCCCGACGAACGCATGCAGACCTGCCCTTTCAGTCTTGGGTCGGTGAGATCTTCGTAGTCGGTAATGCCGTCAGGCAAGCCCGCCGTCTTGTTGTAGACCATGACGCGGCCGCGCTTGGATAACCCAAACCAGGTGTTGTCCGGTGCTTGAAGGTGATCCGGTACACGGCTCTCAAGCGTATCGGAGTCGACCGGACTGAAGATTTCTGCTTCGGCTGCGCGCCAGAGTCGTCCGGCATCAACAGTGATTAGCATGTCTGCGGGGCTAAACTCGCCTTCGTTTACGATGCGTTGAATCAGACCGTCGCTATTACCCTCGATCAGATTGATTTTTACACCAGTGAGCGTGGTGAATTGATCGTACAGTGCCATGTCGGTGTCGTAGTGGCGTGCCGTGTAGACGTTCACCACACCGCTGAGTTGCGCCGGCTGATCGGCAGCCATGGCGCGAGGTGACAGACCCAGGGCAAACATGGCCGCCAGTGCAGCGATAATCAATGTTGCGACTGCTGCCGATTTGAGCTCTTGCAGCGATTGCTGAAACAGTGACGGCACTTGAGGCATCGATTGGGTGGTCTCAAAGGACATTTGGGGGGTACTGCCTGGCAATGGAATATTCGCGAAGCTTGGCATGAATGAGAATTATTCGCAATAACTCTGGCCGTGGCGGGCTGGCTCACAGCCTCGGCAATCTACATCTCGAAGCCACCGGCAACCGGCAGTGCGATGCCAGTGACGTTGCCGGCCTGAGCCAGGTAGAGCGCGGCTTCGCCCATGTCCTGAGTCGTTTGCGGGCGTCCTAGTGGAATAGTATTGGCCATCATGGATTCAAAGTCGGCATCCGGGTCATTGGCCCCAGCACCGCCGGGCAACAGGTGCTCAAGCCACATTGCTGTACCGACCATACCGGGACAAATTGCATTCACGCGGATGTTGGCTGGCGCCAATTCCATGGCCAGCGACTGCGTGATGCCAATGGCGGCGAACTTGGAGCCGCAGTATGCGGCCATGTTTGGGTAGCCTTTCAAGCCGGCAATTGAGGCCGTGTTGATCACACAACCAGTTTCTGCCGCCTTAAGTGCCGGTAATGCTGCGCGGGTCATCAGGAACAGTCCGCGAGTGTTTACAGCGAACACTCTGTCCCAGTCGGCCTCGCTAAATGAATCTATCGGGCCAGATTGCACAACGCCTGCGTTGTTTGCCAGCACGTCGATGCGCCCAAAATGCTCCAGTGTCTGTGCAACTGCAGCAGCACAGCTGTCTGCCTGAGTAACGTCGACACCGATCCCGATGATCTTGCTACTGGGATACGCCTCGGCGAGTTCGGTCACGGTAGCATTGAGTTCTTCTGAGGACGCCAGCTTATAGGCCCAGTCCTCACCTTTGGACTGACCGATATCTGCGGCCGCAACATTGGCGCCTGCCTCAAGGAAGGCGGTGGCCATCCCGCGACCAATTCCTCTGGCCGCACCAGTGATGAGCACCGTTTTGTTCCTGAGACTTTGCATACTAGGCTTCCTTTGAGTTGCGTTGTGTTGACGTGCTTTGTTGGGGATAGATGAAGCAGTGTCCGGGATCAAGCACCGCGTGCAGCCTGTGTCCAACTGCAATGTTATTCAGTTGATCAACGGAGGCGAGCAGGGAGGTTGGCTCGCCAGTGGTGGTTTCCAACATGACCTGCCATTGATGCCCCAACAGGCGGATGTCTTTGACCTCAAGCGGCGGGCCGTCATGAGTCGCTGTAGTTGACAGTCTGACCCCCTGAGGGCGAGCGGCGACGATGACGTCGCCAGGAGGGTGATCACAAGGCAACAGATTGAAACCGCAGTCGGCATGCTGACCATCACTTTTGCCTTCAAGCGCCTGGGTGTTGCCGAACAGCAGGGCAACGTCCAGCGTTGCTGGTGCCTGCCAAATCTTTTCCGGGCTGGCGTGTTGGGCGATGGTACCGTTGGCCATAATCGCAATGGAATCTGCAAGTTGCATGGCTTCTTCGGGATCGTGCGTCACTACAATCGCTGTCGTGCCCGTGCTTTTCAGGGCGTTACGAGTGGTTCGTCTTAGCTCTCGCCGCAGGGTGGAATCGACACTGGCAAAAGGCTCATCGAGCAATAGAACGGAGGGATCTGGAGCAAGAGCCCTTGCCAGGGCAACCCGCTGTTGCTGACCCCCGGACAATTCATGGGGGTATCGTTGGCCCAGACCCTGGAGCTCCATCGACGCGAGTAGCCGGGTGGTGCGCTCATCGATCTCGGCGCGAGGAAGCCCCTTCAGGCCAAAACCCAAATTGGCATTGACCGTGAGATGAGGAAACAACATATGGTCCTGAAAGACTAATCCTATGGGGCGATCTTCCGGGGCCGGTTCGCTGCCCGGATGTGCCAGAAGTTCGCCGCGGTGTTTGATTTGCCCCGCTTGCAGCGATTCGAGGCCGGCGGCCAGCCTCAGAAGGGTGCTCTTGCCGCCGCCTGACGGACCGAGCAGACACAGAATCTCACCCTCATGGGCTTCGAAGCTGATATCTTGCAGCACCCGTGTTTTGCCGTAGCTATGGCTTAACTGGTGGAAACTTAGGCTCATAGTTAAGACTGATTCCTAGATGGCACCTCGTGAGTGACGCATTATCCAGCACTGAGGCGGCTCTGTCGCCGCGACGGCAACGGCCATTGGGCGCAGTGATTCAGCGTTTTTCTCTGTTTTTACTGATAGCGCTGCTGGCCTGGCCGATGCTGGCCCTGATCTGGACCCTGATTGCCGAAGCCAGCCCTGCCTGGCCACATCTGCGTGCCACTGTGTTACCAGACTATCTCGGTAACACGCTGTTGCTGGTTGTGCTGGTGGGTACTGGGGCTGTGCTCATAGGTACGGGCGCGGCCTGGCTTACCAGTGCAATGCGATTTCCGGGATCTGGGTTCTTAAGCGCAGCGCTTGTTCTGCCCCTGGCAGCACCGGCTTACGTGATTGCCTACGTCTACACTGATTTGCTCGATTTTTCCGGGCCTGTACAAACCGGTTTGAGGGATCTGTTGGGCTTGCAACCCGGTTACTGGTTTCCCGAACTTCGATCGCTGCCCGGTGCAGCCCTGGTGTTGACTCTGGTTCTGTATCCCTATGTTTATCTGCTCGCCCGGGCCATTTTTGTACGGCAGTCGAGTGCGCTTTTTAACGCTGCCAGAGTGCTCGGTCGTGGCCCATGGAGTGCCTTCATGAATGTTGCTTTACCGGCGGCGCGTCCTGCGATCGCTGGTGGTGCTGCGCTGGTAATGATGGAGACCGTGGCTGATTTTGGTGTTGTTGAGTTTTTTGGGGTGGCGACATTCACCACCGGGATATTTCGCACCTGGTATGCGATGGGGGATCAACTGGCAGCGATGCAACTGGCCGCCTGGCTGTTCCTGATTGTGCTGGTGTTGGTTTTGATTGAGTATTTTGCGCGGCGCGGACGGGTTGCCAATCCCACGGGGCACAAACTGGCGCCACAACAGATACAACTTAAGGGATGGCGCGGCTGGGCGGCTGGTGTCGCCTGTGTTGTGCCGGTGTTTCTGGGGTTTGTTTTGCCCCTGTCTTTGCTGATTTCCCATCACCTGGCGACAGGGGATCCTCTGCTTGGCCGTAGTTTTCTTGATTTTCTCTGGAACAGCTTCAAGGTTGCTGGGTTGGCTGCCGTGATTGCCACCCTTTGTGCACTGTTGCTTGGCTACTCTCAGCGAGACCAAAAGTCTGTGCTTGCGACACTTGCTGTACGACTGTCTGCATTGGGGTATGCGCTGCCGGGGGCCGTATTGGGCCTGGCGGTGCTGGTTCCTCTTTCTGCCTCAGACCGTTGGTTTGCCACGGTTATGCGTGATGAGTTTGGGATGAATCCCGGGTTGTTGTTAACCGGTAGCGTTGCCGCGCTGGTGTTTGCCTATGTGGTACGTTTTCTGACGGCTGCCTATAACTCGGTAGATGCTGGAATGGCGCAGGTATCAAACCAGCTCGATGCAGTTGCGCGATCACTGGGCGCCTCACCAGGGCGAGTGGTGCAAGAGCTGCACTTGCCGTTGCTGCAGCCAGCCGTACTCACGGCGGTGCTGCTGGTTTTCATTGATGTTTTAAAAGAGTTGCCTGCAACCTTGATACTCAGGCCGTTTAATTTTGAAACTTTGGCCACAAGAGCCTACAGATTGGCCTCGGATGAGCGAATCGCGGAGGCCAGCAGTGCTGCTCTGGTTATTGTCTTACTTGGGTTGTTGCCGACGCTTTTGGTGCTTCGACAGACGCGTCGTCAGGCTCAACAACCCTGACTTTTTGGCTGAGGTTGTCGTATGGCTGGACGCCACCTGACCCTTGAGCTAGGGTGCCTGAGTTTTCACAACGCCATGAGAGGAATCTACATTGACCTCAGCAGATCTTAAGAAGGCGGGGCTGAAAGTCACGCTACCAAGATTGAAAGTGCTTGAAGTACTGGCCTCTGCTGATCCGCACCATATGTCGGCGGAGGAAGTCTACAAGCATCTGATTGGTATGGATGATTCTGTGGGCCTGGCTACCGTGTATCGAGTGCTCACCCAGTTTGAGAGTGCGGGCATCGTCGAAAAGCATAACTTCGATGACGGCCACTCAGTCTATGAGCTGGCGAACGATGAGCATCATGACCATATGGTTGATGTGGATACGGGCAAGGTGACTGAATTCATAAGTCAGCGTATCGAAACGCTGCAACATGAAATTGCCAAAGAGCATGGTATGGAGCTGGTGGACCACGAGCTTGTCCTCTATGTCCGCAAGCTCCAGTAAGCCCACATAAGATCTGAAACCTAGGAAATACTGTAGCCGCCGCAGACCGCAATGCTCTGTCCGGTGATAAAGCTTGATGCGTCGGCGGACAAAAATACTGCTGTTCCACCCAGATCGTCCGGGGTGCCGAAACGACGCGCAGGCGTGCGTTTGATAATGTCAGCCGAAAAATCAGCGTCTGCTTCTACCGCCGCAGTCAGGTCAGTACTGATCCACCCCGGAAGAATGCAATTTACCCTAATTTGGTGTTGTGCCCATGCGGCCGCCAGGGATTTGGTGAGTTGTACCACCGCGCCCTTTGAGGCCGCGTAGTTGGGGATAATCGGGGTGCCAAACAGACTGTACATTGAGCCGATGTTGATGATCTTGCCGCCGCTGTTGCGCATGAAAGGGTGAACCCCGCGACACACTTTGAAAACGCTATTCAGATTGGTGTTGATTACCGCATCCCAGTTCTCATCAGAGAGATGCTCAGGCGCGCCATCAAACTTTGAAATACCAGCGTTGTTAACCAGGATGTCTACCCGTGGCGCATCTGCGCCTAATTGCAGGGCACTTTCGGCGGCCTGGTTGATGATGCTGTCCATCGCGGCTTCGTCGTTGATGTCTGCAGCGTGAAATTCGGCGACACCCTCAGCGGCCTCAATCTGTGCCACGGTTTCCTGTCCTGCTGTGGCATCTCGGCCCGTCAGGTGGACACGGGCTCCTGCGGCTGCGAGAGCCATGGCGATGCCTTTGCCAATCCCCTTGTTACCACCGGTAACGATGGCAATCTGTTGAGAGAGATCGAATGGCTGAGTACTCATAAGTGGTATTCCTTTTTAGTTCTGCTACTGCTTCTGGGGCCCTGATCGTGAGGCCTAAGAGAATCTCCATGGCTTCAGTTTTACATTTTTTACGCCTCACCGGGACAGCGAATGTCTCTGCGACAGTTCTGAGGTGTACAATTCAGGCAACTTGGAGACGGTGAAACGATGCGAGTTTTTCTGGTTAACCATTGCCAGTCGGCGCATACAGTAGAGAACAAGATAGGGGGCTGGTACGACACCAGTCTGACCGGTCTGGGTATCCGTCACGCAAAGGCCGTCGCGGAACGGCTACGCTGTTCTCTGGCCGCGGCCGAGCGGCGTCCTCAAGTCTTTTCGTCTGATTTGTTGCGTGCCCAGGAAACGGCAGAATATGTTGCTGGTGCCATTGGCAGTGATGTTCGCCTGCGTAGAGAACTGCGCGAAATGTGCATGGGTGTGGCCGAAGGGGAATCCAGCGACTGGTTGGAGGAGCATGGCCAGCAGGTAACCGAAGAGGAAGATCGCCTGCACTACAAACCCTGTAGCGGTTCAGAATCGCGCTTTGAGCTTGCAACGAGGGTCTATCCCTTCATTGAGGAACTGATTGAGCGTCGTGAGCCGGAGACGGTTATTGTGACCCACAGTGGCACCCTCGACATATTGGTAGGGGCCTGGCTGGGCTTGCCGCCAGAGAGTCTTGGGCGATTGCAGTTTGCAACCTGCCATGGGGGCATCAGCCGGTTAACGATGCAGCCCGATGGCACACGCGTGGTGGCTACCCTTAACGACCACGCGCATCTGGATTTACCCGAGCTTTGACAGCGCCGGGCGCCTGGACTAACGCAGAAATTTTCCGGCCATGCCAAGCAAATCATCCGCGATGGAGCCATCGCCATCGGAATCCAGGAAGCCACTGAGCAGATCGCTCACACCTGAACTCTGAGGGGAATTGATCCCAACCTGAGCGGACTTCTTGCTCATTGCTCCCATCGCAAGGCTTGCGATTATGGGCAACATTTTCTTGATGATGGAGCTGTCGACACCAGTGTTGTTGGCGGCTCGGGAAGCGACTTCACGACTCACCTGTTTGTCGCCGAACAGGTGGCCCAGAATCTTGTTGCCATCATCGATGTTATTGTTTTTCAGCAGATCACCTGGATTGTCGATGTAGCTGCTGTGCTTGCCGGCACGAAGCGCACTGATCAGGTCATCAAGTCCTTCGGTGGACTGGGTATTTTTTTGCACCCCCCGCGATAGTGCAGGAATCAGTTGGCCAATCACCTGGCTGGCCTGGGAGCCATTTATGCCAAAATTCTTTGCGATGGTACTGACAGCGCTGCCGCCAGCAGCTTGCAAGACGGTTTCCAGAATATTCATTCGAATGTCCTCTTTAGTGTTTTCTTTAGTGTTTTCTT
>CAZWMD010000041.1:11191-15568 GCA_964634815.1 uncultured Pseudomonadales bacterium | reverse complement strand
TCTTTAGTGTTTTCTTTAGTGTTTTCTTAGAGTCCTGCTAGAGACCTCTTGTTGGGCCTCTCATTATGTTCTCCCAACCTGGCTTAACGCTATTTCTAGATCACTTTTGTCAGCGATTCACTTCAGTGGTACCGCTTCAATGTCTTCAGCGGACAGCCCAGCCTCGGCGGCGGCATGGATGATCGACTGCCAGCTGCTTGCGTCCAGGGGGATACCATCTTGCAGACGTCTGGCCCTCGATTCGCGTTCGGGCTCGCCTGGTACGCGGACTCTGTCGGTACCTTCTGCCGGTTGGGCGCTGTGCAGGTAATCGATCATGGCGGTTACTTCGCGTTGAAACCCTTCCGCGTTACCTGTTGCTTCTGGATTCAGTACAAACATCAGCATGTTATTCACTATGTTGTGGCTGCGCGGATGCTCGGGCTGCATGGTCCATTCACCGGCTAGCGCCCCGCCGAGTAACTCACACAGTACCGCAAGTCCGTAACCCTTATGAGATCCAAAAGGTCCCAGGGTTCCGCGTGGCTCTTCGAACATAACGGCGGGATCATTGGTCGGTCGGCCTTCGTGATCAATGAGTGCGCCGTCGGCGATGGTTGTGCCCTTGTGGTAAGCCACCCGCACTTTGCCCAGCGCGATTTGGCTAGTGGCCATATCGAGGACAACTGGCGGTGCGTCTGTGCGTGGCACAACAGCGCAAAACGGATTGGTGGTCATACGCGCTTCGCGACTGCCGAACGGTGACACTGCAGGGGGGTGGCCTACCACGTTCACATAGTGCATGGAAACCATGCCAGCCTCGGCGCACTGTTCGCCATAGGTACCAATCCGCCCAAGGTGGTGTGCGTTGCGCAGGCCAACGCACACCAGACCAATATCTTTTGCGCGTTCGATCGCAAACTGTGTCGCTTCTTTTCCAACCCGTTGGCCAAATCCGTATTGACCATCCAACATGACTACCGCACCGTTGTCGCGTAACACAGACATCGGGGCGTTGGCCTTTAACAGGTCTGCGCGTAAATTTTTCACATAGGAAGGGATCATGCCGACGCCATGAGAATCGTGCCCTTTCAGGTTGGCCTCAACCAGATGTTGCGCGACGATTCTGGCGGTCTCTGGTTGGGTATCCATGCGTTCGAAGATCGTTTCTACGAAGGTGGATAGGGCCTCACTGGAGATTTTGATGTCGTTGGCTATATTTTTGTCTGTCATTTAGGCGCTGCTAATAATTTTTTTCCCGACCATGCTGTGGCAAGGTGAGATGGAATTCAACAGTCTTACGACGCGGGGTGGGGTATGAGCGAAGAGTCTTCAGGGTACGGCATAAGGCATAGCATAGAAACACAGACGGAGGATCTACTGGCTCACGAGCAGGATGGGATTGTTGTCATCACCCTAAATCGCCCCCAGGCACGCAATGCGATGTCTGGCGAAATGAATGCAGGGCTGGCCATGGCACTCGATTACGCGGAGCGAAGTCCAAGCGTTCGTTCAATAGTATTGACGGGTGCTGGCGGTGCTTTTTGTGCCGGTGGTGATGTCAAAGGAATGAATGCACGCAATAAAGGTAGTGGCAAACGCGGACCCACCCTGGATGAGGCGATTCATAACCAGCGGCTCAATCAGCGCAACACAGCCGGGCGAATCTTCACTATGCCGAAGCCGGTGATTGCGGCGTTGCCCGGACCTGCTGCCGGGGCAGGACTTAGTCTGGCGTTAGCCTGTGACTTGCGAATTATGTCGGATACTGCGTTTATCACGACTGCCTTCGCCAAAGTAGGTTTTAGCGGAGACTTCGGCGGAACATTTTTTCTGTCCCATCTGGTTGGACTTGGGAAAGCGAAAGAAATGTACTTTTTGTCAGATCGGTTTGATGCCGAGACCTGCCAGGCACTGGGTATTACGAATCAGGTGGTCCCGGCCAGTGACCTTGAGGAGGCGACCCTTTCGCTGGCAAAACGATTGGCTGAGGGGCCGCCAATTGCTTACAGGTACATGAAAGAGAATCTGAATCGAGCCGCAATGGGAGCAGACATTATGGAGTGTCTTGACCTTGAGGCGACCCATCATGTGCATACCGGCCTTTCAGAAGATCACAAGGGGGCTGCAAAAGCGTTTGTTGAGAAACAAAAACCCGTGTTCACCGGGCAATAGCAGAAACGGGGGGTGCTGGAACTAGTCTGGGCTCAGTCCACGTTCGGCAAGAAATTCCGGGTTGAACAGGGTCTCCTGATACTTTGCGCCGGTATCACACAGAATGCTGACGATGGTATGTCCGGGGCCAACTTTTTTTGCATAGTCAACGGCAGCACAAAGATTGATTCCGGTACTTGAACCGAAGAACCAGCCCTCTTCGCGCATGAGCTGGTAAACCATTCGAACCATATCTGTATCGGTAACCTGCACGGCATCGTCGATGCGAGCACCCTGCAGATTATCGGTGACCCGTGAGTTGCCAATGCCTTCCGTAATGGACGGGCCGGGTGTCATGGTAGTTTTGCCGGTGGTCACAAAATTGTAGATTGCGCTGCCGTGGGGATCTGCGCAAACGATCTGGACGTCAGAATTTTGTTCTTTCAGGAAATCGCCTGTTCCGGCGATGGTGCCACCAGTGCCAGTTGCAGTGACGAAGGCATCTACCTTGCCGTGGGTGTCACGCCAGATCTCGGGTCCAGTAGACTCGTAGTGAGCGAGCCGATTGGCTACGTTGTCGAATTGATTGGCCCACACGGCGTTATCCAGGCTTTCGGCATGGCGCCCGGCCTGCTTCTGATAGTTCATGTCATCGACATAGGGAACAACAGGCACCTCGGTTACCGTTGCGCCCAGTGTCCGCAGCATCAGAGCTTTTGCTGGAGACTGGTTGTTGGGCATGTATATCTCGCATCCATAACCCCGAGCGTTACAAACGTGCGCGAGACCGATGCCAGTATTGCCCGCTGTGCCTTCTACAACGGTGCCACCAGGTTGCAGGGCACCAGAGGCTTCATGCTCCCGGATCATCCACCAGGCTGCTCGATCCTTGACCGAACCACCTGGATTCAGAAACTCTGCCTTGCCGAGAATTTCGCAGCCCGTGGCTTCAGACAGGCTGTTCATCCGAATCAGCGGAGTGTTGCCTATAGCGTCGATGAAATTTGAATGCGTGGCCACGAAAGCTCTCTCCAAGCGATTGATCTGATATAGATTTTAGCGATTTTGGCGGATAAGCGTTTTACCCTGACCAGATCCCCTTAGTACGATTTGGTCCATGCTTAGTTCTTTTTTCGTTTCACCTCAGTTACCTGTGACAGATACCTGTGACAGACGTCACACTGAAAACTGCCATCGATTGGGATACTTTGTGCGAACCCGCGCATGGACTACCGGGAATGAGGCGATGATTACAGGTCAATGGGCCGCACTTGGGTGTTTAGAACGATGCAAAACAGCGCGCAGCCTGGCCTGCATGCTGTATGTGCTGCTGGTTATGCTGTGCTCTGTAGAAACGGCTGACGCACAGTGGCATCGCAACGATCAGGCCATTATGGGCACGTCTGTCACGGCGGAGATCTGGCATGAGGATGCTCAGCAGGCCGCCGAACTGCTTGAGCTGGTGATGACAGAAATGCGTCGCATTGAGCAGGCCTTTAGCCCCTATATAGAAGACTCAGAACTCTCAAAACTCAACGCTTCCGCCGCCGTGCGCCCCATGCGGGTGAGTCGTGAGCTGTGGACCCTGCTGCAGGCTAGCCGTCGAGTCAGCGAGTTGTCGGGTGGAGCCTTTGATATCACCTACGCATCAGCTGGCAGGCTTTATGACTATCGGCAAGGAGAGCGTCCGGAAGGCGCGGTCCTTGGCACTGCCCTCGAGGCCATCGACTTTCGTCATGTGGTGTTGATGCGTGGCAAACGGGTCCGATTTTCGCACCCTGGTGTCTATATCGATCTGGGGGGCATCGCCAAGGGCTATGCGGTTGATCGATGTGTTGAGCTTTTGCGCAATAAAGGGGTCACCCAGGGCATGGTGGCTGCGGGTGGCGATAGCAGGATCCTGGGAGATCGACTCGGTCGGCCCTGGACGGTTGGTGTACAAAATCCGCGTGACAGAGAGCAGATGATTGCACTGCTGCCGCTGGTGGATACCGCGGTATCAACGTCGGGTGATTACGAACGTTTCTTTGAGGAAGACGGCGTTCGATACCATCACATCATCGACCCCGACAACGGGGATTCCGCCCGAGATGTGCGTAGCGTGACGATTCTGGGGCCAGAAGGCTTGTTCACCGACGCGCTTTCGACCGCTGTGTTTGTTCTTGGACTCCAGAAAGGTCTGGCGCTTATTGACAGCCTGCCAGGCATAGACGCTGTGGTGGTTGATGGCTCTGGGCAGTTGCG
>CAZWMD010000041.1:0-11091 GCA_964634815.1 uncultured Pseudomonadales bacterium | reverse complement strand
TATCCGCCACAATTGTGAAAAATGCGTAGTTCACAAAGTAGCAAGTGCGCAGTAGTCGCCGCGCATTTTGTGATAAGCGCCACAAAACCCCTTCGCCCATACAACTAACTTACACCCCTGGAGCCCAGCGATTTAGCGCCGTCGCTTATGCGTGCAGTCGGCGTTAACTCGACGGGTTCCAACGGTGCAGGATTCACCGTGGGTAGTGCACAGGATGGGCACCACCAGGCACAGATGTGCCAGACAGGCCAACGCCGGTAGTTCAAAGACGGCTTGCTGAAGGATTCAGCGAGAATCGATCCGCGACGGTAAGGCCTTACTATTTTTTGGTAGCAGATTCAGGAGGCAAAGCGATCAATATTTCCAAGTCGATTGTTAGTAAAAGGGTTGTGGCGTTAGCCGCAGTGTTGGGATTAACAGTATTTGTTAATCCGGTTTATGCGGTAGACGTAGATACGCAAGCCCCTGACTTCACGCTGGAACAATTATCCGGCGGTAATCTGCGCCTTCAGGAGCATCGCGGTGACGTGGTGCTGATCAATTTTTGGGCCAGCTGGTGTGGACCCTGTCGGCAGGAAATGCCGATTCTGGACCGACTTCACCAACGTTACGAAGAGGCTGGCTTTGCTGTGCTTGGTGTGAATGTTGAGGGCAAACGAGGCCCAGCCGAAAAAATCGCCAAGAAATCGAAAGTGACCTTTCCTGTCTTGATCGACGCCGGTCAGAAGGTTTCTGAAACCTATGAGCTCGAGGCTATGCCAACCACAGTGGTAGTTGATCGTAATGGCAAGGTTCGCTACATCCATCGCGGCTACAAGCCGGGAGATGAGGCCAAGTACATAGACGTCGTTAAGACGCTGATCTCTGAATAGAGCCAATCGATCCCTCCCTTTAACTTAGTGCGGATTAGAGTAATGACATTGGACAGCCATCCTGTTTTCACGCCAAAGATCTTTGTTTTGAGTCTGTTTCTTATCGCGGGTCTATCTACTCCCGCGTTTTCTGAGGAAGGCTTCGAAGGCTCTTTTTCAGATGAGGGAAATGCAGGCTCATCCACAGCCCCCAGAGTTGACAACGGCTTGACTCGGGAAATGGAGAGCATCAAGAAAGACCTTCTTGAATTGCGCCGCGATCTTGTTGTGCTTGAGGAAGATCTGCTTTTCCCCGCGAGTTCGCAGGTAGCTGTGTTTGTTGGTATTGACGCAGGTGCGTTGTTTCAGCTTGATGCGGTAACACTGAAAATTAACGGCAAGGAAGTCACCCATCATTTGTACACGCAAAAACAGGTGGATGCTCTATATCGTGGTGGAGTACAGAAGCTCTACACGGGTAACGTTAAGCAGGGGGAGAACACAGTAACTGCCTTCTTCACAGGCCGAGGGCCCGCTGGTCGCGATTACCGTCGAGCCAGTTCTGTAACGTTCGAGAAAACCTTTGAACCCGCTTTTGTTGAACTGAAAGTCACGGATTCTGAAGAGAATTACCAGCCAGAGTTCACTGCCGCTGCCGGTAGTACGTCGGGCCGCTAGGGCCTGTATCGGAACTCTTATGAATGGATCTACTATGAATGGATCTCATAGATGAAGCTGTTTCTCTGCAAGCTCATATTTACCTGTGCTGCGGCTGTTCAGCCTGAGGTGTCGCCTCGGTCCGAGCTTGCCTACGGCACGGTACTATATGATTTCTATCAGCAAAACTATTCTGATGCTCTGCTCTCGGTGCGAGTAGCCCAGGCCAGGGGGCACGCTGAAGGCGTTGAAACCAAATTTGCGCTTGCTGAAGGCAGTTTTGCTTTCTCCGATCAGATGTTTGATTACTCGCGAGAAGTATTTGATTCCGTTGACCCTGAAGAGTTGACGGAGCTGGATAATCTGAGACTGGCGTTTCACCTGTCGCGTGAGTATTTTCGTATCGGGGATTGGGAGAGACTTGAACAAAGTCTTGCCCAAATAGATCTTGGTACTCGTCGGTTTTCCGGAAAACAAAAGTTTCATCCAGAAGTTGAATTCATGCGTTCTGAGCTCGCGCTCAACCGGGGCGATCTTGAAGCGGCGCGTTCTCACCTCGAGACTTTGGGCAAAAACGATATTCATAGAATGTACGGCCTCTATAACCTGGGCGGTGCATTGCGCGCGTCGGGTGACATGCAGGGCTCCGAGGATGCCTTTGCAGAAGTAGCTGGAGTGAAAATAAAATCGGCTGACCGCTTGGTCGAAATGCAAGATCTGCAGCAGCGTGCTTTGCTGGCTCAAGCTTTCCTGCAGCGTGAAAAAGGCGAAACCAGAAAGGCCGAAAAGATTCTCGGCGACCTCCCGGCCCAGGGGCGCTATCGCGACCTGGCATTGGCCTCTTTTGGAGCGCTGGCGATGGAGAGTGGTGACTACGAACTCGCCGCGAGGGTCTGGCTTAGTCTCCAGCAACAGAGTGCTTGGAACCCCAGCTCAGCCAGTGCCCGGCTTGGCTTTCCGTTGAGTTTGGAGAATATGCAACGTCAGGATCTTGCGTTGGCACATTACCGTTCTGCAGAACAGAATTTCTCTGCACGGGCCGTAAAACTTGATGAATTGTCAGAACAGGTAGAAGACAAGCAGTGGGTACGCGATCTGCTTTCGGTATTTGCGGAAGGGCGTGGTGATCCCAAGCTGTTGGAAGACTGGAATGAGCAGCTCGGCCACACCGACTGGCTTGAGTGGATTTCCGCCGAGAGTGTTGATTCGCTGCTCGTTCAGTGGCGCGATTTAAGAAGGACCAACGATTGGCTTCAGTCTTTGCCAAGTGATTTGGCAACCTACCAGGAACTTGCGCTGGAACAACGCAGGCGTGCAAAAGCAGTAAAGGCTGCGTTGTCTGATAACGGCCTGGCGTCCGCTCACGCGCTGCTTGAACAAAAAATTGATCAGCAGCTTGCTGCACTAGAGGCGCTTAAATCCCATGCCGTTGTGCCTGATGCTGATTTTTTATTGGCTCTTGCTAACCCGGAGCAAACACAACGATTGCAACGGCTACAGAAGATGTATGAGTTTTCTTCTCGGCTTGACGCGGAAGCAGCCTCCCAGTGGCGCTCTCGACTCGATCGATTGAGAGGTGTCGTTTTCTGGGAAATTTCAGATTCTCGTCCGGTAGTTTTGCAGCAGATGCGCCAGCTTATCGCAGACGTTGAGGCGCTTAGCGACAGCATGCAGGCCCAGGCCATGCGCTTGCAGGCTGCTGAGAGTGGATTGCAAGCTGGCGTCTTGGCCGATTTCACCCAATTCAAGCAAAGGGCCAATGATCTGGCTGCGCGAGTTGAACGAGCGCTGGACAACCGTGAAGAGCAACTGGCATTAGAACTCAAGCGGGGGATGCAAAATGAAGCACAGCAGGTGCAGAAATATCTGTTAACTGCGCGCATTGCTATCGCTCGTACCCTCGACCAATACGCTGCGATCGAGGAGGTGTCACCGTGATTTGCCTCAATCGATTGCTTGTTGGGGTTATTGCCCTTGGTATGTTGAGTGGCTGTGGATTGTTCAGAGACTCCTCCTTACCCGGCGGCAAAGGACCAAGACTGGCCAAGGAAATATCTCGATTACCAGAGTTAGATCTTTCACCTGTGGCTGTTTCTGGTGGCACCGTAAAAGACCTCGTCGCTACCGAGATTGAGGTGCTTGAGGCTTACCGGGCGGTGTATGGGAAAGTTGGTGATCCCGAGCAGAACCAGGTGCTGGGTAAGCGCCTGGCAGATCTGGAGTTGGCTCGGGCCGGAACCCTGTCTGCTGAGGGTCAGACAAGTAATCCATTTTCGGGTGCTGTCGAAATCTACGAAACCTTGCTGGCAAATGCCGTAGGTGATGAGGGGCGTGATGCACTCCTGTATCAGTTAGCGCAATCGAATGATATGGCGGGTGATGCGATCCAAACCAAACGCTATCTTGATGAGTTAATCGCAGACTATCCAGATTCCAGGCATTTGCTTGAGGCCCGATTCAGACGGGCGGAAATTCTCTTCTCCAACGGCGACTATGCATCGGCTGCCACAGATTATGCTGAGGTTACGGCTGCCGGCGACGACAGCAAATACTGGTTGCATGCCTCTTACATGTTGGGATGGAGCCAGTTCAAACGCTCTAATCTTGACGAGGCCGCTGAGCAGTTTTATCAGGTTGTAGAGTTGACCAGCACCGATGTCCCATCGGGATCTGCCGAGACTCGGCCGCGAGTATCAAAAGAGCTGCTCGACGATGCCCTGCGTGTATTGATGCTTACTCTGAACTATGAAGACGGTGCGTCCAGTCTGGCGGCCGACATGCAAGCCAGAAACCGGCCTGAGTGGCAGTATCTGATCTATGACCGTCTGGCGTCTGACTATCTAGCGCAGGAACGGTATCTGGATGGTGTTGCCGCCTGGCAGATCTTTGTCGACGAAAACCCGCTGGATCGACGTGCACCCAGTGCAACCGTCTCAATCATAGATATCCTGGATCAGGCTGATTTTCCCAGTGAGATTGCACCTAAGAAAGAAGAGTTTATTGAGCGATACGGCGTACGAAGCGAGTTTTGGGCGGTTCAGGATGAAGCATCTCGAGCCTCCTATCGCCCTACGCTCAGGAGTTATCTTGGTGAGTTATCCCAGCTGCGGCATGCACAAGCCCAGGATTCACGACGAACCCCAGATTTTTTGGCGGCCGCAGACTACTATCAACAAATAGTTGAGACCTTTCCTGCAGACCCCAGAACCGCTGACACACTATTTTTGCTGGGTGATGTTTACACCGACGCCAAACTGGCAGCCTCTGCGCTTACGGCCTACCAGCGTCTTGCAACGCAGTTTCCGGAACATCCCAAGGCTGTCGAAGCGGGATATTCAAGCATTCTCGCGCTCGATACACTGGCCAGCGGAGCCCAGCCAAAAGAGCAAGAAGACTGGTATGCCCAGCGTTTGGAAGCCCAGATCGATTTTGCGAACACCTTTGCGGATGATCCCCGTGCAAGCGCAGTGCAGGTCTCAGCAGCGGATCATCTTTTTGAACGCGAAAACTATACCGATGCGGTTCTGCTTGCCAAGCAATTGCTTGATAGCAGAGAAAACCTTGATCCGAATTTAGCCTCAACTGCCCGCTTGATAGTGGGTCATGGATCTATGGAGCTGGGTTCCTATGTTGCTGCCGAAGAGGCTTATATTCGGTATTTAGATAGTACGTCGAGCGAAGATTCAGCTCGTTCCGAGGTGAAGGAGCGATTGCTCGCCAGTGTGTACAAGCAAGGTGAAGCCGCCGAACAAGAGGCTAACACTGATGTCGCCCTCAACCACTATCTGCGGATTGCAACGCTTGGTCCTGGGAGCGAAATAGCTGCGCTGGCGCACTACGATGCTATCGCCATGATGGAAGCAGCAAGTAATTCAACTGCTGTTGCCAACCTGCTCGCGAGCTTTCGGGATCTGTATCCAAATGACGTCCGGGCTTCAGAGGTCCCGGGTCGATTGGCTGCGATGTTTGAGGCGGAGAAAAACTACGCTGGTGCTGCGCAGGAGTATCTTAACGTCGCATCGGCAACCACAGACTCTGAACAACGCAGACAAGCGCACTATCTGGCAGCAGAGCTTTTCCTGAAAGACGAGGACAAGGCTCGCGCGCTTAGCGAGTTCTCGCGCTATACCGATACTTATACGCAGCCATTTGATGTCCATATGAACGCGCTGGATATTCAGGACAAGCTTCTGGCTGAGCAGGGAGCGTCAAGAGTTTCCCTGTGGCAGAGAAAAGTGAATATTCATTCCCGATCTGGTCGCGCCGCTAGCGAACGCATGAACTATCTGGCTGCGGAAGCCAGTTTGCAGCTTGCAAATATTAATCGCAGCGAATTTGACTCGCTTGAGCTCACAGCGCCGCTGAAACGTTCTTTGAAGGCAAAACAGAAGTCTCTCAAAGGCACCATCAAGGCCTATAAGCAAGTTATTGATTATGGCGTCGGAGACTTCCTTGCTGCTGCGAACTTCCAGATAGCCGATATGTACGTGCAGTTGTCTCGATCGATTATGGATTCAAGTCGGCCTGCAGGGTTGTCAGCCTTGGAGCTGGAGCAGTATGAGATTTTGCTTGAAGAACAGGCCTTTCCCTTTGAGGAGCAGGCTATTGATCTTCATGAGGTAAACCTGCGACGAATGTGGCAGGGCGCCAGTGATGAATGGACAGATCGATCTCTGGCAGCACTGCGGGTGTTGATGCCTGGGCGATTCGACAAACATGAAGTACAGGTGGCTTATGTTGATGCAATACACTAACCGAACAGTAGTGAATCTTTCGGGCCGCCGCGCCGGGGTTTACCAACTTCTGGGTCAATTAGCTTTGGTGACAGGCGTGCTGCTTGGGACTGGTTGTGCATCCCTTTCAGACTCGCCGAACCAAACGCTGGAATCTGATATTTCTCGAAGCAGTTCCTCGGACTCAACTCTTACCTTTGCGCGATTACCCAGTACACGACCAGAAGTGAACGTCAAACCGCGCAGTGCGCAACTTTTCTCTGAGTCTCTTGTGGCACTTGCAAACTCTGACTATGTAGTTGCTGAGCAATTGCTTGTTGAGATCACACAAATTCAACCTGAATTATCAGGTCCCTGGCTTAACTTGGGCCAGGTTTATCTTGCTGGGGAGCGAAATGATTCGGCTCGCCAGGCTTTTGAACGTGCGATAGAAGCCAATCCAACAAATTGCGCTGCGTTTAATCAACTCGGCGTGCTTGCTCGTAAGGAAGGACGCCTGGACGAGGCGGAGAGTAGCTATCTTGCGTGCATAGATCGTGATCCAACGTTTGCTCAGGTGTATCTGAATCTGGGCATTCTATACGAAGTATATCTGGGCAAGTTGCCTCAGGCGTTTGATGCCTACCGTGAGTACCAGGATTTACAGGCCCGTTCGGGTGTTGAAGATCCCAGAGTGAAGGGCTGGCTGGTCGATTTGGAGCGTCGTTTATGAGTTTTTCTACTGGCAAAAAAATCTGCCGGATCGTTGTCGGATTGTGCGCTGTATCCGCTCTTGGACCCAACGCATTTGGCAATGACAGCGATACAGTAATACAGCTTGATGAAACCGTGATCTCAGGCAATCAAGAACTGCCTAAAGTTCTGTATATCGTACCCTGGCAGCAGCCGGATGGCTTGCCTGACCTGGATGTGGACCATGATTTCACGGAGAAAGATGTGTTCCGCAAATTATATCCGCCAGCCTACCGGCGGGAACTAAACTATTTTGAAACCCTTCAGGCAACAAGCGTGAAGACAGAAACCCCGGAGAAGTAACCTTGGATATGTACACCACCGTAGTTGGTTTTTTTCAAACGGGCGGACCGTTCATGTACCCCATCGCGATAGTCCTGGCCATTGGCCTCGCTATAGCGATCGAGCGTTGGGTATTCTTAAGTGCCCAAACACTGCGTAATCGGCGCGATTTTGAGGCGTTGTTACCGATGCTTAAAGCTCAGCGTTTGGGCGAGGTGTCGAAGGTCACAAGCAGTTCCAAATCGGCGATCTCGCGTATAGCTGCTGATGGCTTACAGCGTCGCACAGCGACACGACGCCGTGGCGATATCGAATCGGCGATGGAAGAGGGACTTCTTGAAATACTGCCTAGTATCGAGCGTCGCACTCCCTACCTTGCAACCTTTGCCAACGTCGCAACCCTGCTGGGTCTGCTGGGTACCATTATTGGTCTGATCGCTGCGTTTACCGCTGTTGCGAATGCAGATCCGGCTGAAAAAGCGACATTGCTATCTCAGAGTATTTCTATTGCTATGAACACAACAGCGTTTGGGTTGATGGTTGCCATACCTTTGCTTTTGATTCACTCGCTTCTGCAAAGCAAAACCAGTGCAATCGTTGAGAGCCTTGAAATTGCTGTTGTTAAATTCCTCAACCTTATGGACGGCTACGGCACATCTGCTGAAGCTGCCAATTCTGGCGCGGCTGCTCCACAGGCTGCGAGAGCGCCTGCCAAGGCTGCTGCCAAACCCGCTGCAAAACGCGCATAACCGGCGAGGCGCAGAGAGTGAAGCGAATCAGGCGACATAGACGAAGTTCGGCAGAAGCTGCGGAGCTGGATGTCACCCCGTTCATGAATCTCATGATCGTTTTGGTGCCAGTTCTCTTACTATCGATGGTGTTTACTCACACCACGGTGATTGAGCTGAATTTTCCTACAGGCGAAGGATCCAGTGCCGCATTTGATCCGGAGGCAGTTCATCTTGAGGTTCGAGTAAGTGCCAATGGTTTGCTTGTTGCTGATGGGCGTGGTGGTGTTATTAAGTCGGTGCCCACAAAAGATGGGCTGCACGATTACGAACAATTGACCCTGGTTTTGCAGGAACTGAAGAAACGCATGCCTGAAAAACAGGATATCTCGGTATTGCTGGAACAAGAAACTGACTATCAGACCCTTGTTCGAGTTATGGATCGGGTGCGGTCGTATCCTGCTGTTGTTGGCCTTGATGTGGTGGAGGCGGAACTGTTCCCGGTTATCTCGCTGGGAGATACACCTGCAGACGACAAAACAGTATCAGCAGGCTTTTCTGCGACTCTGCAGGAGCAAAGTTGATGAGTGCTCTTGTCGCCGCCAGACGGCGTAAACTCCAAGAAAGTGGAACGATGGTTGGTAAGCTAAACCTCGTGTCCCTAATGGATATCTTCACGATATTGGTCTTCTTTTTGATGATTAACTCATCAGACGTTGAAGTTCTGCAAACGTCTGCGGATGTGAAGTTGCCAGATTCAACTTCAGAAAAGCGCCCAGATGAACAAACCGTCATTACGGTTGATGATGACAGTATTGTAGTTATGGGCCGAAAAGTGGCTGATGTTGGATCGCTTGTAGGGTCGGGTGACGTCGCCATTGAAGGTCTGGCGGAAGAACTGAGATATCAGGCTCAACGAAAAGGGCAGGTACCCGATGACGGTTATGAGATAACCATCATGGGGGATCGGGAGATTCCCTACTGGCTCCTGAAGAAAATTATGTTGACCTGCACCACAGAGGATTACGCGCGCATCTCTCTGGCAGTGAACAGAATGCAGACCAAGGCTCAAAGCTAGTGAATTCCATCGCAATGCAGCCAAACTTGGCCTTGGAGTTCGATCTTCCCTGGGTGACCAAACGCCTGGATCGCAAGCGCTTCATTGCCATACTGAGTGCCCTTTTAGCAGTCACACTGGTGTTCGGTGGAGTTATTCCTCTGATTGAACTGCCGGTGCAGGAACGTTCAGAACTGGAGGAGTTGCCTCCGGCGCTAGCACGCATTCAACTCAAGAAGCCTGAAGTTAAGATTCCACCTCCGCCGCCGCCACCCAAGGTTGAAGAGAAAGTAGAACCCAAGGTAGAGAAAGAGACGCCTGTTGAGGCGCCGCCCAAGCCGGTTGAAAAGAAGATTGAGCCCAAGGTTCCAACGGTTTCTGATGCGAGAGAAAAGGCCAAAGTATCTGGTTTGCTCGCCTTTCAGGATGCCTTTGCCGACATGCGTGAAGCTATTGATGTTTCAAGCCTGACAGATACTGCATCAATTCAGCAGGGTGCCGGTGAATCTGCGACGATTGATCGTTCCCTGTTAACAGCAAAGACAGGTAAACGCTCGGCCGGTGTTAACGTTGCGGCCTTATCGAAAGAAACTGGCGGTGTTGCTCTCTCCGGGCGTGAGACGACCCGTGTTGAAGCTCCGGAAGGTGCGCGTGGAACTGGGCGCGAAAAGAAACCCAAGGTGGCAAAAAATGACGGGTTGGCACGCGAGCGCAGTATTGAAGAAGTTCGCCGGGTGTTCGATTCGAACAAGGGCGCGATCTTTGCCATTTATAATCGTGCATTGCGAAAGAACCCAGGGCTGCAGGGCAAGGTTGTACTTGAGCTGACAATTTCTCCTTCCGGTCAGGTGTTGGACTGTAAAGTGCTAGAAAGCGAACTGACCGATGATGCGGTGGTTGCCAAAATTGTGAACCGCGTGAAGCTGTTTAATTTTGGGGCACAAAATGTACGCAAGACGCGGATTAATTATCCGGTTCACTTCTTGCCCAGCTAGTTAGAGTGGCCCAACCGTGTAATGCGATCGATACGGCACTCGTATCCGTCGGCAGCCACGTGATCGAAGTCCGCCCAAATCTCCTGATTGGTCATGCTGACGCCCACCAGTTTGGCCCCTCTTAGATAGGTGCAATGCTCCTGGAGCGTAAGCAAATAATGCTCGGCGTGGTTTACTCGCAGGGTGAGATTACGCGTGTCCAGTGTGTGCCAGTCAGTCAGGGTTTCTATACCACGGATGCTGTCTACTTCAGTGCCCCACAGCTGCTCTGGCTGTGGCGCGGCAATGCTGGTTGGGCTCAGGCCCATGAGGGTCAGCCCCAGAAGGAGGGTGGGGGTCAGCCATCGAAAAGAATTGATGCTGGAGGTTCTCGAGTGCTTCGGGTGACTGATTGGCTCAGATCGCATAGTTCTGGTTCCTTTGTTTTAAATTGTTCTAAAACCGGGTGCTGTACTGGGTCCTTTCCTCATGTCGGACGTTAGTGGCGTTGATCTGAACATTTCCTGAACGGACCAGTACGCCGGACACCTCGATTCTGAGCAGGTCAGCGACCGCCAGAGCTCCGCCAAGAGCGCTGAAGGGATCCAGACCCAATGATTGATGAGTGACTTCAAACCGGGCTTGCCAGGCTATGCTCCCGGCCGCCAGCCGCTGCCAGTGCAACGTCACGGGGGTATTGGAGCGCTGCGCTTTTAGCGTGATCTCAATCGACGCATTCAGGCTGCCAGCGTTGGCGGCCTCAAACTCTGCGGCGGCGTCTGCTGCAACCGCCTGCACGCGCAGTGTTGGGTAGTGCTGAGCATCTAACACCCGCGAGCCAAGCATGTTCTTGCGGGTATCAGCGATGTTTTTGGCGGTTGGGGTCGATTTGTAGATGTCGAGCCATTCACCGCCCGGCTGTTCTCTAAAGCTCTTGCGAAGGTCGAGATTGTCTACTTGCAGTGCGTTAACTTCGAGGCTGACTTGGGCGTTTAGTGAATTTGTTGCATCAATCCAGGCGCTACCCTGAAGATCAGACGCACTGACCAGATGATTGTGTCCCAATCGTGCGAGGCG
>CAZWMD010000040.1:32612-39068 GCA_964634815.1 uncultured Pseudomonadales bacterium | reverse complement strand
TTGCAGCGGCGTTCTGGTTTCGAATTAGCGATAATCGTTTTTCTCGTGTTTGTCGCACCTTACTGGTTTCGGGGTACGCGATTCCAGCGATTGCCTGGCTAATACCCGTGTTTGTCATTGTGGCTCGTGGCGGCTTGGCAGGTAACCTGATTGTCGCCGGCCTGTTAAACGGGGTGTCGAGTGTGCCTTTTGCCATCTACTTCTTTCACACTTATTTTTTACAGGTCCTAAGTAAAGACATTCTCGATGCGTCCGCTCTCGATGGCGCGTCTGCAATGGTATGCTTCCAACGTATCGCCATACCGCTTGCAAGACCCGCTATTGCTTCAGTTGTCGCCTTGGTTTTTGTCTGGAGCTTTGGTGATTTATTGATCGCCGCGACCATTCTTCAAAGCAATCCAGATAACTACACGTTGCCGCTTGCAGCAACTACTCTGGCAACCAAAGAGTCTGTCAACCTGCAAGGTCAAGCCGCAGCAGCCCTGGTTGCACTGATTCCGGTGCTATTGGTGTTTGCCCTGGCGCAGAAGTCACTCGCAACAGGTTTTGGAGCAATCAGTGAAAAGTAGTCTCATTCATTGTGATTGGGTAATTCCCGTAGTGGGTGCGCCCATTGCAGATGCGGTAGTCGCGGTAGAGGCGGGTCGTATCGGTTGGCTAGGCGAAAGAGCTGACTTGCCGCAGCGCTACCAAACCCCTGGTGTGCCAGTACGCAAGCTTCATGGCGTCATGTTGCCTGGATTGGTTAATGCTCACACTCATCTGCAGTACACCCTGTTTAGCGAAGTGGGTGCAGCACAGTATGGAAATTTTGAGCATTGGTGTGAGGCGTTCGAGGAACGCTTTGCGGCAGTTGTTGACCCCGAGGATTGGGCAAACTCTGCAGCGCAAGGGGCGCACCAATCGCTGTGTGCGGGTACTACTGTGTTCTGCGACATTATTACCCATGATGAAGCACGTGGAGCCTTCTCGCGCTACGGTTGTGCTGGTATTGAATATCTTGAGGCGATTGCTGCATTGTCAGAGGCCTGGTCAAAAAGTGAGCGTAACGCCTTTATTGAGCGTCTGGGCCGGCCATCACGGGCCCTCACAGGCATCTCGCCGCATGCGCCCTATAGTCTCGATCCGGATGTTATTCGCGACCTTGTGGCCATCGCTGCTCTACAAAAGTTGCGGGTTCATAGTCATCTTGCTGAGTCCAGTGAGGAAGATGCGCTCTATTTGCATGGCGGCAGCGCGGTGCTCGATATCTACGGTCCATTGAGTACAGAGTTTGCACTTATGCGTAGCGGTGGGGCGGGCATGAAAGCAGGGCAATACGCGGCGAGTGTTGGGCTTCTCAATGACTCAACCCATGTTGCTCATGGCATTTATCTTGATCGAAACCAGAGAGACTTACTCAAGAACGCCGGTACTCGAGTTGCGCTATGTCCGCGCTCAAACGCAACCATTGGCCTTGCGCAACCACCCGTTGCCGCTTATCTCGAAGAGGGCCACGACATCTGTGTTGGTACAGATTCGCTGGCGTCGGCACCCTCGCTTGATCTTATGGCCGATGTCGCATTGCTGTACTCGATAGCCAAAGCACAGGGCTATACGGGCCCAGACCTGGCCAAGCGGCTCATTGAGGCCGCGACGGCGGGCGGGGCTCGGGCGCTAGGGCTGTATGAACAGGGGTATGGCACCCTGGTGCCAGGGGGGCCTGCAGATCTTGCCGTGTTCTCTCTTTCTGCTAACAAAGACCCGTCTGCTAACAAAGACTCGCTCGAGACCAGGATTGTGAAAAATGCTGCCGGTCACTGTGTGTTAACAATGGTGAACGGGGAGGTTGTGCACGATGTCGCAACTTAGAGTTCGCGGACTCAGCAAGCGTTATGGCAGCGATGAAGTGCTCAGCAACATCGACATGGACATTGATGCCGGCGAGTTTGTGGTCTTTGTGGGCCCTTCAGGCTGCGGCAAGTCAACGCTGCTTCGCTGTATTGCCGGGCTTGAAACTGTGTCATCCGGTTCGATAGAGATTGACGGAGCGGATGCGGCAAACACTCCGCTGGATCAACGCGGAGTCGCAATGGTGTTTCAAAGCTACGCGCTGTACCCGCACATGAATGTGTTCGACAACATTGCTTTTGCTTTAACGCTGCAAAAATACTCTGCTGCTGAAATCGAAGCGAAGGTGTGTGCTACGGCTGAAAAATTACAACTAAGTCCGTTGTTAAAACGATTGCCCGCGCAGTTGTCTGGTGGCCAGCGTCAACGTGTTGCCATCGGTCGAGCCATTGTTCGCGATCCCAAGATCTTCCTGTTTGATGAACCCCTTAGTAATCTCGATGCAGAACTCCGGGTGCAGATGCGCATGGAGATTGCCGAGCTTAAGTCTCAGTTGCCAATCACAACCATGATCTATGTCACCCATGACCAGGTTGAAGCGATGACCTTGGCCGACAGGATTGTCGTGCTCAATGATGGCCAGATAGAAGATAGTGGCACGCCAAAGATGCTATTTGATACTCCTAAAAATCGCTTTGTTGCCGGTTTCATAGGCTCGCCAAAGATGAACTTTATTCAGGGTGAGAAAGCCGCTGCCTTCGGCGCGGACACTATTGGAATACGCCCCAATGGTCTTCGTATCTACGATGAAAGCGATCAGGGTGATAAGGGTTGGCGGGGCAGGGTGACTTACACCGAGTACTTGGGGGCTGATGTCCATCTGTTTGTCGACATTGATGAGCAGGAACCCATTGTCGTTCGACTCACAGAGGCGTCAGCACCTGAGATTGGATCAATGGTTCGGGTGGTTGCGGAACCGATGTCGGTGCACCGGTTCGACACTAAAGGTAACGCGCAAACGTCTGACTAGCGACTATTTTGGCGACTACCTTTTTGCAACAGGCTGCACAACCTGCGAGAGCTTACGAACGCCCGTAGCACTGCCAGGATCCAGCTCCAGATCGGTTGCATAGCTGACCTCAACGGCGTCGTCAAAAGGTCGCAGTCGATTCAACAATCGAAAAGCAGTACGTTTCATGGCCGCGCCAAGACCTTTCTCATCCATGCTGCGGTGGCGCATTCCCATCTTTCGAAGCAGGTAACGATTGGCCAGCTGTAGCAGCTGACGTTTGCGCACATCATGGGTTACATAGCTTGTAGACAACGACACGTTCATGTCGACGTTTTCGACGCGGTGAGGAGCATTATGTGGCCAGGCTGCCATGTCACCTGGATTGAGCAGGTAGCTCTTCGCTAAGTCGTCAAACTCAGGCTTATACGGCAGGTCCTCGTCGATGACCCCAGCATAGATGTCCTCGAGCATGTCCTGGGGTGCAAGATCAAGATCCAAAGCCGGATACAGCCAAATGCGCTTCTGGCCTCGTAGATGCCAAATCATGTTGGGTTTGGCGTCCAGATGATAGTAGACCTGAGCAGCCGGAGAGCTGATCAGCAGCGAGCTGTGAGCGTATTCCAGATTTTCGAGATGCGGGCAGTGCTCCTCAAGTTGCTGGTAGATTGTTTTGATAAGTTCAACGTATTCATGATGGTGCTGTTCCAGGTGAATCACGTTGATCCACACCTTGGCCTTGGCCACGGCTTCCAGGATATCCTGGCCGTTCAGATGGCGAGGTACGTTCACAGCCTTCCAGTCTGAGTTTTGGGTGGGATCGTCACCTGATATGTGGGCGACCACCCCCTCTCGCGGGTGACGGTCGAGCAAGGCGGCCAATCCCTCATTGTTGAACATTGGCAGGCTATTGTAGGGGTGACGACTGACCTGAGGTTCCAGGCCAAAGCGCGCGTACTCCTCAGGAGACCAGCAGAATTTTGGCAATATTTGATTCATTCATCGTCTACTTCTAAGGGCAGGCACTAGTACAGTCTAGCTTTGCAAGGCTACAGGCTTGATTTGCTGGGGGTTCCTGCCTTTGTGGCGAGAATGTTTAGATTTTCTAACGATGTTTCGTCTTATAGTATTGAGGTGCTCACAACTCTGAGATAAGAACCATGCCCTATATTGAAGGTCGTCTTGTCCACGATGCCGACAGCCACTTGATGGAAATGTCGGATTGCCTCAATCCCTACTTCGAGCGTTCATTGTTGCAACGTTTTCTGAATCATCCCAATTTGGGGGTTCGGGTTGGCAACCGTCTTGCGATTGAAGACGCTCAGAAGCGGCAGCGGGATGAGGCGTTTCGTGCTGGAGCGGCTCAGAACATTATGTTACGCAAGAACTACGAGGCCCAGGGTGCTTTTTTGCAGCAAGACCGCCCGGCAGCGGTCGACGAGATTGGTGTGGCGAGCCAGCTGGTGTTTACCACCTTCTGTCTGGGTAATTTTGGCTTCGATCAGACTGACGATCTGGCGCTGTGCTATGGCGCAGCTACTGCGCATAACCGGATGATGACGGATTTTTGTTCGGTGGATAAGCGCTTGCTGGCCACGGCCTATGTGCCGTTGGAAGACTTTGATCTGGCGAAGAAAACCGCCCAGGCCGCTATCGACATGGGTGCCAAGGCCCTTATGGTGCCGTCCTGGTGCCCACAAAACCACAGCCCCAGCCATATCGATCTGTTTCCAGTTTGGGCGATGGCGCAAGAAGCGGGACTGCCCATCTTGTTTCACGTAGGCGGTGAAGAAAAACTGGATCTGACTTATAAGAATAACGGGCTTCCGCCTGTTGCAGATTTTCATGGCGGAGATGCCAACTTCACATCGATAACCTATCTGCCGATATCGACTTCGGTGCAACAGACGCTGGCGACTCTCATCATTGACGGTATCTTTGACAGATTTCCTGGCTTGAAGTGGGGCGCTATCGAGCTCGGGGCGTCCTGGTTACCGGGCTGGTTGCGTAACCTGGATTCCGCAGCGCACGCGTTTCGAAAGAATGAAGAGCGGTTACAAAATCTAACCGACAAGCCCTCCGAGATTGCGCGGCGGCAACTGCGGGTCACACCCTATCCGCATGAAGACAGCGGTTGGATAATCCGTAATTCGTTTGCAGAAATGTGTCTGTTCTCCACCGACTATCCGCATGTGGAAGGCGGGCGCAATCCGTTGAAGCGGTTCAGCGAAACCCTCGATGGATTACCTGAGTCAACCTTAAATGGGTTCTATGCCGAGAACTTCATCGACATGATGGGTGAGGGGTTGCCAGCCGAGCTGCGTCGCCCTAGCTGAGAAACTCGCGACGCAGGGTAGTGTCACTCTTAAAGCGTCCACCCAAAGCGGTGGTTTGGGTTTGAGAATTTGAGTCCATAACGCCTCTGGACTTCACACAGTAGTGCGTGGCGTCAATTCTTACCGCGACATCATCGGTCTCAAGCAGTGTCTGTAGTGATACAAGCACCTGTTGAGTAAGCCTTTCCTGAACCTGGGGTCGTTGGGCAAAGAAGCGCACGATGCGATTGATTTTTGATAAACCGACAATCTTGTCGTTGGGGATATAGGCCACACAAGACTGACCGTCGATGGTGACAAAATGGTGTTCGCAGGTACTGATGACGCTGATGTCGGAAACCTTGACCATTTCTTCGACCCCCATTTTGTTGTCGATGACCGACATTTTGGGGAAGCTTGAGTAGTCGAGACCGCCAAAGAGTTCGTCGACATACATCTTGGCAATTCGGTGGGGCGTTTCGCTGAGGCTGTCATCGTTAAGATCCAGGCCCAGCGTAGTGACCACATCGGTCATAGCGTCTTTTATACGGTCATACTTTTCGTCTCTGGTAAGACCCGTTTCTATCATCGGGGTTTCCAGACCGGCAGTAACCAAAGCCTCTCGCACGCGCTGGGCCTCGGGGGACAGAGCGGGTATCTTCTCCAAAGAGGTGGATTGGATGGCGGTGGCAAGTGCGTTCATTGGTTAGCTGAATCCCTGTGGCTCATGGTGGAACCGCGATTATTCACGGTAAGACAACCTTCACCCAATCCCGGTGAAATTCACGTGAGGGTTTAGCGAACTATATTTCGAACACTGTTAGTCAGCTTCCGCAAGCGTGATTGGACTCACGGCGATGTTAAGTTGGACGGAGCGGCGCAGCTCAACAGTAAGGGGCGTGTATTCTCCGTCCGTGAGTGTCCAGGGTAGCGGCAGAGCAGACTCATCTATAAAGAGAAAGTGACTTCCCAGCCCCACGCTCGGAAAGCTGTACTCGCCTCTGCTGTCAGTCACTACCGGATAGACGCTATTCAGGAACACGGTTACCCCTGGGACACCTGGCTCGCTTGCCTGGCGAATTCCATCGTTGTTGTTGTCTACGAACACAAAGCCGCGGACGGCACCAGAGCCATTTCCTCGACCTCTGCGGTGTAGAACTTCGGGTGTGGAATTGCCGCCACGTTGGTAGCGCAGGCTCAATAGCGCAAAAAACTGACGAGAGCCAAACTCATTCTCATCGAAGAACTCGTTGTTCGTGAAAAAGGTGTCTTCGAAATCGTTCTCAGTACTAAATCGGGTAC
>CAZWMD010000040.1:0-32512 GCA_964634815.1 uncultured Pseudomonadales bacterium | reverse complement strand
TCGTTGTTCGTGAAAAAGGTGTCTTCGAAATCGTTCTCAGTACTAAATCGGGTACTTTCGCGACTGTAGTCCAGCTGCATTGAGAGCGAGAAGTTAGCGCCAAAGTTCTGTTCGAGATTGAGATAGCTTGTCAGACCCTCGTTATCATCAAGTAATGAGCGACCAAAATTGTATCCAACTCCAGCGCTGAGGTAGGTTCCATGGGCAAACTGTTTGCTTAGGCTGGTGTTGATCAACCACTCCTTTGACCGAGCGTTGGACCCAAACTGTGAGCGATAGGTACTGGTGAGTTCTAGTGTCGCATCCTGCGCCAGTTCTTTGGAGTATCCATAACCCAGTGACCACTCTTCAGAGTTTGAGCCTAGTCTCAAAAGAGCATTTATGTTGTTGCGGCTGCCGGAGCGATGGGTTGTCGAGTAGAAGCTTCGAATGCTGTGCTCGTCGCTATTGTTTGTATCTGTCCCATTGAATTGAGCGTTGTTGACTCTGTTGGAACGAACTGCCCGATAGTTGTAAACGTGGTTTAGCGAGGACTGTCTGCTAAGCCTGTGAGCCATATTCAAGCTAAGGAAACCGCTGGTGGTCTTCTGGCCATTGGGGTTTTGGAGCCCATCTTTTCGAAGCTCGATGCTACCCCCCCAATTACGAACGGAAGTTCGAGTTTGAAAACGATAAAAACCGCCAACATTGTCATCGCCGATGCGCTGATCAAGCCAGATAATGTCGGGTTGGAAATAGTAAGCGCCGAAGTCATGTTGGGCCGCGTTGGAAATTGTGGAGCCGCCAATCAGGAAAGCACTGTTGGTGCCGCTTCTAACGGCATTTAAACTCAGTACCGTTTTGTCACTAAACAATCTGTCGTATCCCAGGCGAAATCCTGTTCTGTTATCTATTGATTCTTGATCACTTGTGCGCCAAACATCAGCGGTAATCGCGTTGTTTTTTGATACGTGGGTTGCCTGGATTCGCTTTACGTTCCCCGAGGTTCTGACAAATCCGGGGAGCAGACTGCCCTGGCTTTGACCCAGGCGACCGGCTGATACGGCCAGCCCGGTATGGCCTGCCAGTAGTTGGCTTGAAAAGCCCAAAATATCGGGCTCAGCGGCGCCAAATCTGTAGTTGATGAGATTGGGGCGGTCTCGGAAGGGGTTGTAACGCGCTTGCCGATGGGTACCCAGAATATTGTTTAATGACAACCGGTCATTAATGGGTAAGTTGTATTGCTCCAGAGAAAATCGCGCAAGTCCGGATTGGTTATTTGTGTTCGCCAAAAAGCTGTTGCGATTTTCTTCCTGAAGCGCGATGAGATTGAGTCGAAAGTTGCCCCAGTTACGAGTGCTTTTACGGGCAATGTAATGCAAGCCCAGATCAATCGATCCTGATGCCGCTTGATCATCGATCTCAGTGTTGAGTTGGGTAGTTTTGCGATATTGGCTATGCAATTCGATCGACTGGTCAAGTTTTCCCCAGAGATTGTTGTGGTTCTTGCGTGTGCTTAACGCGTCGAGATAGCTGTCTGCCGGCACACTTGGATCAATTAGATTATCAATGTACGCGGCTTTTTCTGGTTCCTGAGTTGGTACAAGTCCCAGGCGCTGAGCTTGTTGTACGGCAGGCTGTATAGGCAATGGTTCGAGCGAGACCTTTGGAGAATCCAACACGATCAATAGTTGGTCTCCTGGGTAAATCCAGTTTGGATCGCTGATTTGCCTATTAGCGTTCCAGATCTTTACCCATGCCTCAGGGTCAGAGAAAAATTTCTCAGCAAGATCCCATAGAGTGTCCTGAGCGCGGACAACGTAAAATTCCGAACTCTGATCTACTGGTCTCGCACTGACGGCAGAAAACAGTAGGATGGCAGCGCACAGCAGTGGCAGCTGGTGTTTGATGAAACCTCTTTGCACTTAGATTGCTTCGAAATTGTTGTCGCAGAGCGGAGCATCTATCAGTTGGCTTGAATTCAGTGGGCCTTAGAGCACAGCTCTGAAAATGTAAAACCATCATTTTACAAATCAGTTTTGTTGATCCGCCGCACAAAACCGAATTCTGCGATCTTCATACTCTTCTGGCACTGTAGGTCTTTATGGCGCTGAATTAATTTTATTCCAACAAAACGATGACGGTGATCCTGGAGAGCAATAGGGCAGACGTGTTTATTTTGGGTTTCTGATTAAGGTGAGAAGTATGATCAGTAGTAGAGCAGTAAGATATTTGAGTGGGGCGCTCCTTTGCGCTGGGGCAGTAAATTCCCTGGCGGATGCCGACATTGCAGTCCAGCCTTCTGGAACAGCACTTGAGGCCACGGCAAACGTAGACCTGTGTGTGGTCGTTCCACAAATTCTTGTTTTTGGCGTAGGTGCAGGTACGGACGATGTTGCCAAGCTTCGCTGGACGATTGATAACGCTGCCGGCGTTGGCTTGGGCAACAACCAGAGTTATTCGGGTGTAGCAGCACCTTTCACCGCTCCTGCGCCATTTTCGGCAGCGGCAACTGCCGAGGTAGTGGCTAATGGTGGGGCTTCTTCTTCTGAGGCCGGTAATCAGGCCGATCTCCCGGTTTTCCTGTTCAGCAACAGCGGTGCGGATGTCACAATCACTACTTCTGTGTCCGGCGGTGTGACCGGTGGTGGTACCGTAGATGCACTTGATCATCAATCGCTTGCTGGAAGAACGATTCCGATCAGTTCGTTCACCGCAGGAGATGGTGGTTCCATAGCTCATCCGGCGTTGGCCAATGCATCATCTGCGGCCACAGCTCACACCGATGGTATCGTGAATCTAGCTGATACCTGGACCTACAGCTACACGCCAGCATCGATCCCTACGTCTGGTACTTATGAAGCACGAGTAACCTATGTGGCATCAACGCCTTAGAAAAAGTGCACTTGCAGTAGCGTTGGCGCTTGCGGGCATGAGCTCTGCAGGCGCGAATTCTGCTGATAATGGCTTTTCAGGTGGCGTAACTCCGTCTCGTTTCGAGATGCGGGGCGAGCAAGGACAGTTACTGCGTAAGTCTCTGAAAATCTACAACCTCGGTGCCAGACCGCAGCAATTCAACGTGAAGACTGTGGATTGGCGATTTTCTGCCGCTGGTGAAATCAGCTTTCAGGAGCCGCTGGCTGCAGATAGTTGCAGACAATGGGTGCGTCTTGAGCGACATCGTATAAATGTGGTTCCCGATCCGCAGCGCCCGCGGAATTTTCGTTTCGAAATACAAGTGCCTGAGGGTGAACTGGATCGTGAATGTCGATTCGCCATAATGATCGAAAGTCTTGATGGTGATTACGCAGCGAATTTTGCACAGGGCGCTGTAAAGATGCCGATAAGTGGCAGAATTGCGGTTATCGTATATCTGGGTGTCGGCGATGTGGCTCCAGAAATAGAGATCGGTTCTATCGCCGTTGGGCGCGACAGTAAAAGTGGGTTTCCAAGTCTGGAGGTGGTTAATCGAGGTTCAGCGCACGGTCGTCTGGATGCTGATTTGACGGCGGCAGATGCTGAAGGTAACCGCGTTAGGCTCTCTATAGCTACGTCACCGATTTTGCCAGGACAACAGAGGCAATTATTGCTTACTCCTCAAGAGCAAAAAGAGCTCGTCTATCCAGTACATATCACTGGAAAGGTATTTACGGATAAAGGTTCTGCCACTATTGATCAGACACTGCACACCAACAGGCGCAGTCTCCTTGCAACTAAATAGCCGCCAACTATTTTGCTATCTGTTGTGCATTCTTTGTGGACAACACGCCCTGGCAGAAATACTCAACAGCTCCACATCGTTCATCAGAGTACGATTGGGCGATAATGTTCGCGGCGGTGTAAATACCGTTGTCTACGAGCCGCAGATCCCCGCAGATATGGGTGGATTGGTGGGAGTAACGGCACAGCCTGAGTCGATTAGCACGAATAACATAAACGGAGGAAGTGGGGTATTTGAAGTGCGGGTTGTAACAGATCTGAATGCCCGTAATGGGCTAGTTCAGCTGGAAGGCAGGTTTAGCTATGACTCGAGTCAGCCTATGGTCTGCATAACAGCAGCAAGCTGTGGGGCAACGACCATAGCGTTCGATCGAATAAGCTGGAATATCAGAGATTCAGATACACACACTGCGGTGACTCAATTCGACAACACGCCGGATCAAGTAACACAGATTCAGCTAGATACGAACCCAGCTACAAATGGCACTGACACGCGCCATCGTAACTACTTTCAATACGTTTTCGATAACGCAGAACTTTTGCCTGCAGGGACTTATGAGGGTGTGGTAACCATCAATGGGACTGGACGGTTCTAATGCCTTTTGCAAAAAATGCAGTTCGAATTTATGCCTGCATTTTGCTGATTTTTAGTAGTCCACTTTTTGCTGGCCAGGATTCAGATACCAACACCGCTGGCGGTCTGAGTGCCTCGGTTGACCTTCGTCATCGTATCATCATTCCGCAGATACTCTATTTTCGCATTGGTAACACGGCATCAGGTGTAGTTAGCAAGCTTCGTTTCAATGCTTCGCCTGGTGGGATAGCTGATGGCAGTAATCAGTCATACGGTGGCGGGCTGCCAATACCATTAGGTGACGGAACCGTGATTGATGCAGAAGGTGGAGGAAGTCTCGCCGTACAGATACAGTCGAATATTGGCGATGTAACGCTCAGCTACGACCTGTCAGATCCGGCCGGCCTCAGCGATGGGAAAGGTAATCATATTCCGTTCGATGAGATTGACGTTCAAAGTGCCGATGCAACCGGGCTACCAGCCCCAATTCTAACTAACGCAGGAGCCGGGGGCGCTGCGGCGGTGTCGATTGCGGGGAATCTGCACGGCGGACGGGTCATTCGGCGACAAACCCAGTGGACTTATCGATATAAGAACAGTGAGGTTGTTACTGCCGGCACCTATTCCGGTCGTGTTCGCTATACCGTATCTACCCCGTAGAGAATTTCAAAACAACTGCTACAGGAAAGCGCTACCCGTAAGCGCTATAGTTGTGTGTCCTAATCTAATCAGGCGCACTTTGTCGTGAAACCGAAGCAGTACCCCCTCATAATTGATGAACAGTTTCGGGGGCCTCCAGAGTCGGGACACGGTGGTTATGTGTCAGGAGCAATTGCCGAATGCATGCGCGATCTGCAGAGTATTCCCGCCGAAGATTCCAGGAATAACCCAGACAGTGCTATTGAGGTAACGCTGCGTTCGCCCATTCCCTTGAACACCCCCATGTCGACTGTAGAACCCGACAATGCGGTATCTGATATCGATCTGAGAGTGTTTCACGATGAGGTCCTAATCGCAGAGGCACGTAGAACCAGTCTGTCACTTGCGATACCCCAGCCCCCCGATGTTTCTGAGGTTATGGCTGCGCGAGAACAGTCTCCTTCGTTTATTCCTGGTATCAATCCACTGATTGAAAATGGTCTGGGCTTTCATCCGATTTGCTTTTGTTGTGGGGCAGATGTTCCGCCATCAGAAGGACTGCATGTGTACGCAGCCCCGGTGCCTGGATTTGATGGGGTGGCCGCAGCCTGGCGACCTGATAAAACCTTCGCTTCGGGGGACGGTGAAATTCCAGAGGCCATTGTCTGGGCTGCGTTGGATTGTCCTGGGCAGGTCGCTTATTTCGCTACTGGCCTTCGTACTGGGCTTTTGGGCCGAATGACAGGGCGGCAGCTAAAGCCGGTAGTTGCAAACCAAGACACCATCATTATTGGCTGGTGTCTTGAAGTTGAGCGAAGCAAACATTTTGCGGGCACGGCCCTGTTTGATGAGTCTGGTGAACTCTGTGCCTACAGTAAGCAGGTTTGGATAGGCCGGGTTGAGTAGATCGATATAGATCGTGGGAAGAAGCACAGGCACAGAATTTGCGCAAACCTTGCCCATTGCGGATGTTGTGGGCGACGTTATCTCGGCGTTGAAAATAGGCAATGTTCTGCTCAGCGCGGAGCCGGGGGCAGGTAAGAGCACTGGTTTGCCATTGAGCTTACTGGCGACTGCATCGCCCTCTAACAAGATTGTAATGCTTGAACCGCGAAGGTTGGCTGCTATTGGTGTTGCGGAGCGATTGGCATCGCAGCTCGGGGAGCCTGTTGGCCAACAGATTGGCTTGCGGATGCGCGGAAAAACCATTGTGTCAGCCAATACCTCACTTGAGGTGGTCACAGAAGGGGTGCTAACTCGTATGTTGCAGGCTGACCCGTTGCTTGATGGCATTGGGTTGGTGATTTTTGATGAGTTTCATGAACGAAGCCTCAACGCAGATCTGGGTCTTGCACTGTGTAGAGAGGTACAGCAAGCCCTTAGAGAAGATCTGCGATTACTGCTGATGTCTGCAACGCTTGATGTTGCTGATCTGGTTGCCAGTATGGCGCCGGTTGAGCAGATTAGCAGTACCGGCAGATCGTACCCGGTGGAGATCGTCTGGTCAGGAAACAGACAGCAGGAACTCATAGCGACGGTTTGCCAGGCCGTTGTTACTGCGTTGGCTGATCAGATCGGTGATGTCTTGGTGTTTTTGCCTGGTCTCGCCGAAATTGAAAAGGCAGCGTCACGGTTGCAGCCGCAACTCGAACCCAATATCAAGCTATATCGTTTGCACGGACGTGCTGACAGCAAAACTCAACGAGAAGCAACGGCACCAGCAAAGCTGGAGGCTCGGCGCGTTATTTTGAGCAGCAGTATTGCGGAGACATCTCTTACCATCGACGGAGTTCGTGTTGTTATTGATGCCGGACTGGAACGTAGAGGACGCGTAGACAACAATACAGGCGCGCAGCGCCTGGAGACGGTGATGGCGAGTCAGGCGAGCGCCAAGCAACGGGCTGGCAGGGCCGGGAGAACCGAGTCTGGGGTCTGTTATCGGCTCTGGTCGCAGAGTGAGCATTCGCGGAGAGCAAAAAGCTGGCAGGCAGAAATTCTTCGATCGGAACTGTCCCAACTATTGGTCGAGACGGGGTCATGGGGCGCCTCTGACATTATGGCGCTACCCTGGCTCGAAGCGCCGCCAAGTGCTTCTGTAAAACGTGCTGAAACCCTCTTGATGCGACTGGGTATCTGGCGGGAGGGTCGTTTAACCGATCATGGAAAGTTGGTGGCAGAGCTCCCTGTGCATCCTCGATTAGGTCACATGATGATTTGGGCGGCAGAGAGAGGAGCCGCCGACCTGGCCTGCAAACTTGTGTTGCAGCTTGAAGATGGGGGTCGTAAAACCAATACAACAGATCTCGAAACCCTCATCAGGCAGGCGTCTTCCCAGTACAATCAGCGGCGTCTAACTCAATTGAAAAAGCTCCTGAAAAACCAGTCGGCCGCAACAGGTTCGCCGTCTCTTGCTGTATTGATCGCGCAGGCTTATCCCGACTGGATCGGACAGCGTCGAGCTGGGAGTGATGCCCGGTATGTGCTTAGTTGTGGTGCTGGTGCGTTTGTGCCCTCGGTTGACCCCCAGGCTCATACCCCCTGGTTGGCAATCGCCAGCATGGGGGGAGCTACCAAAGAATCCCGGGTGTTCCTTGCTGCTCAACTTGACATCGATGAGCTGGAAGCATGGTCGCCCGACCTGTTTGAGTATCAAAATCATCTGGATTGGGATGCTCGGCAGGAGCGTGTGATTGCCGAGCGACAAAAAATGTTAGGTCGTATTCTTGTGCAATCCCAGCCGATCACAGACGTTGCCGCGCAGGACAAGGCTCGTGCACTGCTTGCCGGGGTGAGGAAAACAGGAATTGACTGCCTACCCTGGACACAAGAGTGCCGCGAGTGGCAAGCGCGAGTTACTCGTATTTCGAAGTTAAAAGAAACGAGCTCTGGCGATCGACTTACACACTGGCCGAAGGTGGATGATGAAAGTTTGGTCGAGACTCTTGAAAGCTGGTTGTTGGTTTGGCTAGAGGGTAAGAGCAGCCTTAAGTCTGTTATGCAACTGGACCTGCTTTCAATCTTGCGTGCAATGCTCAATTATCAACAACAAAAAATGCTGGACCGACTGTTGCCAGAGCGTTTTGTTGTTCCCAGCGGTTCGAAGATTCGACTGCGGTATGCAACAGAAAATGAACCTGTGTTATCAGTGAAGTTGCAGGAGATGTTTGGGGCTACTGATAACCCGGCGGTGGCCGATGGCGCTATTGTGTTGAAAGTAGAACTATTGTCGCCGGCCAGGCGACCGGTACAGGTCACCACTGATCTGGCAAACTTCTGGACGAACAGTTATCCGGCAGTTAAAAAGGATATGGCGGGAAGATACCCCAAACACGACTGGCCGGATGATCCGTTGGGCGCAAGACCAACAGCCTATGCAAAATCCGGTAACAGGGCACGGGGCGCATCTGCAACTAAGCGTAGAGAAAAGAAATAGTTGGTAATTTGCAGCATAGTAAGGTGCTGCTGAACGATTGGGTTTTAAGGGGAGTAAACAGGCATGAAGAAAGCGATTCCGGCGATACCGGGTGGGGATAGAGAGTTGCACGCGGCTTTGGCTGACGTCAATCTGCCGACGCTGCTTATGGTGTTGGCGTTGTTCGACGGCGGCGAACGTTGGTTGAATGAGCGTTTTTCGCCAGATCCCATTGTTGTACCTGAAGGCGGACTGTTCCCGGACGATACCGGTAACTACAGTGAGGCTATCGCACGGGAAATCCGGGACGGTGCCTTTGCTCTGCTTAAGGAGTTTCGCGACAATGGCTATGAGCTGCCGCCAGCACCGTCGCTTGCACTCATGCGTAAGCTCATGGAGTTCTCTACGGCAGAGCCGCTTGATGATGAGTTCTGTGCGATGTTGCTGGAAGAGACCCAGTTTGTTGATCGTGATCAACAGTGGTTGCAGCCATTGAAAAAAGTCACAGGGGCCAGACCGGTTAACAACTTTGAAGTGCTCATCGTTGGTGCGGGTATGTCCGGGATCTGCACCGCAGCAAAACTGAAGAGTGCAGGCATTCCCTTTACCATAATCGAGAAAAACGCCTCTGTGGGTGGCACCTGGTACGAAAATTCATACCCCGATTGTGGGGTTGATACTCCCAATCATTTTTATTCCTATTCCTTTGCTCGAAATCCTAACTGGAGTGGCTATTTCTCCAAGCGGGACGAGCTCTATGCCTACTTTGAAAAATGCGCAGATGATTTTGGTATTCGAGATCGTATCCAGCTCAATAGCGAAGTTCAGACCATGCGATTTGATTCGCAGAAGCAGCTTTGGCAGGTGTCGGTGCAGCGATCCGATGGGACAATTGATAAACTCACTGCCAATGTGGTTGTCAGTGCTGTGGGACAACTAAATCGCCCGGCCATTCCAGATTTTGAGGGACTTGAAAATTTTGCCGGTGACAGTTTTCATTCCGCTCGCTGGCGGCACGACATTGATCTGACAGGCAAGCGCGTAGCGGTTATTGGAACGGGCTGCAGTGCGGTGCAGTTGTTGCCCAAAACAGCCGACAAGGCATCACATGTCAGCGTTTTTCAACGGTCTCCACATTGGATCGCGCCGAATAAAGATTATTATCGCGCCGTCGAAGATGGCCAAGTCTGGGCGCTCAACCACATACCGCTTTATGCAGAATTTCATAGGGCGCGAATGATCTTTGCAACCATGGATCGTAATTGGGACGCTGTACCTCTTGACCCTCAATGGCCTCATCCCGAGCGTGCCATGAACGAAATGAATGACGGCGTTCGCGAGGCACTAAGCGGTTACATCAGTGAACAGCTGGGTGCTCGACAAGATCTCATGGAAAAGTGTGTCCCAGAGTTCCCCGTGTATGGCAAGCGGGTGATTATTGATAATAACTGGTATCAAACGGTAGCGCGTGACGATGTGTCACTGGTGGATGCACCAATCAAAAGGTTCAGTTCGCAAGGCATTGAAACAGACGACGGCGAGAACCATGAGTTTGATGTGGTTGTATTTGCGACCGGTTTCAATACCAATCAATTCTTATGGCCGATGGAGGTTGTTGGTCGAGAAAGTGAATCACTTGCGCAACGTTGGGGAGATTCCCCTCAGGCCTACAAAGGCATGTTGGTTCCCGGATATCCGAATCTGTTCTGTCTTTACGGACCCAACACCAATATTGTCCATGGTGGCAGCATCATATTTAGCATCGAGTGTCAGGTGCACTACATTATGCAGTGTCTGGTGCTAATGCTTGAGCGACAGCTTAAGAGTCTGGAAATTCCCCAGGACGCGACTGATGCGTACAACGAAGAGGTTCAGGAAATCAGCGCCCAGCTTGCCTGGGGGCATCCAGGTGTAAGTAGCTGGTATAAAAATTCTGCGGGCAAAGTGGTGAACAATTCACCCTTTTCAAACCTTGAGTTTTGGGTTCGTACTCACGACGTAGAACCCAATCGCTATCTCTCGCAGTAACTTTGTACAGTAAGTAGGGTGCTAACTGCCCTGATATACAGGGTCCCGTTTCTCGAGGAAAGCCGCGACACTCTCTGCGTGATCTTTGGTGCGCATAAGTTCTGTAAGAGCCTCTTTTGCCAGCGTTTCAAGCGCTTCTTCTTGACCCGAACGGGTCAGATGCAGGGCGGACCGTGTGCGTGCGACCGCCAGCGGAGGGTTGGTGGCGATTCGTGTGGCAAGTGCACTGGCATCGTTCAGCAGATTTTCTGGCTCGCTCAACGAACGCACGATGCCAAATTTCAGGGCTTCCTTAGCGTTAATCATGTCGCCTGTTAGCAGTATTTCGGCAGCGCCGGCGGGCCCACACAATTGATTGAGTGCTCGGAAGCTGTCTGCTCCCGCAATTAGCCCGCGACGTATGAACATTTGTGAGAACTTGGCGTTGGTTGAGGCCAGTCGAATATCAGCCATTAGCGCCAGCTCAAAGCCATAGCCTACGGCGGCACCATTCACCGCGGCAATGATTGGCGTGGTTGAGCGACGCATTGTTGGGCCAGGTATTTCGAATTGTTTGTCACCGAGGCTTTGCAGACCATCACCGCCCATCAATTCTTCGACATCATCACCACTGCAAAAACCTCGTCCGGCGCCGGTTAAAACGATGCAGCCCACATCAGGGTTAGCGTCAGCGTCTCTCAGGGCGTCGGTGGTTGCCTGATAGCTCTCGAGGTTGAATGCATTGAATTTGTGAGGGCGATTTAGCGTAATCGTTGCGACTCGCTGCGTTATTGTGACCAGGCAGGTTTCACTCATGTCTGTCTCCTTTAGGCTTTGCATTTTGGGCTTTGAAAAGGGGACAAACAAGAATTAACTGATTGCGGCCCGGGCCAGGCGTTCAATGGTATCAAACCGGCCTTGTTCAATGAGCTCGGGCGTAGCTATCCAGGTACCACCAATGCAGTGCACGCAGCTCAATTGCAGGTAGCTGGCCGCCGATTCAGCAGTTACTCCACCGGTTGGAAAGAAGCGGACCTCCGGAAGTGGCGAAGACAAGGCTTTGAGCATGGCAGTTCCGCCATTGAGTTCCGCCGGGAAGAACTTCTGCAACTGGTAGCCCTGTTCCAACAAGTAAATATTCTCGGTTGCGGTTGCTGCCCCGGGTACATAAGGCATCGCAAGATCCTTGGCGCAACGGATCAGTGTTTCAGAACTACCAGGGCTCACCGCAAAGCTGGCCCCGACGCTTGCAATCTCGTCAAAGTGCCTGGCTGTTCGGACGCTGCCGGCACCAACAAGGATATTCGGAACCTGCTCAGCGATTAGCTTGATTGCTTCAAGGGCGCCCGGGGTTCTAAGTGTGACTTCTATGGCGTTAATGCCCGCACTTAGAAGCGTGTTGGCCAGCTCAACAGCGCGACCCGGGTCGTTGATTACAACCACCGGGACCACCGTGGCGTCGGCCAGTATATCCAGTGCGTTCATGGGCTATTCCTCTTCGTTTGATCTTCTTTATCTGACAGATATGGTAATTAAACTACATATATACTCAAGAAATCTCTAATAAATTGAGATTTTTAGTTGTATTAGTGTAATTAAACTACATACTCTGGCCATGGACGGAATTATGGATCAGAAAATTCAGGAGCGTCTTGCTGTTCTGTCTCGGGCTGAGGCTCGTGTAGGGGAATGGATTGTCAGCAATATGGACGCTGCCATTGATGCTTCTATCGCCCAGGTGGCTGAACTTGTCGGCGTTTCAGAACCGACGGTGATTCGTTTCTGTCGCAGCATGGGCACGTCTGGTTTTCGCGACCTGCGTAAACATCTGATCGCCGCTCAACATAGACCAGCCAGCTACTCGCATCACGATGTTGAAGCCGGTGACAGTGTTCACCATGCGGGTGCGAAGGTCATTGAGAGTTCCATTCGTGCGCTCGTCGACCTGCGGCCGTTGGTTTCAACCCCGATGTTTGATGAGGCCATTGGTCTGATGCGGGTGGCGAGGCAGCTTGTCTTTGTTGGTGTGGGCGCGTCAGGCCAGGTGGTTCAGGATGCGCGGCACAAGTTTTTTCGGCTAGGCATACCTTGCGCGATGGCGCTGGATGCGCAGTCAATCCGGCAGCAAGCTGCGATAGGGCGTACAGGTGATGTGTTTGTCGCTGTGTCCCACACCGGAAGTTGGCCTGAGCTCGTTGAGCCTATGGAGATGGCCAGCGCACGCGGCGCAACAGTCATTACACTGACTGATCCGGATTCGCCCCTGGCTGCCAGTGCTCGGGTGAATTTGGGGTCACACCCAACTGAGGACACCAGTCTGTTTACGCCCATGACATCAAGACTGGCCCAGCTGGTGTTGCTCGATGCTCTGCAGGTTGGACTGGCCCTTGCACTAGGCCCAAGCGCAGAAGAAAACCTGCGGCACAGCAAGCTCGCTCTAAAACGAGGCGACGCTACTTTCTGATCCGATCACCCCATTCCAACCAAGGTAAAGCTTGTGAGAAGTACAAAGATTGTGACTACGCTGGGACCGGCAAGTGATTCGCGTATAGGAGCACTGATCGAAGCCGGCGTGGATGTGTTCCGGCTCAACTTTTCTCATGGCAGCCAGGATGAACACGCCGCCAGGGTTCGGACCATTCGGAGTGAGGCGGCAAGGCTCGATCGATACATTGCGATTATGGCCGACCTGCAGGGCCCCAAAATTCGAATTGGCAACTTTGCAGGCGGTGCGTCAGTGCAGTTGGTTGTCGGTGCGGATTTTGAGATCGATACCAGCCTCGCCAATGATGCAGGAACTCAATCGAGGGTCGGCACCGACTATAAGGCGCTTGCGACCGAGGTTACTCCAGGCGATACCCTGGTCTTGGGCGATGGAGTTATTGAACTTGAGGTGTTGCAAACAAATAGCCGAAGCGTCCAATGCAGAGTCGTTTCAGGCGGCGAGCTAGGTGGTAGCAAAGGGATTAATTTGCGCGGGGGTGGTTTATCAGCCGAGACGCTTACCACAAAAGACATTGCTGACCTGGAGTTTGCATGCAAACAGTCAGTTGATTACATCGCTGTATCCTTCGTGCGCCATGCTGAGGACATTGTGAAAGCTAAATCGCTCATCAACGCGACTGGCTCAAACTGTTCGCTAATCGCCAAACTCGAGCGTACTGAGGCTGTTAGCGACGACGCTGTACTAGACGACATCGTTAAGGCAAGTGATGGCGTGATGGTTGCGCGTGGTGACCTGGGTATTGAAATCGGTGATGCAGCACTCATGGGGATGCAAAAACGCATTATCGCAAGAGCCCGCGAGTTAAATCGTTGTGTAATAACTGCAACACAAATGATGGAGTCTATGATTAAAAATTCGCAGCCAACCCGTGCCGAGGTGATGGATGTTGCTAACGCCGTGCTGGATGGAACGGACGCGGTGATGTTATCCGGCGAAACAGCGGTAGGGAGTTATCCTGTGGAAACCGTTGAGGCGATGGTGCGTGTTATCGAGGGTGCTGAGTCTTCAGGTTACGCCACGCCTGAAATCAGTCTGGATTACAGATGCGAAGAGATTGATGCATCTGTTGCGCTGGCGGCGATGACAGTTGCAGAACGACTTTGTGGGGTGCGTGCGGTGGCTTGCCTTACGGCCTCAGGTAACACGCCTCGATTGATGTCACGGTCCCGGTCGAGCTTACCAATATATGCACTGGCTGATAATCGCTCGACGCTTGCAAGGGTGGCACTTTTACGCGGTGTTCATCCGCGATTGTTTGAGACCGAACATATCGATCATGATCTGATTAATGCTGCTGCGATTGAGCGATTAATCGCTGATGGGGCAGTGGCAGCTGGTGATCGAGTCATACTTTCCAAGGGTGACTATCGAAATGTGCAGGGTGGAACGAATACTTTGAAAATAATGGAGGTGGCTTTGTGAGCTCGATTCGTATTGGAATTATGGGCTTTGGTGGCATTGGGCGGCAGCTCTACAAGCTGGCTGCGAGCGACAATCGATTTGATGTTGTTGCTATTGCCGACATAGGCCAGCCTGAAATTCTCGAACATCTGCTTGATGTGACGATGGGGCACAGTGGCGAAGTACAGCTGGAAGGCAACTATCTGGTGAGCGCCAACCAAAAAACGCGCTTGATGCCAACCAATCAGCCCAACGAGATCCCCTGGGATATGTTCGGAGTTGATGTGGTCATAGATGCCACTGGCCGCTTTCGGAGCGCAACAGAACTTCAGCCTCATCTTCAGAACGGTGCTGACAGAGTGTTCACCTCGATGCTGCCCATTGGCGACATTGATCGGGTAGTACTGTTTGGCGTTAATGATAAGGAGGCGAGCGCTGCTGACCGCATCATATCAGCAGGTTCGGGCACCACGACGGCAACCGCGCTGGCGCTCCAGGTTCTGGGTGAAGTTTACGAGATCAATCACGCGACGATGACCTCTGTTCATGCGTACACCAGCGATCAGAGTCTGCAAGATTATGCAGGCGCTGATTATCGGCGCAGTCGTTCCGGGGCAGAGAACATTATCCCGAATACCACGCCAGCGCTTGAGTGTTTGCAGCAGGTGTTACCGCAGTTGAGAGGCAAAATGTCGGGCTACGCGCTGAATGTTCCCGTACAGGTGGGTTCGATGCTGGATATCACGGTGTCGTTGCAAGAACCGCCCACCAGCATTGAGGCCATTCGGGAATTGTTTGTTGACGCTGCGCTTCGCTATCCAAACGTTGTAGGTACCGTGAACGATCCGATTGTCTCCTCAGATGTTAGGGGGGATCCGCACTCACTGTTGGTAGATCTTCAGGGCAGCATGCTGGCAGGACAATCAATGGTGAAGTTGTTGGCCTGGCATGAATCTCTGGCTCATGCACATCGTTTGCTGGACGTCGTTAATCACTATGCAGAGCTTGATTCGTCTCATCGTTACAAAAAAGATGGAGAGGTGGCATGAGAATCGCAATTAATGGATTTGGCCGAATTGGCCGTGCAGTCTTCCGAATCGCAGACAAGATCGCAGATATTGAAGTTGTCGCGATTAATGATCTCTTTGAGCACGAAGCGCTTGCGTATCTTTTGAAGTACGACACGGTGATGGGGCGTTTTGAGGGAGGTGTCCGAATCGAAGACGGCCTTATGTTGACGGCCAATACGCGAGCAAAAATGCTCAAGGAACGCGATCCAACTCTGCTGCCATGGGAGGAGCTGGACATTGATGTGGTTGTTGAGTCTACCGGTGTGTTCCGCAGTCGAGCGGCTGTTTCCAAGCACCTTGAAGCCGGGGCAAAACGGGCGCTTCTTACGGTGCCCGCAAAAGACAGCATTGATTACACGGTGGTACTGGGAGTGAACGAGCAAGGGTTGCTGCCATCGCATCGAATTGTTTCCAATGCGAGCTGCACTACCAATTGTCTGGCGCCTCTGGCAAAGGTTCTAAACAACAACTTCGGCATTGCTGAGGGTGTGATTAACACCGTTCATGCCTACACCAACGATCAGAGCCTGGCAGATGTGCCTCATGCAGATTGGCGGCGTAGCCGTGCGGCGGCTGAGAACATTATTCCAACCTCAACCGGAGCAGCTAAAGCGGTCGGCGAAGTCTTGCCAGAGTTGAACGGACGGCTGGACGGGATTGCCTCTCGCGTACCTGTTCCTGACGGGTCGGTTGTTGACCTGTTTGCGAGGCTGGAGACGGACTGTACGGCCGCAGATGTGAACGCTGCTGTGAAAGCCGCTGCGGCAACCAGCGAATTCCAGGGCGTGCTGGAATACACCGAAGAACCTGTTGTGTCCTCGGACGTGATAGGCAATCCCCACTCATCGATCTTTGATGCGAGCTTCACTCAGGTGGGCGGTGGCCGTTATCTCAAGGCACTGTCGTGGTATGACAACGAGTGGGGGTATTCCAGCCGGGTCTGTGACGTCCTGCGGTTGATGGTGTAGATGATGGGGTAGAGAGAAAGTAATATACCAATTTAATCTACCAAAATTACAACAAAGGCATGCGCAGTGTATTGACAGATTCCTGATTATTGGTCAGTGTTGCGGTCTGTAACAATTTCGACACAATAATGAGGGGACCCATGAATCAGTCGAATCTTACGAAAGCTGCGTGCCTGCGCGGTCAGGGGAGAGAACAGGGGAGAGGAGAAGCTCGTCGTCGCCTGCTTCTGTTGGCACTTTCGCCCACCCTGTTGTTTGGCGGAAACCTCGCCAGTGCGCAAGACGATCCCGTGCTCGAAGAAATCGTTGTCACGGGTATCCGTGGATCGCTTCAGAGTGCACTGAATCAAAAGCGCAACTCAGACAACCTGATCGAAGTCATTGAGGCCCAGGACATCGGTAAGCTGCCGGACCAAAACCTCGCAGAGGTGCTGGAGAACATCACTGGCGTGCAGATCACTCGTCAGGCCGGGGTTGGAACCAACGTTCAAATCCGTGGTACTGATGCCAACAGGGTTGAGATCAACGGGGTATCGACGGTTGGCTCTGGCGGCGGACGCAGCGGCATCGACTTTGAAGACGTGAATGCGTCCATCATTAAGTCTGTTGAAGTTATCAAGGCGTCTGAGGCCAAGACTATTGAGGGGTCTGTTGGCGGCACCATTAACCTGAAAACGATTCGACCTCTGGAGCTGACCAGCACACTCGCTGCCGCGCGAGCACAGGTCGAAGACAGCAGCCTTAGTGAGCAAGGCGTACAGCCAAGACTTTCTGCGGCGTTTGGCGACAACTGGGAAACCAATGCCGGTAAGATTGGATTTGTTATCAGCGGTAGCTACACCGAGCAGGAAGCTGTGTCATTCCGGCCCAGAGCGGACCGGGATAACCTGTCCAGCGTTCCTGGCTCCGGTGCGCCAGATGAGTTCCTTGGCATTCAGTTTCTGCTGCAGGAACAAGAGAACGATGAGTTCGAAACACTCAATATCGCCTCCACCTTTGAGTGGGCCCCAAACGATAATCTGACCCTGTTCTTTGATGCGATAATCAACGAGCAAGAGCGCAGCCGGGATCAATACCGATTGCAGGCCTCCGGTGTGAGCAACTTCAGAAATGCCCGTGCTCCCGATACGTTCGAAATTGTGGACTTTGGGAATCAGGGTGGCGTCAATATCGGTGAATTCCCGGCGGCTCTAACCGGAACGATTGAGCCGGATTTGGACGTTGATGATGATGATCCAAACCTGCGTTTCAGCAGCGAGACCAACTCACGAGTCACCGACGTTGAAATCTTCCGTCTGGGCGGTAAGTGGCAAGGTGAGAAGTGGGATGCGTTCGCCGAGGTTGCGCTGAGTGAATCAGATACCACAACGCCTTCATTCAACACGACTCTGAACTTCATCAACCCAAACTGTCCTCTGGATGGTAGCAGCAACGATAACTGCGTACCTTTTATCTATGACTTAAGCGATGGCGAACTGTCGTTTGGAATCAACTTTGACTCTCCCTTTGCACCCTCAGTTGCAGATCTAACCAATCCCGCGAACGTGGTTTTGGATCAGGTAGACATTAGCCGTAACACCCAGGACAACTCCGACGACGCGTTCCGATTTGATTTCAGCTACTACCTGGAAGAATTTGGAATTACATCCATCAACGTGGGTTACCGCTGGAACCAGGCAGAAAGCACCTTTAATGAGATCGACGATCGTATTGGTGGATTCAGCCAGCTGGAAGACAGCCCCAACGGTTTGCTGTTCGAAGAGCTTTTGGTTGTCGGCCCAGACAACTTTGATGATGGTGATGGTCGTGATCTGGCCATCCGGAACTTCCTTCTGATTGACCCAGATCGCTCCTTCAGCGATCCCGACGGTACTCTTGCCATTCTTGAAAGTGCTCTGGCGGAGCATCGGCTGTTGAATCCGGACGCAGACGGTGACCTTACGGCCGTACTAACCTCTGATGAAAATGCGTTTTACGATATCGAGGAAGAGACTCATTCTGCTTACCTGCAAGCGAACTTCGAGTATGGAATCTTTGCCGGTAACGTCGGAGTGCGTTACGTTCAGACAGATATTGATTCAGTTGCTTTTGGCCCCGAAGACGCCAACGGTGATCGCCAGCTACAGTCAACTACCGGGGATTATGATTTCTTCCTGCCACGCATCAACCTGGTTGCTCGACCAACCGAATCGGTGCTGATTCGCGCTGCCTTTGGTAAGGACATAAGACGTCCTAACTTCAGTCAGCTCAATACCAGCTTTACCTTTGATCAGAGTGAAAATGCTGCCGTAGCACTGGGTAACCCCGGCCTTAATCCTGAAGAAGTAGAGTCTTTTGATGTCGGCGTTGAATGGTATTTTGCGCCATCGTCGGTGGTCAGCGTTGGCTACTTCAACAAGAAGCGTACGGACATTTTTTCTACAGATTTTGAAGGCGCACTGCTTACTCCGGATCCCAACGTCGCGGGTGGTTTTCTTCGAGAAACTGATCCTGCGTGCCCCGGTGGCGGTATCTTTAACCCGGAGGTTATTCCTAACGTACTTGGTGATCCGGATACAACGGGCTTATGCGTTGACATCTCTTTTCCCAGTAACGATCCAAGCACAACCACCCAGGAGGGTATTGAGTTTGCATTTCAATATGACCTCTCTCAATTCGAAGACAAGCTGGGGTTTGCTTCAGGATTTGGTGTTGTTGCTAACTACACTTGGCAGCAGTTCAGCGGTGGATCGGCTATCGACACCACTTCTGGTCGCGGCCTGACCGTTCTCGGCGATGTCTCGATTGAACGAGGTTTGCTGGATTTCTCTGAGAACGCGTTCAACGCCACTCTGTACTATGAAAAGTATGGAATCTCTGCTCGATTCCGTTACACCTGGCGGGAAGCTTTCCGTACCCAGGACTTCGGTGGCGGTGCAAACACCAGTGGTAGCTCAACCTTCAGTTTCCCTGTGGTCACTGATGATCGCGGCCAGCTGAATGCAAGCATTAACTATGCGATAACAGATCAGTTCACAATTGGTGTGGAAGCGGTGAATCTGACTGAGGCTGGCATTGACCAAAACTGTGTCACCTCAGATGGTCCCCTGTGTTTTGTTGGTATTCCCGACCGACGCATCACCTTTGGACTGAGCTACCGACTATAGTCCGAACAGTGGCCTCTCCAGAAACCCCGGCAAATGCCGGGGTTTTTTTTGAGTAGCTATGCGCTAATTAGTTGCCACACGGCTTTGATTCCAAGGGAAGAAGTAAACAAGGCAAATAACAGTATCGCGCCAAGCCCAATGTTGGCTGCGGCTGTGTTTTTGTAGGCACCCATCAGGTCGCGACGATTGCCCAGATAGAGAATGCAGCCAACGGTGATGGGCAATATGATGGCGTTGAAAGCCTGAGAGATGATCATTACAAGAACCGGTCGTGCTTCGAATATGGGGACAACCAATCCAAGCAAGGAAATGCACAGCACCATGATGCGATAACGCGGCAAGCTCATTTCACGATCAGAGCCGTTAAAGTCGCAGAGTAACCAGGGCAGCATCAGTACATTTGGGAATTGGGAAGAGACTCCGGCTGCGATGATGCCAATGGCAAAAATTGCTGTCGCAAACGCGCCAGCCAGGGGCTCCAGCATGCTGATCATTTGTGACGCCCTGTCCAGGCCCAGGCCCTCAGCATGCAGTGTGCCAGCGGCAGCGGCCATGATTGAGGCGCTGATTACAAACATCATCGCTACGGCAACGATGGCATCACGGCGCTGCTTGTGCGCATCATCAATCGTCCAACCTGCCTCTTTCACAAGAGTCGTTCGAATGATGAAAAGACCAGAAAAAACAGTTGTCCCCACCATGGACGCAACAACAAGATAGGCATTGCCGTCTTTCACTTTGGGCAGCGTAGGGATAAAGCCACTCAGGATTTCTGAGAGGGGGGGAGTCAAGATGAAGAAGTTGAGCACAAAGCAGGTGGCCATGATAGCGACAATCACGGCAAGGCTACGTTCGAAAAATTGGGTGGTGCCGTTCCAGAATATGAAATAGACAAGTGCAATAAAAAAAGCAGCCAACCAAAGCGGTGGTATACCGCCGCTAATGAACGTCTTGGACCACTCGTGGCTGATCTCAGCCACGATTCCCATGACCCCCATGACGCTGCCACAGACACCAGCGGTGAGAGCAACGATAAAAAATATCCCCACTGCGGGATGTATGTGTTTGCGGAAGGCCTGCAGGGCGGTCTCGCCTGTGACCAGCGTGTATCGGCCGTAGGCATTGATCATCAGAAAGGTAGCAAAGCAGGATATCGCTATCGTCCACAACAGGGTCATGCCATAGGTTGCCCCTGCCTTTGCCATCGCAGTTACGCTGCCGGTTCCAATATTGAATCCAAGCAGAAAGATGCCGGGCAAGAACGTCGTAAGTAGTTTGGCGCTCCGGTTTAGCATGATCGCGTTAACGAGGGTTGCTCGATTAAGAGTGCAGTAACCATAAAGGTCGCCACCTTTGCGTTGTTTGCCTAAGGTGGATGCTAGCGGAGGTTGGCTGGAAATTGGTATATAGAATTGTCATAATCGATGGCCATGCGGGCATGCCGCGCGACAGACTAACGGAACCATGGCTGGAAAGCGTCTTTACCACACAGTTGCTGAGCGTATTAAGGAACTGGTGCGGCAGGGGGCTTATCCTCCAGGCAGTCGATTGCCTGGCGAGCGAGACCTGGCGGAGGAGCTGGGGGTCAGCCGAGTTACGGTAAGAGAAGCCCAGATTGCTCTTGAAGCCATTGGTATGCTGGATATTCGGGTGGGGTCCGGGGTCTATGTGCTGAGCCAGTCGAAAGAGAGTGCTCAGGAGCTTCCGGATGTCGGCGCGTTTGAACTCACGGAAGCGCGGGCCGCGGTTGAGTCAGAAGCGGCTGCGCTTGCGGCTGCGGCAATCACCGACGAAGAAGTGAGCTCGTTGGACGAAATTCTTCGGCGAATGGCCTCAGAAACCGATCCGCATTCTCCTTTGGCAGCAGACGCCGATCGTGATTTCCACATTACCATCGCGCGCTCTACCAAGAATAACGCCATGATCGAAACCGTTGAAAGGCTCTGGCGAATCCGCAATGAAAAGCTGGATGTGAAACAGGCCTATGACTCGATCTGTGAGCTGGATCCGGAGCGCCGTCTGAAAGAGCATCGCGACGTTGTTATCGCCTTGCGTGACCGAGACCCGGACGGGGCCCGGAAGGCCATGCGGGTCCACTTCAAGTGCATAATTGAAGCCATGTTAAAGGCTACCGAGGCCCAAGCCATCGAAGACGCACGGCGCCGAACCCAGGAGAGCCGTGAGCGTTTTCTCAATGGGGCGCAGACCGGCTAGGGCTTGCCGGCCGGATTCTCCCCTGCAAAGGTCCATACCAAAATTTCGACCTATCTGCACAATTGGACTGCATTATCCGTTGTCCAATCGGCGCCTATGCCGTAAGATTTAGCCCGTAAGAATTGGATCAGCGCTGCACTAGCGGTGAGAGCTTTTGGGGAGAAATCATGGTCGGCGGACTTCCACATACCTGGACGTCGTGCTTCAAGCAGACGACCAATGTCCTGCTTATGTGCGCCCTGATCGGAGTAGCTCCGGTCTACGCTGAGTCTTATCTGGTCAAAGACCAGGCAGCCTATCGAAGTGCGGTTAAGAGTCTGCAACCCGGTGATGAACTGGTACTGGCCAACGGGAACTGGACAGACTTTGAAATAGTCTTCGAGGCCCAGGGCGCAGAAGGCAAGCCGATTACCCTCCGTGCGCAAACTCCCGGAAAAGTCATTATTGACGGCCGATCAAATCTGCAGATTGCCGGCGATCATCTGGTGATCAGTGGACTAACTTTCAAAGACGGTTACAGCCCAACCAAGAATGTTGTGGCCTTCAGGGTTGATGGCGACCGGCTTGCGAACCACTCCCGCCTTAGTCAAACGGTCATTGATGGATTTAACAAACCCAGGCGTTCTGAGGGAGACCATTGGATTGCGCTGTCTGGCAAAAACAATCGAGTAGACCACAACTACTTTGCTGGCAAGACCAATAGGGGACCTACGCTGATTGTCCGTCTCGATACCCCCGAAAGTCGTGACAACAACCATCGTGTAGATCACAACTTTTTTGGCCACAGACCGTCAATAGGGGGCAACGGCGGCGAAACGATACGAATAGGGGTGAGTGACTTTTCCCGTACTCAGTCGCGAACAAACATTCAGTACAACTACTTTGAGCGCTGCGATGGCGAAGTAGAAATCATTTCCATCAAATCAGAAGGTAATTTGGTGGCCGAGAACATGTTCTATGAATCGCGCGGAGCTGTGGTTTTTCGACATGGCGGCGGCAACCAGGTATCGCGAAATATCTTTTTTGGTAACGGCGTGTCTGATACCGGCGGGGTGCGAGTGATCAATGAGAAGCAAATCGTTAAAGAGAACTATTTTGAAGGTTTGCGGGGCGAAAAATTCCTTAGTGCTTTGACGATAATGAACGGCGTGCCGAATTCTCCCATTAACCGCTACCACCAGGTTAAGGACTCAGAGGTTTCAAACAACAGCTTTGTGGGGTTTGTGTCTATTGGGCTGGCAGTGGGTAGCGATGAAGAAAGAAGCGCTGCACCTGAAGATAACAGTGTTTCCAATAATCTGTTTGTTACTGATTCTGCTCAGCCAGTCCAGGTTTTTGATGATATTTCAGGTATCAGTTTTCAAAATAATCGGTCTGCAAATCCGGCCATGGCGCCCTATGCTTCTGTGGATGCTGGCGAAATCGAGCTTGCACGGGCTGGTAACGGCTTGCTTTACCCGGTGAAACCGGAGTTGGCCAAGGTGGGTGCGCCACGCGATCTCGAACCCTTGAGTCGTGAAGATACAGGTCCAGAGTGGTTTGCCAAACCTGAGCAAACTCCTGAGATCGGCCGCGAACGGCGTGTTGGCAAAGGCGCTGCTGCGTTACTTCGAGCAGTCAAAGACTCGAGGCCCGGTGACCGGCTCAAGCTGCGCGGCAAACGGTATGATCTGAAACAACCCATAGTTATTCCACATCCTCTGACGATTACTGGTCAGACCCGCCATGCCAACCGCACTCTGTTGAGTAGCGAGGGTGCACTGGTTTTTGAGCTTCGGGCCGGTGGGGCGCTTGAGCTTTCTGATGTTGAACTCCTTGGTCAGCGGGGCAACCGGGCTGTTATTGCGGCAACCGGTGAGTCTTATCGGGGAGCCTATTCGTTGAAGCTCAGTAACACCGACGTCTATGCCGCACCAGGTGTCACCGCATTGCCTTTTTTGGTGGCGGATGATGCAACCTTTGCGACATCCATAGAATTTGACCGTGTGACTGCAACAGGATGGCCCGGTTCCTTTGTCTCACTCAGCGGTACCAAGCTTGATGGATGGTATCTGGCCGAAGACATAAAGATTCGTAATTCCACCTTTGCTCGTATGAACGGGGCGCTGGTTAGTTTCGGTCGTGAAGGGCGAGACGAAAGCACCTTTGGTCCACGATTCAGCCTGGAAGACACAACACTCGCCCAGGTTAATCCGCAGGGTGCTGCGATTGATTTGAAAGGAATCGATGGTCTGGTCATAGACGGAAATCACCTAAGGGACAGCGGTGCGCTGCGTATCAAGAAACGTGTTCTGGGTCTGCGCTTTGTCGTCCAGAACAACGCTCTGATTCGGACTGCTTCCCCCGAGGTTCTGGGGGTTGAAGATGAGCCGATCGGGCTTGGGACGCTGGTAGAGCCTAGTGTTGCAGCTGCTGATGCGGCGAGTGAATCTCAATGAAGCTGTTGCCGGCCGCTGGCCTGTTCTTTCTGTCACTGTTGCTTGGCTTATCGAGTTACGCGTTTGCTGATGCCGCAAGGCCTTCGCTGATTCTCACAGCCGCTGGTGTTCAGGAAATCCGCAGCGCAAAAAAAACCTATCCATTGTTTGAAGCCACACTCACTGAAGCCACAGACCGTGTGAGCTTCAGTTTGCAGGAAGGGATTGTGGTGCCACTTCCTAAAGATCCCGGTGGCGGCTATACCCACGAACGCCACAAAGAAAATTACAAGATCATTCACGACGCGGGGATGTTGTACCAGATAACCGGTGATCAGAAGTATGCCGAACACGCCAAAGCCCTGCTCTTTGCCTATGCAGATATGTACAAAGATCTGCCCTTGCATCCGGCCAAGAAAGAGCAATCGCCCGGGCGACTCTTTTGGCAGAACCTAAACGAGTCTGTTTGGCTGGTTTATACCATTCAAGGTTATGACGCGATTGCGGGAAACTTGAACGCAGCGGAGCGGGCGCGGATCGAAGATAACCTGTTGCGACCGGTTGCTGATTTCCTGTCACTTCAAAGCCCGGAGACGTTTCGCAAGATCCACAATCATGGCACCTGGGCAGCGGCGGCTGTGGGTATGACAGGATATGCGCTGCGCGATCAAGGTTTGGTGGATCGCGCGCTGCTTGGCCTTGACGGGGACGGCACCAGCGGTTTCCTGGCGCAGCTGACGCAGCTCTTTTCGCCGGACGGCTATTACACGGAAGGACCTTATTATCAACGCTATGCGTTGATGCCGTTTGTTGTCTTTGCGCAGTCAATTGCTAACAACGAACCGGAACGAGAGATTTTTGCTTATCGTGATTCAATCCTGTCAAAAGCGATTGATGCGACGATCCAGCAGAGTTACGCGGGCAAATTCTTCCCTATCAATGATGCGATTAAGGACAAAGGGCTCGATACTCAGGAACTTATCTATGGTCTTGCTACCGCCTTTGAGCTCACGGGACGGGAAGATCTGTTATCGATTGCTGACTATCAAGGCAAAACCGTTCTCAGCGGTGCTGGCCTCGCAGTAGCTCGGGCCGCGCTTCAGATGGATGAATCGCAGGCGAGCAGCGAGTTCGCGTTTCGCTCTATGCTGCTGCGCGATGGCCCAAAAGGAGATCGCGGTGGTCTGGCTATTTTGCGTATGGGTGAAGGCGAACTGGCCCAGACAGTTATCGCAAAGAATACGTCACAGGGTTTTGGACACGGCCATTTCGATAAGCTGGCGATTGCACTTTTTGATGAAGGCAGCGAGTTACTTTCTGACTACGGTGCTGCACGGTTTCTCAACGTGCCAACCAAAGAGGGTGGGCATTATCTAGCCGAGAATAATACCTGGGCCAAGCAAACCGTTGCACACAACACGCTTGTACTTGGTGAATCGTCTCAGTTCAACGGTGATTGGCAGCGATCACAGAAGCATTGGCCCGAGGTGCGCTATTTCAAGACGGAAGAAAATCTGAATGTGGTCTCCGCCACACTTACTGACGCCTATCCCAACTCTGATATTACTCGCACGATAGTGCAACTGGCACATCCTGAACTTTCCCAGCCCCTGGTACTGGATATTCTTCGCGCTAATTCCAAAAAGTCCGTCACCTTTGATCTGCCGTTCTATGTTGACGGTCAGTTGGTTGATTTCAATGGTGAGATAAAGAAAAACACAGATTCGCTGCGGCCATTAGGCGTGGGCCATGGCTACCAACACCTGTGGCTCGAGGGTATAGGTCAGCCAGCAGAAAAGCACATTCGCCTGTCGTGGTTAAAGGGGATGCGATTTTATACCTTGCATTCCTTAGTACCAGAAAACACCAAGCCCGTGGTCGTTCGGCTCGGCGCCAATGATCCCGACTTTAGTTTACGACCTGTGCAGGGGGTAATTTTGCGGGCGCCAACGGCGAAGAGCGCAACCTTTGTGAATGTGTTTGAACCTCATGGTGTTTATGACTCTGCCCAAGAATTTACCATCGGCAGTGAGTCACAGATTGAACAGGTTCGACATCTATCTTCGGGAGATGCAGACCTTGTAGAACTTGGGCTTCGGGAGGGTAAGCGCCTCCTGGTTGCCATTTCTAACGATCCTGCGGACAACAAGCAGCACTCATTCAGGAATGGCAACCAAACCGTGACTTGGCGCGGATTCATTGACGTTGTGGAGAGTAACCAATGATGAAGGGAAATCTGCGGTGGTGGATTGTAAGTCTTGTTGCGATTGCGACCATTATCAATTACATCGACCGTGGTGCTCTGGGGTTCTTGTGGCCGGAGATATCTGAAGATCTGGGCCTCACCAAAAACGACTATGCAATTATTCTCAATATTTTCACGTTTGCCTATGCCTTTGGTCAGACGCTGTTTGGCAAGATCTTTGATTGGATAGGCACCCGGCTCGGATTTATTCTTTGTATCACTGTGTGGTCGGCGGCAACGATGTTGCATGCCACCGCGTCTGGCCTCGCCAGTTTTGGCTTTTTTCGGGGTTTGCTTGGTGTCTCGGAGGCTGGAAACTGGCCAGGAGCAACAAAAGCCAACGCAGAGTGGTTTCCGATCAAAGAGCGTGCGCTCGCGCAAGGAATTTTCAATTCTGGAGCGGCTATTGGCGGAATTGTTTCAGCGCCGATCATCGCTTACCTGTTTGTTTTTCTTGGTGGCTGGCGAGCAACCTTTATTGCCGTTGGAGCACTCGGTTTTCTGTGGTTGATTCCCTGGCTGATCCTCTACAAGTCCGGCCCTAAAACTCATCCCTGGTTGTCTGCGGACGAGCGCGATTACATCCTCACGGGCCAGCGAAATACAGACACCGACGAGGTGGCGGAATATGCGCCATCGTCGAGTGAAATACTCTCACGTAGAGAGAGTTGGGGTGTGATTCTCGCTTCATTTTTTCTTGATCCGATTTGGTGGCTGTTTGTTGGTTGGCTGCCGCTCTATCTATCAGAAACCTACGGCTTTGGTGTGTTGGAGATTGGTCAATACGCCTGGGTTCCTTATGTGGGAGCAATGTTTGGTGCCTGGTTCGGTGGACTTTTAGCGCAGAACAGAATCAAGGCAGGCTGGTCAGTGAACCGAACCAGAAAATTTGTCATTGGGTTGGGCGGGCTCATTATGCTGGTGTCGCTCTTGATGACGATTAAGGCGGTGAGTCCGCTAATAGCCGTTCTGCTGATGGCAGCCATCTTGTTTGGATTCCAAACAGCGGTTGGAAATATTCAAACCTTACCCAGTGATTTCTATAGTGGAAAGTCCGTAGGTTCACTCGCCGGTTTTGCGGGTACCGCCGCGAAGTTAGCGGTTGTCGGACTGAATTTCTTAATCCCGGTTATCACTGTAAATAGCTACGCCCCAGCGTTTGCGGTGGGCGCTGCGCTGGCCATATTAAGTGTTCTCTCGGTATGGATACTGTGTGGGCACATTCAGCCGCTGAAACCAGAGCACACACAGGCAGTTACCTGATGAACTACGCAATGATCACGGACAAAAAAATCAATTTTAAACCACAGAATAAGAAGGGCTACTAGTATGAGTTTGGAGAATAAGGTCGCAATCGTTGCCGGTGGCGCAAGAGATATTGGGCGTGCCGTATCAGAAAAACTGGCCGCAAAAGGCGCGAAGGTTGTAGTGAATTACTGCAATAACGCCGCCAATGGCGCTGAAACGGTGGCGGCAATCGAAGCTGCCGGCGGCAAAGCCATCGCTGTAAAGGGTGATATGACTGTGCAGGCCGACGTCGACAAGCTCGTCGCCGCTGCAGAGTCCGAATTTGGTGGGTCGATAGATGTGCTTGTCAATGTGGTAGGTGGCCTGGTTGCGAGAAAACCTCTGGCAGAAATGGACGAAGCGTTTTTTGAGCACGTTATGAAGTTGAACGTGACCAGTACGTTTCTGACGACCAAGGCCATAGCACCGAAAATGACAGCGGGATCCGCAATCGTGAATCTGGCCTCGCAAGCCGGTCGCGATGGCGGTGGTCCGGGAGCGGCTGCCTATGCGACGTCTAAAGGTGCGGTGATGACCTTTACCAGGGCAATGGCCAAAGAGCTTGGACCAAGCAATATTCGCGTGAACTGTGTGTGTCCTGGAATGATTGATACGACGTTTCATGACACCTTCACCAAAGACGAAGTAAGGGCCAATGTTGCTGCAGGCACCACGTTGCGTCGGGAAGGGGAATCTGGCGAAGTCGCTGACCTTGTTGCCTATCTAGCCTCTGCAGAATCTAGTTTCCTCAATGGGGCAAGCATTGATATCAACGGCGGTACAATTTTCTCCTAGGCTTGTACCTTAGGTTTGCATATGTTCCAGGGACCCGGCAGAAGTAGAACTAGAAGTAGAAGCAGATGACCCAGAGGCTGTGCATACTTGGCGAATGCATGTTGGAAGTTAGCGCAGCGAGCCTGACGGGTAGAAACGCGCAAGCCGGATTGTCCTACGGGGGTGATACGCTCAACACAGCACTCTACTACGCCCGTCTGGGCGGGCAGGTCAACTATCTGTCGGCGTTGGGTGACGACTCACTCAGCGATTGGATGATTGATAGTTGGGGCGCTGAGGGTGTGGGGTGCAGTTTTGTGCGGCGATTAGAAGGTGCGGCACCAGGTCTTTATCTGATTCAGGTAGATAACTGTGGCGAACGTTCTTTTGTTTACTGGCGAGAGAATTCCGCGGCTCGAACCTTGTTACAAGAACCAAGGATGCTGGCCAGGTTGCTTATTGAAGCGACTGAGGTCGCTGAGGTTTTGTATCTTTCGGGCATTACGCTTGCACTTATGAATCCCGAAAGCCGATCTGTGTTGTTTGATATCGTAAGAGGATTTCGTAAATCCGGCGGGTTGTTAGCCTTCGATAGCAATCACCGTCCCAAGCTTTGGTCTGATAGCGTATTAGCCAGAGACGCCTACGAACAAATGTACGGCCTTACGGATATTGCGCTGGCAACCGCTGAAGATGAATACAATCTGTTTGGAGGGGATCAGCCAGCTGGTGTGGTCGAGCGCCTATGCGCGCTGGGTGTCGGAGAAATGGTGGTGAAGGCGGGACAGGAGGGCGCATTGCTTTACGCGGATCAGCGGCTTACCCAGGTCCCGGCGATGTCAGCCAATGTAGTAGATACCACGGCGGCTGGAGATTCTTTCAACGCGGCTTATCTCGTCAGCCGGGCGAGTGGGCTCGCTCCAGTGGCGGCAGTCGAGCATGGCCACAGGCTTGCCAGTACGGTTATCGGGCATCGCGGAGCCATTATCCCGGACGATGCCATGCCGGTTATGGATGGCTTGGCTCAGCGTTAATCCGGCTCCAGACCTGAAGCTCTTCCTGGCTGGGTGGTGCATCATTAGCACTATTCGCCCATTTTGTATCTATTTTTACTCACACCTGCATACTCACCTTAAAGAGGAAGGGTAGAGGGGCTGAGTAATGGCAACTGACAACGTAGTCCAAAAAGCAAAGTCTGCTGGCGCGGAGACAGTCAACTCGAGCTACGCGCGCTATGTATTGGGCGTGTTGATTGTTGTCTATATTTTCAACTTTATTGATCGCCAGATTATCTCCATTCTGGCAGAGGAAATTAAGGCAGATCTTGGCATAGGCGATGCCGAGATCGGGTTTCTCTACGGTACTGCCTTTGCCATTTTCTACGCTGTATTTGGTATCCCGTTAGGGAAGCTTGCTGATGTGTGGAATCGCAAACAGCTTATTGCGATTGGTCTGTCATTCTGGAGTTTGATGACGGCAATGTCTGGCTTTGCCAAAAGCTACGGCACCCTCGCGGCTTGCCGATTTGGCGTAGGGGTTGGAGAGGCGAGCGCAACGCCCGCTGCTTTCTCTATGTTGTCTGATTACTTTCCTCCAAGAATGCGAGCAACGGTGCTCGCAATCTATTCCAGCGGTATCTATATCGGGGCTGGAATAGGCCTGTTTCTGGGTGGCGCTATTGTTGAAGCCTGGTACGAATGGTACCCGGATTCCGGTAACGCGCCCTTGGGTCTCAAACCCTGGCAAGCGGCCTTTTTGGCGGTAGGTTTACCCGGTGTATTGGTTGCGATCTGGGTATGGACATTACGCGAGCCCATTCGCGGCATGAGCGAGGGGTTAACCAGCCCTAGAAATCCTCATCCCTTTGCCAGCACGGCTGCGACCTTTATGAGTGTCTTGCCAATAGCCTCGCTATTTGTGCTTTACCGATCGGGAGGATGGTCTGCTGTTCGCACTAACTTGGCGACGGGCTTTGTCATTGTCGTGCTGTTCTATGGTTTGTATGTACTCATGCCCACCGCTCTGCAGTGGCTGATGTTAGGGCTCGGTGTCTACATTACGCTTACCTGGGTGCAACATCTGAAATATTCTGACCCAGCAACGCACGGCATGATGTTCAGCTCCAGGGCTTTTGTTTATGCGGCTATTGGCTTCCCGGCTATATCCTTTGTGACCTATGGGCTTGGGTTTTGGTCTCCACCGTTTATGCAGCGAGTGCATGGAGAGTCGATTGCCGATGCAGGGTTGTATCTGGGAATGGGTTCAGCGATTGGTGGGTTTATTGGGATTGTACTTGGTGGATTTCTGGCAGATAGCTTAAAGCGGCGCTGGGACAATGCTCGCCTTTATATTGGGTTGAGCATCCCGGTGCTGGCGTTACCCTTTGCATTGGGCTTTCTTTATACAGAGAACATCCTTGTGGCTTATCTATGTAGCTTCGTATTCAGCATCTTATCGCCTGCCTGGATCGGATCGGGCACCAGTACCATCAATGATCTGGTGATGCCGCGCATGCGCGCCGTTGCCTCTGCCTACTATGTGTTAATGAATACTTTTCTTGGTCTTGCGCTTGGGCCCTATCTTATTGGCCAAGTCAGTGATGCCTATATCGATGGCGGGGCAGCATCTGGCGATGCCTTGCGCAGCGCGATGACCTGGGGTTTGGCCGCCTTTACGGTCAGCACTCTGTTTCTGGTGCTTGCGACCCGATATCTACCCGACGATGAATCCAGCCGGCTTGCGAGGGCTCAGGCGCTGGGCGAAGTCTTAGAGTAGACAAATTCCTGTTTTCGATTGCGCCCGGCGGATTCTGTTCTATGGTTAGGAGAAACTGTTAGATCGCAGCGCTTGGCCGTGAGGGATAAACATGCATAGCAGGGTGGGCAATCGCAGCACCGGATTCACTATGATCGAGTTGATTGCCGTTATATTGCTGCTGGGCATATTGGCGGCGGTTGCGCTGCCGAGATTCATAGAGGTGAGTACCGAGGCGCGTGTGGCTGCCCTTGAAGGCATTGCCGGTGCGATGCGTACTACTATTAGTCAAACAAAGGTTCAGGCAAGGCTCGCCGGATTGCGGACCGTCTCCAGCAATCCTGGGGCCGGGCAGTCGGCCTTCATTATTGAGACTGAGCTGGGTCGAGCTGAGCTCGATTTTCGCAATCTGTGTCCCGAAAGTAGTGCGGAATTGGGTGATGCACTAGACATGGTAGATTATCTGGTACTAAATCTAACCAGTGATATGTCCATTGATGTAGACAATCGGTTTACCAGGGTGGGGTACGAACTCTCTTCGAATACAACCAGTGGTTGTTATGTTCTTTACGACTCTTTTGGTCTCCCCGATTGTACTGTGGATGTGATCTCAGCGGACTGCTAAGACGCAACATCTTGGCTGGCTACCGTTGGACCAAGAAAAAATCATGAGGGGAAACCATGAAAGTAGAGAATAAGCTGCACCCAAGCGCGGAACAGATGCAGGGTTTTGCTGACCCTTCCGCTGACGGACCAATCTATATGTTGAATCTGCTTAAGTTCAGAGAACGGGCTGAATATTCCGATGGGCGTGAAACCGATCTCACCGGAGCACAGGCGTATGGACTGTATGGCGCGGAGGTGGCGAAACTCCTAACGGAGCTGGGTGGTGGAGGGATGTTCAACGCCCAGGTGGAGCGTCTTATGCTCGGTGAGGTAGAGGAGTTGTGGGACGCGGTAGCGATCGCGATGTATCCCAGCCGTGAAGCTATGATTCAGATGATTCAGTCGGATGCCTATCAGGCCATTCATCATCATCGAGAGGCCGGACTTGAAGGCCAATTGAACATTGAGACCACTAACGCTGGTGGGCTGTGGTTGGGCGGTGCTTGAGGGCAGCGATCTTCCAAGCGCAACCTGTTAGCTGGCCATTATGTTGCTGTCAGCTTGTTTGTTCTGGTTTGTTGCTGAATTTGCTCGTGTCTTGCTTTTGAAAGATCATAAAAATTCGCAACGATGGCAGTAATGCAGATAAGCACTAGCACGCCTGGCCCCATGGCCATGGCCAGAGTACGCAGTGATTCAGGCTCTATCGTCTCTACTGTTGCTCCTTTAGGTATCCCGGCAAGGTCCACAACCACACCGGAAATAACAACGCCAAAGCCGCTGATTGCTTTGG
>CAZWMD010000039.1:2940-39226 GCA_964634815.1 uncultured Pseudomonadales bacterium | reverse complement strand
ATGGCCGAGTGCTTATTGGCCTTGCGGGCTTCAAGAACCACTGTGCGATCTGGTTTCATCAGGGTGTGTTCCTGAACGACGCTGATGGCAAACTGCGCAACGCTCAGGAATCCACTCGGGCGATGCGCCAGTGGCGTATAGAAGCCAATGTCAGGCTTCCACAGGGTGTTCTCAAGAAATACGTCAAAGAAACCATTGCCAACGAGCGCGCGGGTAAACGGATCTCGCCTCAGCCGAAAAAATCGCTCAAGCCGCCCCCTGAGCTTGTGGACGCCCTGGCTCAGAACATAGCCCTTAACAGAGCCTTTGAGAGCCTGACACCAGGCAAACAGCGGGAGTTTATGGAACACATTGCCACGGCCAAGCGCCCAGCGACGCGATTGGCGCGACTGGAGAAAGCCTCTGCGCTGATCCTCGCTGGCAGTGGTCTGCACGACCGGTACAGATAGCGCCGGCCAGGGTCTTGGCTCACAACGGGCATCGGTCTGCTCTGTTCCTCCAACTTGCGCCCTGCGCTACACTGGGCCTACTTGAATAAGGCCCAAAGAGGCCCATGGGAGCGCAACATGGCTCGAGGCATCAATAAGGTGATCCTCATCGGTAATCTGGGACGAGACCCGGAAACCCGATATATGCAAAACGGCAATGCCGTGACCAATTTCAGTGTCGCCACCAGCGAAACCTGGCGTGACAAGTCTACCGGCGATAATCAGGAGCGCACGGAGTGGCACAACGTAGTGTGTTTCGCGAAGCTCGGCGAGATCGCAGGCGAATACCTAAAGAAGGGCTCGAAGGTCTTTATTGAGGGATCTCTGCGGACCAGCTCCTGGGAAGCCGACGGCCAAAAGAAGTACCGCACCGAGGTCATTGCTCGCGATATGCAGATGCTTGATAGCCGCGGAGGCGGTATGGGTGGTGGCATGGGCGGCGGCATGCCGGACGAGATGCGCGGTGATAGCGGCGGTGGTTATGGCCAGTCTCAGCCATCCAATCAACAGCGAGCACCACAGCAGGCAAGCCAGGATGGTGCGGCCATGGTCACGGACGACGACTTTGACGACGACATCCCTTTTTAGGCGTCTGATTTACCCGGTTTCATCCGCTCCGCATTGGCCGATCCGAGTTGTTCGTTTGTCGATTAATAGAGACCGATGAACGAAGACTCGTCGATGGCTCATGCCAAACTCCGCGAGGCGTCGTTAGCGGCGGAGGCAGCGGGCTGGAACACTCGAGCCATTGAGGATGCCCTTCCGGGCGATATTCCCGTCATTGATGTTTCGGCTGCATTGGGTCAGGGAGCGTCCTCAGCAGCGCTGGATGATGTGGCCCGGCAATTGGGTGAGGCCTGTCGACGGGTTGGTTTTTTTTCGTTGCTTGGGCATGGTGTATCCGGCTCGTTGATCGATCAGGTTTTTGCGCAGAACCAAAGGTTCCATGCTCAGGATTTGGCTGCCAAGCAGGCCCTGGCCATGGACAAACCTGGCGCGGTACAGGGGGTGGGCTATTTGCCACCCATGCATAGAAAATTGCCGCGCCGCTCGGTTGGTAACAATAACGAGGCGTTTATCATCAAGCGCGATGGTGTGTTGCGATTGAGTGATAACCCCTGGCCGCCTGAGGATCAGCTTGCTGATTTTCGCGACGTTCTTGAACGCTACGCGGTGGCCATGGAGCGGCTGGCGCTCAGACTCCTGCCGCTCTACGCCAGAAGTCTCGGGATGCCTGATGATTTTTTCACTGAGGGGTTTACTGACCCCCTCTACCGATTGCGACTCACCCACTACCCGGCACTACCGGCAGAGGAGCTGGAGGCGATAGGCGGGGAGGGTGCGGGGTTTGGTATAGCGCCGCATGTCGATACCACGTTTTTCACCATCCTGGCTCAGGATACACCTGGGCTGGTGGTTTACAGTGAACAACGCAAGCTCTGGGTTCGTGTGCCCTTGCTCGAAGGTGCGTTGGTAGTGAATACCGGAGAGCTGCTCAAGCAGTGGACAAACGACAGGTACCTAAGCGTAAAGCACTTCGCCAACAATCTATCCACCGCATCGCGGTATTCGGTGCCGTTCTTCTTTAATGCCAATTCTGATTATCCAATGACCTGTGTCCCGACCTGTACCGGTCCAGGGAATCCACCCCGCTATCCGGCGGTATCCTATGCACAAAGTCAGGGGGTTGTTCAGGGTGAGTAATTCCGAGGTAGAGAAAACGCCCGATCTTGATGATCGGGAAACGATTGAAATGCCGCTGTTTCCACTCGGCACCGTGTTATTCACCGGTGGGCACCTGCCTCTGCGGATATTTGAACCACGCTATGTGGATATGATCAGCTATTGCATGAAGAACCATTGCGGTTTTGGGGTGGTGTTGATTCGCTCTGGGTCAGAGATTCGAGCCGGGCGTGGCGATGATGGCCCTGATGTGTTCCGAACCGGCACCGAAGCCCGGATTGAGGACTTCAATCCCTTGTCCGACGGGGCGCTTGGTATTGTTGCCCGGGGCAGGCGCAAGCTGCGAGTGGCACAGACCCGGCTCCAGGCCGACGGTCTGATGCTTGGGGAGGTGGAATTTCTTCCCGAAGAGCCTGCAGCTCCGGTTGAGGAGCGGTTTGAGCCGTTAGTCGATATTCTCAAAGAGCTGATTCGCCATCCCATGATCGAAAAAATGTCGCTTGAGATCGATTTTGCCGATGCTCGCTCGATTGGGTGGAGATTGGCAGAATTGTTGCCTATTGAGGCGGAGATCAAACAGAGCTTGCTGCAGATGCAATTGCCGCGTGAGCGGCTTGTGGAGCTGGTGCGTATTGTGAACAAGCTGAAAGGCTGAATGCAGCGCAAGTTACTGAATTTAGGAGCTTTCGCGGCCACCATCAGTATAATTACGGCATGACTGGACCCCACCTTGGTGAGATAGCTCACCGTTGCTAGCGCTGTATGGCGGTACCTTTAACCCGGTACACATCGGGCATTTGCACGTGGCCAAGATACTGCATGCACGCCTGGGGCTGACAGATCTGAGGTTGGTCTTGTCTGCCAGGCCGCCCCATCGGGATCCGGTGCCGGTAGAACATCGCTGGCAAATGTTGAGGCTCGCTTGTGAAGAACATTCCTGGCTCCATGCGGATGACCGGGAAGTACGACGCGCAAAGGCCTCATACACGGTGGACACCCTGGCCAATCAGCGACGCCAGGCACCGTATCAACCATTGTATTGGGTTATTGGCATGGACAGTTTGCTGAGTTTCAGATCTTGGTATCGATGGTGGCGAATTCTGGATTTGGCGCACCTCGTTGTTGTGCCCAGACCTGGCTACCCGTTGCGGATGGATACTACGCTGCGGTCGATCATGCGACGTCGTGGATTTAGCGTTTCGGCCAACCGGCCAGTGCGAGATAACAGACCTCCGGGCGTAGCCGGACGCATTCTGTTACTGGACGATCCGATGTTGCCGGTGTCGTCGACTGAAATTCGGCAACAACTGCGCACAAAAGGTGGTAGAGCACAGTCTGTGCTGCCCAGGATCGCAGACTACATTGAGCAACAAGGGCTTTACAGTGCACCCACTGAAGCCAAGAACTGTTAACGGAATAACCAACCAGACTTATTCAATCGGAGAGGCAGGTTTGACCCCGACCCCCAACAATAAAGCCACAGAAGCAAGCGCCGAGACGGCCGCTACGCTCAGCCACATTCTGGAATCTCTTGATGATCTCAAGGGCCTTGATGTGCGCACAATTAACGTCACACAAGTCAGTGATGTCACTGACTTCATGATTCTTGCCAGTGGTACATCCAATCGTCATGTGCGATCGCTGGTAAATCGCGTCACAGAAGACTTAAAGGAATCCGGTGTTAGCCCTTTGGGTGTGGAGGGTCGAGAAACCTCCGAGTGGGTTCTTGTCGATTACGGCGATATTGTTGTGCATGTGATGCAGGCCGAGGCCCGAAGCTTCTATGATCTTGAGCGCCTTTGGGGCGACTTGCCGAACGAGACGGATCAGTGAAGCTGAGACTCTGTGCTATTGGTAAGCGTTTACCAGGTTGGCTGGAGGAAGGCATTGCAGAATACGCAAAGCGACTGCCTCGTCAGGTTGCGTTTGAAGTTGTAGCACTTCGTGCGAGCAAAAAACCAACCGCAGATGAGGCGCGTGCAGAAGAAGCAGAGCGATTGCTTGCCAAATCGAGCGATAGCCAACTTATTGTTGCCCTTGATGAGCGGGGCACCCAGTGGAGTACTCGGCAGTTGGCGAGCCGACTGGGCAGTTGGCGAGACGATTCGCTGAACGTTGCGCTGTTGATTGGCGGGGCGGATGGGTTAGCCCAGGAGTGTCGCGACCGGGCGAGCTGTCTTTGGGGGTTGTCCAATCTCACGCTGCCACATGGAATGGCCCGGTTGCTTGCCGTCGAACAACTTTATAGAGGGTGGTCTCTGTTAAACAACCATCCGTATCATCGTGAGTAGCCAGCCGTAGTGAGTCAATACAACCTCAAAGACAGGAGCTACGAACAGCGGCAGTACACTGCGCGTGTTGTCGTTATGTTTCTCCTTGCGGTTGTTGGCGTAATGATTTTGCTTGGCCGGCTTGTACAACTGCAGGTTATCGATCACGAAGCCTATAGTGTTAAGTCTGATCAAAACAGGATTCAACTTCAGCCCATTGCGCCCCTACGTGGTCTGATCTTTGATCGAAACGGGGTATTGCTTGCTGATAATCGACCAGTGTTTGCGTTGAATCTGGTCACTGAAACCATTGACGATCTTGATGCGATGATCGCCGTGCTTTCGGATCTTGTCGAAATTACCGATGACGATTTGCAGGCCTTTGAAAAGCGCAGGGCACGAAAACAGCGACCCTATGCGCCAGTAACCCTGGCGTTCAATCTGAGCGAAGATGAAGTTGCGCGCATTTCTGTGAACCATCACCGCCTGCCGGGAGTCGAAATCGGCACACAGATGGTTCGTCACTACCCATTTGGTGAGCTGTTTGCGCATGCGGTGGGTTCAGTACGACGGATCAACGAAAAAGATCTGGAGAAACTCGACCCGGTCATCTACAGCGGTACACAGTTTGTTGGCAAGCGCGGCGTCGAGCAGTTTTATGAGCGATCACTGCATGGTGAGGTAGGACGGCAGCTTGTTGAAACGGACGCGCGCGGCCGCATCCGACAGGTACTTGAAACCCACCCACCCAAACAGGGTCGCAACGTCACCTTGCAGCTCGACAGCCGGCTGCAGATTGCGGCTCATGCGGCATTGGGTGATCGTCGCGGTGCAATTGTTGCGATTGACCCTCGATCTGGTGGCGTCCTGGCACTGGTGAGTAATCCAGCCTACAACCCAAATCTGTTTGTGACCGGTATCAGTACTACTGACTATCGCGCTCTGGCTGATGCTCGAGACACGCCATTGTTTAATCGGGCCACTCACGGACAATACTCACCGGGTTCGACGTTCAAGCCTGCTGTGGCGCTGGCCGGATTGGCAAGTGGTGTCATGCGTTGGGATGAAACCATTGAAGACAAAGGTTTCTTCCAACTGCCAAATCAAAAACGAATCTTTCGCGACTGGAGCTGGAAGAAAAACAACGCGGGTGGGCAAGGCAAGGTAGATATGCGGCGGGCGATTTACCGTTCTTCGAACGTCTATTTCTATGACCTGGCTTCGCGTATGGACATTACGCAGTTTACTGACTTTGTTAGCCAGTTTGGGTTTGGTCGAAACATGGCCATAGATGTTGCTGATGCGCGATCAGGCTTGCTCCCCAACCCGGTGTGGAAGCGCGGCATGAAAGGCGAGCCCTGGTATCCCGGCGACACGATCAATATGAGCATCGGTCAAGGCGATGTGCTGGTCACCCCGCTGCAGCTTGCTACCTACTCGGCCCTGATAGCCAATCGTGGCGAGTGGTTGCGACCGCGCATGTTGCTTTCCAGTGATGAACCTCTGATGGAGTTTGACCCGGGCCCATCACCGGAACCGGTCGTTGGTCCGAGTATCTTTGACTGGGAGAGCATTGTTGATGCGATGGAAGATGTGGTTCATCGCGGCAAGCAGGGGTTCCGGCAAAATGGTACGGCTTATTCGCACATTGGCACCGACATCACTTATCGAATGGCAGGTAAGTCTGGCACAACCCAGGTGGTAGAAATTCGACAGGGCGAGGAATACAGCGCGGAAGAACTCAATGAGTATCAACGCAAGCACGCCTGGTTTATGGCATTTGCACCCGCCGATAACCCGCAGATTGCCATGAGTGTGCTGGTCGAAAACGGTGGTGGTGGATCTTCAGTAGCGGCACCGGTGGCACGCGCAGTTATTGATGCCTACCTGTTACCCACTCTCGCTCAAAGATGAATTTCGCTCAAAGATGAATAACGACTTTGTTCGATGGATGCCGGATCGAGCTGGCCTGGGTGATGCCCATGTTGTGCCGGGAACAACAATAGATCCTCTGTTGCTTTCTGGACTTTCGCTGATCATCGGTTTTGGCCTTGTGGTGCTCTACAGTGCCATCGAAAAAGATGTCGTGGTATTGCATGCTCAGGCAGTGCGAATGGGTATAGCGGTCATCGCTATGGTTGTTGCCGCCTATATTTCTCCACGATTTTATTTGCGCTGGGCACCCTTTATTTACATAGCCGGTCTGGTTATGTGCGCGTTGGTGTTAGTAGCGGGTGTGACGGTCAAGGGAGCAACGCGTTGGCTTGAAATTCCTGGCATCACCCGGTTTCAGCCTAGCGAACTAATGAAGTTGGCAGTGCCATTGATGGTGGCTGCGTATCTGCATGATCGTCCTTTACCGCCGAACGTTCGAACCTTGCTCGTGGCGCTGTTAATTACTTTGGTTCCGGCAGCGCTTATTGTGCGGCAACCTGATCTTGGAACCAGTTTGCTGGTAGCCGGTGCTGGCTTATCTGTAATAGTACTTGCTGGCCTGCCCTGGAAGCTGATGATGTGGTCGTTGATTGCTGTGGCTGCGGCAGCGCCGGGCCTTTGGTTTCTTCTGGAGGATTATCAGCGGGGCCGAATTCTCACCCTGTTTGATCCTGAGAGCGACCCGCTTGGGGCAGGCTGGAATACGATTCAGGCGAAAACGGCAATTGGTTCTGGTGGTGTGTTTGGTAAGGGGTTGCATGATGGCACTCAAAGTCAACTTAACTTCCTGCCAGAGAGTCAGACCGACTTTATTATTGCGGTGATTGGTGAGGAACTGGGACTGGTTGGCGTACTTTTCCTGTTGGCCTTGTACCTGGTGGTTATCGCTCGTGGCTTGTTTATGTCCACGCAGGCTGCCAGTACCTTTGGACGGTTAGTGGGTGGCGCACTCACACTCACTTTTTTTGTGTACGTTTTTGTGAATATAGCGATGGTATGTGGTTTGCTTCCGGTTGTAGGTGTGCCCTTGCCCCTGGTGAGCTATGGGGGCACCTCCGCTATCACGCTGTTGGCTGGATTTGGCATTGTTATGTCAGTGCACGCTCACCAGACCTGGCGACGCTGAGTTGTTGCGCGGTTTGAACAAGAATCATGATCGAGCTTTGTGGAGAACAGAATTGAGGATCCGGTTTGTTAGCGCGCTGCAGCGATGTCTGTTTGGTCTTGGGGTTTGTTTAGCCACAGTTATTGGGGCTGCTGATAGCGCCAATGATTCTGTGCCTTATGAGCAACGCCCGGAGGTATCGGCGTACATTGATTCTCTGGTGAGCGAGCATGGCTTTGATCGATCTGAACTTGAGACCTTGTTATCCAAGGCTCAGCGCAAGCAGAGTATTTTGGATGCCATATCCCGACCCGCGGAGCGCACGCTTGAGTGGAAGGACTATCGCAAGATCTTCATGAAAGATGATCGAATTGCGGGTGGTGTTGAATTCTGGAACCAAAATGCCGATGTGCTTGCCCGTGCAGCGCAGCAATTTGGTGTGCCCCCGGAGTATGTTGTTGCGATCATTGGGGTAGAAACCCGCTATGGCAAATTCATGGGCAAGTATCGAGTACTTGATGCGTTGGCAACCCTGGGTTTTGATTATCCGCCCCGATCCAAATTCTTTCGTAAGGAACTCACGGAGTACCTTCTGATGACGCGTGAAGAAGGCATGGATCCTGAAGCGCAGCTTGGATCTTATGCGGGTGCCATGGGGTTTGGTCAGTTCATCTCCTCGAGCTTTCGAGCTTACGCCGTCGACTTTGATGGTGACGGTGTCCGCGATATCTTGCGTAACAAAACGGATGCCATAGGCAGTGTCGCAAACTACTTCAAACGCCATGGCTGGCGGGGTGATGCCCAGGTTATTGTGCCTGTTGCATTGCAAGATCCCGCGACAGATGAGCTCGCCAATAAAGGCGAGGCGCTGCGTCATACAGTAGCTGGCTTGCGCGCACAGGGTGTTGTCATACCCTGCGTGGAAGAGACTGCTAAGGCGGCGTTGTTCCGTATGGAAGCCGAGGCGGGTACCCAATATTGGGTTGGGCTCAACGATTTTTATGCAATCACTCGTTACAACCACTCTTCCATGTATGCGCTTGCCGTTCATCAGCTTGCGCAAGCGATCAAGGCACGGCGCGTGGAGACTCCCTGAAGTTGTTAACTAACCTTTGGTCTGCAGAGAAAATGCACTTTCGAAAAAATCTTCTACTGCTTTTGTTTATATCGTTGGTGAGCGGTTGTGTCGGTATACAAGGGCCGTCTGGTCCTCCGCCGGGAGATAGCGGACCAGATCGTATTCCGGCAGGTGTTCTCACTCAGCCGGATCCGACACCTCGCGACGAACCGCTGAGTGCTAGCGGTAATTCAATGAGCTACGTGGTGTTTGGCAAGCGCTACAACCGTCTGAAATCTGCTCGCGGTTTTGATCAGGTAGGTGTCGCTTCCTGGTACGGTAAGAAGTTTCATGGCCGGTTAACCGCCAGTGGTGAACGATACGATATGTACTCGATGACAGCGGCTCACAAGTCGATACCCCTGCCTACCTTTGCCCGGGTAACCAATCTGGCCAATAACCGATCTATTGTGGTCCGCATCAACGACAGGGGACCTTTTGTTGACGACCGCCTGATAGATCTGAGTTACGCCGGAGCCGCGAAGCTCGATATGCTCAAAGAAGGTACAGCGAGGGTACGGGTAGTTGCTCTTTCCGGCGTACCAGGTGAACCCTCACCAAATACGGCACCCAGGGTCGCCTCGCCCTTGCCATACCGGGTTCCCCAGCCAATTTTGAGCGGCCCGACGATCGATAATCGCCCCCCGGCTGCGGGCACAACCCTGGCCCAGCGAACCCCCAGGTTGTCTGCGGGTCGCTATCTCCAGCTTGGGGCCTTTGGCAATTTTGATGCGGCCGGCGAGTTACTTACCCGGATTGGCAACGCGCTGGCTGTTGAGGTTTTTGTTGCGAAACAAACGGATAGCGAGTTTTATCGGGTTCAGGCCGGTCCCTTTGAGTCTGAGGATCTGCTTGCAGCGGCCCAGCAGAAATTACTTAGTCAGTATGCGATCAACGCCATACCCTTGATGCGTGCCAAAGCCGGCACGTTGTGCTGTTAAACTACCGATGATTGTTTGCGGGAATTTTTTTATGCCCAAGTCTCCTTCAATACGGGCGGCTGCTTTCTTAATGTTGGTGTCTTGTGTCGGAGCGTTGGTTCCAGACGTCCAGGCAGCTATGCCGATCATCCAGAAAGTACCAGCGGTCGAGTCGCGCTCATACCTTCTTCTGGATGCCAAGTCCGGGAAAGTTCTTGCCGAAAAAGACGCTGATCTGACACTGCCTCCGGCGAGTCTGACCAAAATTATGACGAGCTTTGTGGTGGCGACAGAGCTTGCAGCCGGACGCATTCAACCCACAGACATGGTTGAAATCAGCGTCAAAGCCTGGCGCATGGGTGGATCTAAAATGTTCATCCGCGAGGGCACCAGAGTGGCCGTTGAAGACCTTCTGAAAGGTGTCATCATTCAGTCGGGGAACGATGCAAGTGTTGCTCTTGCGGAACATATTGCCGGTGATGAGGCCGCTTTTGCGGACATGATGAACCAGCTTGCCCGGGACATTGGCATGACCCAGTCTAATTTTGTCAACGCATCAGGTCTGCCGGACGAGGAGCACTACACCACGGCGCGAGATCTGGCGACGCTGACCAACGTGCTGATTGATCGCTTCCCGGACCATTACGCGCTCTACTCCGAGAAATCATTCCGCTTTAATGACATCGACCAACCGAATCGTAATCGTCTATTGTGGCGAGACAAAACGGTTGACGGTGTGAAGACCGGACACACCAATGCGGCTGGTTACTGTCTCGTTTCATCAGCGCTGCGCGACGGGCAACGGCTTATTTCTGTTGTTATGGGCACAGACAGCGATGAACTGCGTATGCGAGAAAGCCAAAAACTTCTGAGCTACGGTTTTCGCAATTTTGAGACCCGCAGAATTTATGATGCCAACGTAATGCTTAAGAATGCAGAGCTCTGGTTCGGCGAGGCAGACGCCATCGAGCTGGGTATTGCAGATGATCTGTATGTCACGATTCCCAGGGGCGCTTACGATCAGGTGAGTGCAGAAATGAATTTGCCAGAACTCATTGAAGCACCGCTTGCAAAAGGTGAAAAACTTGGCGAACTGCGTCTGACACTCAATGACGAAGTGATTAGTCGTGCGCCTCTTATTACGCTTTCTGATGCTCAAGAGGCTGGCTTCTTTAGTCGGATCTGGCAGAGCGTAGCGCTGTTCTTTCGAGATCTTATCAGCGGTGACTGATACCTCTGCGCCCAGGATTGAGTTTCCCTGCCGTTACCCGATTAAGATCGTTGGCTCCAATAGTGTGGACTTTGTTGCACGGGTAACTGCCATTGTCCGTGAGTTTGATGCGCAGCTTAAAGAAGCAGATGTGAGTGTTCGTCTTTCAAGTGGGAATAAATTCTGCTCCGTCACCTGTGTGATCACTGCAACCGGAGAACCGCAACTGAAGGCTTTGCACGAACGCTTGCGGGAAGTACCCGAAGTGTCTTTGGTGCTCTAGTCACTATGACCGTTCAAAACAGTAGTGGCGTTTTTGTGCGGGAGCTGGGGATCACCGGCTATGCAGAAGTGTTTGCCGAGATGCAACGTTTTACTGAGCATCGAAATGCAGAAACACCTGATGAGATTTGGTTTACAGAGCATCATCCAGTGTTTACGCAAGGCCAGGCGGGCAAGCCAGAACATCTGCTTTTGCCCGGTGACATTCCTGTGGTTCAAACTGATCGTGGCGGTCAGGTGACTTATCACGGACCAGGTCAGATCGTTGGCTATTTATTGTTCGATTTGAAGCGAATGGGGATAGGTCCACGCGCGCTGGTGCGCGGGATTGAAGCATCGATCTGCTCAGTTCTTCTTGAATACAGCATTGAGGCAGCGAACAGAGAAGACGCGCCGGGTGTTTATGTTGCCGGAAACAAGATTGCAAGCCTTGGACTGCGTATTCGTCGAGGATGCAGTTATCACGGGCTGAGTCTCAACGTGAGTATGGACTTGGAACCCTTTCAGCGGATCAACCCTTGTGGTCTTGTTGGTATGGAAGTGACTGAAATGGCAGCACTGACAAACAGTGTCGCCATCGAACAGGTGAAAGATCAATTAGAGCTTGCGCTGTTTGAAACGTTTCAACTAAATAAAAAATTGATCTAGAGGGGAGACAGCGATGGAGATGAAGAACCGGGTTGCAGTGATAACCGGAGGAAGTGGCGGTATTGGTAAGGCAATGGCCAAGGCCTTCCTGGCTGAGGGGGCGCGGGCGATTGTGCTTGCTGATCTCAATCAGCAGGCGGTAGATGCAGCAGCAGAAGAGCTGGGCTGCGAAGGGATGGCTTGCGATGTGACAGACGAAGCTGCCGTCGCCGCATTGACCCAGGATGTGATTAAAAAGCATGGCCAGATTGATCTGTTTTGCTCTAACGCCGGGGCAGGCGGCGAGGGTGTGCTTACCGATGCAAGCAATGCCGTTTGGCAGATGCAGTGGGATTTGCACGTTATGGCGCACCTTTATGCAGCCCGTGCTGTTCTGCCATCTATGCTTGAGCGTGGTGAAGGCTATTTACTGAACACCGCATCAGCTGCGGGGCTACTTGCCGCGCTGGGTAGTGGCCCTTACACGGTAACCAAGGCCGCCGCGGTGAAACTCGCTGAGTTCCTTGCAATCACCCATGGTGACGAGGGGATCAAAGTATCCGTTTTGTGCCCCCAGGGTGTGAACACTGCAATGGCGCCCCGAAGTTTGGGTGATGGTCAGACCGATGGCATTATCGAAGCCGATGAGCTCGCGAACACAGTAGTTGAGACCCTGCGCGAAGAACGTTTCTATGTGTTACCCCATCCCGAGGTCGGCGATTATGTGCGCCGCAAAGGGGATGATGTAGATCGCTGGCTGCATGGCATGCGAAGGCTGCGTTCTAAAACGCTTGAAAACTAGCGCTTGTGGCAAACGCTACAGTTTAGGTTGCGAGAAAGTTGGAGCTTCTGCCATTGCTGGTATTTTGCGTCCATAACAAGTACGTAGCCCGACAGAGATTCACCCGTACCGGTGATTAGTTTCATGGCCTCAAGTGCTTGCATTGAGCCGATGATGCCAACAACGGGAGCAGCGACGCCATTTTCTGCACACGTAAGATCGCTTGTTGTTTCGGTTGCGGGGTACAGGCACGCATAACAGGGTGACTGAGGGTTGCGATAATCAAACACCGCAATCTGACCTTCCCAGCGAATAGCGGCGCCTGAGACCAGAGGCGTATTTGTAGCCACACAGGCGGCGTTGATGGCGTAGCGTGATTCAAAATTGTCTGTGCCATCAAGCACCAGATCTACGCTGTTTACCTGGGTAAGTAACTCGCTGCCAAGCAGTCGTTGAGGCACAACCGTTACTTTGCAGTCTGGATTGATTGCATGGATGCTTGCGCGCGCTGACTCTACTTTGGTTGTCCCCACATCTGCTGAGCCGTGGATGATTTGTCGTTGCAGATTGCTTGCTTCGACCTCGTCATCATCTGCCAGAGTTAGCTGCCCAACGCCTGCTGATGCAAGGTAAAGCGCAGCGGGGGCGCCGAGACCGCCCATTCCAACAATCAGTATCTTGCTTGCAAGCAGCTTTTCCTGCCCATCTATTTCGAGCTCCGGCAACATGATGTGGCGGCTATAGCGTAGCAATTGGTTGTCATTCAATGGTATTGCCTCCCTTTTCACACAGTCTGCCAGTGGTTACCCGGGAATGTCCTGCGAGATCCATGTGGGTTTGTATCTGAGTGAAACCATGGTGTTCAAATAGTTCAGCCACCTCTGTTGCCTGGTCGTAGCCATGCTCTATTAGCAAATTGCCATTTGTCTTCAGGTATCCCCTTGCCTGAGAAACTATCGTAATAATGTCATCCAGCCCTGATTGCCCAGCCACAAGAGCTTGCTGAGGTTCGTGGCTGATTGCGACCAGATGCGGATCTTTTGTGCGAATGTATGGGGGGTTGCTGATGATGGTGTCGAACTTACCTTTGAGAGCTTCGAACCAGTTGCTCTGAACAAATTTCAGTTGAGCGTCTAAGCGCTCGGCGTTGTGCTGGGCAATCGCCAGGGCGTCGGCGCTGAAATCGGTTGCGGTGACGCTAAGGTCTGGTCTTTTGTGCGCGAGGCTTACTGCAATTGCGCCGCTGCCGGTTCCGAGGTCCACCACAGAAGCCTGTTGTGGGCTAGTAGCAAGGGCAATTTCCACCAATAGTTCGGTTTCCGGCCGTGGTATCAACACGTCTGGTGTCACTTTGAAATCGAGGCCAAAGAATTCCCTGGTGCCGGTGATATAGGCGAAGGGTTCCCCACTTGCCAGGCGAGTGAGTTGTTTTTGTAGCTCGCATAAGAGCTCACCATCTATTTCATGCTCGCCAAAGGCCAGTACCCGTGCCCGGGTCCAGCCCATAGCTCTGGCTATTAGTAGTTCTGTTTCTAAGCGCAGCTCGCCGGGTGCCTTTGAGAGTAACGCATCTATGCGCGATGCCGGGTGGCGCGATGCCGGGTGACTAGTTGTCATCGTCACCCAGTGAAGCCAGCAGATCAGCCTGATGTTCCTGCACCAGAGGTTCGATAACGCTGTCTGTGGCCCCGGCCATCACTTCATCGAGTTTGTACAGCGTAAGATTTATTCGATGATCGGTTACCCGCCCCTGGGGATAGTTATAGGTGCGAATGCGTTCGGAGCGATCGCCGCTGCCAACCAGGCTACGGCGGTTTTCCGCCTGTTCGGCTTGCTGGGCACTCTGGGCGGATTCGAACAGCTTTGCTTGCAGCAGAGACATCGCTCGAGCCTTGTTCTTGTGCTGGGAACGTTCATCCTGACACTCAACGACAATGCCCGTAGGTAAGTGGGTTAGCCGAACGGCGCTATCTGTTTTGTTGACGTGCTGGCCGCCTGCGCCTGAAGCGCGATAGGTGTCGATTCGCAAGTCGGCCTTGTTGATCTCAGTCTCTTCTACTTCGTCAGCCTCGGGTAAAACGGCAACAGTGCAGGCTGAGGTGTGAATTCGACCCTGAGACTCTGTCTCGGGAACGCGCTGTACCCGATGCGCGCCGCTTTCGAATTTGAGCCGACTGTAGACGTCTTTTCCGGCGATACGCGACACAATTTCTTTGTAGCCGCCATGCTCACCTGCGCGTGAGTTAATCAGCTCAACGTTCCAACCCCGGGTTTCGGCGTAGCGGGTGTACATTCGGTGAAGGTCTCCCGCAAAGATAGCTGCCTCGTCCCCGCCTGTGCCCGCGCGTATCTCGAGAAACACGTTGGCTGCATCGTTAGGATCTCTGGGGAGTAACAGTTTTTGTAACTCGGCTTCTGCAGTGGCACTTTCTTGTGTGAGCCGCGAAACATCTTCGTTAGCCATGTCGCGAATCTCAGCGTCGTCATCGCTGAGCATCGCCTTCGAATCACTGAGCTCTTCTTGCAGTGATTTCACCTGTGCAAATTTCTGAATGACAGGTTCAAGCTCTGCGTATTCCTTTGATAGCTGGGTGAATTTGTCTCTATCGGCAACAATTTCGGCATCTGATAGCAGGGCAGCTATTTCTTCGTGACGATCTGTCAGATCATCGAGCTTCATCTGCATTGTGGGGGAGAGCGACATTGCTACTGTTTCCGATTGACATCAAGACACGCGACAAGCGCCGTATCTCCGGATGTTGAATGATAGGGTTTATTTAAGCCGGTAGGCGCTACGCAGAAAATCAACCAGATCTGTGCGGCCTTCTGCGCTTGCATCACGAAGCGCCTGTGTGGGTGCATGCATGAGCTTGTTAGTCAGGTTTCGTGCAAGCATGGCCATTGCCGCTTCGGCATCACCTGATTTGGCAAACGCCTGGAGCGCGCGTTCGAGTTCAGTGTCTTGCGTTTCGCCTGCCTGTTGCCGCAGCGTTGCCAGAACATTGCCAGCTTCCTGCAGACGCCGCTTTTTCACAAACTCCTCTGCACCTTCCTGAACAAAGGATTCTGCGCCTTGCGCTGCTTTCAGGCGCTCTGCATTGTTCTGTTCGATGATTTGGGTCAGGTCATCAATGGTATACAGATACACATCACGAAGTTCTGCTGTCTCGGCTTCGATGTCTCTGGGCACTGCAATGTCGACCATAAACATGGGGCGTTGCTTGCGCTTGCGCAAGGCTGCTTCGACGGTGCCTTTGCCCAGTACCGGAAGCGAACTGCCGGTGGATGAAATGACCATGTCGTACTGATGCAGTACGTCGCCGATGTCGGTAAGTTGCAGGGCACGGCCCGCATGTTTCTCAGCAACAGCGCGTGCGTTCGGCAGTGAACGGTTGGCCACGGCAAGACCGCCAATGCCCTGATTGGCCAGATGCTCTGCAACCAGTTCTATGGTCTCGCCGGCCCCAACAAGAAGTGCTTTGGTCTGGGTAAGGTCAGCAAATATGGTCTTGGCGAGGCTGACCGAGGCGTAGGCCACCGACACAGGGTTTTTGCCAATATCTGTGACGGTGCGGATGCGTTTTGCCACGTTAAGAGACAGGTCTGACAACAGGTTGAGTTCTGGACCCATTGCTCCGCTGGCGCGTGCCTGCTCCCAGGCTGTTTTCATCTGGCCCATTATTTGCGGCTCGCCCAATACCTGGGAATCAAGGCCAGCGGCTACCCGAATAATGTGGCTGGCGGCATCCTGCTCCCAGTGGGCATAGATATGGTCGTCAAAATCGTTGGCTGCCAGCTGGCGATGCCCGGCGAGCCAGCGGCGTAACGAACTACTGTCAGTATTGTTTACGGCGCAATAGAGCTCGGTGCGGTTGCATGTAGACAGAATGGCTGCCTCATCAACTTCTGCGACGTTCGAACGCAAATCTTTCAATGCTTCGCTTAGCACCTCAGCAGGGAACGCGAGTTGCTCCCGCAGCGTGAGCGGCGCTGTTCGATAGTTAATGCCGTAAGCGAGTATGGCCATGACTGCAGATAATAGGCTCAGCTAAAGCGCCGGCAGCTCTGGCTCGGCGGTAGTGTTGCGATAGGTTGTCGCGCATTATACCACCCTTGAGCACTAGAAAAGGTCGACTGCAGCGCTTCTCGGTTATTCTAAGTTATTGAAATTATTGACTATATTGGCGGGCGAACGAAAAGTTATGAATGCACTTGGTGGTTGGGTGCGGCTGTGGGTACGTTCGTGGACGGGGCTCGTGGCCCTGATGATCGTTGCGGGTTGCCAATCGGTGATCTCTCCAGGCGGAGGTGGGCCGGTACCAGCGGACACCCGATTCGTTTCCCAGGGCAAGCTCAGCTTGAGACCGCAGAGCCCGGTTACAGAGAATCGATCACAGGTAGAAGGCTTCAATGCCAGCTATCGCTGGACGCAGACTGGTAGCGCGTTTGAACTTGAGCTGTGGGGTGCGCTCGGGCAGGGGCGGACCCGAATCACCGGTGACGGTCAGCGGATCAAGATCGTCGACGGGACGGGGCGTACGGTCAACAGCCGCAATCCGGAGCGCCTGTTGCGGCGGCATTTGGGGTGGTCTCTGCCGTTGTCCGTGTTGCCCTACTGGCTACAGGCCAAAGGGGCGCCTGCGCCACCGGCGCAACTGATGCGTTTTCAAGCAAATGGCGACCTGGAAGCCATGCAGCAGCTTGGCTGGACCTTGAATTTTGACCGATACAGGACAATTACCGGGCTCAATCGCAAACAGCGGTTACCAGGACGCATCAAGGCCCTAAGTTCGGAGTTGAAGCTCACTATTGTGTCTCGGGAATGGAGTCTTTAGGTGCAAAACACGCCCTGATGGGGTCTGGGTAAATGTTGCTATGAGCACTGGATACTTAATCATAGGTTCCCTAGAATAGCGCCCCCGCGCGGGTTGGCTGGTGATTGGCCGGTTTTTTTTCCCGTTACAGCGGACACTGTTGGGGTGTCGCCAAGTGGTAAGGCACCGGGTTTTGATCCCGGCATTCGCAGGTTCGAATCCTGCCACCCCAGCCATTTTCTTCCGCATCATCCAGACCTCCAGGCCGCTCATGCCCACCAAGCTGATGATTTTTGCCGGTTTGTCGAATGCCTCGCTGGCCCGTCGAGTGACGTCCCAGCTGCGCATGGAGTTGGGGCGAGCAGACGTAGGTCGTTTTAGCGACGGCGAAGTGAACGTAGAGATCCATGAGAATGTTCGCGGTCAGGATGTATTTTTGGTGCAGTCCACCTGTGCGCCGACCAATGACAATCTGATGGAGCTGATGATCATGGCTGATGCGGTGCAGCGTGCATCCGCCCACAGGATCACGGCTGTTATTCCGTATTTTGGATACGCACGACAGGATCGACGGCCGCGCTCGGCCCGGGTGGCCATTAGTGCAAAAGTGGTTGCAGACATGCTGGCATCGGTGGGTATCGACCGAGTACTCACGGTTGATCTGCACGCCGATCAACTACAGGGCTTCTTTAACATGCCTGTAGACAACGTCTATGCCTCGCCGGTACTTGTGGATGAGGCCTTGTCACGCAAAATGAAGGACCCTGTGGTTATCTCACCCGATGTTGGCGGTGTGGTTCGTGCGCGTGCTATCGCAAAGCAGATGAACGATGCTGATCTGGCCATTATTGATAAGCGCAGACCCGGTGCAAACGAAACTGAAGTCATGAACGTTATTGGCGATGTAAAAGGTCGACCTTGCCTGTTGGTAGATGACATGGTGGATACTGCAGGCACACTCTGCACGGCTGGAAATGCGCTTAAGCAGCACGGCGCGACACACGTGTATGCCTATATTACTCACCCGGTATTGTCAGGCCCCGCTGTTGAACGTATCGAGGCGTCGGATATTGATGAGGTAGTGGTTACCGATACGATCCCGCTACGCGAAGATGCACTGGGATGTAAAAAGATTCGTCAGCTTAGCCTCGATAGCTTGTTGGCAGAGGCGATTCGACGGGTATCCAACGAAGAATCAATCAGCGCCATGTTCAGATAGCGCAATAGATGTATTAAGAGAGTAACGCGGTGATCGCCGGTCGCAAGTGGTCACCGATTTTTGAAACTGACACATAATTATCAGGAGTACATTCCATGTCAGATCAACTTGTATTAACCGCTGAGGGTCGCTCAGATGTAGGGAAAGGTGCGAGCCGCCGCCTGCGTCGCTTGAGCGGACGAATCCCTGGCATCGTATATGGTGGTGGTAACGCTGCTGTTCCCGTCACGCTGTCAGAGAATGAGCTCGGTAAAGCGATGCAGAATGAATCGTTTTTCTCGCAAATCATGAATCTGAAAATCGACGGTGGAGACCAGCAGGCTGTTGTTCGAGACATTCAGCGTCATCCAGCCAGCGAACGTGTTCAACACATCGATTTCCTGCGCATTCGAGCAGATCGCGTGTTCCAGGTGAGCGTGCCTATTCACTTCCTTAACGAAGACAAATGCGTTGGTGTGAAGGTTGGTGGTGGAAACATCGTACATTCCATGAACGAGCTGGAGGTTAGTTGTTTACCGGCTGATTTGCCGGAGTTCGTTGAGCTTGATGTTGCTGAACTTGAGGTAGGCGGCATTCTGCACATCTCAGACATTAAGCTCCCCGAGGGAGCAACCAGTGTTGCTTTGGCTCTTGGTGAAGACTATGACTCCGCTGTCGTAACGGTGGCTGCACCACGTGCAGAGGTTGTTGAGGAAGAAGCACCTGCTTCTGACGAAGCTGCTGATGAAGCTGGCGACGCGGGCGATGAGCCGGCTGCAGAAGACTAAGTCGCTACGGCTGATTGTGGGGCTGGGTAATCCCGGCCCCACCTATGCAAATACCCGACACAACGTAGGGGCACAATGGGTGGAATCCCTTGCTGCGGCACATGGGATTACTCTGCGCGAAGACGCTAAATATCGCGGCCTGGTTGGTCGAGGAGAAATTGGCGATGTCGAACTGCGTTTGCTTGTACCCACCACCTACATGAATTTGAGTGGCGACGCTGTTGCGCCCTTAGCCAAGTTCTTCAAAATTAGCAGTGACGAGCTGTTAGTTGCGCACGATGAGTTGGCATTCGAGCCTGGCCAGATCCGATTGAAGACAGGTGGTGGTGTTAATGGTCATAACGGACTGAAGGACATTATTCCCAAACTTGGTAACGACGATCGCTTTCACCGCCTGAGGATAGGGGTTGGGCATCCTGGTTCGCCGGACAAGGTGGCGTCATACCTGACCTCTGCGCGAATACCCGATAAAGAACTGGAGAAGATTGAGTTGGCGCTCAACTTCAAACCAGCCGGTCTCAAAGCTCTTCTGCGGGGTGATATGCCCAGGGCCATGAACCTGATCAATGTCAAACCCAAGAAAGCGGTTGAGTCGCATACTGACGAAACAAAAACACAAGGATCTGAATAGCTATGGGATTCACCTGCGGCATTGTTGGTATGCCCAACGTTGGCAAGTCGACGCTTTTCAATGCGCTTACCAAGGCGGGAATCGATGCAGAGAACTTTCCGTTCTGCACTATTGAACCGAATACGGGCGTTGTATCCGTGCCTGATCCCAGGATCGAGGCAATCGCGGCGATAGTGTCGCCTCAAAAAATCATTCCCTCAACAATGGAGTTTGTGGATATAGCAGGCCTTGTAGAGGGGGCTTCAAAGGGTGAGGGTCTGGGTAATCAGTTTCTTGCTCATATCAGGGAAACCCAGGCGATTGCTCATGTTGTCCGGTGTTTTGAAGATCAGAATATTGTGCATGTCTCCGGCCAGGTGTCGCCCAGAGATGATGTTGAAATTATCAACACCGAGCTGGCCTTGGCTGACCTGGATACGCTTGAGCGAACTCACGAACGATTTCGCCGGGTCGCAAATTCTGGTGACAAAGACGCGCAAAATTCCCTAAAGCTGTTGGATAAGTTGCGTGACAGTCTCGAAGCCGGAGAGCCGGTGAGAGCACTAGACCTATCAGCAGAAGAGCAGGCTGAAGTTCAGCAATACCACCTGCTGACAGCTAAACCGGTTGTCTATGTTGCCAATGTCGATGAGGGTGGGGCCGATGTTGCTAGCAACCCTCTATTGCAAGAGCTGACCGACATAGCAACTGCCGAGAAAGCCGGCATCGTTGTGGTTTGTAACAAGATCGAAGAAGAGATCGCTGAACTTGAGGATGAAGAGAAGCTTGAGTTTCTGGCAGATCTCGGCCTTGAAGAACCCGGGCTAAATCGTGTGATACGTGCAGGCTACGCCTTGTTGGGGCTGCAGAGCTACTTTACGGCGGGCGAAAAAGAAGTGCGTGCATGGACTGTGAAGAAGGGCGCTACCGCACCTCAGGCTGCGGCTGTTATTCATACAGATTTTGAAAAAGGCTTTATTCGCGCAGAAGTTGTTGGCTATGACGACTTTGTTGCCAACAATGGCGAGTCGGGTGCAAAAGAGGCAGGCAAATGGCGACTTGAAGGCAAAGACTACATCGTTGCCGACGGAGATGTCGTGCACTTCAGGTTTAACGTTTAGTGGGTGTCTGTCGCAGGCTTGCCTTGTTTGGTTGGCTTGTTGTTTGTTCTGCCTTTTACCCTGTCGGGGTATCCGCTGCAGAGCAGGTCGATATGGCGGGCTACTATGATCTGATATATCAGATTCGGGTGGTGGCTAAAAACGCAGGCAGTAAGTCATCTATCGGCTCTGGCTTCCAGGTTTCTGAAGATGGGCTCATCGTCACAAATTACCACGTTGTATCCATGGCGGTTGATTCGCCGGCTACGCATCGTATTGAATACCTTGACCAGGCTGGTAACTCTGGTGAACTGAGTCTGCTCGATTTTGATGTGGTGAACGATCTTGCTGTTCTGCGTCACCCAGCGCCACCAGCGCGGCATTTTGAAATTAACGAGTTAACCTCAGCTGATCCCTTGTTGTCTCTGCCCGCTGGTTCTCTTGCTAAAGGCGAGATGATTTATGCCCTCGGCAATCCTCATGATTTGGGAATTACCCTGAAACTGGGGGCCTACAATGGCATTGTTGAGCACAGCTATAACCCACAAATTCTGTTTTCCGGTTCGCTAAATCCGGGCATGAGTGGTGGTCCAGGGCTGCTTGCTGACGGCTCGGTGATTGGAGTGAACGTTGCGACAGCGGGTAGCGACCTGAGCTTTCTCGTGCCTGCAGCTGCTCTGCGGCAGCTTATCGATGCGCAACGAACCCTTGATCCACAAAACTATCCCGCCGAGTTGGCGCTGCAGGTGGCGCGATGGCAGAGACATCGTTACGAAAATTTGCTGGCACTGGACTGGCCAAGTGTCGCTTTTGGAAATTGGCCGGCGCTGGATGAGATACGTAAAGATATGCAGTGCTGGGGCAGTAGTAATGAAGACGAAGATGATCTCTCGGTAGTGGTGTTGAGCAAGGGCTGTGACGCGGGTAATCGACTGTACCTTGGGGATGGTTTCAGTACCGGGCATATTCATTATTCGTTTAGCCAGAGACGTTCGGTGAAACTCTCTCCATTGCGCTTCCACACCACAGGCGGCAGTTCGATGTACCCGGATAACGCCGGGGATAGTACCAAGCTCACCGAGTTTGTATGCGATTCAAAATTTGTTGAACTGGAAGGCGCGAGTGACGCTCCTGATGCCCCGGCGGTTAACATGTCGCTCTGCACTCGAGCCTATGTTGAGCTGCCAGAGTTGTTCGATGTAATGCTGCTGGCGAGCGCTAACCTGGAAACCGAGTCTTACACCGCCCATTTTGCGCTTGCAGGTGTACCCAAGGACCTTGCGAATCGATTCATACGCAAGTTCTTTTCAAGCCTGGGCTGGCGTTAGAGCAATGGATACTTCTATTGTTGTCGTGGTTCAGGATGGGGCGATGAGTCGCCATGAACGCCTTGCCCTCAATCCGCAACGCCCACTCAGAGTAGGCCGAGCTTTCAGTAACGATCTCATTCTGCAGGATCAACAGATTGATCCATTCCATGGCGAACTACAGATCGATGAGGGCGGCAGCTTTCGTTGGGTCGATCTTGATTCTCTTAACGGTTTCTCCATCGATGGGTCAAGTGATGCAACCTTTGAGACGGGCGCTTGTATCGAGCTGGGCCGAACCCGCTTGTCTATATACAAGAGGGATCATGAGGTTGGTCCGGCGACAGCGCCTTCGCGCTGGGAGGCCATTCGTTCTTTTCTGGAGCAGCCGCAGTGGGCGTTCACATCAATTGGACTGTTGTTGGTTGTCGCATTGCTTAGTCGACTCGCGGAAACAATAGAGCCCCTGTCTGCTGACACGGTTATCAGTGTTGCAGGCCGACAGGCTTTGGGCCTCGGACTGTGGGGCCTGTTCTGGGGGCTTGTTACCAAGCTATGGCGCAATACCATGCACCTTCGGGCGCACATTAGTATTGGCGCTTGTGCGGGTATTGGTTCGTACCTGATTACTCAGGCTGCACAGTTTGTTGGTTGGCAAATGCAGAGCATTGATGTGATCGAGTTCATGTCCACAAGCGGTGAGGCGCTGTTGTTGTTTGCTACTGTTGGACTAACGCTTGGAGTAGCAACGCGGCTGCGGCCTCGGCGAATTCTGTGGCTGGCTTGCATACCAGGAATACTGCTGATGCTCTCCGTTTATCTCTTGCCACTGCTTAGTGATGATGAGCCCCCCTGGTATCCGGATCTGGTCGCCGATTCCTACCCACCCTCCTGGCAGCTCGCTGACGAGGAGTCCCTGGATGATTTTCTCGGTGCTGCTGATGGTCTTTATGACAAGAGCGCCGATCGTGCGGCCAAGCGTGTTGCAGAGCTCGAAGAGCTGCGAACCAACAAAGAGTAACTCTCGCTCTAAACCTGAGCTCTACGCCTCAGATGGGCCGTTTTTTCGGTTGCTGCGCCGTATTTATAGTTGCTGGCGCCATAATTTTGGCCAATGTGGCGGTTTGTAGCCGAGTTTTGGCCCGCCAGAGGCCAATGAAAAACCCTAAGCTCCTGTTTTATAAGGGTTTACGTCTCTCATACAAGTTCTCGTTCGTTTTGGCACCGGCATTGCATTTTGCGTGGGCAGTAATTTTTTTGATGGACATTCCCATGAGCGCACTTAGCCGAACCCTGCTTACTACAAGTGTTATTGGATCGCTGGCATTAGCTGGATATCTCTGGAAAGACGAACAGAATCAGGTCGACTTCAACTTCGCTGAAGCAACGACAAGCACACCAGCACTTATGTCTATTGATGCAACAGCGCCGAGCCAATTTGCTGCATTGGATATTGCGCCCGTTGGAACGGCTGCGACAGAGGCACAGTTTGGTGAGGCTCCGGTGTTGGCTGCAGTCAACCCACGTCGATTTGCTGCGCAAAGCACCGATGCGTCGGATGACTCTGCCCCGGCACCAGTTCGTCGGATGACACGTGCGGTAGAGCAGTTGGCAAATGGTGCACCTGATGAAATGGTTGAGGTGATCGTTGGTTATGAGGATCTTCAAAATACAGATCCTGCACTTCTTGCGTCACTTGATGCCGAGGTGGTTGCTTCTTTCACAAGTGTACCTGTCGCGGCACTCAGACTGCCTGCTGGATCGTTGCAGGCGCTTTCTGAGGCTACCGGGGTGCGGATGATTGATGTAGACGCTGAAGTGCGGGCTGCCTCAGTATCTGCCCGAGCGACATCTGGTGTTCCGAAAAAGGGCAGCGCGAACGACTGGCCTGCTTCTGGCGACGTGGCTATAGCGATAATAGATTCTGGCGTGGGAAAGCACACCGATGTCAATCTACAGCTTGCGATGCGATGTCGCGGTATTCGCCAGTCTTATTTGGACGCTCGTGAAAAAGGTGGTACTTCGAACGCCTGCGTAACTGAAACTACTCGGGATATTTATGGTCATGGTACGCACATTGCCGGTGCTGCCGGTGGTAACGGCGCTGTTTCTGACGGCCAGCATATTGGCGTGGCCAATGGTGCACCGATCGTATCTATGCGAGTTTTGGGTAAAGACGGTCGTGGAACAACGCTAAATGTGATTGCAGCGCTCGACTGGGTTCTTGAGAACCACGAGAAGCACAACATACGGGTTGTCAACATTTCATTGGGCAAGCCGGTTACTGAGTCAGTCAGCCTTGATCCTCTGGTACTCGCTGCTGAAGCGGTTTGGGATGCGGGTGTGGTTGTTGTGGCCTCTGCGGGCAACTACGGTAGCCTCGGTAACTTCTCTATCGCTTCACCTGGAAACTCACGCAAAATCATTACCGTTGGTTCATTAACAGACAATAGTACGGGTGACGACTTTTCCGACGACTATGTTTCAACCTACAGTTCGATTGGACCGACAGCTCACGATCTGGTGTTGAAGCCTGACTTGCTTGCACCCGGCAATCGCTTGATTGCGGCAGCCACTCCGGCTTCCGTTCTGAAAAAACTGAAAGGTCATAAGAACGTAGGCTGCGGTCTTAACTGTGACGATCATTACGTAGAAATGTCTGGAACCTCTATGGCCGCAGGCCTGGTTTCTGGCTCGGTAGCTACCATGCTTGCCGCCGATCCTTCACTGCGACCGGCAACCATCAAGGCGCGGCTCATGCGCTCAGCACGAAAAATGGGAAGTGATCCAGTAAGAACCGGGGCTGGAGTTCTGAATATTTCTGCAGCACTGGAAGACACCAGTGTTATTCAGGGTGAGGCTCTTTCTCCCCTGCTATCGCAAACGGCAGATGCCTCTAAAGTGCTTGTTCAGGATACTGCAGTTCTCTGGGGTAGTTCTGAGTTTTCAGCTCGGGAGCTGTTTAACAACGGACGCTTTTGGAGAGTAACCTCTGACGAGGGCGTACCTGAGGGCTTTCTGCGTACCTGGGGTGCGGTTTGGGCTGGCGTTCAACCGGTGAATGAGGAAGGTGTGGAAGCAAACAGCTACCTGTGGGCCAACTCATACCTGTGGGCCAACTCATACCTCTGGGCGAACTCTTATCTCTGGGCGAACAGCTACCTGTGGGCGAACAGCTACCTGTGGGCCAACTCTGTTGTCGAGGACGATTAGACTAGCCGGCTTAAGTAACGGGCTGACTGCCCTTTCTTAAAGAAATGAGAGCCGCCCTCCCACCGGAGGGCGGTCTTTTTTTGGGCCGGGGTTTCTCGCTCCCTGGCGTTAAGCGACCGACTTTCGGTTGCTCACTAAGGCGATAGGATCCTGCAAAGAGGTAGTGATCTGCACTTTTTGGCTGGCAACCAGAGCTTCGAGAGAACCGGGAAGCGAGCCTGCATTTTCAAGCGTAATCGCCGGTGAACCAGAAAGTACAACCCAGCCATTTCGACCATTTGTCTTCACAATATAGGCGGCGCTGTCAGCGATATTCAGGGCTTGTTCCCAGCTGAGAAGCTCAGATCGCAGAGGCGCAAAGGGGTAGGGCACAGCGCCAACCGAGCAAGACATATGGGCGGTATGGCCATTGCCGACTCGATACGTACGCTCGCTGACAGATAGTCGAACGCGTTCAGCAAAATTTGCGATACCAGACAGACCCTTGGTATGACCGATAATCAGGAATTCATCGCCGCCCCAGCGAATGACAGTGTCTGAGGCTCGGGTGCATTCCAGTAGCTCATCTCGGACTTGCAGTAGAGCGAGATCGCCCGCCGCGTGCCCGAAGGTATCGTTGATGGCCTTGAAACCATCAAGATCGATCATCATAAAGAACAGCACACTTTGCTGGTAGTGATCAAAATCAGCATCTTTTGCCAGAGCCTTTTCTTCGCTCTCGCGGTTGATAGCGTTGATCTGTCCCTCAATGAACTGGTCGAGATAGCGGCGGTTGTACAGCTCAGTCAGTGAGTCGGTGAAGCTGGCCTGCATCAGCTTGCCGTTGAGATCCTCAAGCTGACGGTTGCGTTCTCCGAGTTCTGAGGTTCGTTCTTCCACCTGACGCTCAAGCTCTAGCCGCTGACGATGTTCGGCAGCGCGATTCGCGCGATGACGTCGAATGAGTGCAACAACCAAAATACTAAACAGCAGTGCGTAGATTGCGTAGGCCTGAAAAGTTCGCCATGGTGGTGGCTCAATCAGAACATTCATTGCTGCCCCGGTTTCGTTCCACACCCCATCATTGTTTGCTGCCTTGACCCGGAACAGATAGCTTCCTGGCGCCAAATTTGCGTAGGTGATACGGCGTTGGCGACCCGGATTCAACCAGTCTTCGTCGAAGCCTTCCAACATATACCGATAGTCGTTCTTGTCTGGTGAGGTGTAGTCGAGTGCTGCGAATTCGAAGGCCACATAGTTATCTGTGTAGCTCAACGCCACGGGTTCATCGATTTTGGTGCCGCTGTGGCGTACTGCCAGCTTCTTGAAAGGCGAGAAACCTGAGAGGGATATTGGTGGTATGGCCTCACTTCTTCTGATTTGTCCCGGTACAAAGGCGACAACTCCCTCTGAACCACCAAAGAGTAGTTGGCCTGTACGGCTACGAGCACGAGCGCCCAGGTTGTACTCATCGCCAATTAGACCGTTTCGGCGATCGTAGTGACGAATTTCTCCGGTCTCATAGTTCAGTCGGCTAATACCGCCGTTGGTTGAAACCCACAGGTTGCCGGTGTCATCCTCAAGCAAACCATAAACGGTGTTACTTCGAAGACCATCGGCCTTCGACCATTTCTTGAAGACTTCCTTGCCGGCAGCGCGATCTTCAGGCAGCCACTGATTAAGACCATCGCTCATGGTAGCTACCCAAAGCGATCCGTCGCTTGTTTCGTAAACTTCCCATGCTGCATTTGAACTCAGGGTGTTGGTGTTCGATGCATCGTGGTGGTGGCGCACAAACTCGCCGGTTTCTTCGACGAAGCGATTTACACCACCGCGCTCAGTACCAATCCAAAGGGTGCCGTTTGAGTCGCGTGTGAGAGCAAGTACGCGGTCGCCACCGAGAGTTTTGATGTCGTTTTTATCATGGCGAAACCACTCAACGTTACCTTCCGGATCTATTCTGTTCAGACCTGCGCCGAACGTTCCGACCCATAGGGTACCGTCTGGATCTCCGTAGATAGATGATATGCGGTTGCTCGAGAGCGTTGGTTTTTTGATGCGTTCTATGCTGCCTGTGCTTGGGTCCAGGCGATTCAAACCTTTTGAACGGGTACCAGCCCAGATAATGTCTTTGTTATCGACAAACACCGCCATGACGCGGTTGTCGCTAATAGAATCAGCATCCAATGGATCATGCTTGTAGATATTCACTTCGGCGGCTAGTCGATTTATGCGAGTAATGCCGCCGCCGTAAGTTCCAATCCAAAGGTCACCAGTGGTAGATTCTGCTATGGATGTGACAACATCTGCTCCCAGTGCGCCATCTTCCTTTCGGTAGTGGGTAAAAGCATCACTGAGGAAATTCCACTTGTTGACGCCCAGGAACGAGCCTACCCACAGTACTCCATCAGCACTTTGATATAGGGCCGACAGGCGGTTGTCCGAAAGAGATGAGGAGTCGCTGTCTTTTGAGTGATAGCGAGCGAAACCGTCTGATTCAGGATTCCATTCGTTGATGCCGTTGTCGGTTGCGATCCAAAGCGTACCGTCTCGGTCTTGCAGAATGTCCCGTACCAGGTTGTTTGATAGTGATGTTGGATCATCCGTACTATGTAGATAGCGCTGAAACTTGCCGGTTTCTGCGTCAAATTTATTTACTCCGCCGTCCCGGGTTCCTATCCATAGTCTACCGTCGCGGTCTTCCAGAATTGCGGCGACCGTATTGTGGCTGATGCTATGCTCAGACTCGTTATGTTGGTGTCTGATAAAGCTATTGGTAGAGCGGTCAAATCGCGCCAGGCCACCACCGTCGGTGCCAATCCAAAGTCTGGATCGGGTGTCTTCGTAGATGGTCAGGATTGAATTGTTTGGGAGACTGTCGATTCTTGACTCGTCTGTTTGGTAGCGGGTGACTTCGCCGGTTTCACCGTCTATTCGGTTTAACCCTGAGTTAACGGTGCCAACCCAGTAGTTCCCTCTGCTGTCCTGAAACAGTGCTGACGTTCGATCGCTGCTGATTGTTTCATCGTTAGCGGGGTCGTGACGTATCGTCCTGAATGTGCCGGTCTGGTTATCATAGATGTTGATACCGCCACCATCGGTGCCAACCCACAGTTCTCCGCTGTTGTTGACCATGAGAGCCCAGATCCAGTTGTGGCTCAGGGATGTGTTGTCAAAGGCATTGCGTTCGAAAAGCGTGACTTCATGCCCATCGAAGCGATTTAGACCCTCTTGGGTACCAATCCAGATGTATCCCTGATGATCCTGGGTTATGTCGAGAATGCTGTTTTGCGAAAGACCATGCTCGGTATTCAAGTATGAGAAACGCAGGTTTCGTCGTGTCAGTGACTTTAGGTCTAGCGCCTGTGAAATGGTTTCTGCTGAATGTGCCTCTGGTACTGATCCCAGGATGCAAGGTAGTGTTACCAAGATGGTGCACAGCAGACCAAACCTCTTTAATCTTTGAAGCAAAGTCATGAGTACTTCTGCTCCAATTTAAAAGATGTTGTCACTGACGAGTTGATTAGTTGCGGTTCAATAGAATGACGCACTAACCAACGCGCATAGGTAGGTGGAGTTATGCCCATCAAAGCGGCACCCGCTTTTCTGTCGTTGCCGATGTGATTTGCTACCTGCTGGAGCAGAAGTACCTGGCAGTGCTCGGCAAACTCCGTGTCCTCTTCACTGTGTGATAAAAGGTTTTCGAGCAGATCCGTGAGCGCAGGGAGAGAAGTTAGCCATTGCTGCGACATAAGCTGGAACGGATTGTCTTCGTTTTGGCGAGCTTTGGTTAGCTGGCGACGCAGGGTCGTTTCAGGAATTCCAAGCAACCGGGCGGCCTGCCTTGCCACACCGTCTGCAACTCTTGCTGCGGTCAAGACAACGGTGTCAGCGAGCCAGCGACCGATGGGTGCTTCTAACCGTGAGTCAGCAACCAGCGCAGACACCTGTCCGGCCAGGAGTGAGGTTAGCGTAGACCAGTCATCTGTTTCACTCGTGTCTTGCTGGTCCGCGATGACTGGATTGGTGGTCTGGAAATTTTCTATAGAAGATGTTTGTGGAGCTTGGTGTATCTCAGCTCGACCCAGGGTCTCGCTCGTGAATACGGATTGCTCGGGCGTTGGTAGCTCCTCACCGAACTGCAGATCTACAGCATCAATGATGTCGTGTTCAGCAGTTAGCGTTGCTCTAAGGATGGCATTTTGTAGCTCGCGAACGTTGCCTGGCCAGTGGTAGTGACTGATTTTTTGCCAGGCTGAATCTGAAAAACCGTTTACAGACTTACCAAACTGTTGGCTATATCGGCGCATAAACGACTCGGCGAGGGCCGGGAGATCAGCTTGTCGCTCTCGCAACGGCGGAATCGTTACTTGCAGCACCTGAAGTCTGTAATACAGATCGCTGCGAAAGCGCCCCTGGCTCGACTCAAACAGCAGATCCCGGTTAGTGGCGCAAATAATTCGCGTGTCTATTCTGCGTCGTCTGGTGTCACCGACTGCAATCAGTTCTTTTTCCTGTACAAAACGCAGTAGCTTTGCTTGTACGTCCATTGGCAGTTCGCCAATTTCATCAAGAAATAGTGTGCCTCCATCTGCTTGAGCGATACGTCCGGGAGATGCATCATCTGCCCCTGTAAACGCACCTTTCACTCGACCAAACAGCTCGCTATCGATGAGCGAATGGGCAATTGCGCTACAGTCTACGGTAACCAAAGGTGCCTGGGCCCGATGACTGGCCTCGACTATGGCTTTTGCCATTACTTCTTTGCCTGCCCCGGACTCTCCCATAATCAGGATCGATGCGTCAGTGGGGGCGACCTTCCCGATGTATGCCAACACATCGCGCATGGGTTGCGATATGGCAACTATGGGGTTTGGCTCTATGGATTCGCTGTAGTCTGTAGCGTGAGATTTGAGTTCCTGGATCTCTGCGCGTAAGGAAGCACTTTCGCGGGCATTAAGGAACTCCTGCCGCTCTGCCAATTCAAGACGATCTAACGCGCCAGCGATTTGATCGGCGATGGCAGTGAGGAAAAGCAGGTCCGAATCATCCAGATCTTCTTCTGCTTCAATGAGCAGTGCGCCCATAACCTGATCACGAGAAAGCAGAGGAACTGCCGAAATTGATAACTGCTGGTCTGACTGCTCCTCGTAAGAGGAGCTTTGAGTTTCTTTTTTGGCGACACACTGGCTTAACCAGTGACGATATTGCGTAGCAGGCTGTACTTTGGGCCCCAGAGTCAGAGATCTGAATTCTCCGCTTTCATTCACAAAGATATCAGCCTGGTAGAGGCTCATCATATCCAGTAAAAGAGTTATGAAAGACTGGCTGAGCCGCTCTGCGCTTGTTTCGGCGGCGATCAGGGTAGTGGTATGCCAGAGGATACGACTATTGCGATAGTCTTTCATTGGGTCGCTAGTGAATACCCCTCTGACGTGCTGACTGTGTTTTGTCTGGTCGGATAAAAAATCTGAAGTAGATTCGATAATCTTGTTGCCGCCGGTCGCGCGAGCTTCGGTCAGAGCCAATTCGGTACTAAATAACAATTGCTGAACACTACTGACGGTCTCACTGGATGCAGTTCCGACTATCGTGAACCCGATGCTTTTGGTTACTCCGGTGAAATGTGGTTGACCGGCGAGCGCTCGCCATGCACTTGTTAGTTTGTCGAGGATTTGGTCTGCCGCACCGTCTGCGATGTTTGCTGTAACAGCAAAAATGGCATCGCTGAACCTGAACAATCCATCGTTCTTGCGCAGTGTCTGACGTAGGGACGAAGCCAATTCGACGAGCAGAGTATCTGCTTTGCTGCCGCCCAGTTGACGACGTAACAAGGAGAAGTTGTCTATCTCCAGCAGGATCAGTAGTGTCGATGCATCTGCTGAGGCGTCTACCTGGGCAAGATTGAGATGTAGTTTGTGCTGTAGCTCTGAAGCACCTGGCAAGCCCGTCACTGTATCTTGCTGAAGCATGGCAGAGCGGTACATGCTCCACATTGCCTGCGAACACACACCCAGAACTAATTCAGAAAGGTTGTCTGGGTTGTCTGTGTCGAATAAGGCCTCTTGGCTGGCTGCTGCATCCTCAAATGCGATAGCAATCCATAGGGTGCCAAGCGTGAGCTTTGGGTTTTCTCTTCGTTCGTGTAGTAGAAACTGGCCGGGCATAGCCTCAAGTAATGTCTCGTTGATAGTGACCGCCGCCACCAAGCTGTGTGTTTGTGGCCTGGGATACAGAGTCAGGGCATTGTCAACGCCGAACAAGGATTGGGTATGTTTCGTACCAGGGTCAGGATTTGGGGCGGTGTTTCCGTCGATCCAGTCGAACTCTTGAAGTTTCGAAGTTTCACCTACGGCAACGTCAGCCGTTTTCCAGTCGATGTAGCTCGACGGCAACAACTTTACGGCGACAAGTTCTGCGCGCAGCAATTTAGCCGCGACATACAGGGCATTGTGGAGCGAATTCAGGCGCATTACTGCTGGCGCGATGGCACTATTTAGCGTCCAACCTCTGTGTTAGTGATCAGGTACAGATGGACCGCTAGGGCACAAACTGTCGAAGGGAGTACTCTAGGATTGTTACCTTGGGAAAAACCGGTGCGATCTCTCAGAAATCGCTGAAATTGTGGCTGCCTTAGCTCACTCTGCGCCGAATTGAACTTAATACAGGCTGGCGTGTGATGTGGATCACACTGCAACAGAGTAGTTGGAGCAGATTTGATGACCAGTAACCACTAAAACGGCGGGTTACCTGCCACAGGAGTTAGCAATGAATCCATCGATCGCCAAGCGAGCAAGCGATTTCAAGGCCTTGCATGAGGCCAATGGCGCCTTTGTGATACCTAATCCCTGGGATGTCGGTTCAGCTCGAATTTTGGCTGGCTTGGGTTATTCGGCGCTTGCCACCTCAAGTCAGGGCTTTGCTTTCACGATTGGAAACAAGGATGGCAATGTTCCGCGTGACTTGATGATGGAGCATTGCGCCCAGGTTGTGGCCGCAGTAGATCTACCTGTCTCAGCAGACCTTGAAGAGGGCTACGCAGATACTCCGGAGCAGGTCGCCGACACGATTGAACTTGCTGGTGCTATTGGTTTGGCGGGTTGCTCTATTGAAGATTTTTCAGGCCTCGTTACCGAGAGGCTGTTCAGCCCGGAAGAAGCAGTGGCGCGAGTTGAGGCTGCGGTTGCGGCTGCTAAGAACCTGCCACGCGATTTTTGTTTGACAGCAAGGGCCGAAGGTTTTTTGCGCGGCGCGCCGGTTTTAGGAGAGGTGATTGATCGGCTCAATCGATATGCCCAGGCCGGTGCTGATGTGCTTTATGCGCCGGGTTTGCCAGATCTGCAGGCAGTGAAAACCCTCTGTAGTGCAGTGGACAAACCAGTAAACGTGCTCGCGGTTGGTGCCCTCGCCAAACACAGTGTTGCTGAACTCGCAGATGCGGGTGCATCGCGGGTGTCGCTAGGCTCTTTGTTGTCGCGCCATGTTCTTGCGTTTTTGGAACGTGCGGCTCGAGAGACGCTGGATTTAGGTACCTTCACCTGGACTGAAACTTTGGGGCAGGGCAAGGCGATAGATGGGGTTATGCGCTGATTACTTTAGGCCGTCTTGTGCTGCATTTCCTTGCGCGCAGCTTCGATACTCTGGGTTGAGACTCGGCGTAAGTCACGGGCGAGGCCTAGCAACGACGCGCCAAAAATAAGCCACTTGGTTGGATCGAAGTGCCACCAGCGAACCCCGTTTCTGTAGTCGTTCTGAAAGCGGTGATGATAGTTGTGGTAGCCCTCGCCGTAAGTGAACAGGGCAAGCCAGCTGTTATCGCGGGCACTACAACTGTCTGAATAGGGTTGTCTCCCCCAATAGTGAGCGAGCGAGTTTATGAAGAAAGTGCAGTGATGCGTAACTACCAGTCTGAGTACGCCAACGAGTAAGAAATGAGCGAGATAGTCTCCGGTCAGCAAACCCATGAGTAGGGGCGGGCCGATATTCATGATCAGGACCAAAGCCAGATAGTGGTTGTGTTGCCATTGTACGACGGCATCTCGTTGCAGGTCGGGGACGTTCCCCAGATCAGTTCTGCCACTGGGATAGTCTCGTAACATCCATCCGACGTGCGAGTACCAGAGACCTTTGTGAGCGCTATAGGGGTCTCGCTGTGGGTCATCAACGTGCCGATGATGATCTCGATGTCCTGAGGCCCAGATCAAGATGCTGTTTTGGATGGCTCCAGCACCGAGAAGCGCAAAGATCACTTTCAAGACCGGGTGGGCTTTATAGCTGTTGTGGGACCACAGACGATGGTAACCCGCGGTGATGGCGAGCCCTGTAGCGAAGTAATACAGCGCAAACGCAATCCAGGCAGACCATTCGAAACCAATGGCCGTGCTGTACCAGGGTACGCCGACCACCGCGATTAGCAGTGTCAGCGAAAACATGCTGGTTTGTACCCATAGTCTGGGTGGTATGGCGATATCTGCCGCAGAACTCATTTAGACCGGACTGAGTTTGGTCTCTGGGAGTCGGGCGTCGTGGCGTGCAAGCAAAACATATACTGTTGCCAGCCGTATACCCTCCAGGCCCGGGGCTGCGCTAATTACAGTGCGGTGGAACAAATGTTTGCTGCGTTGTTCGGGAGCGGTGTCCTGTAGCCATCGCTCCCATAGTCGATGAATTCTCGCAACGGTGAATTCATCAATGTTTGTTACCTGGTGGCTTGTTGCCTGGTGGCTTGTTACCTGATGGCTATCGGGGTGCTCAAAATTCAGCACGTAAGTCCCCCCTGAAAGTCTCTTTTTTATCGATCTAGTTGTTACTGGCTTAAGTGTGCCGCTAAACGATGGATCAATCCATAGCTGATTCGGAGATCGTGGGCTCTGATCAGCCATGCTTCGTAACTTGTCAAGGCCGTTATGGTTTACTGCTATTATTCGTTACATTTCGAATATCTGATGATTCTCAAACCCTCAGATAATACGAAGCACGGGTCGCCCATGTCGTGTCCTACCCCATGCAGATAGTCGTGGATACTCTTGTGCGCGGTACCCAGAAATACGAATAGATATACCCGGAGACAGTGTGAACGCTGACGTTAGTAGTCGTTTGAAAAAGTTACGCGAACAGATGCATAGCGAAGGCGTTGCAGCCTGCATCGTGACTAATTCCGATCCACATCACAGTGAATATTCTGGTCTGCACTGGCTTGCGCGGCAGTTTATCTCCGGCTTCACCGGGTCAGCGGGAGATGTGGTTATCTGGGCTGATGGGGGAGGCTTATGGACGGATGGCAGGTATTTCATTCAGGCTGGAGAGCAACTTGCCGACTCCGGTATCGAGCTGTTTCGCCAGAGAATAGCAGGTACTCCAAGTATCGCGGAGCATCTTGCGACGTTGTTATCTGAAGGTGACAGGGTAGCGGTGGCAGGGGAATCAATTAACACAGCGATGTTCAAGGAGCTCGAAGCGTCATTTTCTGACGCAGGAATAACGCTGTGTACCCACCTGGATTTGATTGACGGTATTTGGTCTGATCGGCCGGCTCGTTCCATCTCGCCTGCGATTGACTATGGTCTCGAGTATTGTGGTCAGAGCACGGCAGATAAGTTGATGCAGATTCGTGCTGATTTAAAGGCCAGAAATATTGATCAGGTGCTGCTTAGCGCGTTGCCTGATGTCGCCTGGACGTTAAACCTCCGTGGCGGAGATGTTCCTTATTGTCCGCTGATCGAAAGCTATCTGCTTGTGAACCAGGACGGCGCAACCTTCTTTGTTGATCGAAGGAAGCTTAATGTACAGATCGTTACCCGTTTAGAAGCTGAGGGTGTCGATTGCCAGGACTACGCCGAAGTCACTGCGTTTGTTGAGCGGTGCTCCGGCCGTATCAGTCTATGCCCTCAATCAACAAACAGTGTTGTATATCGGTGCGCGAGAGAGAAGACCGAAGTGGTGTTGGAAACGCCCTACACAGAACTTAAAAAAGCGCAAAAGAACCCAACGGAGCAGAAGGTGTTTAGGGACGCTCTTCGTTACGACGGGGTGGCCATGACACGATTTAGCCGCTGGTTGGAAATGAATGTACCGCAGGGATCTGTGACTGAACTTGCAGCAGAAAAAGTGCTGCGCGGGTATCGATCTGAGTTGCCGAATTTTGTTGAAGAAAGCTTCCGAACCATTGCAGGATACGGGCCGCATGCCGCGCTCATGCATTACGCCAGCAACGAACACAGCGATGCGTTGGTTGGTGAAGAGGCGCTGTTTCTTGTTGACTCCGGTGGACAGTATTTAGGCGGAACCACTGATGTTACGCGAACCTTTGCGTTTGGAGATTTGCCGGAAGAGCAACGTTTAGACTACACCCGCGTCTTACAAGCTGTGATACGGCTCAGTGAAACCAGATTTCGCAGGGGTGCTCGAGGTTGTAATCTGGACATCATGGCGCGAGGTGTTCTGTGGCAATACGGCATCGACTATGAGTGCGGCACGGGACATGGAGTGGGTCAATGCCTTGTAGTGCACGAGGGCCCTCAGGGTCTGAATCAACGGCTAAATGATGTGCCGTTTGAACTTGGAATGTCGATTACCAATGAGCCTGGTATTTATCGCGAAGGCCGGCATGGGGTTCGTATTGAAAATATTATGCAGGTAGTTCCAGCAGAAGAAACAGAATTTGGCGAGTTCTACCGGTTTGAGACACTTACGCTTGCACCGATTCAAACCAGACCAATTGTAGTTAGCGAACTGTCTACAAGCGAAAAAGACTGGCTAAATCGATATCACAAGCGCTGTTATAGTGAACTTGCGCCCCTCCTTGAGGTTGCTGATCGAGATTGGTTGTCTGAGGCCTGCGCGCCAATATAGATAGCGCG
>CAZWMD010000039.1:0-2840 GCA_964634815.1 uncultured Pseudomonadales bacterium | reverse complement strand
AGGTTGCTGATCGAGATTGGTTGTCTGAGGCCTGCGCGCCAATATAGATAGCGCGATAGATAACGTGATAGGTCGAGCGCTCTATACAACCTTGGATAAGCCACCGTCCATGTTTATAGCACAACCAGTGATGTAAGAGGCGGCATCTGACGCCAGAAAAAGAGCGAGATTTGCCACTTCTTCAGCTTCGCCCATCCTGCCCATGGGTAACCTGGCACCGGCTGCCGCAATAAACTCTTCAAGTGTCTGCTCGCCGCCACTCGATTCGTACAAGCGACGAATCTGATCACTTTTGATGTAACCAATAAGCATCGCATTAACCAGAATGCCATGTGGAGCGCCTTCGGCGGACAGCACCTTGGTTAGCGCCATGCCTGCTGCTCGAGTGACAGACGTTGGCGCAGAATTCGCGGAAGGTGCTTTTGCTGCGGTATTTAGCAAATTTATAATGCGCCCGCGCCTGGCGTTTTCCATTGCCGGCCACACCAGCTTGGTGAGCCTTACCGCTGCGAGCAGTTTGAGGTCGATGTCTTCTTGCCAGTCTTCTTCGGTTGCAGCAAGAAACGGTTTGGCTGATGCTTTTCCTGCATTGTTGATCAATATGTCTATGTTGCCAAAGCGTGAAACAACCTCTGCGTGGGTTACCTGAATCTGCTTGAGATCTGCGACATCGCATGTGAAGCAGGCGACATCACCGCCGCTGTGGATGGGTTGCGTAGCGCGTATTTCGTGCTCCGCTGATTCAAGTGGTTCGGCTCGGCGTGCAAGTAATGCAACGCGGGCGCCGTGCGTATACAAGGCCTTGGCCATCGCCAGCCCGAGCCCCAGACTTGCTCCGGTGATGAGTGCAACTCGACCCCTTAGATTGGTTTCCACGTTGGTGTCCTTTTTGAATAGTTAGTGACCCAGTAAAACCCGGGACTCACCTCGATAGCGCGAATCTGAAGCAGCATCCAATGCGCCGTTTTGTCGACTGATAAGTTGTACGTCACCGTAAACCCCCCAGCTGTTTGGCTCCACCTGGTAGCCCATTTCTCGCAGCTCGGTTTGAGTGTCTCGAGGAAGATCCAGGCTCATGCTGATCAAGTCTTTGGGTATTAGTTGATGATGAAACCTGGGCGCACTCACAGCCTCGCTTGCGGTTTGAGAGAAATCTACCAGATTGATAATGGTCTGAAAGACAGTGGTGAAAATAGTTGACCCGCCTGGTGAACCAAGCACCATCATCGTTTCGTTATCTTGTATGAGCAATGTAGGTGTCATTGAGGACAGCATGCGTTTGTACGGGGCAATCTCATTTGCGGTGTCACCAACTACGCCAAAAATATTTGGTACGCCTGGCTTGATGCTGAAATCATCCATCTCATTGTTTAGCAAGAAGCCAGCATCTTCCACTACCACTCCGCTGCCAAATCCAAAGTTGAGGGTGTAAGTGTTTGCTACCGCATTGCCCCACCGATCGATGACAGAGAAGTGGGTTGTATCGTGCGGTTCAAGTCCGGGCTTTATATCCGGGGTAGGTGAGATCGAGGTGGCACTGATTGAGGTGGCGCGCTTTGCCAGGTAAGCGGGAGCGATCAGTTCTTCAACAGGAACCTCTATGAAGTCGGGATCACCTAGGTACTTTGCCCGATCAGCAAATACACGTTTCTCAATTTCTGCCACCAGATGAACGTAGCGAGTCGAGTTATGCGAAGCATCTGCAAACTGTGACGATAGTATATCTTTCATGCGCAGTAGCTGCATGAGCGCAATACCTCCAGAACTTGGAGGCGGTGCGGTATGTACTTCGTAGTTTCGCCACTTGGCGATCAGCGGTTCACGCCACTTGATGGTGTAGGCCGCCAGGTCTTCTAATGTGATGAGTCCGCCGCCGCGTTGCATTTCTGCGACAAGAAGTTCTGCTGTTTCGCCACTGTAGAAATCATCTGGGCCCAGATTACTTATGCGTTGCAGAGTGGCTGCGAGCTCGGGCTGTTTCAAAACCCCAGGCAGGCTATCGCCAAAGTGAGTATGCATATTGGCGGTTTCTCTATGCCTTCTTAGCGCGCGCAAATACCCTTTCTTGAGATCTTCATGAACTTCGAAACCTTCACTGGCCAGTCGAATCGGTTCTTCGAGTAATCTCTGCCACGACAGCTCGCCGTAGCGCTGATGTGCTTCCCACATCCCAAGAACAGTGCCAGGTACCCCGGATGCGCGATGCCCGCTGAGACTGCTCTTGGGGATAACTTCTCTCTCACTGTCAAGGAACATGTCGCGAGTTGCTGCCCCGGGGGCTACCTCACGATAATCCAGAAATCTGGACTCACCATTTACCCTTAGCATCATGAAACCGCCGCCACCTATGTTTCCTGCCTCTGGATAGGTAACAGCAAGTGTGAAAGCGGCAGCGACAGCCGCGTCCACTGCATTACCTCCTTGCTCGAGAATTTGTGCAGAAACTTCGGCGCTGTAGCGATCCGGCATGGCTACTGCGGCTTGCGAAATTCTTGAGGTCTGGGTTGCGCCCGCAGGGTCAACAGAAGGCTCAATCAAGGTCTGATGGTCAGCGCAGCCCGTAGTGAGAGTTACAAAAGCAACCAGTGTTGCAATACAAAATCGTTGAAACTCCGAGGTCTTGGGCATTTGAGGTGAATGTGTCATGGGGCGTTGGGTCTCTTGACGATGGATTTAGCCTGCTAAGTATCCAGTCTAGCAGTTTCATTTGCGGCACCGTCAGGGCGTTGCACATCTGGTATCTTTTGTCGCTCACAAATACAGGGGAAACAGCATGGCAACTTCGATTGAAGTTTTCGGCCGCCGAAACTCAGCTAATGTACAAAAAGTGATGTGGGTGC
>CAZWMD010000038.1:7186-40044 GCA_964634815.1 uncultured Pseudomonadales bacterium | reverse complement strand
CCGTTGAAGACCAGGCGTCAGACCGGGCGCATAGAATCGGCCAGACCCGGCCGGTCACCATTTATCGCATGGTGGCTCAGGGCACCATTGAAGAGCAGATTGTTGAGCTGCACAGAGACAAGCGTGATCTTGCGGATCAGTTGTTGGCCGGTGCTGATACTGCTGCGCGGTTGAGTACCGCGGAGTTGCTTGCGTTGTTGCGGCAGGGTTAGTTTGACGCGTCAGCGACGGGAAGGTCTGGCGGATGATGCTCGGTCCAATGGTTGAACGTAGAAACTGCACTCGCAAGCGATACCAAATCCTGTTCCCGATCCCAGCCCGCTATTGCGTGCAGTCCAACCGGTAAGTTGTTGTCTGTTCCGCAAGGGATTGAAATAGCGGGATGCCCCGTCAAGTTAACCACTGAAAGATGTGTCCACCATTTTTCGATAGCGGTACCTATTCCGTTAATCAACACGCTTTGATCTTTAGCCGGGTCTGCGAGTGGCGGTGGCGCGGTAAGCGTTGGCGATAGAATAAAGTCGTAGTTACCAAGCAATTTTTCCAGACGGTCATAGAGCTGCGATCTACTGATAGCGTCGGCCTGCACCTGAACCCCATCAGATTTGAATTTATCGTCATCAAGCAGCGATTGAAGAACAGGTCCCAGAACGTTCTGCGATTCGGTAGGAAGTTGTCTAACTCGAGCGGCGAGATTGCAGATCATCATCTGGGTTGCGATGCCAGGATTGAATTCGGTTGGATCACCAGTTGCCACATCGATGTTCAAGCCTAGCGTTTCCAGCTTTTTGAGGGCGTCGTCTACCACCGCCTTGTAGCTTACATCGCATTGTGTGCCGGCGATGGCGGGAATATACAAGCCACGCTTGCCCGTTACGGCTTGCTCAGAGTGGGTTGGCATACTTAACGACGCTGGATTGCGGCGTGACCAGGGGTCCAGGTGATGTGACCCAGACATGAGATTAAAAAGCTCAACCAGATCTTCGGTGTGCTGGCAGTTGAGTGACACCGAACTGTTGTTGCCGAAATGAAACGGCCAGCTTTCGTGTGGGATTGCGCCAATAGTCACCTTTAAGCCGAGAACACCACAGACTGCTGCAGGGATGCGAGACGAACCACCGCCATCGGTACTGATATTCCAGGGGGCAACTCCCGTTGCTGCACAAACACCTGCGCCGCCGCTACTGCCGCCCGCCGACAGGGTTGGTGCCCAGGGGTTGAGGGTGGCACCGGTCAGGGGCGAATCTGTAGTTACCTTACTGGCAAATTCTGAGGTAGTTGTTTTGCCGATCAAAATTGCACCGGCGGCTATGAGGCGGGCTACTGCGACTACGGTTTGGGTGGGTATGTTGTGCTCAAGAGCTTTGGAACCGTAAGTTGTGCGGACACCGCTGGTATCCAGTAGGTCTTTGACCGTGAAGGGAACACCCAGAAAGGGTGGAAGAGTGTCTTGAGCCGAGTTTTTCAGTGCAGTCTCAGCTTGCTGTGCCTGGGCCATTGCGTGCTCATGCGCGATGGTCACCAAAGGATTCAGCCGTTCCTGTACTTCCTGAGCACGTAGCAGCGCCTGCGTCATCAGCTCTGTAGGGCTGGCATCTCTATCTTTGATGAGCCGTGCTATTGCTGAGCCAGACAAGTGAGAGAAATCCACGGTGTTAACTCCTTAACCGATGATGCGCTGCTCAAGGAACAGACTGATGTCGTTCTCGGAGTATCCCTGTTGCAACAACACTTGCCTGGTGTGTTCGCCGAGCCGGGCAACATGCGTACCCGGTTTGAATGTCTGGTTGTTTAGTAAATAGCCACTGTTGGTGACCCTGTGCTTGCCATAAGCACTTTCTACCTCGCTTGTCAGTTCGCGGGCCTCGGGCTGGCCGGTTTCGAATACTTCAATAAGGTCTTTTACACCTCCAGCCACCACAGCGCTGGTGCTGAACACCTCGTCCCATTCCTGGGTTGTTTTTTGCTGGAGCGTTTCTTCTACCAGTGCTTCAATTTCCGGCATCCGGGCGTTGAGTTCTGCTGACGTGAGCCTGGAAAATTCAATAAGTCCGATTGCTTCGAGAATAGTGCGCTGGTGAGCTGGTCGATAACCGGCGAGCATGACGTAGCCATCCTTGGTGCGATAACGCCCCAGCATCGGAGCGTCCCTGTTTTTCCCGGGTGGTACAGGAACACCAGTTGTTGCCGCAATGCTGGTGTGGCGATTCATCAGCAACATGGTCACATCCTGCATGGCGATATCAATGCGTTGTCCCTCGCCGGTTTGTTGCCGAAGCAAAACCGCAGCGAGCACAGCCGAAGTGGCATGCATGCCGGTGGCATAGTCCAGAACAGGTCCACCGGTTCTGATGGGGCCATCACCTCGCTGGTTAATGGACATGAAGCCTGAAGTCGCCTGGATCACATCGTCAAATCCCGGTCGATGACCAAGAGGACCGTTCTGCCCAAAAGCGGATATTGAGAGATAAATAAGTTCAGGGTTTTCGCGTCGAAGTGACTCGTAGTCGAGTCCGTGATCTTTCATTGTGCCGGGTCGATAGTTTTCGACAAAAATGTCAGCGCTGCGAGCCAACTCACGCGTGATTGAACTGCCCTGCTCAGTGGAGATATCAATCACGACACTTTGTTTGCCGGCGTTCTGGGCAACAAAGCCCGTGCCCAGTCCCATTGCGATCTGCTCTTCTTCGCCACCCCAGGGGCGTGTCATATCACCCCTTGGAGATTCAACCTTGATCACTTCGGCGCCCAAAAGGCTTAACTGGTAGGTGCAATAAGGCCCCGCCAGAACGTGAGTAAGGTCGATCACCTTCAGGCCTGACAGTGGCTTGTTTGTCATATCGATGGTCCGGTGTGTTGTTCTCGTGCAGCGCTATGGTGCATGGTTTGGGAAAGTGGTGCCAGGCAGCGACCGATTCATAACTACCTACTGTCTCCTTTCGGTTATGGCCTAAGCATCCAGGTGGTCCGTGTGCCGAGCCCGAAAAAGCCTAGCTTCTCAAGGATCGGTCGGCTGGTTTCGCGGGCGGTTGTTGCCAGGTACAAGCTGCCGTAATCGACGGCGGCCTGGGCACGAAATGCCACTAGTGCTTTATAGAGTCCGGTTCCACGGTGTGTGGGTATTACACCTCCGCCGAACAGCTCCGCAAAGGAGCGCTTTTCATTCATTTCGATGCGCCCTGCGGCGGCAGGTTTTCCGTCTGCGTAGGCAACGTAGAGTCCGAGATCCGGATCGTTGAGCCGCTGCGAAAATGCCTTCCCCTGTGTGTCGACCTCACCAAAGGCGGCTTCGCCGACGTCGAGGTAGTCCTGAAGCCCAGCAGCATCTCGAATTCGCCGCACATCAACAGTATTGTCTGCTTTGGTGGTACGAAGAGCTTGGCGCGCTTCAACAACCATTAGGGTTGCTGTTTCCTCGCTCACAAATCCGACCTTCTCGAGGACTTTTGGCAGTGCCTTAGGCTGGTCGTGAGAGTAAACGGGCCACATCAACGCTTCTCCACATTCTCTAAACCGATCCGCCCAGGCAGTCACTACCGCCTCCGTTTGCTCATCGGAGAAGCTCCAGGAGCAAACAAAGTTGAAGTGCCCAACAAGCGCGGTAACCCCGTCATGGTTCTCAAGATCAAGCCCGACCGTGACAGCAGGCTGTCTCCTGGTTTCTCTATCGTAGCGGGCGAGCAGATCGCTGTGCTCTGAGGTGTTCATTGTGCGTCAAATCCTTCGCTGTATTCGATTTTCGTTCGCATTCAGTAGAAGTATGAAGCCACTATTAGGTTCTTCGGGCAAAGGGGCAAGCTAACAGTAATCAGTTTTCTCAACGCTCACGAATACTCTCACCTGAGTAAAGTGATTATGCTGACGTTTAGTGGTCGTTGCATGGCTGGACACACTTGGACGCGATAAGACCAAAACTGGATCGAGTCCAGCGTCCGCTTTGTGCTGTGTAATCAACCGATCGAGTCTCCACGCCAGCACTGTCGTGGCCTGTACATCCGTAAGAACCCCGAGTAGCAAAGATTTTACGAGTAACCTATCTGACGGATGTTAAAGTCCGGGCAACGCGTAATAAAAGGAATAGCCAGATGCCTTTGAAATTGCTCACGACTTTGCTGTTGTTGAGTTTCAGTTCTCAGGCCCTGGCTGGGCCGATCACTTATCTGTTCGAGGGTATGTTCTTTGGTTCACCAAGGTCTGCTGAGGTCACGTTTGATGTTGGTCTCATACTAGACAGCGACCCGGATCCGCTTCGTACCAGCTTTATAGGCCCGGTTGACGGTGACAACTGGCTAGTAGTGAACGGACTAATCTCACCAAACTCCTCGATCTCTGTAGTTGACGGTGATACAGACAGCTTGAACATCAGCTTGTCTGTTCCCTTTGTTGGAATGGAGCGTTTCACAGAGAGTTTCTCGCTCGTTCTTTTAGGCGCAGATATATTCAATCAAGAACGTGGCGGTCTGACGGGTAGCGTTTCAGACATTACGACGTTTTTGGACAACGTAGATTTCGCCTCCTTGAGCACAAATCCCGTCCAAGTGATTTCTAACGACGGGAGTGGGGGAACCAGTCAATATAATATTGACTCGGTGACGCGCGTCGTACAGAACGTTCCCGAGCCGTCCTTTGTGCTTCTTTTGGCATCGTTCCTGCTTGGACGCGCGCTCTATTCAATAATCAAGGTGGGAAAAACATCAACCCACCCACATGATGTGGATGACCACGATAAATTGTCCAGGATGGTTCGATTGTTTGCCAAACAGGCTTCGTTCAGTAACTGAATTTTTTCTAGCGATGGCTATCGCGGTAGAGGGGGTTAAGACCACGATGCTCTCGCTACTAATCCAATCGATGGTGCTGGTGGGAGGCTGGTTGTTAGTCGGCGCAATCGCATGTCTTGCACTTTTCGGTTGTAGCAGATCGGAAGAACGCCAACCTTATCTTGAAGACGCAGCCATTACAGGCGAACAAGCAGAACAGATTTTCGACTACGCGTACCCACTTGTGCTTATGCAGATTACGCAAGACGTGATGTTCACCGTGCCGTTTCGAGATAGGGGTTACCCAAACAAGTTCATCATGTTCAATGAACTCGCCAAACCTGAAAACCAGGCCGTGGTTTTGGGTAACAGGAATACGCTGTACTGCGTAGGTTGGGTAGACCTGAGCCGAGGGCCAGTTGTCTTTGAAATTCCAGATATGGGTGAGCGTTACTTTGTAATGCCGCTGCTGGATGCCTGGACCAATACATTTGTAAGCCTCGGCTCACGAACCACCGGTCAGACTGCACAAAAATATCTCCTCGTTCTAGAAGGCAGTGACTACGAAGAGGTGGAGGGGTATACAACGATCGTATCGCCCACCAGCATGGTTTGGATCACCGGGCGCATACAGGCAGATTCGCCGAGCGATGCGGATAAGGCGGCTTTGCTACAAAACCAATATGTATTGATGACGCATAAAGAGCGTCAAGGCGGGATTGATCCGTTTGCGGATTACGAACCTTCCTATGCCGCTTGGCAGGTTCGAAAGCCCGTGCCTTACTCGCTAGACATGTCCGCAGAAGATTTTTACAACGAATTTTTTGAGGCTTGGCAAGCTAACGCGCCGGCTGATGGCGACGCAGAGATGGTTAGCTTGTTAGAGAGCGCTGGAATTGTTCGCTTCGATACTGACAATTTTGCGAACCTGAGTAACAGCATTAAGCTCCAGCTCACCGCTGCACTGACCAACAAGCAGATTAGTTATCTTGATGCGTTCTATAAGGGCGAAGCCCAAACAGACAGGTGGGCGTTTAACGTTGAACGCATGGGTACCTGGGGTGTGGATTATGCCCGACGCGCCTACTGGGCAATGTGGGGGCTGGGTGCAAACCTTGTTGAAGATGCGGTTTATGGAGTGAGTCAGTTAGACGCTGACTTGAACCAGATGGCGGGAAGCGAGCTGTATCATATTCGCTTTGAAGCGAATGAACTGCCGCCTACCAAAGCATTTTGGTCTGTTACTACCTACGACAACGAAGGTTACCTTGAAGAGAATGCGTTTGACCGTTATTCACTTGGGAGCAATCATGATCTTTCTTACAATGCCGATGGCAGCTTAGAGATATATCTCTCCAACGTCAGACCTCCAGGGGTTGCCAACTGGACTCCAACACCGGTCGATGAGTTTAAGGTATTACTCAGAATCTACTGGCCCACAGATGAGGTACTGGCCGGGGAATGGACGTTGCCTCCCATTCAAAAAGTATCACAGTGAAAAATCGCAGATAGTTGAATGACTTGGGCAGGCCCAAGGCTTATGCTGATAAATTTAGCGGGTTGCGGAGCGTCTATGAAATTTGATTTTGCTGCCAATTGTTTTGGTGGGCTGCTGTTGATTGTCGCCCTGTCTGCAGGAGCTGCAGAGGAAATAGTAGTCGGCGACCGCAGTGTTGGCTGCCTCGAAGATCCGGGCTGTATGAATCGCTTCCACCCCGACATCCCGATGATCGCTGAAGCAGAACCCGGTCAACGCATCGTCTTCAACAGTCGCGATGCGTTCGATCTGACTCTCGATCCTGATGTGATTTCAAGCGCGAAGACCAACCCCCGACAAGGAGTAGGAATCGTTCATGCATTGACTGGACCAGTCTCTATCAAAGGTGCTAAGGCGGGTGATGTTTTGGCCGTTACCATCGAGAGCCTCGAACCTGCCAAGGTTGGCTGGACTCAAGTTGGGCCTTTGGGTTTTGCCGCTGACCAATTCGGAACCGACGAACGCTTTATCGTCTGGCGCTTGGACAATCGCTATGCGGTTAGCGATGCGCTGCCAGGTGTGCGTATTCCAAACGGCAGCTTTCCGGGAGTTGTGACGACTCTACCCGGCAAAGAATTACATACTGATGTGCTCGCACGCGAAACACAGCTGCTCCAAGCGGGCGGCAGCGTATTTGGTCCTGACGCGGATGACGCCAAACCAGCATCGTTGTGTGGAAAGGAGGGCACAAAATCGTCTGAGTGCGTGCGAACGGTTCCGCCACGAGAGCACGGTGGCAATATGGACATCCGCTACATAACGACTGGCACTACTGTGTATCTGCCGTGCTTGGTTGATGGCTGTGGTCTCGCCGTTGGCGACTTTCACTACGCTCAGGGCGACGGAGAAGTAGCAGGAACAGCGATCGAGATGGGCGGCAGGCTGACAGTAACCGCCCGCATAGCCGAAGACCCTCCAAATCTGGCTTATGGCCCTCACTACGAGGGCCCGGCGTCCGTGCTCAGAATACCGTCAAAGCGTTTCTACGCCGTTACCGGTATTCCGGTAAAAGCCAAAGGCACCGTTCCAGCGGATCTCGCCTACCTTGGCTCCCCGAAAATTGCAGGACTGACCAACTTGTCTGGCAGTATCAATCTCGCTGCCCGAAATGCTCTAGCTGCCATGATTGACTACATTATGGCGGAGTATGGTTATGACCAAACGCAGGCCTATATCATTGCGAGTGTTGCAGTCGATTTGCGGATTGGACAGCTGGTGGATGTCCCAAATGTTGGCGTGACGGCGGTGTTGCCTTTAGACATTTTTGTTGAGCGTGATTAAGCCAAGGGCGCTTACAAATCGAAGTGGAGAAACCGCCATGAAAGGGTTTTCGAATTTCTGTTTGTTATTGTTGGCAACTAACCAGGCGATTGCCTCAGAAACGCTCATTGATGAACCGGACGGAAAATCTTATAACTTTGTCTCTCACTATTCGATTGAAATAGACGCGCCCTCTAAGAGGGTCTGGAAACAACTAGTCGACCTCGGATCATGGATGTACGAATTCGAGATGGAACCTGTTTCCGGTTTCGACAAGTTGGAAGGGCGGGTGTTGCGACTCTATGAAGGACAGGATTTCCGTGTTCAGATCACGAAGGCAATTCCGGGCAGGCTTTTGGTTCTCGCCAATCTGCCGACATCTATGGAAGGCGAGCAACTAACCTCCGGAATAAGTGTTACGACGCTGACCGAGCTCGAGGGTAAAACGACTGTGGGGCTTACCATGAGCCGTCGTTACGTTTGGACAGCGCAAGGTGAAAACCACGTTAAGTCACGCCGCCAATCTGAAGCCTTTGCTGAAAACACGCGAGCCATGTGGAACAGATTCCTTGGCAAACTCTCCGAACTATCGGCTAACTGACAGGCCGTAGCTTGATACAAACAAACGGCTTAACCCGCTTAAACGAATCGTCCCTTCTTTGGTTCGATAGGCCTCGGCCGCTTGTATAAGTTCTTCTTCCCAGGCTGCTTGCTGCCTGATTGTTAGCGCTTGAAGTGCATCCCACATGCCAAAGGTTCGCGCCCATGAGATCAATTCTTCATCTGAGGACACCTCCACCACATCAACCTTTATGGTCTCGGAGTGTGTGAGTGTAAAGCCGGCGGCTTCAAAGTCAGTAGTAAGTCGGTTCGCGTCTGCGTAGTAAAAGGTGCCGGGTTGCCTGTGGTTGTCTGGTTGGCGCTTGGTAACTTGAGCGAGTGCAGTCCTGGGTAACTCATAGAAGCTTGCCTGTTCAGGTTCAACCCATACCGCAGCAACCAGTACGCCGTTTTCAGCTAACACCTTACGTATGGCCTTCAAGGCACGTATCGGTTGCTTAAGGTACATAAGACCCCAACGGGCAAAAGCAACATCGAAAAAGTTCTCTGCAACCCCTGTAAGTGTCTCTATGTCAGAAACTACAAATTCAAGATTTGAGACGCGGGCGAGTTGCGCCTTCTCTCTTGCGATGTTTAACACCGAGTTGTCAGCATCAACGCCAAGTACTCGGCCCCCTGGTAATATCCGTTGCGCTGCCGGGATAGCGGGCTCACCGCGCCCGGTGGCAAGGTCCAGTACCTGCATGCCCTGGCGTAGCTGCGCCAGTTCCAGCATCCGTTCAGTCAGCGGCGCGCTTAATCTTTGCTCCATGGCATCGTATTTACGCCAGATTTCTTCAATGGTTGGCTTTGTAATTGGGCTGGCGCTATCCGCGCCCATCACCGACTGAGCAAAGTTCTTTGTTCCTGGCTTGTATGGGCAACCACGTTGGCTTTCTTTATATCAGCCGTGCTGATGACGTTATCAAACTCGGGGTCTGGTATTTGTAGGTGCGCATTGAGTAGTTCCTCGCTCTCCCAGATTTCGACCAGACGAATCTCAGCAGGATCTTCAACGCTTATGCTAAAGGAGTAGTCGATACAGCCTTTGTCGTTACGGCTTCTCTGCGCTCTATTCTTGAGGCTCTGCTCAACTGCCTTTATCTCTGTTGGTTGCGCGACCTGAATCACTCCGGTTATTACGATCATAGCTTAGGCCTGTTTGAGGAATGTGTTGGTTTTTCTTTAGCTCCAGACATCTTCACCCGTGACTTCCGCCTGGAAAAGCCGGTTCAGATCGTGGGTCAGTGTCTTCTCTACGCTCAGCTGCATCATATGCCGATCCGGTGCATCAAATTTTTCAACTTCCTCGGCCAATCGTTCTTCGCTGGGCTCTTTGCCTTCATTGCGCATGGTAAGAAAGGCTTTGGTGAACGCTCTAAGCAGGGCATCGTCTTTTGTGATCTTCACCGTGCCTCGCAAAGTCACCTGGCGACCGATATTGCCGGGTTCCCAGATGCAAAAACAGGCTGCCGGGTTACGTGACCAGGCGTGGTATTTGGCCCTGTTGGTTGTGGAGGTGATAGTGATGACGCCGTCGATCACCATATACAGCATCACGGCGGATGCAGGCTTGTGGTCTTTGGTCACCCAGGAAACCACGGCATGCGTGGCCTGATTGATGATGCCGTCTACTGCTGTGTCATCCAGCGTGAAAGGAGCAATATTCCGTCGGGTGAACCAGGCCGGTCGCTGGGTTGTTCCATCAGTCAAATCACACACTCCATTCGGTTGCCGGGCAACGTTGTTTGTCTGCAGCTTAGTTCTACTTCTTGGGTGGGGCAACATCGCAGTCTTTACAAAATGACAAAATACGCATTAAATGTAAGATATGTTGGATCAACCCGTTATCTCATATGTCTGAAACCATTCCCTTTGAAGGCGAAGGCACCCAGTTTGTTGTGTTGCGGGCCGCCATGGCGCGTTTCTCGGCCTATGGCTTTAAGAAAACCTCTATGGAAGACATCGCTAACGAGGCGATGGTGTCCAGACCCACGCTGTATTCCTACTTCAAGAACAAACAAGCCATACTTCGGGCGGTCTCCGAAGGCATTAACGATGCGGTGTTAGCCAATATCGCCGCTGCGCTGCAGGCCGACGCGCCGTTAGAGGATCGGCTGATCCGGGCTTTTCGCGCCTGGACTGCCCCCTTTATCAGTATCTTGTTTGGTTCTCAGCATGGCGCAGAGCTTATTGGTGCTGGCAGTGCTATTGCAGCCGACATCTCAGTAAATGCCCGAGAGCATTTTCATCGCTTACTCACCAAGGCACTCAGAAAGGCCAAACGCTCAGAAGAGATAGACCTGTTGAGCGTTGGCATGTCGCTTGAAGGCGCTGCGGATTTTCTGATTCTGTCTTTGAATGGCCTGTCGACAGGGGAGTCTGACGCCGCCACACAGGATCAACGAGTGGAGTCGCTCGCAAAAGTGTTTCTGAGCGCCGTTGCCAAATAGATCAGGTAGTAACCGAGGACAATGTGATGACTGTTTTTGAACTCTCTTCGATCTTGACTTGTGTGGTAACAGGCGTGTTTGCGGGCTCGATGCTTACCGAGGCCGGTATCCTTGTTCCGTATTGGCGCAAGATGATGCCGGAAGAATTTCTGCGCTTGCACCACACCATGGCGCCGATGCTGTTTCGGTTCTTTGCACCGCTCACCATACTGGGCACGCTGCTTCCCAGCGTACACGTTGCTCTTGGATTGCTAAGTGAGTCAGCGCTGAGCGTATATTCCTATGTCGCTGCAGCGCTTAGTGTAGCGGTACTCAGTCTCTACTTTGCATTCTTCAAGTCTGCGAACCAGAGCTTTGCCGACGGTACAGATCCAGCTCAGGCGGCTGTGACACTTAAACGCTGGGCGTTTTGGCACACAGTCCGTACCGTTGGCACCATTGCGGTATTTTTGTTCTGCACACTGGCGCTCCTGGTTTAAAAAACAGCGTTTAAGAAGACGCTACCTGTCCACCATCACAGGTAATGGTCTCGCCTACGGTGAAGGCGCCGGCGCGGGAACTCAGAAAAATCGCAAGTCCAGCGATATCTTCCATGGTGCCTACCCGGCCCCGGGGATTTCGCTCACCCACCTGATCCCAGTCAACGCCGTCGGTTTCGCCGCCAAAACCAACGCCGGTACTCAGCATCCAGGTGGGAAAGGGCCCCGGAGCAATTGCGTTAACGATGATGTTGTCCTTCACCATATGCGCCGCGAGGGTTCGAGTGAGATGGTGGACTGCGGCTTTGGATGCACCGTAGGAAAAGTTATCGAAAATGGCGGTTTTAATGCCGTCTATCGAGCCGATGTTGATCACTCGGGCGGGGTCTTCATGGCTTGCTGCTGCTTTGAGTAGCGGCAAACACTGTTGAGTCAAAAAGAAGATGCCTTTGACGTTGGTGTCCATCACCTTGTCCCAGCCGTTTTCCGGAAACTCATCCAGTGGCGCACCCCAGCTTGCGCCGGCATTGTTAACCAGAATATCGAGCTGACTTTCGTGCTTGGCCATGGACTGCGCCAGTGATGTCGCGCCTTCAACGGTAGACAGATCAGCAGGGATCGACACACATTCGCCGCCAAAGCGCTCCATAAGTCGCTTTGCCGTGGCCTCGCAGGCATCAGCCTTGCGCGAGCTGATGTACACCTTGGCACCCGCATCGAGATAGCCGGCGGCGATCATCTCACCGATGCCTCGGGAGCCTCCTGTAACCAGCGCTACCTTGCCCTTGACTGAAAAAAGATCCTGCACGTTCTGCTCCCCGTTAGTTTTATACTGCAAACCACAATTTTAACGCAGTTTTGGCGATAGCCGGGCGTTCTTAGGGAGACTCAACATGACAGATGGATCCACACCGGCACATAACGCCGACTGGTACGCAAAGGTTGTTGAAGAGATTATCGATCCGCAGCGTCCGATCATCGATCCACATCACCATCTGTGGTCGGTGCAGACGATGTTTGGCATCTACGAGTTGCCCGCGCTTTGGGCAGACACCCAATCTGGTCATAACGTTCAGAAAACGGTGTTTATTGACTGCCACAGTAACTACCGCAAGGAAGGACCCTCGGAGCTCAAACCGGTAGGAGAGACCGAGTATGTTGCCCGGGTAGCTGCCGAAAGTGCCGCAGACCCTGATCGAGCAACCATTGCCGGCATTGTGAGCCACGCCAATATGGAGCTGGGCGACAAGGTGGAAGCCGTTCTCGAGGCCCATGAGTCAGCCGGGCAGGGGTTGTTCAGGGGTATTCGCCACGTTGGCGCTCATGATGCAACGGGCACGCTGTGGAACTCGGGTCGCCCAACCCCGGGACCCTACGGAAAACCCGAATTTATTGCGGGTGTTAAAAAACTTGGCGAGATGGGTTACAGCTTTGACGCCTGGCACTTCTTTCATCAAAACAGTGACTTTGCCGAGCTTGCCCGTGCTGTACCCGGCACCCAGATGATTTTGGATCACTTTGGGACACCGCTTGGGGTTGGCGCTTATGCGGGCAAACAAGATGAAATATTTGCACTCTGGCAGAAAGACATAGAAACCATTGCGAGCTGCCCCAATGTGGTAGCAAAGCTTGGCGGACTTGCCATGCCTGACAACGGCTTTGGTTGGGATAAGCGCGACACACCGCCAACGTCAGATGAGTTTGTTGCTGCACAAGAGCGCTACTTTAAGCACACCATTGATTGCTTTGGACCTGATCGTTGCATGTTTGAAAGCAACTTCCCGGTAGACAAGCTGTCGATTGCCTATCCGGTGATGTGGAATGGCATGAAAAAGATCGCAGCAGCTTATAGCGAAGAAGAACAGCATCAACTGTTCTATGGCACAGCGGAGCGGATTTACCGGCTTTAGATTAATCACGATGACAACCCGCTCAGTGCCCATTGAAAAAATGTACGCCTGTCAGATCTGTGATCTGTTGTTTGAGCTGCCTGAGCTTGAGTATCACGAGGCTGCTTATTGCCCTCGCTGCAATCATCATGTAACCACAGAGCGTCCCAGGCACATTGAGCAGGCGCTGGCTTTGGCGTTCTCAGGATTGCTGCTGTTACTGTGCTCAACAGCCTATCCCTTTCTGGGGTTTGCAACCTCGGGTCAGGTCGAAACCATGACGCTGCTCGACAGTGCCACCTCGCTGTTTGCCTACGACCAGCCGCTGCTTGGCATCATTGTGTTTGTGCTGATCTTTGCAGGGCCCGTACTGCTTTTGTTCTGGTTAATCGTGTTGTTGTTGCTATTGCGTTTTCAGCTGCCCTTGCCCTGGTTGCCCTATATCGCCCGCTGGGTTCACTTCCTGCACCATTGGAATATGGTAGAAGTGTTTCTCATCGGTGCGTTGGTCAGTGTGGTGAAGATATCGTCCATGGCCAGCATTCAACTTGGGTTTGCCTTCTGGGCATTCATTGGCTTTACGCTCTGTACTATTTCGAGTGTGGCTATGGTCGATCGTGTACGTATGTGGAAAGACATTGATCGGCTAATGAATGGCGATCTTGTGTCTACTGGAGAGCGTATTGGAGTGCGCTATGAGTGATCGAGACTCGCCGCTGGAAGATCTGTTTGCGGTTGAAAATGACGACTCACGAGCCAGCTTTCCTCCGCGAAGTGCAGCGGCGCATGGGCTTCAGAGTTGTCTGCGCTGCTCAACGCTTGCCAAGGCTGACCAAACAAAGTGCCGGGTGTGCGGTAGAGCGTTGTTCTTTCGCCGGCCGCAGTCACTGCAGTGGACACTGGCTTTCCTGCTTACGGCAGTTGTCCTCTATATACCGGCCAACGTGTTACCCATTATGGATACCGCCGAATTTGGCCAGGTGCAAAGCAATACCATCATCGAAGGTGTTCTATTACTAATACATCATGGTTCCTATCCCACCGCGATCATCATCTTTGTCGCCTCGGTGTTGGTGCCTGTTGCAAAGATCCTGGCGCTTTTGTGGCTGTGCTATACAGTCGCTCGCCGTAGTCCGCACAGCCCGCATGAACGGGAACGGTTGTACCGGGCTACTGAGTTCATTGGTCGCTGGTCTATGGTAGATGTGTTTGTTGTCGCGTTGCTGGTAGCGCTGGTTCAGGTCTCTGGCATTTTGACGGTGGCACCAGGCTCGGCGGCACTGGCCTTCTGTGGCATGGTGGTCTTTACCATGCTTGCGGCGGATGTTTTTGACAGTCGACTGATCTGGGATCATGCCTATGCAGACAACAATAAATCTGGGCAACACAGCAAGCTTGCTGAAGACTTGGTGACTAAATGAGCGCTAACAAAGAAGCGACGGCTGCAGAGGAACAGCAGGTCTATGTGGCGCGGGTGCGCTCCAATCGTCGAATATCGCCGGTTTGGATAGTGCCGTTGGCGGCGCTGGTGATTGGTGGCTGGACGCTGGTACAAAGCTATCTGTCCCAGGGGCCTGAGATTCGAATTGAGTTTGCAACAGCAGAAGGCCTGGTTGCTCGCGAAACCAAGGTTAAAACCCTTGATGTTGAAATTGGTGTGGTTGAGCGGGTTGAGCTGGCAGATGATTTTGAATCTGTTACGGCGGTGGTGCGTTTAGACCCAAAAGCCTCTCCACTATTAACCGAAGACGCGCAGTTTTGGGTGGTGAGCCCACAAATCGGTAGCCAGGGCATCTCTGGCCTGTCGACTATTCTGTCAGGCGCCTACATCCAGTTATCCTCGGGCGAGGGAAAGACCGGAGCCCGACGTTTTCGTGGTCTTGATGTGGCACCGATTACAGCACCAAGCACACCAGGATTGTCGCTCACGTTGCTTGCTGATACAGCGGGGTCCGTCAATGTGGGCAGTCCCATTCTGTATAACGGCTATCGGGTAGGTCGTATAGAAGACATTGCGCTTGATACCGATAACGGTCAAACCCGCTATTCGGCCTTTATCGATGCACCCTACGATGATCTGGTAACAACAAGTACCCGATTTTGGAACGCCAGTGGCATTTCTGTATCGGTTGATGTTGGCGGTTTTGACCTTCGCACCGAGAGCCTGGAGGCATTGCTCACCGGTGGCGTGACCTTTGGTATTCCGGAAGGTTACAGCCGGGGGCAGCCCGCTCAAAACGAAGCGCTGTTTCTTTTATATGAAGACATTGGTGATCTCACCGATAACCCGCACGTTAACGCCACTGAATATGTGTTGATGTTTGATTCATCGATTCGGGGTCTTAAAGAAGGCGCACCAGTTGATTATCGTGGGTTACGCGTTGGCACTGTGCTTAGTGTGGGTTCTCAACCCTGGCAGTCATTGTGGAACCCAGCAGACGATGAACAACTCAGAATAGCCGGAGAAGGCGCAAATTCACTGCCTGTAGTTATTCACATAGAGCCGGGCTGGCTGGGCGATGACACCGTTGCCGCGGCTGAGGGTTTTTCTGTCGCTCTGAATCAGGCCGTGAGAGACGGGCTTCGTGGATCGCTGGCAATAGGAAATCTGCTAACCGGTAATCTTTATGTGTCGCTGGATTTTGTTGAAGACGCAAAGCCTGCAGAAATCGTCCGTATCGATGGCGAGATGCATTTGCCCACAGTTGCCTCCGGGCTCGATGCCATCGAAGAGAAAGTAGCGAGTTTCTTAAGCAAGCTTCAACAACTGCCTATCGAAGATACTCTCAACAACGCAAGCTCCGCTCTGGCGGCGGCTGAAGGCACGCTCACCGACAGCAAGCAAACACTGGCTGCACTCACCCAGATTCTTGAGTCTCCAGGCACTAATGATTTGCCAGACTCTATGGTTGCGACGCTCACAGACGCACGCGATGTGCTGCAGAGTTTTGGCGGCGAAGCGAGCTTGCAGAGCGAGCTGTTAACCACGCTACAACAATTCAAGTCGGTACTTGCAGACGCTGACAGCGTCTTGCAAACCTACGAAAAGCAGCCCAATGCGTTTGTTTTTCCCAATAAACAACCCATCGATCCCGAGCCTGCTGCAGGTCAGAAGGAGAACAACTAATGCAGCTATTACTAAAGAGTTTGTTGCTTTGTGGTCTGGTTGCTGGACTCTGGGGTTGCTCGAGTGCAACACCAGCGACTCGTTACTATCTGTTGTCAGATCCGGCACAGGAAATTGCCCTGGATTCTGGCTGCAGTGTGCGATTGGGGAGTGCCTCAGTTGCTCCTTACCTGCAGCGTACCCACATCATGCTGGCCAGTGGCGCCAATGAATTGGTGCCCGCCTTGCAGCATCGATGGAGTGAACCCTTAGAGGCTGGTGTGACCCGTTTATTGTCGCGCTGCCTGGGTGGTAACCGCGATGCTGATTATCGAGTGAATGTTGTGCTCGATCACCTACATGGCAATGTCGACGGTACTGTAGTGCTGCAAGCCCGCTGGTCGAGCACTGGAAGCTCTCAGGTTGATGCAGTGCAGCCGTTGGAAGATCAGTTCTCTGCCCGGCGGCCTCAGTCGTCTGCAGGGTACGATGCCCTGGTGAGCACCCAACGCGCCCTGGTGCTGGAATTGTGCGAGAACATCAAGGCGTCGATTTCGAGCTGTTAAAAATCACTTGCTAAATCACAAGCAGGCGTAGGGCATAGCTTGCCCCGGCTGTAACAACAACGCCTGCGATATACAACGCTATAAACCAAAGTGTTTTGTGTCTTGAGCTTTCCCCGCTAGTAGGCCTTGTCATCTATAGCTCCCGGAGTTTGCGTTGGTCTGAGTTTGGGGGTCGCTCACGGTCTTGCCTCGGAACACCCAATAGCTGTGCGCTGTGTAGGCAATGATTATGGGTAACAAAACAACGGTACCCGCGAGTAGAAACCTCAGGCTTGAGTCAGGAGCGGCAGCGTCCCAAATCGTTAGCTGGTGCGGAACAATGTAGGGGTAGGTGCTAATTCCAAACCCTGCAAAGGTGACGACGAAGAGTGCCTGGGCGTAGTAGAACGGTTTGGAGTCGTTATCGCTACGCTCCCGGATACAACGCATGAGCAGGAAGATCGTAAGCGTTACGAGTAGAGGGATTGGTGTTAGCAGCGCGATGTTTGGCCAGGAGAACCAGCGTTCGGAGAGCCGCTCGTCCAGAAACGGCGTCCATGATGACAGACCGACAATGGCAACAAAGACTGCCATGGTCAGTTTTGGTAAAAAGCGCCGGATACGTTTGTTCATCGAGCCCCGGGTTTTCATAACCAGCCAGGTTGAACCCAGCAAGGCGTAACCGAGAACGATCCCAACCCCACACAGAAGCGAGAAGGGGGTTAGCCAGTCGTACCAGCCACCGGCATAGCTGCGATCAACAATATTTATTCCCTGAATAAAGGCGCCTAGCATGATGCCCTGTGAAAGCGCGGCAATGAGTGAGCCGGCAAAGAATCCAAAATCCCAGAAGTGCTGTATGCGCTTTGTTTTGTGGCGGTACTCCATCGACACGCCTCGGAAAACAAGTGCGAGTAACATGGCAATCACCAGTGGATAGAAGGCGGGCAGTACGGTGGCGTAGGCCACAGGGAAGGTGGCATAGAGACCACCGCCGCCAAGAACCAGCCAGGTTTCGTTACCATCCCAGACCGGTGCTATGGTTTCTATTGCCGCGTCCTTTTCGGAGTCGCTCATTGTAGGAAAGAAGAGGCCAACCCCCAGATCAAAGCCATCCAGCAGCGCGTAAGCCAGAACAGCAAGAGCGATAATACTGGCCCATATAAGAGGTAAATCCATTAGTGGGTCCCCCGGGGCAAAGGGAGCTGATCATCCAGTAGGTGCCCGGTAACGTTTGCTGACCCGATTGGAATGTTCTCGTTAATGGCATCAGCAGGTTCTTTACTGAGGGTTTGAAACAGATAGTAGATACCCGCACCAAAAACAAAGAAGTACGCCACGACAAAAGCACTTAGCGATGCCGCGAGTGCAGGTGCACCGATTGGTGATGCGGACTCTGCCGTGCGCAGCAAGCCATACACGGTGTAAGGCTGGCGGCCGACTTCGGTTACGACCCAGCCAGCCAGTATGGCAATTAGGCCACTGGGACCCATGGCCAGACTAAAGCGATGGAAGTTACGAGATTCAAACAGACGCTTGCGATAGCGCAACCACAATCCGCTCAGGCCAGAAATGACCATTAGGCCGCCAAGCGCAAGCATGATTCTGAAACTCCAGAAGACTACAGGCACGTTGGGCCATTCTTCCTCAGACCAGTGATTCAGCCCTTTCACTTCGCCGTTGACGCTGTGAGTGAGTATCAGTGAGCCCAGTTTGGGAATTTTCAGTGCTGCTTTTGTCTCAGACGCTTCGACATCTGGCAACCCAAAGACAATAAACGGCGCGCCCGTCTGGGTGTCGAAGTGACCTTCCATCGCAGCCACCTTGATGGGTTGATGTTCGAGGGTGTTTAAACCGTGCAGGTCGCCCGCAAGGATTTGTAGTGGCGCAACTAATGCCGCCATCCACATGGCCATGGAAAACGCGGTGCGCAATTCTTCAGAACGTTTGCCACGAAGCAAGTGCCAGGCTGAGGCTGCCCCCACTACAAAGGCCGTGGCGAGGTAGGCTGCCAGAGTCATGTGCACCAGCCGGTACGGAAAGGAGGGATTGAAGATCACTTGCCACCAGTCGAGTGGAATGAACTGTCCCTCGGCATTTATGCCGTAACCTGCCGGGGTTTGCATCCAGCTGTTTACGGCAAGGATCCAGAAGGCCGAGATGAGTGTGCCAATAGCAACCATCATGGTTGCAAAAAAATGGGCCTTTGGCCCAACGCGATCCAGACCAAACAGCATGACACCAAGAAATCCGGCTTCCAGAAAAAACGCGGTGAGCACCTCGTAGCCCATCAGCGGACCAAGCACAGGGCCCGTAAGATCAGAGAAGGTCGACCAATTGGTGCCGAACTGATAGCTCAGCACAACACCCGAAACGACCCCCATACCAAACACCAGAGCGAACGGTTTAAGCCAGTATTTGTAGAGATTGAGGTACACCTGTTTGCGTGTGAGCAACCAGGCGCCTTCCAGCACCGCAAGATAAGCGGCCAGGCCAATAGATATCGCGGGAAAAATGATGTGAAAGGCGATAGTAAAGGCGAACTGAATGCGCGCCAGCAGCACCGGGTCGAACGATTCCATGCAAAGCTCCTTTGTTTGCTCTGCCCCTCATTCTTTTATATGCCCGCAGTCTTTGCTGCGGCTTCTAGTTATTGGTTAGTGCTTAGCCGTCAGCAAGCGCAACAGCAGTTCGAGCGCGAGTGGTTTCGAACAGACCTACGCCGCCAAGATAGGCAATGAAAAAAATCACTGCTCTCATATCAAAGGTGAATGCGCCAACGATCGCCGGGCCCGGGCAATAACCGGAAAGCGCCCAGCCGACGCCAAACAAAACGGCGCCACCTGCCAGACGTGTATCGATGGTCTGTGCTACCGGGTTATGGAATATGGCATCAAACAAAGGTGCGCGCCGTCTGTTTACTACAAAGTAGCCCACAGCAGTAACCACTAGTGCGCTGCCCATAACAAAGATAAGCGAGGCATCCCATTTATCGTTCAGCGTAAGAAAAGCGATAACCTTCTCTGGATTGGTCATTCCAGAAACAACTAATCCCGCGCCAAAGAGAATGCCTGCTAAAAGTGCTGACAGTTTGACCATGACAGAGGTTGAACCTGCTTGATTGTCACTGGCAGAAACCACCCTTAGAACGCTGACACTGTTGTGGCCACAAGCATTCCTGTACCCAGGAATATGCAGGTCGCTGCCATTGAGCGAGGTGACACTCGCGCAATACCGCAGACACCGTGGCCACTGGTACAACCAGAGCCAAGCCGTGTGCCAAAACCTACCAGCAAACCGCCAGCGATCAGCTTTGGCCAACTTAATGTAGAAAGATTTGCCGCGGAGTAGTCAGAAGCCTGTGTCATCCATACCGCAAGCCAGCCACCGATGCCCAGCCCGATTACAAACAGTAACGGCCAGGTTGCGCCGGTTATTGCTCGTGCGGCTATTCCGCTTACGCCTGCGATTCGACCAATACTCAAATATAGCCAGGTCGCAGCAAGACCAATGAAGATGCCACCGAGAATTGCTGATTGCAGGTTGGAAGTCATCATAAGCTTATTCTAAAGTGATTTACTCTGTTCTGAAAGCGAAACGAAGGCGCCCAGATAACCGCGATAAACAGGTAGTATTCTCATCAATGACTATGCAAAAAATACCAATTGTCGAACTTGTTCCTGCGGTAATCGAGATGCGTGGCGCGCTGGATTTCGATAAACGTACTTACAACAACAAACACACCGGTGAGACTGGTACTGGTCTCAGCCCGCGGCGTTTACCTGACTGGACTCGATCTCAGGTCCCGCAAGTTATGGACGTCATAGTGCGTATGCCATCGGGTGTGCGAATGCGTTTCAATACCGATGCACAACAGATTGGTCTCGAATTTCTTGCCACCAATCTTGTTAATCCAGGCAAAGAGCGCAGGAAGATCGCGCTCAACCTGGAGATGATCAAAGAACCGGCAGCATCAGAGCTTCATCTGGCGACATCTGACAAAGGCAATGCCATACATCTAGATCCAGCAGTCTCTGGTAAATTTGAATTAGTGCGAGGCGAGGCGGACACGCTGTGGTTCAAAGATCTGCCAGCGGGCAATAAATGCTGTGAGCTTTGGTTACCGCACAACGCCTTTGTTGAATTGCGTGCACTGCATCTCGAAGCCTCTGCAACCATATCCTCGCCTGACAAAGATGAGCGTCCCCGCTGGTTACACTACGGCAGTTCGATCAGTCACTGTATGGAGGCCGATGAGCCAGCGCTGACCTGGCCTGCGGTAGCGGCCCGTAGTGTTGGAGTAAATCTGCAGAGTCTTGGGTTTGGCGGGCAATGCCACCTCGATCAGTTTGTTGCGCGAACCATTCGCGATAGCGATGCTGAAGTGATCAGTATCAAGGTAGGCATCAACCTTATAAATATGGACTCCATGCGCGAACGAGTTTTTGTCCCCGCGCTACATGGGTTTCTCGATACCATTCGAGAAGGCAAACCCGATGTGCCTATTGTTCTGATCTCGCCCATTTACTGTCCAAGTGCTGAAACCTCACCGGGGCCAACCCTTGCGAACCAGTCAGGCAAATTTGTTACTGAGCCGGGGCTTGAGCATCTGCGAATGGGCTGTTTGACGCTGCAGCGGACTCGAACGCTAATCAGTCAGTTGGTCAGCGACCGGCAGAGCGGTGGCGACCTTGCCTTGAGTTACCTCGATGGTTTGGTTTTGTTTGGCTCTGAAGATGCTCGAGATTTGCCCGATGATCTGCACCCTAATCCTGCGGGTTATATTCGGATGGGACAGCGTTTTGCTCCAACGCTGGGTAGCCTTGTGCCCAGCTCTTGATCCAGACGTTTATCAATAGTCTAAGGGCTTTCTGGTATTTCAGTCGTTGGCTGTTACTTGCTTTACTGGCTGGCTGCGGCGAATCTGAAAGTTCATCTGTGGCTACAGCTACAGGTACAAATAACTGCAGCGATAAAGTTCTGGTTGCCGTAGCCAGTAACTTTCTGGCTACGCTTTCTGAGTTGAAGAACCAGTTTGAAGGCAGTGCCCTAACTGACACCGGTGCTTGCTATCAGGTCGAACTGGTTGCCGGTTCTTCGGGCAAACTATATGCGCAGATAATTGCTGGGGCACCCTTTGATGTTTTTTTGTCGGCCGACGAAGAACGACCTCGTTTACTTGCCGACTCCGGCCTTGCTTATGAACCTTTCACGTACGCCTACGGAAAGCTGATGTTATGGACAAATAGTCGCCCAAAAGTGCTTCATGAAAGTAATTCTGAGGCTGAGCAAATCCAGCGGTTGGTGCACGAGCTGCAAAATCAAACCACCCGCAAAGTAGCCATTGCCAATCCTCGGCTTGCCCCCTACGGACGTGCAACCATAGAAGTGTTAACCGCACTGGGTCTGAGTACCGAGCTTGAATCAAAACTGGTGTTTGGTGAAAACGTTGGTCAAGCACATGCAATGGTGGTGACAGGTAACGCAGATCTGGGGTTTACGGCGGCGTCTTACCTGCCAAACACGCCGGGCGATACAGTTGTCACCTGGTCTGTACCCGGTAATCTGCACGCACCTGTTGTGCAGCAGGCGGTTCTTCTAAAACGCGCAGAGTTAAATCCAGGAGCCACAGCCTTTGTCGACTTCCTGGCATCAAAGGCTGCCCGTGAAACTATTCAAGGCGCGGGCTATGGAAAATACTGAAACCATTCTGGTTACTGGAGCAACGGGATTGATTGGCAGGCGCCTCATCCCGGTGTTGCTGGCGAGCGGAAAATCGTTGGTGGTGTTGTCGCGCCGGCCAGACAAGGCGGCTGAACTTGGCAACGGCATCCGCGTTGTTCGCGCGCTGGATGAGTTGCCATCCAGTACTGTGTTGAGCGGTATTGTGCATTTGGCGGGTGAACCAGTGGCAGCCAAGCTATGGAGTGCCAAGCGAAAACAGGAACTCACCCGGTCACGAGCTGAGCTACCCCGACAGATTGGTGAGTGGATTGCAGCAGCACAACAGCCCCCCAGGGTTTGGCTCAATGCTTCAGCGATTGGATGGTATGGCACGCCGGCTGATCCGGAACAGGAATTCACCGAGAAGGACGCATCGGGTCATGGCTTTGCGGCCGAGCTATGCGCGCATATTGAAGCAAGCGCTGAGCAAGCGCTGGCTGCGCAGTCCGGTAGTTCGCTGCCCAGGCTGGTTCAGCTGAGGATTGGGTTGGTGCTCGCGCCACCCATTGAGGGCGGTTACCTTGCCTCGCTTGCTAAACCCGTGAAACTGTTTGTGGGTGCCGTGTTAGGCGACGGTAAGCAGTGGCAGTCCTGGATTCACATTGATGATGCGGTGCGAGCGCTGGTTCGATGCCTGGATGATGCAACCCTGCAAGGCCCTGTGAATCTCACTGCTCCCCACCCGGAACGGGCATCCACGCTGATGAAAGAACTTGGTGGCGCGCTGAACCGACCAGTGCTTTTTCGGGTTCCAAAAGGTTTGCTCAGAATGGCAGCTGGAGAAATGGCTGATGATCTGCTGCTCACCAGTCAGCGTGTTTTGCCTCATCGGTTGTTAGAGCACAATTTTGAGTTCGGCTATCCAAGGTTGAAGGAGGCACTGAGTCACCTCTTAGCTCGCCGCTAACCTCTGGACCAGTTCATGATTGTGGCTTGTACGCCACAGACGGATGCTGTTTGCACAGGCAACCAAAAACAGACCAATTGTCATGCCGGTCCAGTACCCGTAAACGCCAAGCGGTTCGATGATGCCCCAGCCGAAGGCCAGGGCGCTGCCTAGTGGCAGCGCGATAATCCAATAGCCAATCACCTGAAAGATCATGGGCACAGTAGTGTCTTTGTAACCCCGCAAGGCGCCTACCGCGACGGCCTGGGTATCATCAACAATTTGATACACCGCAATAAACAGCAGCAGGTTGACGGCAAAGTCGATAACCAGCGGATCGCTTGTGTACACGCCTACCAATTGATGACGAAATATAACCAGCAGCGCGCTCACAACAAAGGCATAAACCAGGGCAAACTTGTAGGCGGTTGCGGCGGCTCTGCGTGCACCGTCGAGCTGCTTGGCTCCGGTGAAAAACCCTACCCGAATACTGGCAGCAGCGCCCAAACCCATGGGAATGACGTAGGTAAGCCAGTTGAGGTTGCCTGCGATACTGTGTGCCGCAAACTCATTGACACCTATACGGCCAACCAGCATGCCAATGGCTGAAAAGACGGCCATACCAAGAAACATGGCAATTCCAATGGGCATGCCCAGTCTTATGATTCGCCATAGCTCTTTGGGATCAGGTGCATCGAACTGACTAAACACATTTGCCGCCCTAAAGAACGGTCTGCGCACAACGATCATCATAAGCAATAGCTGAATCCACAGTACAATCGAAGTGGCCCAGCCGCACCCTTCGCCGCCCAGCTCTGGCAGACCAAACTTCCCGTAAACAAAGCCGTAGTTAAAGAAAGCGTTTATTGGCAGAACGATTCCTGAGATAAACATGGCTGGCCGGGTTTCGCCCAGGCCATCACAGACATTTCGCAGCGCAACGTACAGAACCACTGCTGGTGCTCCCCAGGCAACGGCTTGCAGGTAGGCCATGGCGATCTTGATGACCTCGGGCGCAATTCCTGCAAACTCCAGTAAGGGGCGTGCGTTTAAAATGATGCACACCAGAAGCACAGCGCCTACTAGGGCGACCATAAGTCCCTGACGAACACGAACTCCCGCAGACTGGGTGTCTCCCGATCCGCGCAGTTGGGCAACAATTGGTGTGAGTGCCGTAGTCACGCCGGTGAGTAACATGAAGGATGGCCATAGCACATTCCCCGCCATGGCAACACCGGCCAGGTCTGTGGGACTGTAGTGCCCGGACATTGCGGTATCCAGGAACCCGGTGCCCATAATGAACAGCTGGGTTAACATCATTGGCCATGCAAGTCGTAACAGTGCTGGAAGTTCCCTTTCAGGAGCGGTGGCTATGCTGTTTTGCTGGATTGCCAAGATGGGAAACCGTGGAGTGATGCTGAACCTAATGGTCACATTAGGCGTGGTTTAACGGCACATTGTAAACACTCGTGGCGATGCAAGTTAGTATTGTCGTAAGCCCCGGGGAGTCTCATATGGCCACCACTTCTGCTAATTCTCCTATGTTTGCGTCTCGCTTTGGCTTTCTCATGGCCGCGATTGGATTTGCTGTTGGGCTGGGCAACATCTGGCGATTTCCCTATCTCACCGGCGAGAACGGCGGTGGCGCGTTTGTGCTGGTGTATTTGCTCTGCGTTGTGCTTATAGGCGTGCCGATTGTGATGGCCGAGTTGCTTATAGGAAGGCGCGGTCGTGGCAGTCCCCCCAGATCTATGGAAAGAATCGCGCAAGCCGAAGGTGTAAGCCCTCTATGGCGTTCCCTGGGTAGTGCCAATGTACTCACTGCCTTCCTCATTCAGGTCGTTTATTCCGTTATTGCGGGCTGGGTGCTCAGATACCTTTATGTTTCTTTGGCGCAAGGATTTGCTGGCACAACGGGCGCAACGGCGCTGAGTTCTTTTGAAGCGATGAAGTCCAATACCCCAGGGGCGCTCGGTTGGACTGTTTTAGGCCTTGCCCTGAGCGGCGCAATTCTGGTGAGTGGTATCCGCTCAGGCATCGAACGCGCAGTGCGAGTATTGATGCCTATGCTGTTCCTTCTGCTGGTGTGCTTAGCCATCTACAACGTATTTGCCGGGGGGTTTACCCAGGCGCTGAACTATTTGTTTGTGCCAGACTTTTCGAAAATCAATGGGTCGATGTTGTTGATTGCCGTTGGCCAGGCGTTCTTCTCGATTGGGGTGGCAATGGCGGGCATGATGACCTTTGGCGCCTATCTTCCGGATGACATCTCTATTCCGCGTAGTGCCATGATCATTGTTATGGGCGATACGTTGGTGGCGATTGTGGCTGGATTGGTGATTTTTCCGGCGGTGTTTAGCAATGGCCTTGATCCTGCTGGCGGAACCGGCCTTATTTTCCAGACCCTGCCTCTGGCCTTTGCGCAAATGCCCGGTGGCTACATTGTTGGCGTATTGTTTTTCCTGTTGCTGTCAGTGGCCGCGGTAACTTCTATGGTGGGTCTTATTGAACCGCTCATTGCCTGGCTTAGTGAGCGGTTGAGCCTCCATCGTCGGGTCGCCACGCTGTTGGCGCTTGCGTCTATCGGGCTCTGTTCTTGCGTGAGCGCACTGTCGTTTGGTGCCTGGAGTGATATTCAGATCGCGGGTATGTCCCTTGGCGCGTTTCTTGATTTTGTGCCCAATCAAATATTGCTGCCGCTAGGGGGATTGCTGATTGCGGTGTTTGCGGGTTGGCAAATGAGTCGCGCATCGACTGTGGCAGAACTCGGTTTGGGGGAGGGTTTTGGTTACCGGTTCTGGCGAGTGCTGGTGCGATTTCCGGTACCGCTGGCAATCGCCATCATTTTCATTACAGGTCTGGCATAAGCATCCGATGAGTCGGATGCTTATGCGTCAGATGGTGCTGACTAGGCTGAAACAACCTTGGCCTTGGCGGCCGATCGCTTAACGCTTTGAACCCCTGCCTTGCATGAGGCTTCTTTTGCATAGGTCTGGCTTGTGCCGACAACCTGTCCGTTACCGGCAACCAGGGTAAAGCAATGCTTCTTGTTGCGAGTTTGATTGACGCGGAAGTTCTTCACGCTAGAGCTGTTTTTCTGCACCGAAGCGATGCCTATCTGGGCACCGGCCTTTGATGCGTACCCCTGGCTTGCGAGAACAATCTCGCCGTTAGAGGCTTTCAGGCGCCAGCGATGCTTACCGGCTTTATCTTTGTAGAGTTCGAATTTTGCGGCCATGTTCAGGTTTCCATTAGCTGTATAGAGTACGTGTACGGTCGCGGAGTCTAGGGACTCAGGCACTGAAAACTATGACACAGCGCCAATTTTCGCTAACAGTTGGTTCGAATTGGTCTATAACGCCTGAATTATCTTGGGTTTGAGTGAGTTATATTACTCTCATTAGCGATTTGGTCTTTAACGGGATGTCGACGCATATGACGATGGCTGAAAACTATATTGAGGCGCTGGGTGCAGCCCACGCGCAGGCAAACTCTATGCCGCTGGAAGACATTGATGTCACCGACTGGGGGTTGTTCCGCACCAATACTCATTGGCCTTACTTTGAGCGGTTACGCAAAGAAGCCCCGGTGTACTTTCATGAACGAAGCAGGGTAGGGCCATACTGGTCGATCACCGGCTTTCATGAAATGAAGCAGATTGATGCCGACAACGCGCGTTTCTCATCACTCGATAACATCACTGTACGAGATATTCCACCAGAGCTGATTGCGCCAAGTTTCATTGCCATGGATGAGCCAGTTCACGCGGTGCAACGCAAATCGGTTGCCGGCGTCGTTGCGCCGCACAATCTTGCGGCAATGACTGATCTCATTCGTTCGCGCATTTGCAACGTGCTTGATGAGCTGCCGATAGGTGAAGAGTTCGACTGGGTAGAACGGGTATCGATTGAGCTCACTACTCAAATGTTGGCGACGCTATTCGATTTTCCATTCGAAGACCGTCACAAACTAACCCGTTGGTCAGATGTGGCAACCGGTGGACCACAAACCGGCGTGGTGTCCAGTTGGGACGAGGCGCGTTTGGAGCTAAGGCAGTGCCTTGAGTATTTCACACGCCTGCGTGACGAACGACGTGGCAATGAAGAGGGTTTTGATCTGGTTACTATGCTTGCCAACAATCCGGCAACGCGTGATATGCCACCACAAGAATATTTGGGCAACCTTTTGTTGTTGATTGTTGGAGGTAACGACACCACGCGAAATTCGATGTCGGGTGGTGTGCTTGCACTCAATCAGTTTCCACAGCAATACGCAAAGCTTCGTGCTAATCCCTCTCTCATTCCAAACATGGTAGCGGAGATCATTCGCTGGCAAACACCGCTTGCTCACATGCGGCGCACGGCGCTTGAAGACGTCGATTTCCATGGCCACAATATCCGTAAGGGTGACAAGGTAGTCATGTGGTATGTCTCTGGCAATCGCGATGAGCGCGTTTTTGAAAACGCCGATGAGCTGCAAATAGATCGGCCCAATGCAAGAAAGCACGTGTCCTTTGGCTATGGCGTTCATCGCTGCATGGGTAATCGATTGGCAGAGCTGCAGCTCAAATTGCTTTGGGAAGAGATTCAGCAACGCTTTGAGTTTGTCGAAGTGCTTGGTGAGCCTGAACGGATTAATTCAAATTTTGTTCATGGCTACGCAACACTGCCAGTGCGGGTGCATGCTCTCTAAAATGCCAGTCGCCAGGCCAGGACGATGCCACTCAAGGTGATAGCCCCGGCTGCCCACTGCATTCGGGGGTTAAGCCAGCTGAAGGGTATAGAACCACTGGCAAGTCCCAGCATGATTCCGCAACCGAATCCAAAAAGATGGGCGGCGACATCTGTATTGCCGTCGCCTATCCCTGTGAAGGCAACAAGACAAATACCCGCAAATATGGGCGCAAAGCTTCTGCGCCAGTCGCCGGTTCTTCTGAAATAGCCTCGACGCCACACAATGGCTGCGAGCAATCCCAGAGCGGCAAAGGTTGCGGTAGATGCACCCAGTGAGCGAAACGACTCACCCTGACTGAACGCATTGATCGTGTTGGCAGCGGCCGCCGCGATAACAATTAGCAGCCAACTTACCCCTGAACCCATTTGCCGAGCGAGCAGACTGCCAAAGAAGATGCCAAACAGTGAGTTGCCCGCTATGTGGCCAAAGTCGGCGTGCAGAGTGAGGGCCGTGATGGTTCGCCACCACTCGCCCTCAGTCACCAGACGCGCTGCCATTATCCCCTGGTTCCGCCAATCGTAGAGTGTCCATTCCTGTAACCAGGGTATGGCCCAGATGACCATCAAAAACCCGATGCAGCCGGCAAGGCCGCTGTCGATCGATGGGCTGTTTGGCGGACGCTTGCCAATATTCTTGTTCTCGGCCCAATAGGTATCGAGTTGGCTTCCAGCAAAGGCTGCCTGGGACACCGGCACGCTGAGACGCCAGGGTCCTAGCGTACCCTGACCGAGTTCCAGTGGTTTTAGCAGACCCGGAGAATTTCCAGGATGCTGCAAATGTCGTGTGACCTGATGAGTGATGTCGAGTGCGGTGAGAACAAATGCAGCCTCAGCGATCATTCGCTGTTGGCTGTGTTCGAATACATCTATCCAGGCCTCTGGTTCACCCGGTTCTACTGTTGTGCCTTCGTTGGGTTCGATGGGTCTTGCTCAGAGCGATGATTTGGCGTAATCCACAGTGAGCCATCTGTGCATTGTAAGGGTTAGTTTGATCGACACGCTGCTGGCATTTGCCTCCGCGTAGGCTGCGCCCATCTTGTCGCCCAAGTAACGAATCGCCATTTGCAGGCTCTCTGCGTCGGTTGCCTGACGCATATCAGCAACCGTGCACTCTACACTTACGTAGGCGTAAGGCAGCTCTTCACTTTGGGCAACCAGGGTTACCGGCGTTTGCAACCCAAGCAATTTGCCCTTGGCCGATACGGGCCCTGTTAAGAACCACAGATCTCCCCCTGGGGTGTACTCATACCAAACGGGAGCGGACAGCGGTGACTGATTTGCTCGCCCAATTGAAACAACACCGATGCGTGGTGCCGCAAGGAAAGCTTCGCGTTCTGTCTTGGTCATTCTTGTATCAGGCATTTGTTTTCTCTGCTTGAGTTGTTTCTGATTTTGAGAATAAGGCTCGCTTTACTCGCTTAGTGCTAACAGCTCTTCCAGGCGCGTAATCGCAGGCAGCGTCAGTTCTGCACTCTGCATGGCCACTTCCTGCAGTTGCTTGGCTGAAGAATTGTTCTTGTCAGAAAAGTGCGCCATGAAGTTCAGTCGATTGTTACCCAGCCACTCCTGAACTCCCGGGTTCTGGCTCCAGGCGATACCGTTGAGTGTTGAGCCCAGACTGCTCCGCAGCCAGTCAATGTCGGTATCGGGATGCGGTACCGGTGTGCATAGCTGGTTTTTCTCTTCGTCACTGGAGCAGGCATGTTCCAGGTAACCAATGAACGCAGCACTAAACACCTGCTGGCAGGTTCTTACTGCTTGCAAGGTGATTGATTCGCCGTCAAACACAGGAACAGGGGGGCGTTGCGCTAAACCATCCGCGGTACAGTCGATGTGCAGCGTGTCTTTGTTGGTTTTGATAGTGCCTTCTTCCAAAACAATCTGGTCTGCTTCAATAGAAGTGACTCTGCCCATACGGATGACGTTGTCGATACTGCGCAGTGCTTCGAGTTCTGTCTCGGTCACCGTTGCGCAGCGATACATTGTGGGCCGGTGTTCTTCGCTGAGTCGAAGTAGTTGACCGGTTCTATTCAGCTCGTCGAAGAGTTCCGGCACAGAGTGTGCCTGGGCTGTTGCTTTCAGATTGAGCATCTGCCCACCCAGAGTGTCTTCGAGAAATTCCTTGCCCGGTTGAATGTTGCGGCGATTCAGATACCAGGAATCGCGCGGCATGATCCAGCGGATTCGCCCTGGTGCAACACCCCGCTGCAAAAGCCAAAGACAGGCATCTATTCCGGTTTTGCCGGCACCAATAACAACATAGCCATCGGTGGGCGCTGGAGTGCGGGGCAAATCATTTAGAGGGATGCAGTGACTATCCTGACTGACAGCGTATTTTGGCGCTCGGGTGGATGGCACCTGAACATTCATGTAAGTGGCATCGACAACCTTGGTTGCGTTTACCTTGGTGACAGCCCCGGTGACGAGCGAACGAAACTGCTTTTCCCCCAGGTACTCGCTCATGGGGAAGTACTTTACGCGACCGGTAGGCAACAGCTGGCGATTCATCACCTGATCGAAGTAGGTACACACCTCTGAACCTGATGCGAGTTCAAAAAGCCCTTTGTTGAAACCGGCCTTGTCCTTGGCGTTGTTGCCTAGTCGGCGTGAGCTCACACCGTAGAATGCTGAAGGCTGATGAAGCCGGACAAAGGGGTAGGCGTCGTTCCAGTGTCCTCCCGGGCGATCGTGTTTGTCTACCAGGGCAACCGTTGCGTTGGTTTCGGAGATAATCGTATCCGCAAAAGCCAATCCCATGGCGCCGCTACCGACGACGAGATAATCAACCTCTATGTTGTCCGATGCCGTCAATTTACCTCTCCTGTACAGAACGCTGCCGCTCTGTGTTGCCGATCTTATGTGAAGCTGCCAGTCTAGCAGTTGTACTGGAAGACGCTGTAATCCATCAGCCACCAGCAACACTAACTGACAGGCGGAGCTTTAGGGCGTGCTTCAGGGTGAGCTTCAAGGTAAATCAGTGCTTGCTCACAGCGGACTGGGGCAAAGACTGCTTGGTTGGCAGGCACTTCAGGGTGGAGTGTCAGCCGCTGTATATAAAATGAGCTATGAAGTTGCTGGAGGTGCACCGGCGCACAGCGTTGTACGTTGCCATAGCGATGTAGATTTTGCGCGCAATCCAGATCTTGCGGCTGATGAGTATGCCTGTGTCACCGCGCTGCATGAAGCGAACGTTTCAGTACCCCAGCCCCTATATCTTGGTTTGGACACAGAAGTGTTCGGTAGGCCCTACGCAATCTATGAATACGTAGAGGGCTCCCCGGTAAGTGACGCAGATGGCTTGAGTCGTTGTGTCCCGGCGATGGCAGCCTGGCTGGCAAACTTTCATACGCTCTCACTGCCCCAACTTAATCCAGCGCTTTCAACATCACACCCACTGGTGCCCAGACAGGCGCTTGTCCCTTTGGCCGTCGGTGATGCGACGAGATCGTACGATCAAGAAATCTTCGAGTCTCAGATCCGTGAAGCCCTGGATAGCATTCCGCGTCCCGCGCCCGTTGGTGAACCTGTTCTGTTGCATGGAGATTACTGGAGCGGCAACCTGTTATGGCGCAACTCGCAGTTGGTGGCCGTCATCGACTGGGAAGATTTTGGCATAGGCGATGCTCTGGCTGATTTAGCCTGCGCTCGACTCGAGCTGTTGTGGGGAGCGGGAGTAGCAGAGGTTGATCGCTTCACTCAGTTGTATTTTGCAGCAGGTGACCTGAATGGTGCAGATAGGGTCGAAGCACTGGCCTGGTGGGACCTGGCTGCGGTGTTGCCCTTTGCGAACACCCTGGGAACTATTTCATCGTCGACAGATGAACGATTAGAGAAGCGTGCGCTGCTCGCCGGTTTTATTCGTCGAGCAGCCGCTGTGCTGGGTTTGGAAAAGCTGTTGTTAGCTGCCAGACTTTGACGAAGACTTCTTCTTTGTGGTCTTTTTCTTTGCCGCTTTTTTCTTGGTGCTCGACTTCTTGGAAGACGATTTGCTGGCAGTCTTCTTGGTGTCTTTTTTACTGCTCTTCTTTTTAGTATCAGCGGTTTTGGTAGTTGTCTTCTTGGCGCTGGCCGTCTTGGTTGAGCTGGCCGTTTTACTTGAGCTGGCCGTTTTGGCTGAGCTGGACTTTTTGCTATTGGTCTTGGCTGATTTGGTGCTTGATGTGCCTTTTCTCAGACCACTTCCTGAAGTAATCCTCTGTGCGGTTTTGTCGCCCACGCCTTTCACGCGAGAGATCAAATCTTCTCTGGATGAGAAATTTCCGCCTCTGCGTCGCTCGTCAATAATCCGCTTGGCAATGACCGGACCGACGCCCTCAACCGTTTGCAGGTCTTCCAGATCAGCCTTGTTCACATCCAGGGCAAACGCCTGAGATACGGTCAAAAATAGCCCAATAATGAGACTGAGTAGAGATCGACTAAAGTAGGCGGGAAATTTCTGCACGGAGGCGCTCCAGTTGTTTAGGTGTCCAGTGGGCCAGTTATAAAGGAGGATTGGTCAGCACCCTGCTTATCTACTAGCATGAGGACGGCGGTTTATTTTACGCTTTAGCCCTGCTGCTTTGGGACGTCAAAGGTAAACCGACGGTAAATTTGGGGAGGACCACTTATGACTGAATCCACGAGTGAATCAACGAGCGAGAGTAAAGGGCCACAACCCGATGTCGATCTGTTTGACGTTGAGACCCAGCGTTGCCCATATCCTGCGTATCAGAAAATCCGTGACCATGAACCGGTGTATCAATGTCCCAAGACCGGCATGTTTGTTGTTACCCGATTTGACGATGTACGCACTGTGCTCACCGATCCAAAGAGCTTCATCAGTTCATCGTCGTTAAAGCGCGGAACGGGTGAACTGAGTGCTCGGGCCAAGGCGTCGGCCAAACTGT
>CAZWMD010000038.1:2182-7086 GCA_964634815.1 uncultured Pseudomonadales bacterium | reverse complement strand
TTAAAGCGCGGAACGGGTGAACTGAGTGCTCGGGCCAAGGCGTCGGCCAAACTGTTTGAGGAAGAAGGCTGGGTTCCAGCCGCCACCCTGGGTGGGCGTGATGACCCGGAACACAAAGAGATGCGCACCATCTTTAATCAGGCGTTTCGGCCCAAGGTTGTGTCGCATCTGGATCCGGAAGTCCGCGATCTTGCTTATTCCTTGCTCGACGATATTCTCGAATCAGGTGAATGTGACTTTGTCCGGCAGTTTGCCGTACCGTTGCCCTTGTTGATTATCGGCCGGCAGATGGGTGCAGATCCCAAAGACATCTGGAAAATCAAGGAATGGACCGAAGCCTTCTTTCATCGCATCGGCATGATGCTGGATCCAGAAGATGAGCTGGATACGGTTCGTAAAGAAATCGAAGCCCAACATTATTTCCAGCCGGTGTTTGAGCGCCTTCGTAAAGAACCCAATGGCACCTTGCTAAGTGATCTGGTGAATACGGTGATTACCGAGTGGGGTCGGCCGCTTAATGACAACGAACTGCATGCAGAGATGATGGCAGACACCTTTGTTGGCGGGAGTGAAACCACCACTAACGCCCTGTCGTCCGGCGTAAAATTGCTTATTGAAAACAAAGATGTCTGGGCGCAGCTGAAATCAGATCCCGAGAAGTACGTGAAATTGTTTATTGAAGAAGTACTTCGGCTGGAGTCGCCGGTACAGAGCCTGATGCGTTCCACCTCTCAAGACGTAGAGTTGTCTGGCACGCTGATCCCTGCGGGTAGTCTGGTTAATGTTCGATTTGCGGCGGCAAACCGGGATGAGCGTCGTTTTGAAGAGCCACAGAAAATCGATCTGGATCGCAAAGGACCTGGAGGGCATCTGGCCTTTGGTTCTGGTGTGCATCACTGCCTGGGCGCACCGCTTGCCCGACGTGAGCTGATCTGGAGTTTCACGGCACTGGTCGAAAAAGTAGATGACCTGTGGTTTATCGAGGGCAAGAATACCTTTGATTACCATCCGCACTATTTGCTGCGCTCGCTAAAAGAACTTCATATTGGACTTAAGCCTGCCTGAGTTTTGCCGCTAGAGATTGGGATAAAGTCGTTCCCAGTCTTGTAGCCATTGGGGCTCGGCGAGAAGTGTCATGCGATCATTTACCGGGTAGCTCACTGGATAGTCGCCCTCGGGTGCCAGTTTGCCTGCCGCTATCTGCGCAAGCGTTTCCTGAATTGCCATAATATCCGCTCGGCCAAGCACGGGTGCGCCGGGCGGCGTGCTTCGATGAGCACCAAAAATTTTCACGTCCTCAGCGGTGTTTGCAAGCAAGGTTTCTGCGCCCTGCTGATACCCACCCAATGAACTGTTAGGTAGAAACGCGTACAGCGGACCCTGGTACATGAAGTCGCCAGAGAACAGGTAGCCGCGCGCAGTATCGTGTAGTGAGATGGAGTCGTTAGTGTGACCTGGTGTGTAGAGTACCCGTAGTGCTCGTCCTCCAAGCGACATGACGCTGCCGGGAATCAACCATTCGTCGACCCGCAAGTTTGGTGCATCGTAGCCTTCAGCCGCACCCAGATGTTCTTGCCAGGTGGGCCTGACGTATTCTGAGTTATCTTCTCCGGTTGTTGCGCGGGCTCTCAGGTGAGGAAGATCGATCATTGCGGTACGGGCAAATGGGCCACCATTGCCAATATGGTCGTAGTGCAGGTGAGAGGGTACAAAGGTGATCGGTTTATCGGTGAGGGTGGCGGCGGCTGCTGCTACATTTCTAAGGCCTGACCCGGCATCAAATAGCACCGCTCGATCATGGCCGATGATCAGATAGTTCAGGTTCTGTTGGTCGTATCTGGGTTCTGCGATGACCAGAGTTTGTGGATCAATGGTGATAATCAGAAAGTAGTCGTCCAGCCAGCGTGCGCTTTGACCGGCGGCCACATTTTGTTCCGAGGCGCTCGAGCGGGGCAGCAAAGCGTTTGGTGAACCGTCGCCCGCGCTCTGCAGCAGTATGCGATGCCGTTGTTGTACGGCTGCCGCCAGGAGCAGACCAATAACAAGCAACAGACCTGCGAGTAATAGCCCGTATTTCAGATAGGGTCGTTTTGCCGTTGCATCGCTCACTACAGAACCAGCCAACCGCCGTCCACGGGCAGATAGATGCCCGTGACAAAACTGCTCATTGATGACGCCAGAAACACAGCAGCCTTACCTTGCTCCATGGGATCGCCCCAGTGGCCGCTGGGTAAACGCTGGATGCGGTTGGCTACCGTATCTGCCAAGGGTTCGCCGGTGGGTGGTGGTCCATTGCCGTTTAGCCCTCCAGAAATAGGTGGAGGATCTCCTTCTCTTACCCAGGTTGGTCCGGGAGCCAGCGCGTTTACGTTGATATTGTGCGGTGCCAGTTCCAGCGCCAACGCCTTGGTGATCTGCAAAACGGCAGCCTTGGAGCCGTCGTAGGTCACACCAACTCCGGGGGTAACAGCCTGGGTGGATGAAATATTGATGATCCTGCCGCCGTGCCCTGCGTCTATCATCACACCGGCCGCGGCGCGGGAGCAGTAGAACACGCCGTCAACGTTTACCGACCACAGGGCGCGCCACTGTTCATCGGTGATCTCCCGGACCGGGCCACCAAAGCCGTTATACAGCCCGGCATTGTTCACCAATATATCGAGGCTACCCAGCGTCGATACACTGTGCGCCATGGCTGCATCCACCTGTTCGCGCTCACTCACATCCAGCGCCATGGCCTGTGCCTGCCCGCCAGCGGCCACAATCTCGGCAGCGGTTGCCTCAGCAGACTCGAGATTAAGGTCTGACGCCATCACTCGCGCACCAGCCATGGCGAGAGCCTGAGCAATGGCTGCGCCAATGCCGTTGCCTGCACCCGTGACATGGGCTGCTTTGCCGCTGAGGTCAATCCATTCTGCAGGCGTGCTCGGGGTGATATTCATGGTCATGATTGTGCTTGAAGGGTTAATGAGACGATCTCAGCAGTGTACCCAGACTTTCAAACAAGGTAGAACTAGGGCGAAGATAAATATGGGAGTGGGGCATGCAAGATCTAGCGGGTAAAACGGCCTTTGTTACAGGAGGCGCCGGCGGCATCGGTTTGTCGATGGCCAAGTCGTTTCTGGGTGCGGGTATGCGAGTCGTGATTGCCGATGTCGATCAAGACGCGCTTGATGCGGCCGCAGCTGAGCTTAAAGGCGCCAACACAGAGTTAATGACCGTTCAGCTTGATGTAACGGATCGCGACCAGTTCAAGGCGGTCGCCGATCAGGTCGAAGAAGAGTTTGGTGCGGTTGATGTGCTGTGCAATAACGCGGGGGTGTATCGCGGCGGCACAATCGACAAGGTGACCTACGAAGACTGGGACTGGGTGATGGGTGTGAATGTGGGGGGTGTGGTCAACGGCGTGCAAACCTTTGTGGAGCGCATGAAAGCCCGTGGTAATGGCGGCCATATCGTGAATACAGCGTCCATGGCAGGTATGACAACCTCACCTGGCCTGGGTGTCTACAACGCCAGCAAGTTTGCGGTGGTTGGCATGAGCGAAGCCATGCAAGGCGACCTTGAGGCGGACAACATTGGCGTGAGTGTGTTGTGTCCGGGAATGGTGCGTACACGTATTCTTGAGAGTGAACGCACCAGGCCAGACGATTTAGAACCGGGTTCGCCAGAAGCTCATGCGGCTGCCAAAGAACACAACGAAGTCATGCAAATGGCAATGGGTACCGGAATAGATCCGGATGAAGTTGGCGAGATGGTGTTGCAAGGTGTGAAAACAAACCAGCTGTATCTGTTCTCTCACCCGGAATTCAAAGACGCAACGGCCGCGCGGTTCAATCATATTCTTGACGCCTTTGGCGAAGCAGATCCAGAGCGCGTTAAAGCGCAGGAAGAACTGATGAGCGGGTTGATCAAGGATTAGTAGATGGCCAAGGCCTCTGATTACCAGCGACGAATCAATGCCGCGACTAATCAGGTAGCTCGCAATCTCGATAAGAGTCACTCCATCGAGGAACTTGCTGCAGTTTCAAATTTCTCTAAATTTCATTTTCACCGGATTTACCGGGCTCTTTGCGGAGAAACGGTTTCCCAAATGGTCAATCGCCTGCGCCTTGAAGGCGCGGCTGCAACACTGATCTACAACAAGAGCCTGCCAATCACCCGAGTGGCGGTTGATCATGGCTATTCCAGTGGCGGCAACTTCACCAAGGCGTTCACCAAGCATTTTGGCTGCTCACCATCTGTTTATCGAACAAACAGCAAGATCGGAAAAGCCATTGCTGCCAAACCGCGGGAAGATTGCGTAGTCGAACCGGAAGTAACGCTTGGTCATGAACCTGAAACCCTGCTTGCCTACTACAGGCGTAAAGGGCCTTATCGGCATCTGGAGATTGAGGATATGCACCAAAAGGTTCAGCAGTGGGTAGAAGATCGTGCTTGCGCCGCTGAACCCTCAACGAGCTATGGAATTACCTGGTCAGATTCACTCATTACTTCTGAAGAAAACTGGATTTATGACGCTTGCGTTGCAGTTAAACCGGGGACAGAAGGCCGGGGTGAGATCAGCATTCAGTCGTTAGAAGGTGGATTAGTGGCTCAGCTGGACGTGGAGCTCGCCCCCAATGACAACCATGATCTAAGTCCTTATTGGAATTGGCTGGTTCGTGATTGGTTTATGGCAAGCAAGTATGAATTACGCTCCAACCCAAGCTACGAACGCTACCTGGATACCCTTCATGGCTTGAAGGTTCGATTGTGTTTACCCATCGAATTGAACGACAAGAGAATTTAGATGCACGACGAAAAAACAATCAGTGTTATTGGCCATGCTAATCCAACAGAGAGTGGTTTCGCGATCTCCCTCGACCCTCGGTATGCCGACGGGCTAACCGGGCTTAGCGATT
>CAZWMD010000038.1:0-2082 GCA_964634815.1 uncultured Pseudomonadales bacterium | reverse complement strand
CGCTTTGGCGATGATTTTCAAGTTCCTGTTCCTTTAGCCAGGCCAGAGCAATCTTCCATTTGCGCTTAACGCTGGATACAGAGATCTTCAGAGCGCTGGCGCATTCGTCAAAGGTCATTCCGGCAAATGCCCGTGCTTCAAAGATCTGCACGTAAACCGGATCCACCTGTTCAAGGCCGTCCAGCAGTTCGCTGAGCTCAATAATGTCGTGCACGGCCGGAGTATCACTTTCGTACTCACCAGTTAACCGGGTTTGCAGTGCTCTATCTCGCTTGCCAGCGTTAAACCGTCTTGCTTCATCAACCAGGATTTGGCGCATGATTCGGCCAGCCAGCCCGAGGAAATGAGTTCGCCCCTGCAAGTCGACATTGGATGCCTTTACCAGGCGCAGATAGGCTTCATTCACCAGCAGGGTGGGTTGCAGTTCCTGCATCTGATGTTCACGACGCAGATGGCGTTGCGCATTTTTGCGCAGCTCTTCGTACATAGCCTCGACAACACGACCGCGTGCATCTTTGGTTTCGTTAGCCCAATTCTGAAGAATCTGAGTGACCTCGGTACCGGTCGTTTCATCGTCTCTTCTATCTGGCATACGTGCAGGTGCCTTTCCCGCGTAAAGCCTTGAGTGTCGCACGGAGTGCGGGCCTGTGGCCACTGCTGAGATAAACTGGATAAGGGGGTTGGATATGGCGCAGAATCAGACTTAGAACGGGGTTAAGAAAAGGGGCCAAGAGAAATGAATGACAACTACTCACTGCAATACGCCGTGACGTCCAACAACCCTCAATCGCTCAGGGCAGCGGCGCAAGATCTTGGAGGCACCTTTTATTGTGATCCAAGAGAAAACTGGCAACACCTGCCGTTCCGTGCTCTGGCGACTCTGGTGAGTGACGAATTTGACCCATTGGAGTCTCTTGCAGACGTGGGTCTGTATGTCGTTTGCCGACGCACGATCAAACAAGGCCCAGCGCAATCCATTGGCATGTTTCCCATGGTCAGGCATGCGGAGCTGTCGCACACCCAGTCTGACGCGCACTGGCGAGACAAGCACGCGCCACTTGCACTCGAGCATCACCGCCACATGACGCACTACACTCAGCTTAGTGTGATGAACACCCTGAAGGGTGAGGCCTACGATGGCTTTGCGCTCTGCGGTTTTGGTTCGGAAGATGACCTGCGCAATCGCTTCTTCTCTACCAAAGAAAGCGTGCAGATTATTCACGACGACGTGCGGCGGTTTGCCAATCCAAAAGCATCACCCCCGCGATTGATCGTGGGGCTGGAACAATTCAGCCCTGGCGACGCGCCCTAAAAATCCCAACCAAAGTGTGGCGAAGGCAAGTGTAGCGCCTGGTCGAGGGTTTTAAGGATAGCCTCGCTACCCGCCAGGTCATCAGTTAACGCCAGCGCTGATGCGTTTCTTACCCCAAGCCACATACGAGTAAAGGCTCCAACTGAAGCATTAAGAGTGTCGAGGCCATCCTCTACCCCAGGCTGTGCAAAGGACTGCTCACCCAGGGTGACCACGTAATCCCCGGCGACACCCTGCCAGTTTCGCTTACGTGGCAAATGATTGGACACAGGATCGGTTAGCCTGAGGTTGAAACGAATTGGCGAAGAACCCGGCAGTTTTGTTTTGGCAATGCACCTTTCGACATTGAGAATTCTGGCCTGCCATACCGCGTTCACCTCGTGCCAGTTTTGATGATCAGAACCTTCGGTCACTCGTCGGTGGCGGAACGGCTGCTCCAGCAGGTCCTGGAACTGAACTTCTGCCGGCGATTCCATCTGCACCTTGTGCACCTGATCGCCGAGCGACTTGATTAAGGCCAGCAGTTCAAAGAGCTGTTCACTGCTTTGGTAGGCGATAAAGGTAATTTTATAAGGGCCATGTTGGCCTTCGGACTCGCCCCAGAAGAAATGACTGAGTTCGCCATCGGGGCCATCGTAGTAGCCCAGCCCAAAAGCTTTGTCAGCCCAAATGCACTCGGCCTGCATCGTTTCAGCGGCGCTGATTCGACAGCCGCCATGCCACGGCTTTCGATTGCTCATGGCGGTGTGCATGGCCTGCCAATCATCTGC
>CAZWMD010000037.1:24599-40452 GCA_964634815.1 uncultured Pseudomonadales bacterium | reverse complement strand
CCAGGGGCATCAGCATAGGCAGACTGTGCTTCATCGACGCTCATGTACAGCCGCGCCCGAAGATCACTGTAGAGTGCAGATTCGCCTTCGACTTCGGCAAGCCGTCCTATCGCCCAAATGTAGTTGCGTTCAATCCGCGGGAAATCATCCTCCGCTTGCGCATAAAGCAAGCCAAACACAGCGTCTGCATCGGTTTGCCCATAGATGTGCGGCACACCGAACTCGTCACGAATAATTTCCACATTGGCTGCAATATCAGCCAGGCGATCAAGCTCAGCCGACGCCAGTACTGAGGCACTCTGTTGCGGCGTATCCCCGGGTAGTGGCGTCGCACAGCCTGCCAGTACAAGCAGCAACGCGATGCCGATTGCCCTCAGGTATTGAACACCGTTTGCGTGAAATGCCCGTGGAATTGATGGGGAATATGATGCGGCAGCTGCAAGGTGCAAAGGTGATCTCCTATATTATCTGCCCGAAAAATCTGTAACTCGCTCTTGTGGGTCCAACCGTTATAAACCACCTCAAGCAGGTAACCATCGCGTTCATCAGTTGCACCAGCGGCTGGTGCAAACATCGGTTCAGAACCGTACATCCCCCGGGGCAATTCCACCCTTTGGGCATCGCCGTCATGGGTAACAGTTTGTATCCCGTTAAAGAAACTGTTGGCGCCATTGTCGATGGAGCAGGCTGTGTAAGTCACCGAGTTTTTGATACCGGCAAAGCGCGGATTGAACGTCGGGAATTCTGACTCAACCTCACAGACTTCAGAGACATCCATCGAGCCGTTGGCGAGATTAAGCACATAACGCTTGTAGGTGCCGCCATTAAAGCGACCCTCTGGATTAAAGACATCGGTAAGAGTGTCGTTTGCCTCAAAATCACTGGCATACATGCCGTCCACAACAATCTCGTCACCCTGATCATAGGCATTGCCAAAATGAATCATCGCTCCCGGCCGGGTTTCGAAACGGCGCACCAATTCCAGAGTTTCCAGATCAATAACCAACACGTGCATGGGAACTGCCGGATCAAAACCAATCTGGTCTGAAATACTCTTCGAACCCAACGCGACAGGCAAGATGCTGCCAAACACTATGCTGCCCATGAAAAATACGGCGTACTTGTTCGTGAGCGCAAAATCATGGCAAAACGGAAACGTGTCGAGAGGCACCGCTGACCGGCGGAACAGCTTGCCTGCCGAGTTAATCCGGTAAAGATGCAAGCAGGGTTTCAAGCCTTTGAGGCCAATTCCGGAGACTCCAGCCCCAAAGTTAATGTAGTCACCGGACGCCTGGTGCACCTTGCCATGAGCACTAAACACCTCTGGCCTCTTAAGCCCCCCGTCGTAGTCAAACTCCCCAAGTGTTGTCAGGTTCGCAGGATCTACCGACCAGGGCTTGCCCCCCTCATAGAGAGCAAGCAGTTTGTCGCCATGCCATATCGTGTTGGTGTTTGCGGGATTACCCGTTGGCTTTGCGAAATTGCCCCGGAGCCCGCCAGGCAACTGCGTGCCAAAACCGCGAAACCTAACCGCCTGGGCCTCGGTTTCTGCGATGTACTTGGGGGTACGTACATAACGATTCTTGAAGTGCACCCCCCGCTCGCTGAATTCGAAGGCGCAGAGCATGCCATCACCATCGAACCAGTGCCCATAGGTGGAATCTCCGATTCGTTGGCGCCCCGGACCGTTGCGAAAAAAGGTACCACGCAAATCTTGCGGTAACTGCCCTTCAATCTCCCCAAGTACCGGGTCGCTGCCCAAGGGGTGTGTACCTCTTGGTGAGCCACCGCCAAACCAATAGCTGTGCTCATCATCAAGATTCTCAAGCCCACCATGGCAACTCGGAAAATGATTGGCGCCAAACTGGTCGCCCGAGCCGGATAGCTCCGCCACCTCGGAAACAGTCGATTCGCCCATTTGGTTCTCCCCAGAGTATTCGGCAGCAGAATATTGCGCCCCGGCAGTCCAAGCCGGCCCGCTATGAAGAGCCTACCACGGGCCGCCGGAGAACAGGGTTTCCAGCCACCAACGCTGGGGTATGATAATTGGCAAGACAGCGCAACAACATCCGGGAGAACAGCATGCACGACACACTCATAAAATCGGCCACCATCGTCGACGGCACCGGGCAGGCAGGATTCACTGGCGATGTCGCAATCAGCGACGGCCAGATCACTGAGGTGGGCAAGGTTGCAGGGGCCGCCAAAGAGACCATCAACGCAGATGGTGCGTTGCTTGCGCCTGGTTGGGTTGATGTACATACGCACTACGACGGCCAGGTCACCTGGGACGATGAAATTGATCCGTCTTTCTCCCACGGCGTGACCAGTGTGGTCATGGGCAACTGCGGGGTGGGGTTTGCTCCTGTCGCCAAAGGCGGCGAACGCGAGCTGATCGAGTTGATGGAAGGCGTGGAAGACATTCCTGGCACCGCGCTCTATGAAGGCATGCCCTGGGGTGCCTGGGCGAGCTTCCCGGAGTACCTTGACTATCTGGCAACACGCGAATACACCCTGGATATCTCAGCCCAGATCGCACACGGCGCGCTGCGCTATTTTGTAATGGGTGAACGCGGTCTGAAACACGAGGCAGCCACTGCAGAAGATCGTGCAGCCATGTCGCGACTCACCGAAGAAGCCGTACGCGCTGGTGCCGTTGGGTTCTCTACATCACGAACGATCGGCCACCGCTCGGTCACCGGCAATGAAGTGCCGGGTACCTTTGCTGACGAAAACGAACTGATCGACATTGCCATGGGTATGCAACGCGCCGGCAAGGGCGTTTTTGAACTCATTCCCTCTGCCGCGGCAGGAGACATGCTGCCCCTGGGTGGTGACAAACAAACCACCCTTGAAGAATTTGAGCTGATCAAGCGCCTGGCACAAGCGAGTGGGCGACCAATGACCTTTACCCAAATTGAAGTACCAGAGCATCCCGAGGTATGGCGAGAGGTGTTGGAGAGATCAGCAGCCGCCAACGCAACGGGTTTGAATATACGACCACAGGTTCCCTCACGCCCAATTGGCTTGGTCACGAGCCTTGCCACATACCATATGTTTGCTCAGCGGCCGAGCTATCGCGCGCTAGCTGATTTACCAATTGCGGAGCGCATCAGGAAAATGCGTTCGCCTGAAACAAAACAGAAAATTCTGAGTGAGGAGGATCTGGAAGTCACAGGCGGCAACCCCATGGCAACGCTGCACAAACTGTTTGCGGACGTTGCAGGTTTTTTGTTTCCCCTGCAATCACCGGTTGACTACGAGCCAGATCCTACAACCAATTTTGCAGCTCGCGCAGCCAGTGCAGGTCAGGAAATTCATGACTTCATGTACGACTATCTGCTGGAAAACAATGGTCAGAACTTTGCAATCCTGCTGGGCGCGGGTTATTTGCACGGAAACCACGACGTTATCAGCGAGATGATGCAACACCCCTCAACCGTGACTGGCTTGTCTGACGCTGGTGCCCACGTCAATCTCATATTCGACGGTGTCGCCCCAACCTATCAGCTCATGCACTGGGCCAGGGACCGATCACGAGGAAAGCAGTTGCCCATCGAACTGATCATTCACAAACAAACTCTCAACAACGCAAACCTCTATGGATTCACCGATCGAGGACAGATCGTGCCGGGTAAGCGCGCAGATTTAAATATCATCGATCACGCCAACCTGCACCTGGGTGACATGGAAGTGCGTAGCGATCTGCCTGCAGGCGGCAATCGAATCTTGCAGGGAGCCACGGGCTACATAGGTACCTGGGTAAACGGAGTGCGAACCCGCGAGCAGGATAAAGATACGGGAGCACGTCCGGGCCGCTTACTGCGAAGTTAAAATAATCACGCGTAGGGCATCCAATGATAGATCTCGACAAACCGCTGAATTTTTCTTCACAAGACTATATTCAAAACAAATTCGAGATCATGGAACAGATCCGCGAGGAGAGACCGGTTCATACCGCAAAGGTCTCAGTCCTCAAGGTATATACCGTGGCGCGCTATGCCGACTGTGCGGCTCTCTTGAAAGACCCCCGCGTGGTGCGAAATCGAACCACAGCAACCGGGGGTTCCCGCATGCCCTTCCCGGTACCAAAGTCAGTTAAGCCACTGATTGAGAGCATGATCCAGCAGGACGATCCCAACCATAAACGGTTACGCAATCTGGTGCGGCACGCCTTCAAACCGCAAGCCATCAAAGAACTGGAAATCAATATAGATCGTTACTCCCGGCAACTGCTCGACGAACTGGAAAAACGTTCCCAGTTCGATTTGCACCAAGACTACGCGCTGAAAATACCGGTGCGCATGACGGCCGACATGCTTGGTATCGAACAATCCGATATGGCCGTTTTTCAGCAAACCTTCGGCGTCCTCACAAACGGCTTTAGCGGCTGGCGGCTCTTTCGCACTCTGTTCCGCGATCTGCCAAAAACCGTAGAGTTCGCGCGCCAACTGATTCACAAGAAACAAAAGTCTCCTGGAGACGATATTCTGACGGGATTGATTGAAGCTGAAATAGAGACCGACAGTGGCGACCATCGTCTGTCAGAAGACGAGCTAGTCGGCATGATCTTCCTGCTGATTGTTGCCGGCTACGAAACCACGGTGCATCTGATATGCAACGGCATGCTCACACTGCTGGAAAATCCAGCCTCGTTGGCGGAACTACAAACTGATCCAGGCCTGATTAACTCAGCAGTCGAGGAGATCTTGCGTCATCGTGGCCCCGTGCAGAGTACCAAGCCCGGATACACCACCGAGGACATTCAACTGGAAGGCGGGCTCATCCCCAAAGGCAAGCCAGTAATGCCTCTGTTTGCCGCCGCCAACCACGATCCACGAGTTTTTGATAACCCCCAGCAGTTTGATATCCATCGCACACCCAACCACCACCTGGGATTTGGTCATGGCATTCATTTTTGCCTCGGCGCTCACCTGGCACGATCCGAGGCGAGACTGGGCATAGCTAATCTGATCAATCGTTTCCCTGATCTGCGGCTGGCCGTACCAGCCAGCCAGCTTAAACTGGCTACCCTGCCTGGCTGGCATCGATACGAAACCATGCCACTGGCGATTTCCTAGCCCTGAATGAATGAGAAGCCACGGTACCCGGCTGCCGTCACCTCCTCGCACACCTCCCGATAAGCACCAACGCCGCCGGCATAGGGCATGAATACTCGAGGTTTGCCGGCAACATTTGCCCCCAGATACCAGGAACCGCCTTGTGGGAACAGCGTGGCATCAGCGACTTCGTTGACATGCATAACCCAGCCTTGCTGGGCATCCGCTTCGGCCTCAACCCTCAGACTCTGAGCAGCCTGCATATGCGCAATAAGATCGCTGATCCAGTCGACGTGCTGTTCTATCGAGACAAGCATGTTACTGAGCACTGATGGACTGCCTGGTCCGGTGATTGTGAAAAGATTCGGAAAGCCGGATACACACATTCCCAGGTAGGTCACAGGTCCAGCTTGCCAGGCCTCCTGTAACGTCTGATTGTTGGTGCCACGGATATCCATGTTTAGCAGTGCGCCGGTCATAGCATCAAAGCCAGTTGCCAGAACAAGTACATCAAGCTCATGCAGTTCGTCTGCGGTCTGTACGCCAGTCGCGGTGACGCGTTCTATCGGCATGCTTCGCACATCGCACAAGCGCACGTTACTGCGGTTGTAGGTAGCGTAGTAGTCGGTATCTACACAAATGCGCTTGGTACCAATGGGATGATCCTGGGGACACAGCACCTCGGCCACCTCAGGGTCTTTCACAGTCTGACGAATCTTTCCTCGCACAAACTCAGCAAAGGCGTCATTCACTTCTTTGCTAATGAGCGCATCGCCCACGGCCCCCATGAAACGGGCACCGCCGGTTTGCCAATATTGTTCGAGCACAGACTCAAGCTCTCCCGGGCCCAACTGCTGGGCTGATTCTGCAACCGGACCTTGTTCGCTTGGAGTAACCTCCAGGTCCCCAAAGCCCTGCCCCAGACCCATTTTGTGGTTACGGCGATGATCCCGGTAATTTGCTTTGAATTCCGCCACCCACTCGGGGTCCAGCTGGCCGTTTACTGCTGGCACACTGAAATTGGGGGTGCGCTGGAATACGGTCAGCTGTTTTGCTTCACCGGCAATCACTGGAATCGCCTGAATAGCTGAGGAACCGGTGCCAATTAAACCGACGCGTTTACCGGAGAAATCCACGCCTTCATGCGGCCAAAGGCTTGCTTGATAAAGTTCGCCCTTAAAATCGTCAAGCCCCGCTATGTCTGGACGCTGTGGAACAGACAAACAGCCTGTCGCCATAATGCAAAATCGGCTCCAGAACACGTCATCACCTTCGGCAGTACGGACGCACCACCTGGAGGTAGGCTCATCGAAAACCGCTGAGGCTACGCGAGTATCAAAGCGAATATCACGGCGCAGATCGAATTGATCGGCCACGTGTTGGGCATAGCTCAGAATCTCTGGCTGGGTTGCGTATCGCTCGCTCCATTCCCATTCTTGTTCGAGCCTCTCGGAAAACGAATAAGAATAAGCAAGACTCTCGGCATCGCAGCGCGCTCCAGGATATCGATTCCAGTACCAGGTGCCGCCGACATCACTGCCTTGTTCAAACACGATGGCGCTTAGGCCCTGCTCTCGCAACCGGTGCAACATATAAAGTCCGGCAAATCCTGCGCCGACAATTATCGCATCTACAGAATGCGTCTGGCCTGTATCGTTGCTGGCAGCAGATACCACTACAGTACCTCCTCGGCAAAGAAGCGCAGAACGTCCCGATCAGCGGTACCAATATTTAGCTGAGTCACTGGTGAATCCTTCCAGGCAGGCAACAACTCCTTGATCCTTTCTTTTGGACCACAAAACGAGATCTCATCAATGAGTTCATCGGGTACTGCTGCAAAGGCCGCATCGCGCTTACCCGCCATAAAGAGATCCTGAATCTCTTGTGCTGCATCGGCATAGCCCATTCGGCCGACGTGATCTTTGTGCACATTGAAGGTTTTCGCTCCCATGCCACCAACATAGAAGCCTACATTTTGCTTTATCTGCGCGCGCGCCTTGTCTATGTCATCGTCGATAACCACTGGAATAGCCGCGGCAATCTCAAAATCGGGTTGCCTTATCTTCATCATCTCAGCGTATTGCACCGACATCTTTTGCGGAGCCAGGAACATCGGAATCCAGCCGTCAAACAGCTCCGCACTCATGGCAACGTTCTTTGGACCTTCCGCGCCAAGATACACCGGGATGTGTGAGCGCAGAGGGTGTTGCATTAACTTCAGCGGCTTACCGAGACCCGTTCCTCCATCCAGAGGCAGCTGGTAGTGTTTACCGTCAAAGCTGACAGGTTCTTCCCGCGCGATGGTTTTGCGAAAAATCTCTATCCACTCGCGGGTTCGCGCCAGCGGCTTGGGATAGGGCTGACCATACCAACCCTCTACAACCTGGGGACCAGACACCCCAATACCCAGTATTAGCCGACCGTTCGACAGGTAATCGATGGCGACGGCATGCATCGCAGCACTGGCCGGAGTGCGCGCCGAGATCTGCATGATCGACGTACCGAGGTTTATTTTAGAGGTGTGTGCGCCCACCCAGGCCAAAGGCGTAAAACAATCAGCGCCATAAATTTCCGGGCACCAAATGGTGTCGTAACCCAGCGCTTCGGCATCCTGCGCCAGCGTGATAATGCGTTCGCCACCTGCAGGCCCAAGCGGGCCAATTCCAAGACCTAATTTCATCGTCTCTCCCAATTCAAGTCTCAATCTGTGTCTGCTGCTCGCAGGTTATCTGTTTCTGGCCCGGGCGCTACACGGGCTGCGCAAGGAAAACCGGAATCTTGCGATCGGTCTTGGCCTGATAGTCATTGTAGGGCGGATAGGCCTCGGCACTGGCTTCCCAGAGTCTGGCTCGATGGGCCTCATCTGTTATCTCGCTAACCCGCATTTTGTAGACATCTGTGGCATCACGAACCTCCACATCGGGGTTGGCGCGCAGGTTATAGACCCAAACCGGGTTCTTGGGCTGGCCTCCCATAGATCCTACGAGGACATAGCTATCGTCAACCTTTACCCGCATCAGAGGAATTTTTCGAATAGCGCCCGATTTATTCCCTTTATGGGTCACCAGAATACAAGGCATGCCTGTATCGAGTAGCGTGGTCCCCTCCTTGCCCCCGCTGCTTTCAATAAGTTCGACCTGCTTGCGCACCCAGTCTATTGCTGGGGGAATATATTCAGCCATGTATCTATCTCCTCTTTCTCAGTGGTTCTAACGGTTGTATAACAAGGCAATCTCTCAAATCACAAATACAAACCCGGACGGAGACCCGACAATCGTGCGGCCCGGACCCCCCAAAGCTAGGCTACAATGTTGCCCTCAGGTTAACGGCAAGCATCTCGACAGGGTGTCTGCATTTAACGCGTCATCCAGCCCTCAAGAGTATCATCACAAACGCGCTAGCCGATGAAAGTTCTACTCCTCGCACCACAGTCTTACTACATCGATAGGGGTACACCTATCGCGGTAGATTTGACGCTGGCAACGCTCAGCGAGGCGGGCTACGAGGTCGACCTGCTGACGTTTCCGGGTGGTGCCGAGAAGAACTATCCCGGCGTTCGCACCTTCAGGGTCGGCAACTGGTTGAGTCACAAACCCACCAGAGCGGGCCTGTCTGCCCGAAAACTGGGTCTCGACTTGCTCATGCTCGGACGCGCGATTCGGCTGGCACTAACCAATCGCTATACCCTGGTTCACGCGGTCGAGGAAAGCTCATTTATTGCCTTGATTCTGCGTGCACTTTTCCAGATTCCCTACGTCAGTGACATGGATTCACGACTGACAACGCAGCTCACCGACCGATTTGAGTGGCTAAAGCCCATTGATTCGCTACTTTGGCAAATTGAATCTCTACCTACCCGTTTCGCGGGCGGCGTGGTGGCTATGTGCGATAGCCTGAAAAACGAAGTTCTGAAAGTTCGGGCGGGAAACGTCTTTGTTGTTAAAGATGTTTCCCTACTGGACTACTACGGCAATCCTGAGCTTGTTCCGCCAAGTGAGTTAACTGACATACGAAATGCCCACAAGCATCTGATGATGTATATCGGCAACCTTGAGAGTTATCAGGGTATCGGCCTGATGCTCAAGGCATTCGCAAGTTTGCAGAGGTCTGATACAGCGCTGGTTATCGTCGGTGGAGACGCTGACGGCATCCGCCGCTACACCGCAGAGGCGCAGACCTTGGGCATCGATTCAAACTGTTACTTTTTGGGGCCGCAACCCGTGGCGATGCTTCAAGCATTGATGCAAAACGCAGACGTTATGCTGTCACCACGCACTCACGGCACAAACACGCCACTTAAACTCTACAGCTACCTGGATTCCGGGGTGCCCGTCATTGCGACAAATCTGCGCACGCACACCCAGGTGGTTGATGCCGAGCAGGCCATGCTCTGCGAGCCCAATCCCGAAGATATGGCCAAGTCAATGCAAACCCTTCTGGAACGCCAGGACATCGCAAAACAAATCGCCAGCAACGCAAAAGCGCTTATTGAGAAACACCATTCACTGGTTGTATTTCGCCGCGAAATGCTGGAAATGTACCGGCAGGTTACCCAGGCCGAGAAACTCGAGGATTCCTCAGAGGTAGCCTGAGCGTTGTGCTTTAGATATCGCCCCGCTGGCGATGCCAGGCTACAAGGCCTGCAACCCCAACATCCAGACTGACCTGCGGTTCATAGTCTGCAAGCTCACGAGCCTTGGTCAGGTCAAAGGATCGATTGCTGCCAAAAAATTTCACTCTACGCCGATGAAGTGGCGGTTCTACGCCAAACAATGCGCACAGTTTTTCACACAGATAACCCGCCACATACACCAGCGAATAAGGGATCCTTATCGGGATCAACGAGCCTTGGGTATGGTGTGCAATCAGCCGGACAAACTCTCTAAGGGTTGGCACCTCAGCACCACCCACTGTGAGAACCTCGCCAACAGTCCGCTCCGAGCGAGCGGCCTGCATCATTCCCCGGGCAAGATCATCGACATGCACCAGATGGAAAAAGCCGTCCCCGGCACCTATCAACGTGAAGCGTCCACGAGAGATTGGTCGGATAATTTTCAGGAAACGATCATCACCCGCCCCATAGATGGCGCAGGGACGCACCACAGTCACCGCAAACTCATGCCTGGCAGCAAATGCCAGCGCAGCTTGTTCACCCAGGTGTTTGGTATCTTGATAGTCGTCTCCCGGGCTGGCGGGTGCATCTTCTTTGGCCCTTACCGGCGGGTTAGGCCCCTGAACGCCAATGGTGCTGACATGCAGGAAGCGCCTGATCTCCGCAGCCTTACTCGCCTCAAGCAGGTTAAGCGTGGCACCAACGTGCGAGTCCAAAAGCTCCGCATGGCTTACGCCGACGGTCCGAAAAACGGCCGCTACATGGAAAACCGTATCTACCGGACGACCATCGCGCTCTGCGGCCGCTTCCAGTGCTGCCTTGCAATCCCGGGCGATTCGCAGGTCCGCTGTATGAATGGACACCGCATCTGTAAACCTGGCAGCCGTACCACCGGGTCGCGTCACCGCATGCACTCTCGCCCCCGCCCTGACAAGGGCGTTGACCAGATTTCTGCCAGTGAAGCCAGCGGCACCGGTGACCAGTACCGATCGATCGTGCCAAAAATTGTCTGCGGTGGTTTGACTCAAAAGTAACGGACAGCCGGCGCCTTGGGCGCTCCAACGAATAAGCCGGCCAGCTTGATTGAGGCGCTCGCCGGACTCAATAGCGGGTACGTAAACAGTTGTAGGGATAGGTCCAAACATCTCGTTTTTAGGCGCTACATCACACGCAGTGTGAGGTCTCGCCTGTTCCAGGGCGGACAATCGCGTATATTTCTGCGGCAACACTCCCCTTTCAGCGTTAATCGGCTAAACGGCCTGGACTGACCGAGGGACCACCTGACCACAGGAATCCGACCGCCTTGGCCAACTCCTCCAAAGCACCTGTCGCGAGCAACGCTAACGAGCCAACACCTGACTCCACGGCGCGTGCCTCAGGATGGCGCATGGCCATGAGACTCCTCGGTGCCGCAATCATCATCGTGCTGGTATACCAGCAGGTCGATCTGCGGGAATTTTTGCCCATAATCGAGAACGCCAATCTCTGGGCGATTGGTATGTCCCTGCTACTCATCGTTCTGACACGTGTGGCTATGGCCTGGCGTTTACAGCAGGTCGCCCAGCGTTTTGAGCTGTTTCCCAGCTATCACGCCGCGTTTGCGATGCTCATGACAAGCTCACTGGCCGGCTTTGTCCTGCCCGGCGGACTCGCCCAGGATGTGGTGCGTGGTGTCCAGCTAAACAGCCTGTTTGGCCGGCCCAAAGCGGCACTTTCTGCCATGCTACTTGATAAATATTTCGGCATCGTAGCAATTCTCCCGCTGGGCGTTGTTGCTCTGATGGTCGTGGGTAGCCAGTTACCTCTGACCATCAGTGCACTGTTTTTTGGCGGCTTTGTGGGCGCGGTGATTGTCACCCTGTTCGCTCGCCCCATCGGAGAGTTTGCTGCCAGGCTCTTACCGTTGCCGGAAAAGGTTTCCCGACTGCTCGAGATCATCGCCGATCACATTGGTATGTCACGCGGTTTTGCGGGCCTGTTTACCCTGTCTTTGGTGGTTCAAATCTTGCGCTGTGCAGCGACCGTGGCACTCTTTTACGCGTTTGATGTGGGGATCAATCCGATCCTGGCCTTCGTCTACATTCCCGTGGTTGTCATCGTTATCATCGCGCCAATCTCTATTGGGGGGCTGGGCGTCCGCGAGGGAGTATTGCTGGCGCTATTCTTGCCCCTTGGAGCGGATCCGGAGCGGCTGGTCTTGGTGGGGCTAACCGGCATGCTGATTGAGCTGGCAACCTCGCTGCCGGGTTTTTGGTACATCTTGCGAGGGCTTCCGGGCGGCCACCCTCAACAAGCACCGTCCCAAAGATCCGACGGCTAAAAGAGAAAGACAGAAACGGCCTCGTTACGGCAGCGGCGAATCGTTGCCGCGCTTGCGACCAAATTCGCGATGGTTGATTTTGCGATAGGGCTCCAGCCGCGCATCCTGTGCTGCATTGATAAACCGATAGATACGTCGGGTGTTAAGAGACAGCTCCGGATCCAGCACAAGTTCAATCTGGTTGCCTAACACACCTGAATTGATTTCGTGAATCAGTCGCGTCTCTCCAGTGAACCGGGATCCGTAGTTAAACTCTGGCTCATCAAAATAGATCACACAGCCATTGGGCAAAACAGGGATCAGCTTTTCCATAACACTACGGGCGGAGGAGTAATAATCGCAGTCGATCCATACCAGCACAGGCGGCTCACGCTCAAATTTCTCCAAAAGCGCGGGGGTTAGCGTGTCATCGAACATGCCCTTGTGCAGCTCAAAGTTCGAATATTTGCTGCCGCAATAGGATTCGAGTTCTTCTTTGCTGGACTTAAACTGGCCCACCACCCAGTTATCATCAGTAACAATGTCTTTGTCTTCGCGCACATCGGTTTTGTGCATACCTTCGAAGCTATCAAACCCATGCACGGTGAAGCGGTTGGACACTTTCAAATAATGGGTGGCGTAAAGCATTTTGGTAAAGGTGTAACCAGAGGCAACACCAAACTCAAGGACACTAAACTGCCCTTTATAGGATTTGCTAAACTCTCCAAGCACCGTATAGATATGCTCCATGCGGTAGAAACTGTTTATGAGCGTGCGAAAAAAACGTCTTGGTTTGGCAACCAGGTTGAGGAACACAAACGTACGCAAAAAGTCATTGGGTAGCAGCCGCGACAACAAGCCCAGCAAAACTACCGACGCAGGAACCCGCGTAAACGCAGATCTGTGACGCGTGGATTTTTCGCCTGTTTTCTCGCTTGTTTTCTCGCTTGTGCTATCGCCGGATCCGGCCATCGTGAATAAACCCTTTAAGTTATCTAAACGGTATCGCAAAAAAATCTACAACAAAACATCTCAAGAGCCCTTAGCTCACTCGCCGGGCTCGAACGCTACGCCCCTTCACTTTACCGTTGCTTAAGAAATTCATTGCCTGGCGAAGCGCGTCCCGCTCAATCGCAACCAAACAAAAAAACGGAAAAATATCGATTCTGCCTATTTGGTCACCCCCAAGACCTGCATCTCCCGTGAGCGCCCCAAGCAAATCGCCTTTGCGCATTTTCGCTTTCTTGCCTCCCTCAATCTGCAACGTCACCATGCGAGGTAGTAGCGTGAAATCTGCATCTCGGTCCAGTGAGGCTGGCACATCCATAAGGCAGGGCTGTGCCATAAACTCTTCGATGTTTTTGACACGCTTTAGCTCGTTCTCGGTTACCAGACTCAGTGCCAGACCCTTTTCGCCGGCTCGACCGGTACGACCAATACGATGGACATAAACCTCGGGATCATGAGGAAGTTCGTAATTTATCACCAGGGGTAGCGACTTTATATCGAGCCCTCTCGCCGCAACATCGGTGGCTACCAGCACCGGGGTACTGCCGTTGGCAAACAGGGCAAGCGTCCGGTCTCGTTGCCGCTGATCAAGTTCACCGTGCAAGGCGCGAGCTGCAATCTTTTTCTGATCAAGGTAAGACGCCACCTCAGCACATTGCTTACGGGTATGACAGAACACCACCGCAGAGGTGGGACGGTAATGCTCAAACAGCGCAAGAAGTACTTCGTTTTTTCTGTTTCGTGTCGTCTCATAGAACAGCTGGTCAATCACTCCCGGCGCATGCTCCACATCAACGGATACCCGCTTGGGCTTACGCTGCATGCTTGCACTCATCTGCGCAATTGCTTCGGGAAAGGTGGCTGAAAAGAGTAACGTCTGTCTGTTGGCGGGGGTACGGGAAACGATAGCGCTCACATCCTCCTCAAAACCCATATCCAATAAACGATCAGCCTCATCAAGTACCAGGGTTTTTAGGGATTGGACCGACAACGACCCTTTGATCAGGTGATCCAGCACCCTGCCTGGTGTGCCAACAACAACATGTGCACCGTACTTCAAGGAGGCTTTTTGCGGACCAAATGCCTTACCACCGCAGATCACCAGTAGTTTCACATTTTGAATACCCTGGGCTAGCCGGCGAATTTCCCCCCCGACCTGCTCAGCAAGCTCACGCGTGGGACACAGAACCAGCGACTGTACCGAGAAATCAGCGGTATCCAGTTGCTGTAACAAACCCAGTCCAAACACTGCCGTTTTGCCGCTGCCCGTTTTCGCACAGCCCAACAGATCCTGACCTGCAAGCACTGGCGGCAAGGCCTTGGCCTGAATTTCAGTCATACGCTCAAAGCCAATATGTTGCAGATTGGCCAGAGTTGCCTCCGGCAGTGGCAGCTGTGAGAACGCTTGAAGAGACGGCTGTGACATTTCTGACTTTTTGGCTGATTGATTGGCTGATTAACGGCGAGAAGATACCACTTACCATCGACAGACGATGAATAAAATGAATATGCAAAGCACCGGGCCCTCGACCACGTGGTATAAACCGCTGAACAAACACTCAGACTCCAGGGTTACGGACGAGAAAAAGATGCGACACACCAAGGTTTTCAGACCCAAAACATCTAAATCCGGCATCTGGCTCTGTGTTTTGCTCGCCACTGGGTTGCTTGGCAGTGGTCTTCTGGGGTGTGAAAGCGCACCCAGTGTCGGGGCAGAGGTAGCGCCCAGGGCAGAGCTTGCGATCATCAATGCAACGCTAATTGATGCCGTCGGCGGTGAACGCCGGGGCCAGACTGTACTGGTTGCCAATGGCAAAATAGTGGCTGTTCATGACGCGGGCATCCCTTTCGAGAGCCTTGCAACATTGGATGGGACGGGGAAGTTTCTGATTCCTGGGCTGTGGGACATGCATGTGCATATCACCTACGAGCCCGAACTCACCGAATTGATGCCTGAGCTGTTTCTGTCTTATGGCATTACCAGCGTCCGCGATACCGGTGGTCTGCTGGATAACCTGCTGCCCGAAGTGCGTCGCTGGCGAGCAGCAGAGGCGGTTGCACCACGGATTTTCTTCAGCGGCCCGTTGCTTGACGGCACTCGGGTCGTTTACAACGGCCAGGCGGTACCCGAAATTGGTATTGCAAATCCTACGCCCGAGGTGGCCATAGCCAACATTGCACTTTTAAAGAGCGCAGGCGTTGATTTTGTGAAGACCTATGAGTTGGTTACGCCGGATGTATTCAAAGCACTGACCTCAGCCGCACGAGACGCCGGACTACCCATTGCCTCTCACGTTCCCTTAATGATGTCGGCAACAGATGCGGGTCCAATGGTTGATTCAATGGAACATCTGCGCAATGTGGAGCTGGCTTGTGCAGGCAACGCTCAAGCGCTACTGGACGCCCGCAAAGGTACCTTAAGCGCACCGACCTCAGAGCCAGGAATCAGTTTGCGTCGAGGGATTCACGCAGAACAACGACCCATCGCCATAAACAACTACGATCAGATCAGTTGTAATCAGGTGATCCAGGCGCTACGCACAACCATTCAGGTACCCACCCTACGCTTGAACACCAGTGCTCTTTATCAACCGTACGATCGCCCTGACTGGCGAGAGGCGGTTAGCCAATTGCCGGATGATACCGAAGAACGCTGGCTAAGCACCGGCAAGCTGTGGTCAGAGCGGCGCCCTTCGCTGGAAACCCAAACCGGAGAATTCAGTCTGTCCCTGGTAAGGCAAATGCACCGCGCTGGTGTCCCTATTGGCGCAGGAACCGACACTCCCATAGGCAGCGCACTGCCGGGCTACAGCCTGCACACAGAACTTGAGCGCCTGGTAGAGGCAGGCCTGCGCCCCATCGAGGCCCTGGCTG
>CAZWMD010000037.1:0-24499 GCA_964634815.1 uncultured Pseudomonadales bacterium | reverse complement strand
ACAGAACTTGAGCGCCTGGTAGAGGCAGGCCTGCGCCCCATCGAGGCCCTGGCTGCGGCAACGCTTGTGCCGGCACGGTTTGTGCGCAAGGAACAGGAAATGGGTGAGATAAAAACCGGCTTTGTTGCCGATCTTGTACTGCTCGACAAGAACCCAATGACAGACATAACCAATAGTCGATCCATCAATACTGTGATCTCAAAGGGCAAGATCGTCCATTCAAACTGACAGCGTAACGAGCGCACAACCCACGATCACAAGCCAGAACACAACAATAAAGGGAGCTACCGATGCCAGCACCGTTGCAAAACTCTCCCGAAAGGCCGCCATCGCCGCAATCAGAATAAGTCCATTGGGCGGCATCAAATAGCTCATACTCAGGTTGGCCAGCACCATGACTCCAAAGGCCTCGCCAGCCAGGTTTTGTCCCTCAGCCAGGGGAACAAGAACTGGCGTTACGACCGCCACGGCAGAAAGCCCATCGAGAAACAATCCAACAACCAGAACCAGCATGTTGGCCAGTCCAAGAAACATCCCGGAATCGAGCGCATAGTGCCCAAGCCAGAAGTCAATATTCTCGGGTAAGCCTTGCTGGCGTAGAAACACACCAAGCGACCAACCGAAGCCGAGCAGCGGCAATATGCGTCCCAGTTGTACCGCGACCTCGCGCAACAGCCTGTCAAGCTTACTGAAATCGAGACTGCGGTAGACTGTCGCTTCCAGTAAAAGTACCGCAAGCAGGTACAGCGCCGCACTGTGCGTGATTGACAATAGAGGACTCGATACCGCAGCCACAAAACCACTGAACAACACAATCACCGGCAGCGCTTTTGAGACTGTGGGCCAGAACGCCGGGCGCTGAGTTTTTTCGCCCACAAGACTCCATGTACACAACAGCACATAGAGCCCCAGTAGAACCACTAGCACAATCCCAACACGGGCCGCCGTCACATATAGCGGGCCAGGATCAAGTGAGCCCAGAGAGCTATACAGCGCCGGCCCAAGAGATAGTGGCAACAGAAACCCAACGCAGGTCGCCGCACACAAAAGTCCAATAGAAAAGTAGCGGCCCAAACCCGCACGTTGCATTGCCTCAAGTAATGCAGGTCCAAACACTAACAACGCCATCATGGATGATCCACAAAGGGCCGCTGCCGCCACCATAGCTATCAGAGAAATCATGGCCGCGCCGGCCGGCCTGTGGCCAGCCAGCAGTTCAAATAAAGTCATGAGTTTTTGAATACTCTCACCGGCAGCCATAAGCGTACCGGTGAGGGCAAACAAGGGCAGTAACAGCAGAGTTTCATTGTTGAGTGCCCGCCAAAGGTCATAGATCGCATACTCTGCGTGACCTTCCATATACAGTGCGTACAACAACAATACTGATGCTGCAACGAGGGTTAACACCGCTTGGCGCAAACCTATGAGCAACAGTACAACGCTACCGAAGATCCAAATCATCAACGGTCGCTACCGGGTGGGAGCAAAAAGTTGCTTAAAACGAACCACCGAATCCAGATGTGGTTCAGGATAACGTCTCAGCGATGCATCCGCTGCAAAAATACTGTAGCGCACTACATTGCCGCCAAAGGCCACAACCAAAGTGCACTGCATGACCCACAGTGGCCAATTAAGCGTGCGGACTGTGTGATCCAGAATTCGCGTCTCGGCACTGACGAAGGCCGCAAGACAAAAAAGAATAAAGAAGACTGCAGCTGTTACCGCGTAGCCCAGAGAATCAAGATACGGGGTAGCTGTTTGGCCAGAGTGTCGCCCGGGCCAGAGGTTAAACAGACTATGATCCAGGCGACGCCGCAGGCCGGCGGCGAGCCCGGGGCCAGCCCCAAACAACCCAACAAACATCAAGCCCAACAGGGCAACAGGACGCGTCCAACTCATGGACAGAGGGGTGATGCGATTGCCGGCCAGCAGCACAGCGATTGCTTCAAAGAGTATCGCACCCAACAACAGTATCAGTCCGATCACGCAGAGTGCGTGCTCGATCCGAGTCAGCCAGCGTAGAACATTCAATGTGTCACGAGTTTTCGGGCCGCTAGTTAATACGACGAGTCAGCTTTAGCCCGCTCCCTGATAGCGATAGCTGGTCAGTCTGACTGCGCTGCCAAATCAAAGCAACGCCAGAAAGATCGCCTTTGCTTCGGCCAAAGAACACGTCATCGCGTAATTGCCAACCCGTGACCCGGGTACCAGAGTCGAGCTGATAACGCTTAATGGCAGATGAGCGAATTGGGAAGCTGGTGGGTAGGTCAGCCACGCTAACAGAGCTGCTATCTGAGGCTGCAGGACGCGCCACAGGACTTTGAGGAGCAGAGTGTGCGAGAACGCCCGGTGTTCGCAGGTCAAGTTGTGCCTGTGCTACGGGTACAGTATTGAAGCTGACCCTGGCGTTTTTGGTTACCACATGAGTTACCTCGTCTTGCGCCTGGGCCACCCCTGCTTGCAACAGGACCAGTAGCGCCCAGGTCAGGCCCCGGAACGATAGTTCACCTGATTGGTAGGATGAAGGAATAACACATCTCATGGCTCCAATGTGCCAGCAGAAACTGCAGTAGCGGGCTAGAACATGAGAGAAGTAGTGGACTAAAAGTGAGACAAAATGGGTGAACTGCAAATTTTCTGTCTCTTTCATGCAACGCTTGTTTAGAGGTAACCTCTACCCGCGAATTTTGTAAGAAAAACTGAGACAACTGCATGAGAATTAGAACATTTGTACGGCTTTGGCTAACCTTTTTTGCAATAGGTATTTTGGGCTCACTCGGTGCCTGTACCAGTGCGGATTTATCTGCTGAGTCTGCCGCAGCGGCATCCACAGAACCATCTACAGAATCATCGATAGAGCAAGAGGACTCATTGGATAGCAGAATGGAGTCGTTTGCCACAAGCGTTACCCTTGAATCCGAACAGGATATCGGTCTGATGGCGCGCTTCCACTTTGCAACCCACACCAAAGACTTCGACAAAGCCCGAGAGTTCTATCGCATGCTGGGTTACACCGACGGTATAGGCGGATTTCCACTGACCAATACCCACCAAATGGCACGAGCACTCGGCATGTTTGATGAATGCCAATATGAGCTCGCCAAGGGAGAAGTCATTTCTCTGCCAGGCAGTCTCAATTCTGCCAACATCGATTTGTTGCAGTTCAAGACCCCCTTCAACGACGAGCCACCCTACGAACTACCCAATCATCTTGGTATGGCTTACGCCGCACTGCTAACCACCCACCTTGGGCTCGACGTCGAATTTCTGAAGAAGCAGGGTGTGGAGCTGCTTTCCGAGCCCTACGGCGTACCCGGTAACAGATACGTATTCTTCCGCGACCCCGAGGGTGTTCTGTATAAGCTCATGGAAACCGCGCCACCACATGGTGATCCTGCAAAGGACATGCATATAGTGGCGATGCCCTATATCGGTATCAATGTCAGCGACCTGGATAAGTCTCTCGAGTTTTACAAGAAGTTTGGTTACACCCAACAGGTCAGACTCAAGCAAACTCATTCTGATCTGGAAGAGGCTCGGGCGTGGGGCCTGGATGCTCCGTTTGAGATAAAAGGGGCCGACATCGCACTTGCACGCGGCGACCAGCACGTACTGAGGCTTGTTCAATGGATAACTCCATTCGATCCTGAGCCTGCCTATCCGGCGCCCATAAACCACATAGGCATAAATCGCATCGCACTCATGGTGCCCGATATCGAACGGGCAATTAACATTTTGAAAAAGCAGGATGTGCCCTTTCTATCCGAGCTTGCACCCTGCTGCTCGGGTACCGGTGACGATGAAACGGCAATTGTGCACGCCATTGATCCAGACGGCGTGTTCCTGGAATTTGTTGGGGGCATTAGTAAAAGAGCCCCTATTCCCCAGCCTGAACATTGCCCGCCCCTTACCATCAAGATGCCTCCAGGGGCATAGCAGCTGAGAGATAAACGCTCTAGAGCTGCATGATTCGAACATCTTTGACAAACAGCACGGCGACGGTAGGCACAATGATCATTGCCGCCGCCACAAGTAACGCAAGCTGAAAGCCAAAGTACTCAAAGAGGTAACCGCCAGCAACGATCCCTAAAGGCGCAAGCGCAATCGACCCCAGATGATCGTAAGCACTAACGCGGGAGAGCATTTCTGAGGGGATCTTCTTTTGCAAAGCGGTGTACCAGATGACACCAAATATCTGACCCGCAATACCGCCACAAAACGCAGTCAGCACGCCAAGCCAAAGCGGCTGACCAAACGCCAGAGCCAGAGGCAGACCGGCAAGTAAAAACACACAAAACGTGCCAAAGCGCATGGGGTACAACGGCCTTATCCGAATACCAGCTAGTGCACCTACCATTGTGCCCGCTCCAAAACCGCCGGCAATGAGTCCCCAATCCCCCGCACCGCTCAGCTCGGTTTTTGCATAAGCCGGTCCAAGCAATCCAAACACGGCCTCTGTTGCAGCCACGATCAAGGAGAACTGCACAACAATCACCCACAGCCAGGTATGCGAGGTGAACTCTCGCCAACCCAGACGCAGGTCTGTAAGCAACGTCGCCTTCTCTGGGGGGCGCTGCAGATTGGGTGTCATGGAAAACACCAGGATGGCAGAGATTCCAAAGGAAGCAGCGTCGAGCGCAAGCGTCCAGCCTGGCCCTACATAGGCAACCAGCAACCCACCAAGTGCTGCACCACCTGCCATGGCACCAAACCTCGCAAGCGACAACACCGCGTTTGCAGCTTGCAAATCATCCGCATCAACCAGCTGCACAATGAAACCAACCGCGGCCGGTTGATGGAAGGCCATCACAACCCCGTGAACCAACATCAATCCCGTGAGCAAAGGGACAGTTGCAGTGCCACTCAGGAACAGCCAGGCCATGCCAAACTGGGCGAGCATTGACACAGTCTCACTGATCCAGATCACTCTCTGTCGGGAACTGCGGTCAGCCACCACTCCTGCAAACAGCAACACAAAGACGGCCGCAAGAGTTGGTGCCGCAATAACAATCGCAGAGTCTTTTGTTGACCCCGTAAGTTCCAACACACCGAAAGCCAGAGCAATAGGCGCCATGGCCGTACCGGTGTAGCTAACCAGATAGGCCACAAACATTTTTGCCGGATTGGGCCGGGTGAGAAGCCTCAGACCATGAGCAATACTTACATCAGCGTCTTGCTCAGCACTGGACATAAGAGTTCACTAGGTCGGACTGGCCGAATCTGCAATACGTTCGAACAGATAGGGTTCCAGCGACTCCTGGGCAGCCTGCCGGTACTTGTGCCAGCGTCCTCCGCCGTAATAGGCGAGACTGCCTGGCTCTGCCTCGCCATGGCCATTGTAATAGGTAATGCAATCACGCAAGGGGCGGGTGATTTCATCAGCCTCTCGACAGTGTTTGGCATAGTCCGCTTCCGGTTCTGCCTTAACATCAACCAGGTTCATTCCTTGTTCGCGCAGGGTTGAGAGCATCCAGACCACATAGTCGCCGTGCTGTTCGATTGCGTTGATGAAGTTGAAACTGCCCCCTCCTCCCTGTGGACCAGAGAGAATGAACAGATTTGGGAAACCTTTGCTGTGCAGGCCAAGGAACGTGCGGGTGCCTTCTTTGTCCCACTTCTCTTTCAGGGTCACGCCATTACGCCCTGTAATCATGTTGAACGAGGCTGTTGCCATCCATTGAAAACCTGTGGCGTAGATCAACACATCAAGTGGGTATTCAACACCCTCATGAACCACGCCGCGCTCATTAATTTCTGCAACGCCGTGTGGCGCCGTATCCACCAAGTGCACATGCGGCTTATTAAACGTTGGCAGATATTCATCATGAAATGTCGGTCGCTTGCAGCCATAGGGATAATAGGGCTTGAGTGCCTCCGCCGTTTTGGGGTCTTCAACGATGGCATCTACTCGCTCTCTGATTTGCTCCATCAGTCGAAAATTGGAATTCAGCTGTTTCTGCACATACTCCTGCGGACTCAACGGGGTTTTGTGTTGTTTCCTTTCTTTGTAATCATCAGCCTTGCCCGCCAGATAATCTTCGTTTGCTTGGAGAGCCGTACGACCCTCCGAAATTTTTGCAAACCGTGCACGGCGTTTTTTGGCCCAGTTCGGTTCCTTACTCCACTGCTCGATCTGTTCGTCTGTGGTTGCACGCTGGTCTCGCACATCAATAGATGACGGCGTACGCTGAAAGACATAAAGTTCGCCAACAGTTTTAGCAAGCTCCGGTACAGCCTGAACAGCTGTCGCACCGGTACCGATGATCCCTACTCTCTTGCCTTCCAGGTCGATGTTGTAGTCCCAGCGGGAGGTGTGAAACGACTGCCCCTCGAAGGATTGCATGCCCTCGATCCGGGCAAGCTTGGGCGTGGTAAGAATGCCATTAGCAAGCACGACATAACGCGCGCGCATTTTATCGCCGCGGTCAGTGCTTACGGTCCAGCGCCCGGAAGTTTCATCCCAGTCCGTTGTTTCAACGGTGGTGTGAAACAGGCATCGATCGTAAAAGCCAAACTTTGTGGCCATGGACTGGCAGTATTCCATGATCTCGAAACCGGCTGCGAATTTCATGGTTGGCACGTAACCCATTTCTTCGAGTAGTGGTAAATAGCTGTATGACTCCACATCGCAAGCAATCCCGGGATAACGGTTCCAATACCAGGTACCGCCGACATCGCCGCCCTTCTCGCAGAACCTGACGTCTTTAAACCCCGCTTCTTTCAGCTTGTACCACAAGAGCAATCCGGCAAAACCGGCGCCAACAACAAGCACTTCACACTCATCCTCAAGAGCATCACGCTCGACAGGGTCTTCGGAATAAACGTCTTCCAGGTAATGCGCAAACTCGCCTTCCATCGCCATATAGTCTGCGGCACCGGCTCGGGCTTCTTTGAACGCGCGGTATTTAGCCTGCTCTTGTGCATTAAACACGGCGCCGGGTTTTGGGGCTGGCATGGATTTGAGTTTTGCGTCACTCACCGTTGAATAGCCCTTGCCCGCAATTTTATCACTGGCTTTTGCAGCCCGAGTGTTAAACACCTTCAGACCGCTAGCCGGATCAATGGCAATGGCGGGCCTTGTACTAGCTGAGTCTTTGCCAATTTTTGTGCTGGTTTCTGTTGTGGTTTTTGAGGTCATAAGTAGGGCTCGGCTACGCAACGCTGCGGGTTCTGGACAATGGTCTTTCAAACTCATCAACAGAATACCCAGCTAGCGCGCACCGAGACAAGCAGCTAGGCTCAGCAACCGACTCATTCCGTCAACTGGCTGTTAAGGCGTATATCGCAATTGATGAATTTCACGCAATCTTCAACTCTGCTCATCAGAGGACTCAGCTTTAGCCTACTGGCGCTGCTCATCGTCAGCATGGCCACCCGTGCTGCGGGGGCCGCTGTCACCGATAAGCGACTGGCTGCTGCCGATTTGGAGCCCAATAATTGGCTGTCTCATGGCCGCAACTACGCAGAGGATCGACAAAGTCCTCTCACCCAGATCACGCCTGAGAACATTTCGCGTCTGGGGTTAGCGTGGCAACACGATACGCAGACCCGCCGGGGGCTTGAGGCCAGTCCGCTGGTTATAGACGGCATTCTCTATACCACCCTGAGCTGGAGTCGGGTGAGTGCCCACGACGCCGCCACCGGCGAGGTGCTTTGGCAATTTGACCCCCAGGTGCCCAGAGCCTGGGGCATCAATGCCTGCTGCGATGTGGTTAATCGCGGGGTCGCCGCCTGGGGTGGATCGATTTATGTCGGCACGATTGATGGTCGTCTGATTGCGCTGGACGCCAAAAGCGGTGACGTTGAGTGGGAAACCCTCACGATTGATCCCAACAAGCCCTATACCATCACGGGCGCGCCGCGAGCAGTGAATGGCAACATAATTATTGGTAATGGCGGCGCTGAGTACGGAGTTCGAGGTTACGTATCTGCTTACGATGCACAAACCGGCGAACAAGCCTGGCGATTTCACACTGTACCTGGCGACCCGAACAAGCCCTACGAATCGGAGGTGATGCGCCGGGCCGCCAGCACATGGACTGGCGATCTGTACTGGAAAGTAGGCGGTGGCGGCACAGTCTGGGATTCGATGGCGTTCGATCCGACGTTAAACCTGTTGTATATCGGTGTTGGTAACGGCTCGCCATGGAACCGCTGGATCCGCAGTCCTCAGGGGGGCGACAACCTGTTCCTGTCATCAATCGTTGCGCTGGATGCCACTACAGGAGAATACCGTTGGCACTACCAGACTACCCCGTCAGACACCTGGGACTACACCGCAACCCAGCATATGATTCTGACGACGCTCTCTATCAATGGCGAAGACCGACAGGTGCTAATGCAGGCACCCAAGAACGGTTTTTTCTATGTCATTGACCGGATTACGGGAGAGTTACTCTCAGCAGACAAGTACGTGCCCGTGAGCTGGGCGAGTCAGGTTAACCTTGAAACCGGCAGGCCGCTTGAAACCCCCAACGCCGATCACTCGGCCCAGACCCAAAATACCTCACCCGCTGCACTGGGCGGGCATAACTGGCACCCAATGGCGTTTAACACCGCCACAGGCCTTGTATACATACCAGCGATTCAGGCGGTGCAGCCTTACAGCACCGATAGCAACTTCAATTACCGCGGCGATAGCAGCTGGAATCTCGGACAGGCGGAACCCCTGGGCAAGAGCGGCGATGTGGCTGGTCTGCCTGCGGCCTTGATGGAAGGGGTCGTTTCCAGGCTCATGCGCGGCAAACTGATTGCCTGGGATCCGGTGACCCGCAAGGAGGCCTGGCATGTGGATCATCCGGTACCCTGGAATGGGGGCGTCCTGAGCACCAAGTCAGGCCTCGTGTTTCAGGGCACTGGCGCGGGGCGCTTTGTCGCCTATGACGGGGCCACCGGTGAGACGCTGTGGGAAGCGCCAACGGGCACGGGAATTGTCGCCCCGCCCGTTAGCTATATGGTAGATGGCGTGCAATACATAGCGCTTATGGCCGGTTGGGGCGGTGTTGGGGGGCTAAGTTTGCCGCAGTTCGTTCCGGCCAATGGCACGAGTCGTTTATTGGTTTACAAACTCGATGGCAACGCCGCTCATCCATCTGCACCCGTTGCTGTGCAGATGGCAGAACCCCCGCCTGCAAAGCGTGGCAGCGCTGATTCCATCGCCCGCGGCAGCGATCTGTACATTGAACACTGCGCACGCTGCCATGGCCTGAATGTGGGGGTACCCGGCGCCATACCTGATCTTCGCTACATGCGAGCAGCAACCCACGAGATATTCGACTCTATTGTACTGGACGGGGTTCTAAGCGGCGTGGGCATGGTGAGTTTCAAGCACCTGCTGAACAAGGAAGACGCTGATGATCTACATCACTATCTGATCGACGAAGCCCATCGAGTCTGGGATGCCCAGAACAATCAGGGCTGGTGGCAAGATTCAAAGAACTGGTTGCTGCGCAAAACCGGTGAAGCGATGGGCTATTTCATGTCGGATTAGAGGACTGGTCCGGGTGTATTTCCCCCTTTCAATTCTGGAGTACACTGTCGGAAAACACGCTAACCGACTATCTGAATTTACTATCTCACTTACTGATGAAGACCAATCTATGACTGAAGAAACAATGGACCCCGCAAACAACATGCCCCCGGGCTATGAGCCTGCCAAAGTATGGAGCTGGGACAAAGAAAGCGGCGGTCGATTCGCAAGCATCAATCGTCCCATTGCGGGCGCTACTCACGAAAAAGAACTGCCCGTCGGTGAGCACCCCCTGCAACTTTATTCGTTGGGGACACCTAATGGTGTAAAGGTCACGATCTTACTGGAAGAACTGCTGGCACTGGGCCACACCGGCGCAGAGTACGATGCCTGGCTCATCAACATTGGCGAAGGTAATCAGTTTGGCAGCGGTTTTGTCGAGATCAATCCAAACTCAAAGATACCAGCGCTGCTGGATCACTCCACCACCCCACCCACCAGAGTCTTCGAATCTGGTGCGATCCTTGTTTATCTCGCCGAAAAATTTGGCGAGTTTCTGCCCACCGATGCCGCCGCCCGCGCGGAATGTATGTCATGGCTATTCTGGCAGATGGGCAGTGCGCCCTATCTCGGCGGTGGTTTTGGCCATTTCTACGCCTACGCTCCATTCAAGATCGAGTACTGCATTGATCGCTTTGCCATGGAAGTGAAGCGTCAAATGGATGTGCTCGATCGCAATCTGGCGCAGCGTCAGTTCCTCTGTGGCGATACCTACAACGTCTCGGATATGGCGGTGTACTCCTGGTATGGCAACGTGGCGTTACACAATATCTATGACGCGGCAGAGTTTCTCGACGTGCAGTCGTACAGCAACGTCGTTCGCTGGGCCAAAGAAATAGAACAACGGCCGGCCGTAGAACGAGGGCGTCGGGTGAATCGCCCCTGGGGGCCAGAAGAAACCCGGGTCACTGAACGTCATAGTGCCAGTGATTTTGACTAGCGTTTGATTCAATACTGTAACGGCAGGATGCTTTAGTACCGGGCGGGCGAGCCATGAACATAACTCCTACCAGTGAGGCTGAGTTTGGCGCCATCGTCACTGATGTGCGCCTGGCAGAGCTTACAAGCACTGAGTTTGAAGAACTTCATCACGCCTTTTTGTTGTACGGTTTTCTGATCTTCCCCGAGCAGTTCCTTACCACCGAGCAGAACATAGAATTTGGCGAGCGCTTCGGGGAGCTGGAATTTGGCGGGTTACCCATTGCCAATCAAAAGCTCAATTCTGATGGCACCTGGGGGCACATTTACCGGCTGGATTCACGCAGGATGCGAACCAACGTGGGTAATGAGGCCTGGCATACTGACTCCACCTACTTACCGGTCAGCAGCAAGTGCGCCCTGCTGTCTGCCGTAAAGGTTCCGTCCAGTGGCGGCGAAACAGAACTGGCTGATGCACGCGCAGGTTACGCCGCACTTGGCAGCGCACTGAAAGCCAGAGTTGAGCAACTCAGCGCCTATCACTCCACCCAGTACTCCCAGGCCAATGACCTCGGCGATTTCACCGAAAACACACCCGATTCTATCTATCATGGGGAAGCTTATCTGCGCCCTCTGGTAAAGCGTCATCCCGAAACCGGCAAAAAAAACCTGTTTGTCGGGCGTCATGCGTTTGGCATACCGGGACTGTCACGCGATGAAAGTCGTGCACTACTGGCATCGCTTGTGGAAACTATCGTTAGCGCGCCAGCAAGAGTCTATCAACACCAGTGGCAAGCCGGTGATACCTTGCTATGGGACAACAGAGCATTGCTGCACCGAGCCAAGCCCTACGACTACAACGAACCCAGGGTCATGACCGCCACCCGCGTACAGGGCGATGTGGCCAGCGAGCTCGCGTATTACCCGGAAGATCCGCAGGCTGCCGAGGGACGAATAGCGCTGGCCAATGAACTTGAATGGTTAAAACAGAAAAACCTGGCAGACCACTAAAGCTCTTGGCCACAACACCAACCGGATGCCCAGGCCCACTGAAAGTTATATCCGCCAAGCCAGCCGGTGACATCCAGCGCTTCGCCAACGGCGTACATACCTGGAACTTTTTTTAGCTCGAAGGTTTTGGAGGACACCTCATCGGTATCAATTCCCCCAAGTGTCACCTCAGCGGTTCTATACCCTTCACTACCTCCGGGAGTGAAAGGCCAGTCGTTCAACCGCTTACCCAGTAGCCGCAACATCTCGGAGCTTGCGGCACCGATTTTTTGATCCTCAAACCAGAGGCCAGACAGTTGCTCTACAAGGCGATTAGGTAAGCGCTGACGGAGAACTCTGACCAGACTTTGCTGGGGTTTGAGGTGGCGTTGCTCCAGTAACCAGTCCGCCGCATCTGCATCTGGCACCAGGTCAATGTGCAGCACCTCTCCCTCACGCCAGAAAGAAGAGGCCTGCAAAATGGCCGGGCCGCTAAGCCCACGGTGAGTAAACAGAGTGTTCTCGCGAAAACTAACCTCCCCGGCAGTCACCCGGGTATCCAGTGCAATACCGGATAAGGCAGAAAATACCTTCCTGTCTCTGTTGTTCCAGGTTAAGGGCACCAGGGCCGCCCGTGGCGACACCAATGCCACCTGGTTTGATTTGGCGACACGAAACGCAAGATCGGTGGCTATTTTGGGCAACGACAGTCCCCCGGAGGCTAGCACCACCTTCTTCGACTGGAACTCGGCTCCCGTAGTGCTGATCTGAAAACCTGAGGGTTGCGAACGCACGGACAAAACTTCGGTGTTCAGCAACACGTCAACGCCAGTGCGATTGCATTCCGCAACCAGCATCGCTGTAATCTGTCTGGCTGAGTCATCGCAAAACAATTGGCCCAGTTTTTTCTCATGATAAGCAATCGAGTAAGACTCAACCAACGCAATGAAATCATGGGGTGTGTAGCGTCGCATGGCAGAGATGCAAAAATGCGGATTGGCTGACAGAAACTGCTCGGTTGGGTCTGCGTAAAGATTGGTGAAATTGCAGCGGCCGCCGCCGGAAACCAGAATTTTCAGGCCAGGTTTGGGCCCTTTCTCAAGCACCAGCACACGAAGGTTTCGCTCTGCAGCCTGAACCGCACACATCAACCCACTCGCGCCACCACCAACGATAATAACGTCATATAGGCTGCTGGAATCAGGGATGGAGTTGGTATCAGTCACCGAAACAGCTCAGCCATCGTTCTTGCAAAGCCTGGGTGCCAATTTTTTCAAGTACCGCGCGATTCGTCACTGGAATTTGAGAAACATCAGGATGCCCGACAACAGCGTCGCTAACACTTGCCTCTCGCAATAGATGCAGCATCGGAAACGGTGATCGATTGGCAAAATTCTCCGGATCATTTGGTTGAGTGTCTGCAAATTGATAGAGGGGATGAAAGCTTGCAAGCTGGATATGTCCTTCCAGATTGCTTCCTGCAAGTAACTCATCAGTCACAGAGAGAAAATCATTGTAGAGCAAAAAATCCTCAAGCATGTCAGGGATGACCAGCAATGTGGTTTCCCGATGATCATCGGCTAGAAGCGCCTCTATTTCGGCAGCCAGTGCTTCCAGCAGCGCCTGCTCTTGTCGGGCTGAAGTGACACTGATGTGGGGTGAGACGTGACACGCAAAAGGGCATAGAGCAAGTTCCACAACAAACCGCTCAAACCATCGCTGGGTCGCTGCCACCGCCATATGGGCGTTGTCCACACACTGCTCCTAGTCTTTTCAGTCAACCTATCAGGATTAGCGGCAAGAATCGGAGTGCCACCGCTGGGGGATAGTTTTAAGGTAACGTCTGTCCAGCCTGATGACGCCAAGCAATCATGTCAAACCTCAAATCGCTACGCCTCCCCAGCGACCAGGAGAAACGCTCAGCCATTCGCCAGCGCAACCCTGCGTACAACGGTGTATTCCTTTATGCGGTGGTCACAACGGGGGTATTTTGCGTGCCTTCGTGCCCCTCCCGCCCGGCTCGCCCTGAGAATTTGCGATTCTTCACCGATAGTGACGAAGCAATAGCCGCAGGATACCGGCCCTGCAAGCGATGCAAACCCTTGACTGAAGCATTACAAACCGCCGCGCTAGTCGAGGTAGCCCGCTATATCGAAGCACATGCAACCGAAGTGCTGACTCTTGAGTCTCTCAGCAAACAAACCCAATTGAGCCCCAGTGCCTTGCAAAAGAAATTTGTAGCCCTGTTTGGGTTAAGCCCCAAAGCGCTGCAGGATCACTGGCGGAAACAGAAACTCAAGCAAGGCCTGCGGACTAAACAGAAGATTGCCAGTTCAATCTATGACGCAGGCTACAGCTCCAGCAGCAGCCTTTACCAGGGCTCTCAAACCCCATTTGCGATGTCACCGGCGAGCTATCAGGCAGGAGGTGCCGGTGAAGAAATAAGTTACGCCCTTGCTGACAGCAGCTACGGCAAGATATTGCTGGCAGCAACCGATAGCGGTGTCTGTTTCGCCCAGTTTGGTGAAAGTCGGGAGCAACTGTTAAGCGCTTTGAAAAGCGAATTTCCCGACGCCAACCTGCAGGCGGCAAAGAGCGGTGCTAAAAGCGCTGAGGCGTTACGCGACTGGATCGCCGCCCTGGTGAAGCACCTCGATGGCAGCGCCCCACGACCGGACGTGCCGTTAGATCTACGCGGTACGGCGTTTCAGATTCAGGTGTGGAAGTTTTTATTGCAAACAAAACCGGGTGAGACCCTCAGTTACGCTGGACTGGCCCAGGGCATCAAACGCGATCGAGCGGTGCGTGCGGCGGCGTCCGCCTGCGGAGCCAACAAGATCGCAGTATTGATACCCTGCCATCGAGTACTGCGGGGTGACGGCAGTCTTGGTGGCTATCGCTGGAGCCCTGAGCGCAAACAGAAACTTCTGGACAAGGAGAAATCAGCTGATTGAGAAATATTTTGGGGTTGTTCCACAGCCACGCTACCGCTTAAATAAGCTGAAGCCAACAGGCAACCGAGTAACATAGGATCAGCATGAGCGAATCGACCAAACCCCTGCAGTTGTATGGCGTGCCGTTTTCTCAACCCGTACGCGCTGTGATGTGGTTACTGATCTACAAGCGGTTGAGCTTTGACATGGTTTTGATCAACCCCGGTTCCAAGGGGGAAACCGGCAGTCGCAATCCGAATTTCCTCGCCAAGAATCCCGGCGGCACCATACCCACCATCGAAGAGCCTGATAGCGGTTTCACCCTGGGCGAGGCTCATGCAATCATGGCTTACCTGTCAAACCTTCATGGCTGGACAGATGTCTATCCGAGTGAGCCCAAAAAGCGCGCTCGGATAGATTGGTATCTAAACTATCACCACCGCAACGTGCGAGATGCATCCGTTGGTCTCGTGGCCCCAAAAATTCGCAAGGATCTGGATATTCCAGAAGCCACGCAACGTGCGGCTCGGGCGACCTTAACAAACGCACTGCATTCTCTGGAAGCCGGCTGGTTAAATGACTCAGACTATCTCGCCGGCGACTATCTGAGCCTTGCAGACTTCGCTGCCTATGTCGAAATTGGGCAAGTGCAGCCAGAATTCACCAACCTTTTCGACTTCTCACCATTTCCACGTATCTCAGCCTGGCTCGAACGTATGCACGGCATCGATGGCCACGATGAGGTACATACAGTGTTACGCGAACTGGGCGATATCAGCCAGGCAGAACCTGCCATGGAGACCATCGTCAACGCCAATAAAAGTGCGCTGCGAGCTCTCAAGACCAAACTTGCCGAGTTTGCGGGGTAGCTAGACGATGAATTTAAAGAAATTGCGCGAAGCCGAAGCCTTATTCCTGCACCGCTATCCTGGCGGTTTCCAGGACGAGGATATGAAGCACATCGCCAAACGCCACAACGTCGACAAGCTGATCAGCTTCGCTAAAACCGCCTTTGCCAAGAAGAACTTCACAAACACCGGCGCCGTACTCGATGACGTTGTGAAGGTTGTGACTCGATCTTCCATGGTATCGATGTTCGAGAAACCCAAGTTTCGAGACTATGTGAACGGACTAAACCGAGAGGACCGGGAGTTTCTGGCCAGCAGTTTCCAGCGCCTGCTGCACGGCAGCCCGGCAAAGGGTTTCCAGGACATTGTCGACGTACTTAGTGAAGGTAAGCTCGCAAAATGGAGTTTGCTCACCGCCTGCCCCATGTACTATCGCCCCAACAAAGACATTTTTGTTAAGCCCACCACCACCAAAAACGTAATCCGGCAGTTTGAGTTAACTCACCTTGAGTACAAACCACGCCCAACCTGGGCTTTTTACAGAGACTACCGGGATGCGATCACAGAAATGAAAGCAAAGCTACACCCCAGTCTGTCACCTACCAACGCAGCCTTCACTGGCTTTCTGATGATGACAAGCGCGGTAGATCAATAACCGCGCACAGACTGAACAATCAGTGAGCGGCACTAACCTGCTGACCAGCCAAATTCTGACTCGCGAGAAACTCATCATAAGGTCCTTCAAACGAATTCAGTTTTTGATCCTTGATTTCAATGATATGAGTCGCCAGAGAAGAAACAAACTCACGGTCATGACTCACAAATATCAAGGTGCCCTCATAGTGTGAGAGCGCGAGGTTCAAGGCTTCGATCGATTCCATATCCAGATGATTGGTGGGCTCGTCCATTATCAGCACATTAGGTGCAAGCATCATCAGCTTGCCAAACAGCAGGCGATTTTTTTCGCCACCTGAACAGACCTTGACCTTTTTTTCAAAGTCTTCTGATGAGAACAGCATTTGACCGAGGGTCGCGCGCACAATCTGCTCATTATGCGACGGCTTGCGCCATTGACTCATCCACTCAAACAGAGTGAGTGAGCTATCAAATTCTGCCGTACTGTCTTGCGGACAGTATCCCGTTGTCGCGTTTTCTGCCCACTTCACAACCCCGGCATTTGCTGGCAGCTCACCAAGCAGAGTTCGCAGCAAGGTTGTCTTGCCGACGCCACTTTCTCCCAACACAGCCAGGCGAGCGCCTGCCTCAAGCAGCAAGTCTCCACCCTCAAACAGTGGAACCTCGTCAAAACCCTGGCCAAGTTTCTCGAGAGTCAACGCCAGCCGATGCAACTTTTTGCCGGAGCCAAAACGGATATAGGGAGTGATGCGACTGGATCTCTTAATGTCAGCGAGTTTGATCTTTTCAATCTGTCGGGCACGAGAGGTGGCCTGCTTTGCCTTTGATGCATTCGCTGAGAAACGGGAAACAAATTGTTGCAACTCGGCAATCTGCGTCTTCTTTTTGGCATTCTCGTTTTGCAGAAGCTCTCTCGCTGCGGTGGAAGCAATCATAAAGTCATCGTAATTGCCGGGGTAAACACGTAACTCCCCATAGTCGATATCTGCCATATGCGTACAGACTTCGTTGAGAAAATGTCTGTCGTGGGAGATCAGAACCATGGTACTTTTCTGAGCTTTCAGCACCCCTTCGAGCCACCGAATCGCATTAATGTCGAGGTTGTTGGTGGGTTCATCCAAAAGCAAAATATCAGGCTCAGAAAACAGCGCCTGGGCAAGCAACACGCGCAACTTCCAACCCGGCGCCACCTCACTCATTGGCCCAAAGTGCAACGATTCGTCAATGCCGGCACCGCTGAGAAAATCTCCCGCACGACTTTCAGCCGAGTAGCCGTCCATCTCTGCGAACTCCACCTCAAGTTCTGCGGCTTTCATGCCGTCCTCTTCAGTCATCTCGGCAAGCGAATAGAGCCGGTCTCGCTCCTGCTTTACCTGCCACAGCTCAGCGTGCCCCATGATCACCGTATCTATGACCGAGAACTCTTCAAACGCAAACTGGTCCTGATTTAGCTTACCCACCCGCTCGTTGGGGGTAATGGAGACATTGCCCGAACTGGGGGCAAGGCTACCGGCGAGAATATTCATGAAGGTGGACTTACCGCAGCCATTGGCACCAATCAGGCCATAGCGGTTGCCGTCGCCAAATTTGACGGAAATATTCTCAAACAGCGGTTTGGCACCAAACTGCATAGTGATGTTGGCTGATGTGATCACAATAGAACCTGCTGCCTGCCCGGCCAAAAATTTGGGGGCGCACTATACCAGCTTAGTTGCCGTTCGCGATCAGGGCCCCGTGGCAGCCTCACGGCCCTTGTTGCTGGCAACCGTTCCACGAATCGACTCGGGCGTGTCGCCCTCGTAGCGCAGCGTCACAAAGCCGAAGAACATCTCATGCTTGGTCTGCAACCCAAAGTGCACAGGTTTGCTGGGATCCGGGTTACCAGGATTACGGGCAGAATTATCCATGGCACCATCAGCAACTAACCGGGTTCCTTTGGGAAGAAAAACCGGTTCTTCAAGTTCGTAGCTGAACTGCCAGTTGAAATCGTACTTGGGCACAGACAGCAGCATCTCGCTGCGACCATCCGGGTAATGGGCCGTATAGCTCATGTACTTGCCGCGAAAGTGCATATGCGGGGTCATGCTGTAGAGCCAGGCATCGCGTTCAATCAACTGCTCGCCCTGCAGCTGGTGCTCCTTGGCGTAAGCAGGCACAAAAAACCGTCGTTGCCCGGCTACTCCTTCAGACATGACATAGGTTGGAGGTTTATCGTGCAGATAGATACCTACCTGAGTTTCATCAACGGTTTCTTTGCCAGATGTGGTGTAGTGCATCTGCAGCAGCAAGTTGGATCCCTTGGTGATCAGGCGCCCGCTATTGTCACGGAACTGATCAGGTTGGCGACCGGGCGCAAATCCGGCAACACTGGCGCCACGCGGTGCGCCGTTTTCTCGACCCCGTTGGCTCTTGTCTGCGGGACTCGACAGATAAGCGATAACGTGGTGCAAAACGGCACGATCGCCAGGCACAAATTCCATGGCTCGAACCCAGACATCCCTATCCAGATTGAGTTCTACCGGCACATATCGATAATCCACAATCCCGGTAGCCGGGATACTCTGCGCAGGAACAGTGACAATCATGTCCGGCTCGCCGAGGCTAAACAGCGGATCATTGAAGGTAAGCTGCGTTAGAGGATCAACATCACCATCTATCGGCGAACCGGCATCGATCCAGTGCACAAGCAGCTGCTTTTCCCGCGCACTCAGACCAGCGACCCCGGCGATAGGCTTACCGACATGCATATCAATCTGACCCGGCGGCATGCGCCGCGTCATAAGCACTTCACGGATCATCGGTGACCAGCCTCTAATCATGGCGTGGCTTGACATCGACCAGGGAGCGATCGCGCCGTCGTGATGACAGGAAACGCAGTTATCAACAAGAATGGGGGCAATGTCCTTGCTATAAGACACGCCACCAGAGTGATGGGTTTCTTTGCTGAGAAACTTGATTGCCGGGGCTGTCGATGTGTTTGTAACCGTTGTTGTCGCCAGGGCTTGCGCCGCCTCCGGAAGAAGTCCTTTCGACACCTCGGTCACTGCCCCCCGCCAAACGACTTTCATCGCCTGGGGATCGATCACCAGGGCTTCACCCGAATGCGTAAAGCCCAGAGATTCAGCGACCAGTTGCGATTCATCTACCAGTATCGGTAAAGACAGCGCTTGCTCCCTGGCCAGGGCCGCAAGCGTTGTTCGAGAATCACTGGTAAACGCATTCAATAAAAACACCGCTGTATCGGCTTTTGCCTGCAGCTTGGTAAGCTCGGCAAACGACTGACCGATTGTCGGATCAGCTGTTCCATGAGCAACGATCACCACGGCTTTCTGATCACCATACCAACTGAGTTGATGAAACTTCCCGGCATGGTCAATAAGTGCAAAATCACCCACTGAGGCGCCTGCCTGAGGTGCCTGGGTGTTAGCCGTTAAAGGACTGGCCTGAAGCAGCGCAGCCAGTCCAACCGCCAGTAGTGAAGCAGTGAGTGTTTTCATGCCAATTGCGCGTAGATGAATGACCGGTAGACTGTAGCAATTTAGTGGCACCAGCCTCAAATGCAGTCATTTATCGATTTTTTACTGAACAGGCGCTACGCCCTGGCCGTTGGCTGCGTCATCCTTGGTGCCGCTCTGACCTGGGGCATGACCAATTCCAGCCGCGACGCTACTTTCGGCTCAATACTCAGCGAGAATGACCCCTACAAAGCCGAGGTAGATGAAGCCCTTGAGGACTTCCCGGCCAGCACCAGTGTGCTGTTTGCCTTTAAAGCCCTGGAGGGTGAGCAAACTCAAAACCCAGGCACCGCACTATCAACCGACGTCTTCAACTTTGAAGCCCTTGGCGCGATGAACGCCCTGTCGGAGCGCTACACCGAAGTCGAGTCAGCGATCTCCGTGGGGTCGTTGATCAATCGGCGTTTGAGCTCTGCAGATGCGGAGCGCCTGGATCGGGACTATCTTCTGCCTGAACTGGATACTCTGAGTGTTTCAGATCTCGCTGCCATCAAACAGGTAGCGATCAACGACAGCGACCTCACCAACAGTCTTTTGTCTCCCGAAGGCGATATGGCCTTGGCAAGAATCAAGTACAAAGCAAGCGCAGATGATCAACAGACCCGCCTAAGCATCGCCCGCTCGGTAGTGGCTCTACGCGATTCCCTACGCACGGAATACCCCGGCGTTGGCATCTACATCCTTGGCAGCGTTCTGTTTGAACTCGACAGCTACGAGGCACAGATCAAGGACAGCAAGTACCTGTCGCCGCTTGTCATGTTCACTTGTATCGGATTGCTTTGGTTTTGCCTGCGCTCGCTTGCGTTTTCTCTGTGCCTGTTTGCCGTCGCCTTCTCAACCATCGGCATGACTGTTGGTACCTGGGGCTGGACAGGGATCGCCTTCAATCAAATCTCAAGCCTGGCTCCGCTAGTGGTTTTGGTGATCGCCATCGCAGATGGCATACATATCGTTAGTGTTTATTCGCAAGGCCTACACAACGGCATGGGCAAGATGGAGGCGATGCGCGATAGCCTCGCCATCAATATCCAACCAGTAACCCTTGCAACAATCACCACCGCAATGGGCTTCTTAAGTCTCAACTATTGTTCATCACCCGGCATATACGGGTTTGGCAACATCATTGCCATCGGTGTGTGCTGGGCTTACTTGGTAACGCTTGCCTTGTTGCCGGCACTCATATTGCTACTGCCCGCAAGCAAAGCTGCAAAGCCATTGGGAGTTCACGGGTTTATTTCATCTATCGACCGGCTCGTAGCAAACCGGGGCGGCACGTTGCTGGCCCTCGGCGGCGCCATCATTGCAATAACTCTGGCACTCCTGCCGTTGAACAAAATTGATTTCAATCGTTACAGCTTCATCGATACCGAATCCGACTTTCATCACGTCATCACTGCCCTGCGTGAAAAAATAGGCAACGATCAAGCGTTGGTTTACAGCATCGACAGCAAGGAATACTACGGAATCACGGAGCCCGAGTTCTTAAAGCAGGTGGATGCGTTCTCCCAGTGGCTTGAGACCCAACCAGAAGCCAGCTTTGTTACCAGCTACACAGACTACCTTCGAGCGCAGAACCTCTCAGAGCACGATGACGATGAGAAATTTGATGTCTTGCCGCTCGACAAGCTGCAAGTGATTGACTACCTGGTCGGTTACCAACTGGTGCAGGAGATAGAACCCAACCTGGAACCCATATTCAACAGCGACTACTCGGCAATTCGTCTTGTGGTTGGCACCTCAAATCTGTCGAACCGACAACTGATTTTATTCAATGACCGTATCGATCTATGGATCGACGAAAATGTCGCCAAGAAATACCGAGTTCTGCACGCCGACAACAACATACTGTTTGCGCGACTTGACCGCGCTATCTCCGTTGAGTTGATGCAAGGCTTTTCTTTGAGCTTTGTGCTTATCACACTGACGCTACTTATCGGCTTGAAGAGCCTTCGCTACGGGCTATTGAGCATCATGCCCAATCTGTTCCCCGCAACCATAGTGTTTGGCATGTGGGGCCTGTTTGTTGGCCAACTAAGTCCTTACGTGCTTATGCTGTTTTCCATAAGCATTGGCCTGGTAGTGGATGATTCAGTGCACATACTCAGTAAGTACATCAGCGCCAAGAGAGGAGGCAGGTCACCGGCCGAATCGGTAAGTTATTCTCTGGATAAGGCGGGCTCAGCAATCACCATCACCACACTGTCGCTTGCGCTTGGCACATTTATTCTGGTTTTCTCCAACACGTTTTATTTCCAGAACGTGGCTTTACTGCTTACCCCTATTATTGTTGTGGCCCTGCTTTTAGACCTGCTCTTTCTACCGCCGCTACTTACCCGGCTTGATGCTTGGCTTGATAAAGGGTTTGATAAAGGGCTTGATAAAAACAGTCCTCAGCCACCCGTCGCCGCCGCAAGATAGTCGATGCTTTCATCCACCCGGCGCGTGATGGCAGTACAGTTTCGGATGCGCTCAATGTGTGGCCAGGTGGCGCTTCGGCCACTATCAATAAGCTCCAATGTACGCTCGGTTGAAAGCGGCGCCAACAACTTGGTTGGATCCCAGAAACGTTGCTTTGGTAAAATATTCACATCAGCGGTGTAATCCTGCGTAACCACTGAATACCACAGGCGAGTTGCTTCGCTTAAGGGCGCAACGCTGCGCGTGATACGCATGGCAAGCGGATAAGACTTGCGCACAACCTCTTTGGCTGCGGCCTGGTACACCCCCACCCATTGAGAAAACAGATTTGAACTGTTGGGCTCGCCAATCGCCCAACGTACCACGGGGTTCGTCTGACTTGCGATAAAGAAATTGCAGCCATGCACACGCGCAAGGCGATCCCTTGGCATATCGTTAGTTACGGAGCCATCAACCCAGCTACGCGTTTTAACATAGGGCGTTCGTTTGCCATTGGCTCCACGAGCCATGAGCTTTACTGGCGGGAAAACTCCGGGTACCGCACAGGACGCAAGCACTGCTTCCCTAATCAACACGTTTGGCGATGTCACGTCGTTTAACGTACGCGATTGCTGGTACATCGACGACGGTGCTACAGAGACATTGAGACTACGACCGGTGACTTCCCTGGCTTCAGCAAAGGTGAGATCCGGTATCCAGCTATCGATCAGCGAACGCACTGCATCCTTACCCATGCGGCCACTACGCGGGTTCACCTCCAGGTCTTGGACCTCATCAAGGGTATCCAGAATGGCATCATCGGTGAGGCGCTCAAGCAACTCATCATCCGCGTGACTACAGAGTACCGCCGCGACCATCGAACCTGCGCTTGCGCCAGAGACAACGTTAGGGATGAGATTCTGTGACGCCAGTGCCTGGGACACGCCCAGATGAAAAGGCCCAAGCGAACCCGCGCCACTGAGCATCAACCCACAGCGGCCAAACGCCTGGCGGGCGCGTCGAAAAAAGCTCAGCCGATCTTCGAGAGAGAATGTCTTACTGTCTACCGTGGCCAAGTGATGGAGGCTGTCATCGAGTGCTTTAATGTAGTCTTCGATTAAATCTTTGGTACCTGTCTTTGCCCTTCGGTACAGGCCAGGTGCACCAATGCCGGCCATGTTGCCGTGAATACCTTCGTCGAAGTAGTACATCAATTTCTTCAGGTCGCCTGAAGCACGCACATCCTGAAGTTCCTGCAGGCGCTCACGCACCACCCGATAATCGTAGCGATTACTTCGTTCCTGAGCTTTCCATCGCAAACCACCCTTGCGTTCGTCTTCTTCGGTGGCAGCCTCGAACCAGCTCTTGTATTCGTCGCGTGCAGCAGCTAGTGGCACTGTGGGATACTCCGTGGATTCACCAAGTGAAATTCAGTGCCTGTTGTACCCTATTTTTGTGCACTGCACCATAGGCATAATCAGAGCTTTTACCAAACAGATCATCCAACCCCTGGCAATCTGAATGAGTGTACTGACCGCTGGCTTTATTATTGGCATGCGCCACGCCCTGGATGGCGATCATCTGGCCGCGCTGTCGGTAATAATTGTTGAAAAACCTTCGATTTGGCGCGCTGCCAAACAGGGCGCGCTGTGGGGCGTTGGTCACTCACTGACGTTATTCCTGGTGGGCATCGCAGTGATCCTTCTGGACTTGCAGCTGTCGGTGCAGCTCGCAAGCCTTCTCGAATTGCTCGTTGGCATGATGCTGATTGGCCTGGGCGCCGATCTGCTGCGGCGCTTCAAAAAGCAAGAACCGCATACAACACCGCATCGAGTATTGGGTATTGGTCTTATGCATGGGCTTGCCGGTTCAAGCGCTCTCATTCTGCTCACATTAAGCAACATTCAGACCACGAGTCTTGCTCTCAGTTACATTGGCCTGTTTGGTCTGGGTTCAATACTGGGCATGGTGTTAGTGTCAGTGGCACTGGCCTGGCCCTTGCATCGAGTGAGCGACAGAGCTAACTGGATTCCATTTTTGACCAGGGGCAGCGCCTGTGTTCTGAGTATTGGCCTTGGCGCCGTACTGATTCATGAGGCTATGGGGACACTGTGAGCGATCTACCGGTTCTATACAGCTTCCGGCGTTGCCCTTACGCCATCAGGGCGCGAATGACACTGGGTGTCGCCAACATCAACTACGAACACCGCGAGGTGTTGCTTAGATCCAAACCAACAGAACTTGTGCAGGTCTCCGCCAAAGCAACGGTACCTGTTCTGGTGCTGGAACAGCAGGTGCTCGAGGAGAGCATTGATATTATGAAGTGGGCACTGGCAAGGCACGATCCCCGAGGCTGGCTGGCCCCTGAAACCGAACAGCAGAACCGGGCAGAGGCGCGGGTTAACACCTTTGAGCAGAATTTCAAATCCAATCTGGACGCCTATAAATATGGCTCAACCGCCAGTGAGGAAGAGCGCATGAAGCAAACGGATGCACGAGTGAAGTGTGAAGAGGTTCTTGCGGAGTTAAACGACAATCTAGACGCTACAGGCGCCTTGCAGGGAGAACAGCCCGGATTCACCGACGTTGCTATCTTTCCCTTTATTCGCCAATACGCTGCGATAGACCCCAAGCGCTGGCAGGCCCTACCCTTCGGGTCATTGCATGCTTGGCTGGATGGCTGGTTGCATAACCCAATCTTTCTGAACGTTATGCAGAAGCACGCTTTGTGGG